>NZ_JBHMEP010000043.1:0-1275 GCF_042428525.1 Vibrio olivae
GTACAAATCCAATACCTCGTTCCGGGTCAAATGGCGGTACGGCTCCAACTCTGCCAATATCAACATACGTTGCAATTGGGTTGGGTTGTTCCGGTACTCCGTTTCGATAATCTGATTTTGTAGGGCGTCCAATTCTGCCTCACTTGCGCCGCTTTCCTTTGCCGACTTGTAACGGCTCCGCAACTCGCTTGCGTCGTACAAATAGAACTCCGTGCCGTAATTGACTTTTGCAGATACGAACATATTGCCGTATCGCAATCGGCAAACCGTTTCATCGACGAACTGTTGGGCGGCTTCAAAGCCTTTTTTCACTCGGTTTAATACCGTGCTTTGACTCTCAAATGCGGCTTTAACCTGTTGTTCATTGAACGCCTCCCGTTGGGTTACTTCCTCGTTTTGTCCGACGACGGCGGTAATAATGTTTTCCCGCAATCTCTTTTCTTCCTCAACGTTGTAATCCAAACTTGAACTGTCAACGGTCAACATTTGCACCGGGTTCCGCAAATCGGGTTGTTTGTCCCCGTCCGGTATCGGTATTTCAACAAAGGAACCCGCCCCGGTAATCCGTTTGTCGCCGCACTTGGGGCAACGCATCAATAACCCGGCTTGGTCTAACCTGTAATACCCTTGTTTGTCTTTCAAAAATCCACCGTCGCAATAATCGCCGTTTTCGGCGTTTGAAAAGTCGCACGATTGTTCGTAACCGGAATATATCGGGTACGCCCCGTACATATCCAAATGCCGCTTCGATATATGGAAAAACAAAAACCAATCCAACGCCTCCAATTCTTTTGTCAGCGGGGATTGTTTAACGTCCGGTTCTCGCAAATTCATTGGCTCGTTCCAAAAGAAACGGGCGGGGCAATAGCGCAAATCGTGTGGGTTATCAACCAATAATTCGCCTATGTTGCCGCCGTCGTCCTCTGCAAATACTCTGTATCGTTCATCGTCAATAACTGCAATACGTTTATCGGGTTGGCGGAAAATTATCCAATCCATAACCCCGGTTGTCCGGTTTGCCTCAAAGGTTATGACGCTTTCGATAGGTAGCCAATAAAAATACGGGGTCGGGTATCGGTCGGCGGGGTTTTGCTCGGCGGGCAAATCAACTATTAAGACGCTGTTTATTTCCGTCTTGAAAAACTCCCAACCTTTCGTACTCCAAATTTCCGGCTCCTTTAATACATCTTGGCGGTAATACTCCCAATCGTCCCGTTGTTCCGTGTTTTGGAATTGATAGTTGAACGCCGGGTTACGACCGTCGAAAATACGGCT
>NZ_JBHMEP010000050.1:0-1049 GCF_042428525.1 Vibrio olivae
TTTAAGCTGGGATTCTCAATAATACCTTGATTTCAGTACAGACCGAAAACCCGAAGAGAGTGCCTTCTTTTCGGGTTTTCTTATATAATCCTCGAATGGCTTCCATGCCTTTAATCGTGGTAGAGGCAGTGCGTAAACTTCGATAGAATTTATTGCGTCTCTTTACTGGACGATGGTCTTGTTCAATCAAATTATTCAGGTATTTAATGGTACGATGTTCTGTCCCTTGATAAAAGCCGTATTCTTTTAGTTTCTTAAAGGCACTTGTAATAGAGGGGGCTTTATCTGTGACTACAACCTTCGGTTCATCAAACTGCTTCACTAACCGCTTAAGAAAAGCATAGGCTGCTTGTGTGTCCCGTTTTTTACGTAACCAAATATCCAAGGTTAAACCATCTGCATCGATGGCTCGATACAAATAATGCCATTTTCCTTTAATTTTGATGTACGTTTCATCCATTTTCCATGAATAAAAGGATTTTTTATTTTTCTTTTTCCAAATTTGATAGAGTAGTTTGCCATATTCTTGCACCCAACGATAAATCGTCGTATGAGAAACGTTAATGCCACGATCATATAAGATTTCTTGAACTTCACGATAGCTAAGGTTATAACGAAGATAGTAGCCCACGGCTACAATAATCACATCCTGCTGAAATTGCTTTCCTTTAAAATGATTCATCGTCATTCCTCCTGCTATCTTTTTCTATTATTCTACCTTATTTGATAGTAGATTTAAAACTTTGCAACAGAACCCTTTTTTGTATAAAAAAAATATAGAAAAGACACCCTGAAATCCTTTAGAATTAATTTGGCTACCAATTCATAGGAGGATTCAAGATGTCTCATACTCAGCTTATCAAAGATACCCTAAATATTCTAGACCTAAATATCTATTTCGAGGAAAATTGTTTAACTAAAGAAAAATACAAAGGGCAAATTTGCTTGATTTACAAAGGAACTCTTCTGTACAAGCCAGAAGAGTGTTCCCATTGTCTTTGTGTCGTCCCCTCTAGGATCATTCGTTGGGGGACGACAACCGTTCGGTT
>NZ_JBHMEP010000082.1:0-628 GCF_042428525.1 Vibrio olivae
TGTTGTGCAAGTTTACGTATAAGGCTATCAACCCCGGCGTTGGCGATAATATGGATATATTCCGGGTAACAGTTAGCCCGCATAATCGGGTTAATATCGCCCAAAATCTCGGTCGCCATTTGGGTTGGAACCTGTACCACATTGCCCGACTCCGTGTAATTAAGCAACGTTTTGAACACCTGTGTTTTGTTTGCTTCCAATGCGGCAACGGCTCCGACGTCCAATTTGTCCGCCAAAGCCCGGCACGTCTTTTCCATTTTGCGCAAAAAGTCGTGTTCATAGGAAATTTCGTTGTTCATGTAGGCGGCGGGAACCATTGTAAAGCCAATGGCATAAGTCGCCCAAACAACCGTTACCAATGCGGACGTATTCTCATCGTCAGCGATAACGCACGAACGGACATTGCTAACCTGTACATCGCCGTCGTAATTGATAACGGGTACTTGTACCGTGTTACCAATGGACGCAAACGCACGGTCACGCAAATTGGGGTTAATGATTGAGGACGGGGCGTTGGTTTGCTCAATGAAAAAATCCAATGCGCCATACTCACACGGGCGGGTCATATTACGATCTAATTCCGGGTTTTCAATCCGCCAATTCTGCAATCTTGTTGCTACTAATGACA
>NZ_JBHMEP010000056.1:0-860 GCF_042428525.1 Vibrio olivae
ATCGTATTTCGGTTTATCGTCGTCCGTCCCGGCGTTGTATCCGGGTATCTCGATTTTAACGGGTGCATCAAATCCCAACATCTTTGCCCGGCGTTGTTGAATGTTCAACAGCAAGTCCAAAAACCGGGGATTGCCCGCCGACGTTTCAACGGTCGTTTCGTCATACCCGTAATATTCCGGGTCGCCGTCGGTCGCATCCGTTTTGATAGGACGCCCCCGGTTGGTTTTCTCTTTGGTGCGCTGCTTTCCGGTTTTGGATACCTCCCACGCCTCCCACGCTTGTTGCTCCATTTTATCCAACTTGCGCAATTCCTGTGTAACATATTCGTCGATTGTATCCAACCGTTCCCGCTTCCATTCGATAAGGCATTGTTGCAAATCGTAATAAACCATTTGAAACGAAATTGTATAACCAACGCCACGGGCGGACAAATCCCGGTTCAATGCGTCCGCAATTTCCCGGTACGAATAACCACGCAAAAATAAATCGGCACAAAACCGAATGTCATAAATTCGTTGTTCCTCGGAACGTTTGTTGTAGCCTAATGGCTTCTTTCTCTTTTTCATCGTCTAACCTTTTTCAATGTCAAACAGGGGTCAAAATCTGCCTTTTACGCCTTTTCGTCCTTTGGCTTGGTTCCTTATCGGCTCCTTTGCCTTTGTTCTTTCGTTCCGGGCTTTATCCTTTCCCCTGTTTACCTCCTTAAAACGTTGCTGACCCTTTTGCAAGTTATTTGCACGGAATTTTCATTTTAAGAGGCTTTATTGTCTTATTCAATACTTTCTATATCTCGGTGGTTATCTTTTAACCACGGGGCAAATTTACGGCTTTTTAGCCGCATTGCCAACCGTTTGTTCTC
>NZ_JBHMEP010000094.1:0-587 GCF_042428525.1 Vibrio olivae
TCAATGAGATAGGTTACGACATCGATACGAACCTAGTAAGTATCAATAAAGTTAAAGATATGATTTTATCAACAGATGAAAATTTGGACACGATCGACGGCTACACAAAACAAGTCCTCGAATTACAAAGTCAACTACCTGAAATCAAGGAAAAACTGAATAAAGCAAATGAATTCGTGGATTATATCCCTAAAGTAGATGAGATGGGTGAAAAAGTCGTTGCATTGAATGACAAAATGCCTGAGTTGAAAGATCAAGCAAAAATCATCCTTGATTTGCAAGAAAAAATCCCAGAGATCCAAAATGCCGGTAAACAACTAGCAGAGATCGACGGCGATTTTGCTTCGATCCAAGAGACAATGAATCAAGGAATCGATGAAGCAAAACAAGGCTTGACGATCATCCAACAAGTACAAGATATCTTGCCAGATGTGAAAAATTTAGAAAACCAGGCAAGTGATCTAGCAAACCAAACAAAATCAGGTGCCTCTCAGCTGAAAGATGCGATACCAAGCATCACAAACAGTGTAGATGTTACATTGAAGTCAATTGGACAAGTGGCAACAACGACTAGTTCGTTAATAGAT
>NZ_JBHMEP010000138.1:0-514 GCF_042428525.1 Vibrio olivae
CAAAGAGAAAACAAAGTCAATTACCGCACGGTGGTACTTTTTACCGGGGACCAGGCGCCGTACAGCTTGCCGCCCTTTTGCTTTTTATACACCCGAATGCGCACATAATACTTTTTCTTGCTTTTGAGTTTCGTCAGGGTCTTGGCGGTGGAGCCCGCCTTGGTTATCGTTACCGACTTGGTGGTGGCAACGCCGCAAGGCGTTGACGGAGGGATTGGCCCAAGGCAATTACAAGAATATATTACTTCTTGGTGGTCACGCTCTTGGCCTTGCTCCACCCGGAATATAATTCTACATTTTTGCCGTTCACTTTCACGGTCTTGTAGGTGCGTACCCGCACATAATACTTTTTCTTGGAGGACAGCTTGCTGACAGACTTGGAAGTGGTCTTATTTTTGCTTCTTGTTACGGTCTTATTGCCCTTTTTGAAGTTAGAGGCTGTGCTGTACTGTACCTCATACCCGGTGGTTTGCGTCGCCTGCTTTTTCCAAGTGCCCTTAAAGCCTTTTTTACC
>NZ_JBHMEP010000021.1:0-13294 GCF_042428525.1 Vibrio olivae
TATCCCGCATATCCCGCACATCCCGCATATCCCGCACATCCCGATTTCGGGGAGGTGGTCCGTCCCGCACATCCCTCATATCCCCGCAATCCCGCATACCTCTACATGTGATGCGCATCCCAACATATCCCTTATATCCCCATCAAATCCATTCATCGTCCCCTCACGACCTTCTCATTAATTTTATTATATTTGCGATATAATTAAAACATAACATATTATGAATAAACAAGTTGAATATATGGGGGGGGTATTTTAACCCTCAGATAAGGAGGGGGTATGTTTAGGCGCAGGACTTCTTCTCCCGGTAAGATCCACTACCGCGTTAATATAAACAAGAATATGTGTCTTGGCGCTGTAGATATATATATTGATGGGAAGCCATATCAATATGGTTTTAACAGATCTTATCTTGATATATATCGCGATAAGAAGATAAAAACTATAAGCATAAGTGGCCAGATATCATCTCTAAATCCGAAAAATGAGTACAATATTATTTTGGGCATAAGTGGAGGTATTATAGATGGAACCCTTACGTATCAATATAATTCGGGTATGCATTGCGAGTTGGCTAATAAGGTGATATACGGGAATAGGATAACTAATTTTGTTCCTGTAACGGTGATAGAAGATCCTGGGGAGATCATTAATTTCACTTACAGATCTGAATTACAGACTCAGGTTTTAGATGAAAGTCATGTAAGTTGGGATGGTGATTATGTATTAAACGATAATTGTATAGTAACTGATCTTTGTTCGGGATGTGAATCTTATGCCTATGGGAAAAGTTCTCATGGTAACTATCGAGTAACGGTAAGGATAGTGTAATCCCAAGGGAAGGAGGGAGACCTCGTCCTTCCGGGCCTCCCCCGCCCTACCACCGCCCCCCCGTTCTTTTTGGCTTCTCCATGTATTGTCTTTGACCGGATATCAAAAATTCATGTCTTTGGAACAAAACTACAATCATGTTTAGAGACACACTACATAAAATCAAGATCTTCTTCTGCGATGACGATATCGAGAAGATAAATGTAAGGGATAGTACGGTTATCCGCAACAACGAGATACATAAGATGTATGACGAGATACTTAATGAGCTAGGTGATTTGGCCACTGTCGTGTCTAGGAACTACGTGTATGGCAGAATAAAGGACAGGACGGGATTAAGTATCCGTCATATCAGTAGGATAATAAACCATACTAAAGTCGAGGAGATATGATTAAAGACGTAATGGAGAGGGATATGATAAATGAGATATCCACGTTGTTTGTAATGATATTCACGTCAGGGTTGATGTTTGTCATGCCGATATTAGATATAGGGTATAATGATATCCTTGTCATAATAGGATTCGGGATACTACTATCTTTTATGTTAACCATAATCCCGATCTTGCTTTCTTACGATATAAGGGATGAGATCATTGAGTTGATTGAGGATATGGACAGCCAGATCGTGGTAGACACTTCGGTATATAAAAAACGAACCTGCCCTAAGTAATTCCTAGGGCAGATATTAATCAATTTGACTTCAAATATGATTCTATTCTATCAGCGGCCTCATTAGGCGTATGTCCATCCCATTCCCATGCCGTATCAAGTTCAGGGATATTAAACAACTCCCAATACCGGTTCTCATAATGATTGGATATCTGTCCAGTTGGCAGTTCTGCCATTACGATAAACCATCCTCCACCGAAACATTCCTCACCATCATAATGCCTATGAGATTTACAGACCTTTATATCACCTTTAGCCAGCTCATTAAAGAAAGCTGCGTTATAAAGCATACGATACCTATATAGTTCGTTAAAGGTGTGATACCCATCAGATACATTACCCATATCATCCTCGGATGGATCATCAACCCTCTCATATATTTTATCAAACAGATCTTCTTTACACGTATAAATATTACCAGTTTCATCCTTGACAATATAATCTCCAATACTTACTTCGGTATAAAATTGTTCGTTTAATCTCACATAGCATACAGGAAAACAGTATAGATTAAAGTATCTTGCTTTGCCTATTTCAATGATACTTATTTTAGATATATCATCAACCAAATTCTTGACCTCTAATATATTTATCTATCAGATCTATTGATAGTTTAGCTCCCAGCTCCTCCTCCAACAGGTTAAGGTAGTTCCGATGCAGGCATCCTCCCCGCTCCACCTCCCTAAAGCCGGCCCCGTCCCGGATCCTGACCAGCCCTTTCTTTGGATCCATGTCGATCAGGTCTCGAAGCTCGTTCATGTTCTTAAACCTGTTTTCTATTATCTTAAATACATCGATCTTAGGTTTCTTATCCTTATCCTTGGACTTTATCTTAACTCTTCCACTCATGTTAATTATCCAGTAATTTTACATGTAATATGATTCATATTATTATTGCCGCAATAAGCGCGCATAGATACATAAGGAGAATACACTCTTCCACATATCGGACATCTCCATCCATACATAACAGGATTTGTTTGTTTGTCAATTTCTTTCAAGCCTTCATTAGTAGTGGATGATGTATTTTTATTTTCCATATCATTCGTTATTTATCTTATCTGTACTACCAAATCCATTATCCCCTCTATCAGACTTTCCAAGATCTTCTAATGACTTCACTTCTTCCCATACGATACGTTCCCTTCTACGAATAAGAAGTTGTGCTACTTTACCACCGACATTACAATAATAAGGACTATGTCTATCCATTTTTCTGTGAACTATTATAATCTCCCCGCTATATCCTTCATCAATGGTAGCAGGAGCGTTTTGCATAATTAGCTCGCTATTAGTAAAACCACTACGTGGACGGATTTCCATCTCATAATCTTCAGGTAGTGCTACATGTACACCAGTATGATATATGATTCTTCCATTATCAAGTTCTATATCCTTAACGAACAAATCCATACAAGCATCCTGTTTATGAGCGTATTCAGGTAGCTTAGCCCCCTCTTCTAGCCATATCTTGACCTTACACGTATCTATACCATCAAGTAACTCAACTGCCTCTTTATAGCTCATAGGTTGTTCTGAGGCTAATGAAATGGCTCTTGCCAATACATCTTTAATCTTGCTCATCGTATTTTATTTTTAAATTCTTTCCCCTTCGGGCATTGTAATTTACATTCCTCACCACAAGCGGAACAGTTGGGTCTCATTCCGGGCACCCCTCTTCCCCCGTACGGCCAGTAGGCATAATCGCAGACGCTCCAGAACGCCTCCATCGCCTTTATCTTGGCATCGACGGTTATCTTCTCCCTCACCTTTTTCATGCTTTTCCTGAACTCGTCTTTCATATCCTTCCCCTCTATCTGTCTAGCCTTACGTCTCTCATTCCACCAATTATAGTAGAATTTGTCAGCCATCTTATAGGCTTCCGGATCAAATTTATCACGGTGCAGGATAGGGGCGTCCTTGACCTTTCTCAAATTCCTGCCACAAACATAAGCAAGCCCGGCGTACGGAGGTATGTCCTTAGGATCAACCAACCCATCCGGTACGCAGTAGTAGAAGTAGTTGGGCCGGCCGTACCTGACCCAGTCCCCGGTCTCGTATAGGGCTTGCTTTCGGACCTCGAACCAGCCTTGCATTACTTGGTGCTTTTCCTGTTTCTCGAAATCCTTGTTATAGTCAGCTAATGATATCTTGACCTCAACCTCATAAGCGTACATAGATCTGGTTATAGCCAGATAATCAGACCCCCAGTTATAGACATATAAGTTGTTTATAATCCATCTAGGAGACACCAAGAACTGTCTGTTAAGGATATCCAATATCCCTCTCTCAGTATATTCAGCACCTTTATTTGATCGCCGTGTTCCCATCTCCATTAAGAGGATTATTCCTATATCCTACCGCCATTATAGCATTACCTATCAACATCCTCAACTTATCCATATCTTTATCATGGAACGAGAAAGTGGTTAAGATATGACCATTGGTCTTATCATAAGATTTTATCATCAACACAGCCACATACTCACCCATCATCTTTCCGTTCATAATATCAAGATCGATTATGCCGTGATCTATTAGATCAACCACATCCCATCCTGATGGCAGGTACTTTTTTATTTGATTAATATCCATACCAAATAGTTATTATAAATAGGAGGGTCGTGCCACCCTCCTATAGATACACACGAAAAATAGAACTGAAAGCGATCTTAAGCACGTAAGATTTTGTTGATTCCCGTATGCTGTCTACCGGTTATCGTTAATTACCGACCTACGGGAATATGTTTAAGAAAACACCATGTGGGGAGTGGGGGAATCGAACCCTTATCCACGCTACGATTAGGAATCGTAAATTCTATCCGTTAAATTAACTCCCCTTTAAGCGTCCTGATCCTCCAGGACAAGGACACTACATAAATCTAAACTCTAAACCTAATGACAAATTCTATTAATCCAACTGTGGACCCGGCCGGACTTGAACCGACAACCTGCTGGTTATGAGCCAGATGATCTAACCAATTGATCTACGGGTCCTAAATACACCACATCGTCTTTCACAAGAGGATGTGGAACGGAATTTCTCGAAGTTTATATAGTAACTTTATGAAACTATTGTCCAACATTCTAGCATATAGCACCAATCCTCGAACGGGAATGTCTCTATACCTGACCTACCCCATCCCGCCCCCCAACTGTTCTGTAGGACGAATCCGGCCTTGTCCCAGCCGGTGAGGATAACGGCATGACCTCCCAAGTTCTGTCCTTGGCCTTGCCAGAATCGATTACCATAATTATAGCAATACAGACCTATAACCAGAGGCCCATTCAGCATCAACGCTACCTTAGCCGATACCGGATCTATGATCCTAGCGTAGCTATTTATCTTCTCTCCGTCAACGCCAACTTTCTTTATAGCCTTGATAGCGTCCCGAAGAACCATCCCGTCCTGATCCTTATCCTCTCTCAGATCATATATATCGTAAGGAGAGATCTTAGCTGGTCTTTTGATATCCTTTATAGCTTTTCTCCAGTTAAGGATCTCAGCTAGACTTATGGCTGCGCAAATAGGGGAAGAACCTTGATCTACCACGCTATCGACGTTATTGATCTTATACTCATCAGGAACAGCCTCATGTTGCATATTCATGATAGCGTCCCTATCATCCGCTGGCGATGGTATGTAACCTAGTCCGTATTTCATTTCTTATCTTTTTTATGATAATCGATTATCTTGATATTAAACGTATCGGATCTCTGCCTTACCTGTATCGATCCCCTAGCCTTCCCCTTGGCGTCATACAAGGCAGTGAAGCCAAAGTTATCGACCCGGCCGTCGTCCAGCGTAAACCGCCACTCCTTCCATTGGCCCATCACGGTACCGGAAGACACTATGGAATCCACCACATAAGATATATCAGTAGTATCGTACTCCGTATAATAGGTTCTAGATGTACTACATCCGACAGCCGCTAAGGTAAATAACATTAACAAGAAAAACAAGATCTTATTCATTTTTCTTAGTCTTTTTACGTTTCTTAGATTTCTTCTTCTCCTCAGTTTTATTCTCGACATTTACGTCATTGCCGGCATCGACGCTAGTAACCTCAGAGATATTATTTTCAGGTATATCGATATGACCTGAATTAGGGTCCATCTTATCCTCCTCAACAATAACCTCATCAGACACATCACCATCTAAAGCCTCAGGATCAATATGATTTTCCAGATACTGGATACGATCTGACATAGCCTTATTTTGCTCCTCTATTTCCTTGTACCTTCTTCTAGCCTCATCGAGTAATTTAGATGATAGTTTATGTTTCTTCTCGATATCCATATAAGCCCTTTTAAGAGTCTCTTTATCTTTCACTGACTCATTATATAGCTCTCTTGATTTACTAAGCTCATTCCCCATCTTAACGATATGAGAATCCTTGGATTCTATATCCATATCAAGAGAATCCACAAGCGTATTAAGATATCTTTCTTTTTCCTCCAATTCCGTTATCTTACTACGAGCATCCTCATAATTTCTTTTTAATCTACTTGAATAACTAATAGCCTCATCAAGATCCTGTTTTAGAGTATTTATATAACTACTCTTTACTATCTTCAATCCGAACATCTTTATTACTGTTATAAGTTCTACGAATATCGGCCTTTATCTTGCCGACTATAATTAACTCAGCTATATGCTTATCTTTCTCGACTATAGCTATATCCTTACGGACATTAGTGACTCTGATCGTAATATTCTCGTTATTAGAGAAAACGAACGGTGATCCTACCAAAGTGAGGCCTGTATCGTTGGTGAACGATGGCAGCATCATAACCATCCCGACAGTATCATCCGGGAACGACGCCGATATGCCTGTGTCTATATCAAGAACATCACCTTGACCCAACGGGAAGGCATTACCTTGCTTGATAGGAATATCCTTTCCCAATGAGTTCCATGCCTTAGAGAATTTTAAAGAGTTGAGAAAAATTTTACCATCTTTCTCAACTATCCCTACCATTGGATCGCAATTCATGTGAACCTCATCAAGCTTATCATCCGGTTTTTCCTCAAATTCGTCAAGATCTCTGGATGATGTAAATGACTTACTCTCCAGAAGTTTTTTGATATCTTCAATCGTAGCCATACTATAATTTTATTATTAAATAAACGATCTTCAATCCTAACTTCAAATCAGATGTCTTTTCGAACATCTCCCTAAGAGGTAAGATAGTAGCGTCAAGATCTGACGCTACCCATTCTCCATCCTTATAATACATATTCTTTTCCTCGGAATACGCTACACAAGGTCGATGCCCTAAGTTCTTCATAACCGTATCTACCTTATTTTGGGTAGGCATCGAGACACGGTTCACTTTAGTAGATATATTAAAATTACTTTCCATTAAATTATTCATTTTCAATTAGTTAATCAAAAAGGTAGGTCACTATCGTCTCCAAAAGGAGGATATTGAGGAGGTTGTTGCTGACCTCCAAAAGAAGGAGCTTGGGCTGTCTGAGGCGGAGCCTGCTGGTATGATGGAGGAGGCGTCTGCGGCTGGGATTGCGGCTGATATGACAGTGGGGGCGTTTGCGTTGTAGCCTCACCAGCGTTGTTTTGGCTTGCCGACTGAACGGGTTTCACACCATCTGTCTTAATACTTTGAATATACTTATTAAGCACTTGATAGGCAAAAGCATCTTGAGCCGTATAATCAAACTTCTTATTCCCCATTATATCAGTACTCTCAACTCTGTCAGGCCATCCATTCTGACCATTCTTATAATATTGCTGTATAAGTTCATCCCTTCCATCAGGAGTTTCCCTAGCATATGAGATAAAAAAATTACCCGGGGCATATTGATCTCCTTTCCTAGCGTGAGCTGGATTGATTACCACCTTACGCTTTAAATCAATATTAGGCAAGTATCTCACCAATGACTTAACATAATTATTAATACCTCCTTTTTGAGTCATCAAAGGAACATTTATAATATAGTTTCCTTCGTCATCGCTTATTTTTATAGCTACGTATTTAGTTTTTGCCCCGTTATAGTCAACCTCCCTTATCTCAATATCTGATAAATATCCCTCTATACCATTCCAAAATACTTTCCAATAAGATACAGCCCCGGTCTTATCATTCACATGTTCCTCATAACCTTCTTTAGGCTCCTTGGATGATTGATAAAGAACTCCACCACCACTTATCTTAAAGTAGTGATTATTAGATCCTAGCGAATTTTCACGAACTCCCATATTATATATATTTAAAAATTAAACAATAATTGATGATGATAAGAAATACTCATTCTTATTATTTTCCCCATAAATCTTATTAAAATGAGATTTATGGTCATGCTCGATAACTATCCTATTATATGATATGCTTTTAACTATACCAAAATACCTACCACATAGCACATCGCATATAATATCATTACCGTTATGCGATAAAGCCGTAAGCCTTTCCTTACAAGATCTTCCATACATAGGGTTCTCTGACATAATACCACATCCTTTTTCAGTGAATATCAATCTACAATGATCGAACTCATTTACCTTGATATTATTCTGGAGGGCCTGGACGAGTAGATCCTTATCAAAGACATAGGTACTTGTTTTGACAAAATGCTCGTCCACGAACCTCCAGTTAGGATAATTACCGTCAAAGTGAATCTCATACATATCCATATCAGGGGTAGAGAAGTAAGTCCTAGTATCATCTACTTTGATAGACAACGTATCTAATGACTTATTTATATGTTTATCAAGTAATAAAGAGGAGGCGTTTGATACCGGGATAAATACCTTCTCTACCTTATCCTGATTAGGGATAAAATACCTGTAAATAGTATTCCTGTCAGTACTTACTATATTAATATTAATATCATCAATATCAATGACCACATTCTCTATGCAAGGATAAAGCTCGTTGATCTCCGTATAATTACTGGCCTTGTTAAGGACCGATACATAATCATTCATCTTAACATTAATACCTCCATCAGGGATATTATATACCATAGGGAAAGTATTTACGTCAAAGGCCGGACAGCTATACTCACCAGAGGCGTAGTATATAGTAATACTGTCCTTCTTATCGGAAAGCACGATCTTAATCTCACCATTCTTCTGTTTTTTTACAAACCTTATGAAAGAGCTTGCCTCTACCAAGAAAGAGAAGTTAGAATCAGACTCCACTTCCAGCTTCTCTATAACACATACCTTGGCGTTTACGGAAGTAATATAAGCTAGACTATTGATGATATCTATCTTAATATTCTTATAGAGTGAATTAGATCCGGCTTTTTTAACAACCAATTCTAATTTACTTAACTTCTCATTCAATGATTTCGACAAGCACTTAAATAACATAATGAACAACCTTTATATTACATTGCAAATGTAATCATAATTATATTAATTCAAATACAACAAACGCTTAATAGTATTAAAATAACTTAAACTTACGTCTAATATACTCGGCTATAAGCGTAGCATCGCACATTCCATCTTGTATTTTGGTAGGTTGAACTCCTTTACCTGACCATGGTTTTACGAAAGACACCAAAGGGAAAAGGCGTATGGCGCATCGGATGGAGGTAGCTTTCGTATCCAGCTTAGCCGCCGTATACACCCGATCGGCTGTCGTATGAAGCTCCTTCTGCCAGGTTTTTGGCTGTACCTCCTCGAACATGAACCTGACGTCCGGATGCGAGTGGTATCGCTCCATCATCTCCACCATCATAGCGAAGAGCGCGTTTGGTTCCCGGCGCCGTCCGCCGAAGGTGAAGTTGCTGGCGGCTGAGCTGTTGTGGATGCTGTGGACGTCCTCGACGGCGATCGCCAGCGTTCCCCCACCTTCTTCTTGGATTTTATCCGCTGCGTCAAGGAAGAAACTTGATATGGCCCTAAGATCTATATCCCCTTTAGCTGATATCCTTGGTGTCATGATTACCTTAATCTCTCCGTTCTCCGGGATCATAGACAATCCTCCGGTATCTATACCCGGATCTATACCTATCACCGCATTCATATTTTTAAGGTATATAATGAGTGAAAATCCTCCGGTCTAAACACCTGTATAGAGTTATCTGGATACAGACCTATATAATAACCGTAAAAAGCCCGTAAAACGCCATTTTCTAGTATTATATCCAAAGCCTTTACCTTATTACCATCAACCATAACATCAACCTCATCAGTCTTGTTAGATATCTTATCGAACCATTCAGGTACAGGATCAATACCGTACCTAAATGCGTTTACCGTTGATTTTATCGAGATATATGTTCCCATATTAGATAAGATTACAATCGTCTCGTTTAACAACCTTAAAATCGCCATTTCTAAGTAATATCGCTACATCAGATCTCGTATATGTGAGAGGCGTATACGATACCAAATGATAAGAAGCCTGTCCTGTCGCTGGTCGAACCGGTCTTAATACGGCTATGGCTATATCGCCGCCAAGTTCCGTACCACCGGTGACACCCTGTAGGCACATGTATATGAATCCCTCATACTCATATCTCTTCCCGATAAATTCACTCATGGGAATACCTACGAACAGATAGTTCTTTACATCCCCCTTCTTAACCTCGACAGCGTTCTCTACGCTGGATGGTATTACGTCTACAAATTTTACTCCTATTGCCATGATTACAAATTCAATTTAGTCCTTAACTCTTGACACAATTCTTGATTATCTCTCATGATACTTAACGTATTCTCAACGCCATTACCGACCCGGACATCCCCGTACCAGTACCATGATCCTTTACGGGTAAAGATACCGGTTTCCTCGCATAACTTCAAAAGTTCAAGTTCCTTGTCAAACCCCACGCCATAATACAAGGCTGTCTCGGCTATCTGGAACGGTACGGCGGTCTTATTCTTCAGCACCTTTATCCTGACCTCATGACCTACTGAAGATCCGTCCTCACCTAATATAACCTTCTTTCTCGCCATCTCCATACGGATAGAGGCATAGAACTTAAGGGCGTTACCTCCGGTCGTTACCTTAGGATCGCCGTATATAACACCGATCTTCTCCCGATATTGGTTGATGAATACCAGAACACAGTCGCTTTTGTTTACGATCCCTGTAAGAACTCTCATAGCCTTTGACATCAATCGAGCTTGCAATCCCATGTTACTATCCTCCATATCACCCTCGATCTCCTTCTTCGGGACTAGATTTGCCACGGAATCCACGACAATAAATCCTACCCTGCCGGACTCCACCAGCTTGGCCGTGATGTCAATAGCCAGCTCACCGTAGCTTGGCTGGGAGATCAAAAACCGGTTTATATCCAACCCCATTTTCCTAGCGTACTCAATATCGAAAGCGTTCTCCACGTCTATTATAGCTACTAGCTTATCTGGATGTTTTTTCTGGAACTCGATCATACTTAACGTACACATCATGGTCTTGCCACAAGATTCCATCCCGACCAGCTCATGGATGCGGCCTACCGCCCATCCGCCGCCGAGGGCCTTATCCACCACCAGCGATCCGGTACTTTCCCTTGGTATGGATATTATAGGCTTATCATCACCGAAGTTCATTATCGAGCCTTCTCCAAGCTCTTTATTTAAAGATGATACTAACTCATCTACGTCTGAAAAAAGTTCTTTCTTAGCCATTATAATCCGTATTCCTCGAAGTTGAATAAATCCTGTTGTTTCTTAATCATATCCTTCCCGATATCAGATATCTTTTCCGGATTCAATACACCCTCATTCTCATCCACCTTCTCTATAAAGTCAGATATCTTATCGCTTAGCAGTACCATATCTTCCTTAGGCACTGATTTTAGATAAAGCCCGTCTATAGACCTACATCTTGAAAGAGCGGTATATATCTGTCCTATCTCGAAGGCTCTGCTGATGTCTACAAATATATTATCTAAAGTCATTCCCTGGGATTTATGGACAGTTATGGCGTATCCTAACCTCAATGGATATTGTATTATATAGCCGCAAGAAATGCCTTCAAGGGAATCATCTACCTGCTTATACTTCATCTTCTCCCATTTCTCTTTGGTTATCTCTACCTCAGTATCGTTATCTAGATGAACATATATCGTTTCATCAACAGTATCTATGCTGGTTATGATACCCATCGAGCCATTGACATATCCATTGCCGTTTCTGGTTATTATGACCTTAGCTCCTACCTTTACTATAAGCTCATCCTCACAGGGCGCTACAGGTTTCTCCCCGAATACAGTAGCATCGAACTTAAATACCTTATTATTGATCTTATCAAGATTAGTCTTATTTATCTCATAAGCTTCTTTATTAGTTGAGCATATAATTATAGTATTATCCATATTATCCGGATACTTGACCCTACTATCCAATATCTGTCTTGACTCATCGGTAATAACCCCACATCTTATATCCTCAAGTACGGAAAGAAGCTGAGGATCTTTTTGACGGAATACGTTCTCGAAGGTAATGACCGAGAATCCTGACGCTCTTAATGCCTTTGATGAGAAAAAGAACCGGCTCTCATAATATTTGTCGATAAAATCATCCGCCGTCACCACAGGCGGTAGTTGTGATAGATCTCCAAACATAATCAACCTAACACCACCGAAAGGTTCCTTGCTACGCCTGCATTGTCTAAGTATATCAGCCACCTCATCAAGCAAATCAGGTCTTACCATACTGATCTCGTCGATAACGATAGTATCAAGGTTTCTGATCTTCTTCTTCATAAACGGACTTACATCCACCTTATTAGACAACATACCTCTCTCGATAGAAGGGATATAAGGATCGTTCTTTATAGAGAAAAACGAATGGATGGTCTGCCCTCCTGCGTTCAACGCAGCCACGCCAGTAGGAGCTACAATAACACATTTACCCAAGAACTTTACGATACGTCTCATGAACGTACTTTTACCACTACCGGCTCTACCGGTAATAAACAGATTCTCCCTAGTGGTGAAAATCTTCTTCAAGGCACGACCCTGCTCTACGTTTTTATCCACCGTCATAATATGACGAAGGAGGTCGTTTTCATTTCTAAAATCCTCTTTTACCATATCTTTTAAGTTTATGGTACAAAGATACGAATAGTTATAATTAACTATTAAAAATAAATGTGAATAATATGTAAATATTAAATTTTATATCTGATGCTCAAATCATCCAGCTTTACTCATCTCAGAAGATTTTTCTCCTAAAAATACATCTCTTATGTATTCTGTCGATATAAGGATATGCATATATTTCCCCTTGTATAATAGTCTTAAGCATCCGATAGTTACGTTCTTTCTGTCTTTGGTATTCACCACTCCATTGTTTTTTTTAACCTCGTCATACAAATCGGATATACTCTTCTTACACATGTCTAAGAACATGCTTATGTATCTGTATATAGTGGATTGAGATATTTCACGCATACCTATGCCTATGAGCTTCTTATTCAACTCATTAAGAAGGTATGCTACATTGAACTTAACTGTCTTTCTTTTAGTTACCTTGTATATGTGATGTACGTTTCTGGTTCTGGCTCTGAATATTATTTTGGAAAGGATTCTCACCCTATCAAGCTTCCGGCTTTTGTTAGCCATTCTTCGCCTAGAATCCGAATCAAGATTCTTATCAATGCAAGTGTATATGGATTCTCCTTTCTTTACAAACATATCCTTTATCCTTGGGACCTTACTAGCCTTATGCTTGTATTTTATGATATCTGACAATGCTATTCTGATCTCTCCTTCAGCCCAAGCCTTTAGACTTATAAGTTGGTAGTTTATATCTTCGTGAGAATCTCTTAATACATGTCGGTAGCAGAAATAAGCGCATCC
>NZ_JBHMEP010000072.1:0-657 GCF_042428525.1 Vibrio olivae
TTTTTTTCGATACGCTACCAGTCACTTTCCCGCCAAGATTTTCGATCGTCTCTTTTGCTTCTTCACGAGTCAATCGTGTTAGTTTACCAGTAAGGACTACTGTTTTTTCTTTAAAAGGCGACTCGACTTCTTGCAATTGGGTACTTCGAATCCCTTTGTATTCGAAATTGACGCCTGCTTGTTTTAATTCATTCATCAATTCATGGACTTCTTCGTTACTAAAATAAGTGACTACACTGTCGGCAATGATATCACCGATCGTATCGAGCGCAATAATCGACTCATAGTCGCTTCTACTCAATGTCTCTAGATCACCAAAATGTTCTGCTAAAATTTTTGCTGCTTTCGCTCCGACATGTCGGATTCCTAACCCGAAAATCAACCGCTCGACCGAATTATCTTTGCTGTTGTCAATTGCTGTCAAAATATTATTTGCTGATTTTTCTTTTATTTTGTCCAACGTCAATAACTCTTCTTCTGTCAATTTATAAAGATCAGCGACATCTGCGACTAGTTTTTTGTCATACATCTGTTCAAGCACACGCGGGCCCAACCCGTCGATATTCATCGCATTTCTTGAGACAAAGTGGTTCAAGCCTTCTTTCATTTGAGCAGGGCATTTAGGATTGATGCACCGTAGCGCTACTTCTTCATCCA
>NZ_JBHMEP010000119.1:0-549 GCF_042428525.1 Vibrio olivae
TGATGCTGATTCCGGCATCCATGCAGTCCTTCACGGCCTGGGGAACGTCGTCCCTGACGGGGTCGGAAATGGCGGTGATGCCCAGGTAAACCAGGTCGTGCCGTGCCAGTTTCCCATCCTGGAACACGGGGGCGTCATCATCCAGAATACGGTAGGCGAAGCCCAGCGTGCGCATGGCCTGGTTCTGGTAGGCCAGCAGTTGTTCCTCAATGGCCGGGCGCATGGCGGCGGCGTCCGTCTCTCCGTCCGGCGTGCGCACCGTGGCGCAGTTGCCCAGCACGATTTCCGGCGCGCCCTTCACGTACAGGACTTTTTTACCCAGCAGGGGGGAGTCCACGACGGTGGCCATGTACTTGCGTTCCGTGGAGAAGGTGAGCTGTTCCAGAACGCGCGCGTTTTCCCGCAGGTCCAGGTAGTTTACTCCCTGGCCGTGCAGCCAGAGCAGCAGGGCACCCTCCGTCGGATTGCCCAGCGCCTTGATGTGTTCGGGATCGGCATAATCCAGGAAAGCGGTGGAGTTGACGGCAATGCCTTCCCGGATCAGGTTCC
>NZ_JBHMEP010000118.1:0-549 GCF_042428525.1 Vibrio olivae
GCCGTTGGCGACCAGTCCGCAATCATGGGCGCCGCAACCGCCGATTTGACGTGTGCGGTTAAGGAGTATTTCGGATTTAGCGTTGATGTTGCCTATATGGTAGCATATAACAGCGAACCGGACATCTTGGCAAATCCGATTATCAAAGCCGAGATTGCAGCACGCAACCCGAACGAACCGTTAGGAATGCCCGTATATGTAACCAACGCCGGGGAATTTCCCGCCGGAGGTGGCGCATAACGCCGGAGCATAACGAATTGTTAAACCGAGGGGACGGGGTGTATCCCCGCCCCCTTTTTTTATTGCAATCTTAATTCCTAATAGGGGAACAATCTGCTATATTTGCAATATGGAAAAATGGGAAGAAATTAAAGGTTATGAAAGTTTGTATCAAATCAGTAGTAGCGGAAGAGTTAAGAGCTTATATCGTGTAGATAGATTAGGCAGAGTTTATAACGAACGTATATTAGTTCCTGAAGTTACAAAAAAAGGTTATTTACGTGTTTCATTAGGAAATAGGAAAGATGGATTTAAAAAAATAATGGTTCA
>NZ_JBHMEP010000011.1:0-95013 GCF_042428525.1 Vibrio olivae
AGGTATACCACTGCGGAGTGGTAGTTCAGTTGGTTAGAATACCGGCCTGTCACGCCGGGGGTCGCGGGTTCGAGTCCCGTCCACTCCGCCATTTATTTCGATAACCTCGCAACGCGAGGTTTTTTCGAATTTGCATGTAGAAAATTTAGGGGTGTAGCTCCAATTGGCAGAGCAGCGGATTCCAAATCCGCGTGTTGGGAGTTCGAATCTCTCCACCCCTGCCATATTTAAGAAGCCTCAGACTAGGCGTCCTCGCCGAAAGACTGGGGCTTTTTTACGTCTGTGATTTGGGTATTTGTGTTGTAGTTATAATTGGTAGAGCAGCGGATTCCGCTAATCCCTAACACCAGCGCGTGTGGGAGTTCGAATCTCCTCCACCCCTGCCATATTAAGAAGCCTCAGACTCGGCGTCCTCGCCGAAAGACTGGGGCTTTTTTATGCCTGTGATTTGGGTATTCGTGTCGTAGTTATAATTGGCAGAACCGCGGATTCCGCTAATCCCTAAAATCAGCGCGTATTGGAAGTTTGAATCTTCCCATGCCTTCCGCAATTAAGAAGCCTCGTTCGAAACAGCGGGGCTTTTTTACATCTGTAGTTTGGCGTTTTCGTTTCTATGTATGCACTGCATAGCTGCGTATTCGATAAGCACAGGTTTGCAACTGACCCTTCCGAACCGTTGTCCTCTTTGTCTAGGTCATTGTTATTCATCTCCTACGTTGTTGGTCATTTACAGGAAGGTTTCTATACCGCAGTACGATAATTTTATTCGCCTAATGAATTGATTAAGCATTCTCCTTGCGGTTTAGTTACAATTCTTAACTCCTCCGAGCATAATGGACTTGCTATGAAACTTTCTCGTCGTCGATTTATTCAGTCATCATTTGCTTTTACTGCGTTATCTGTGCTGCCAGCTTGTAGTGTTAATCGAAGTTATGATCAACAAGGACGCCCGGTTTATGACCTTACTGCAATGCCTTCCAAAGCTGAGCTGGTACCTGGTTATCAGACATCGATTTTAGGCTTTAATGGACAAATTCCAGCACCGACGATTCGTTGTAAGCAAGGTCAGAAAGTGACGATACGTTTTACCAATTTACTTTCGGAGCCGACAACTATTCACTGGCACGGACTTCGAATTCCAATTGAAATGGATGGTGTGCCGTTTCTGAGTCAGCCCCCTATTATGCCGGGTGAAACCTTTGTCTATGAGTTTACGCCGCCGGATGCGGGTACCTTTTGGTATCACCCTCATATGAATAGTGTGGTTCAACTTGGTAAAGGCCTCGTCGGGCTAATTATTGTTGATGAAGCTTCTCCCGTTAAGTTTGAGGAAGATCATCAAGTCATGGTTAAGCATTGGCATGTTGACCCGCAGGGCGAATGGAAGGATTTGATGATCCCCCGTTTAAGTGCTCGTATGGGAACTCCAGGCGAGTGGGGGACGGTCAATGGTTCACATAACCCGAGCTATTCGTTACAAGAGAATGCGACAACGCGTGTACGCATTGCCAACGTTGATAATACATTAACTTACCCGATTCGACTCGAAGGCGTTGATGCATGGGTTATTGCTATTGATGGCAACCCAGTGAAACGTCCTTATCCGCTCTCAGAGCACAAAGTTGGTCCTGGCATGAGGGTTGATGTGGGGTTTATCGCTCCTCAAGCTGGAGAGCGTGTTTACGTGCGATATATGAAAGGTAAGTTTCCTTTCCCTCTTTGTGAGTTTCAGTGCGTAAAATCTAATTTGTCTCCAGCGAATGTGCTGCCCCGTTTGCCATTGAACCCAATACCTCAAATCGATTTGGATAACGCCCAGCAAATTGATTTTGTCTTTGAATGGCAGGGGGCGGTGACGCCCGTCGATGACACTGGAAAGGCCTCTCCAACTTTTTGGTTGATCAATAAGCGAGCCTGGAATGGGATGAGCGAAAATAGTATCCCAGCTGCTTTAGCGTCTTTGCAGCGCGGAAAGACTTATATTTTTAATTTGAAAAATGTTACTCAGTATCATCACCCTATACATCTTCATGGTCATACGTTTACCGTACTTGAATTGGATGGTGTGAAACTAGATGAACCCTTTCATACTGATACCGTTTTGCTTGGAAAGAACGGAAGTGCAAAAGCAGCCTTTGTTGCAGATAATCCAGGTCGTTGGATGTATCACTGTCATGTCATTGAACATTTAAAAACGGGGTTAATGGGATACATTGAAGTTACGTGACTCCTGTAACTTTTTAAAAATATTAAATTAATAGGGAAAAGTATCGTACTTTTCTTATAACTTATTTTTTAAAACTATCTATAAAATCCCGTCTTGGGTTATAAGGGAAATATCTATGGGACAATCGGCTATTTTGGGCTTCATTGCGCTTGGTGGAGCGCTTGGTGCTTGTTCACGCTATCTAATTTCTGAGTTTTGTATTTTTCTATTTGGACGCGGTTTTCCTTACGGAACATTAACCGTCAATGTGCTTGGTTCTTTCGTTATGGGTCTGATCATGGCTCTGTTCCAAAAAGAACTACTGGCAGTTGAACCTTGGCGTCAAATCATTGGATTGGGTTTTCTTGGCGCGTTAACCACGTTCTCTACGTTCTCTATGGATAATGTCATTTTGTTGCAACAAGGGGCGTTTTTTAAAATGGGGTTAAACGTGATTCTCAACGTAGTGCTCAGCATTTCTGCTGCTTGGGTTGGGTTTCAAATCTTGACTAAGAGCTAAATTAATACCACACCGCTTGGTTTTGTCATTTCATTTACCTATAATCGATTTACTTGTCGGAGTGCCATATGGCTGAGACCGTTTATTCGGGATCCGTTGAACCTGATCTGGTTAGTACCAGCGAAGGGAACAGGAGAAGATATTTTCGTCAGATGAAGTCGTACTGACTTTCCTATCCAATGATCGTACAACGTATTTTTCGTCGGCGATCCCTCTTGTTGCATCTTTCCGTCAAGCATTTTTATTCTTCATTAATAGGAAAAATGCTATGTCGAGTCGAAAGCAATCTAGGCTAGAAGCCAAACAGTTTATAGATACACTATCTGTCCAGTTATACCCCAATTCAAATAAAGTTTACGTCTCCGGAAACTTGACCAATGTACACGTACCGATGCGTGAAATTTGTCTGGCTGACAGTTTGGTTGGTGGAACGAAACAAGCACCAATCTATGAGCCCAATGAGCCTATTCGTGTCTATGATACTTCTGGTGTTTATACCGACCCAAGCCACCAAATCGACCTATATTCGGGCTTACCTAAGTTACGGCAAACTTGGATTGATCAGCGTTGTGATACTGAAAAGCTCGCCCACGTTAGCTCTCAATACACGCGCGAGCGTTTAGATGACCAAACGCTGGATGAGCTTCGTTATGGTCATTTGCCTGAGGTTCGTCGCGCTAAGTCCGGCCTATGTGTCACACAGCTTCATTATGCTCGCCGCGGTATTATCACACCAGAAATGGAATTCATCGCTATTCGTGAAAATATGGGCAGAGCACACTATCGTGATGAGGCTCTGAACCAGCAGCACCCAGGGCAAAGTTTTGGAGCCCACTTACCAAATGATATTACGGCTGAATTTGTCCGTGACGAAGTGGCAAAAGGGCGTGCGATTATCCCTTCAAATATTAATCACCCTGAGTCTGAACCAATGATCATTGGTCGAAATTTTTTGGTTAAAGTAAACGCCAATATTGGCAATTCTTCTGTGTCATCGTCGATTGAGGAAGAGGTCGAAAAGCTGATATGGGCTACTCGATGGGGAGCTGATACGGTGATGGATTTATCAACCGGTCGCAATATCCATGAAACCCGTGAATGGATATTGCGTAACAGCCCGGTTCCGATTGGAACCGTGCCCATGTATCAGGCGCTAGAAAAGGTTAATGGTATTGCAGAAAACTTAAATTGGAATGTGATGCGCGATACCTTAATTGAGCAAGCAGAGCAGGGTGTCGATTACTTTACGATTCATGCTGGTGTTCTATTGCGCTACGTACCTATGACCGCAAAAAGAGTGACAGGTATTGTTTCTCGAGGCGGCTCTATTATTGCGAAATGGTGTTTAGCTCATCATCAAGAGAGCTTTCTTTATACTCATTTCCGAGAGATTTGCCAGATTTGTGCTCAGTATGATGTCGCTTTGTCTTTGGGGGATGGTTTGAGACCCGGTTCAGTGGCTGATGCTAATGACGAAGCTCAATTTGCCGAACTGAGAACGCTTGGTGAGCTGACGAAAATTGCTTGGGAATATGATGTTCAGGTTATTATCGAGGGGCCGGGGCATATTCCAATGCAGATGATTAAAGAGAATATGGATCAGCAACTAGAGCACTGCCATGAAGCTCCATTCTATACGCTAGGACCATTAACAACAGATATTGCACCAGGCTATGACCACATTACCTCCGGTATTGGTGCTGCCTTAATTGGATGGTACGGGTGCGCTATGCTTTGCTACGTAACGCCCAAAGAACACTTGGGATTACCGAATAAGCAAGATGTTAAAACCGGCTTAATTACCTATAAGTTGGCTGCACATGCTGCGGATCTTGCGAAAGGTCACCCTGGAGCTCAAATACGCGATAACGCTTTATCCAAAGCTCGGTTTGAATTTCGCTGGCAAGATCAATTCAATTTATCACTCGACCCCGATACGGCACGTGAATTTCATGACGAAACGTTGCCACAAGAATCTGGCAAAGTTGCGCATTTTTGTTCGATGTGCGGACCTAAATTTTGCTCAATGAAGATTTCTCAAGAGGTCAGAGAGTACGCAAAAGATGAAGCGCAAGTCGCGGCTGATCAGTTGATTACGATAACGTTAGTCGAAGACCCATTAGAAGGTATGCGCCAAAAGTCTCAAGAGTTTTTGAATTCAGGTTCTGAGCTTTACCATCCTGTAAGTGGCTCAACCACCAAGGAGAAGGTGGAATGAACATCCTGATTCCTTATGAATGTATTGAGCTGACAGCAACGATTCAACGTCATTTATTGTTTGCTGAGCGCCATGGGTTTGCTATTGATGATGTGGTTATCGGTGTTAGTCGAAGTGGATATTTTGAGTTAACCAGTCAAGACCAATGCACTCAAACGTTGACGACAGACTGTACGTCATCTCCGCCACTGGATGGTGCCAATCTGGCGATTTATTATCAATCACTATCGACTGAAAGCGTTGACGATACGCAAACTGCTTGGGTCGGTTGTTATCAAGAGAGAAAATATTACGATATTTTTAATGTCGATGGTCTTCAAGCAAAGATTGAATCTGATACACCGATAGCGAATTATCGAGCGCACTTTTGCTGGGTCCTTTCTTTGCTCGCACTCGATTTCCCGTTACAAGACGCGCTTATTATCGCTCGAATGATGGATAATGTTTCACGTGAAACATGGCCAAGTCAGTACGCACTTTTTCCTCATGTGTTGATATCAGAACGCCACTCGTCTTTGAATCAAAGGCTGTCATTTTCACCTGTAGATGCCAATCTTATGGCGATCTACCCAGTGGTCGATAGCTGTTCATGGGTAGAAAAATGCTTAGCTTCCGGCATAAAGACCATCCAATTACGTATAAAAAATCCAAATCAACACGATCTAGAACGACAGATTATGGAGTCTATTGAGCTCGGCAAGCGGTATCGGGCTCAGGTGTTTATTAATGACTATTGGCAGCTGGCCATTAAACACCAAGCTTATGGCATTCACCTTGGTCAAGAAGATTTGGTTAATGCAGATTTAAAACAAATTGCGGAAAACGGTATCCGCTTAGGGGTATCCACTCATGGTTATTTTGAGTTGCTTAACGCACTACAGCTATCACCAAGCTATATTGCATTAGGGCATATATTTCCGACCACAACCAAACAAATGCCCTCAAAACCCCAAGGCATTTTGCGCCTGCAATTCTATCAGCAACTAGTTCAATCATTTGGTCACCTTGAGAAAAGCATACCAACGGTTGCGATTGGTGGCATCGATTTATCTAACATTAAACAAGTTTGGAAAACGAGGGTAGATAGTGTGGCCGTTGTTCGTGCCATTACTCAAGCAGATGATCCACGAAAGGCGATTGAACAGCTACATATCACTGCCAACCCTATGGCCATTAAGTCAAGAGGTGCCTTATGTTGAGTGATGAACAATTTATTCGCTATCAGCGACAAGTGTCTCTACCTGAATGGGGGGAAAGTGGGCAAGAGCAAGTGTCGAAAGGGCACGTTCTTATCATAGGTGTTGGTGGGTTAGGTAGTGCTGCCGCTCTGTATTTATGTGCTGCCGGTGTTGGGAAATTGGTGTTGGTGGATGATGATAAAGTCGAAATCAGTAACCTTCAGAGGCAAGTGAGCTATCGCGAAGTCGACCTGGAAAAGCCAAAGACTGAGGCTTTAAAAACTCAACTTCATGCGTTAAACGCTCATTGCCAAATTCGCACTGTTGGCCATCGCCTATCGGATTCTCAGTTAAACTTGGAAATCGCTTTAGCCGACGTTGTGCTCGATTGTTCAGACAATTTCGAAACTCGACACCAGATAAATCGTTTGTGTTTTGAAGCAAAACGCCCGCTAATTTTTGCCTCGGCCATTGGTTGGCAGGGGCAATTCGCAGTGTTTGATTTCTCTGAACCTGTGAGTTTGAGTGGCTGTTATAGTTGTTTGTTGCCCGAAGCTTCCGCTGGTCGCCAAGTCAATGACTCGTGCAGCGACATTGGTGTAGTTGGCCCCGTAGTCGGGACTTTAGGCAATTACCAAGCGTTGGCGACTCTTCATAAGCTGGTATTCGACCACTTTGTATTTCCTACCAATTTATTCCATGTATTTGATGGCAAGACCTTAGTTTGGCAGAGGTTGTCAATGACACGAGATAATCACTGCGCTATTTGCGGCGATAATGCGCGCTTAAGGAGCGCGCACAATACAGAGAGGATATCGCCATGACAGTTACTCCAAATCGAGTTTTTTTAAATGGCGAGACGGTGGTATTGCAGCGGTTTGGTACTCTGACCGACTTACTCGCAAAGCAGGCTATTACAACCGAATCGGGCTATGTCATCGCCGTTAATAACACCATTGTGCCAAATAACCAATGGTCAGAATTGGTTCTACAAGATGGGGACCACATATCACTTTTTCAGGCCATTGCGGGGGGCTAAAGATGTTCACTATTGCAAACCAAGAATTTCAATCGCGGTTATTTACTGGAACCGGCAAGTTCCCTAATGCTGAGATTATGCTTAGAGCCATTCAAGCCAGCGGTTCATCGATGGCGACAATGGCTTTAAAGCGGGTCGATGTTAATAACCCGAGTGATGACATACTCAAACCTCTTATCGAGGCCAACATTAAGCTTTTACCAAACACCTCTGGGGCGAAAAATGCTAAAGATGCGGTTTTCGCTGCTCAACTTGCTCGTGAAGCACTCGCTACAAATTGGGTAAAGTTGGAGATTCACCCTGATCAACGTTACTTAATGCCAGACCCAATTGAAACCTTGATAGCCGCTGAAAAACTAGTGGAACTAGGGTTCGTGGTTTTACCTTATTGCCATGCCGATCCGGTGTTGTGTAAACGTCTTGAAGATGTTGGATGTGCCGCGGTTATGCCTCTTGCTGCGCCGATAGGAAGCAACAAAGGTTTGGTGGCTCGTGAGTTTTTACGAATTATCATGGAACAGTCAAGTATACCGGTTGTGGTGGATGCAGGCTTAGGTTCGCCGTCAGATGCGGCGTTGGCCATGGAATTGGGGGCGGATGCCGTATTGGTCAATACGGCGATCGCCTCAGCTAGTCAGCCAATAGAAATGGCGAGAGCATTTTCATTAGCGGTTGAGTCTGGAAGAAGAGCCTACAACGCTGGTCTCGGCGTTCAGCAACCTTTTGCTTCTGCGAGTAGTCCATTGACCTCATTTCTTGATGAATTATCTAAGGGGGAAGTATGAGCTTTGTCGAGGTACATCAAGGTATCGAGTGGAGTAGTATTCAAAGGTCTATTTATGCCAAGAACCGTCAGGATGTTGAACGAGCGCTAGTGAAAGAGAGGTTGGATTTGGAAGACTTCAAAGCGCTTCTTTCACCAGCCGCCGAACACTATTTAGAGCCGTTAGCGCAACGAGCGTATCAGTTAACTCGGCAACGTTTTGGTTTCACTATCGGAATGTATGTGCCTCTTTACCTCTCGAATTTGTGTTCCAATGCCTGTACTTATTGCGGCTTTTCTATGGAGAATCGCCTTAAGAGGCGTACATTAACAGAGCTCGAAATTGATGCTGAAATTGAGGTTATTAAGCAAATGAAATTCGACAACGTGCTGTTGGTGACCGGTGAGCATCAAAACAAAGTAGGGATGGAGTACTTTAGACGAGTTCTACCTCGTATTAAAAAAGCATTTAATTATCTGTCGATGGAAGTTCAACCTCTGAATCAAATGGACTATCAGCAATTAAAGCAACTCGGTTTGGATGGTGTCATGGTATACCAAGAGACTTACAACCCCGACACCTATGCCGAGCATCACTTGCGTGGTAACAAAACAGACTTTAATTATCGCTTAGATACACCCGACCGCTTAGCAAAAGCGGGTATCGATAAAATAGGTATTGGCAGTTTAATTGGTCTTGAGGATTGGCGAACAGACTGTTGGTTTACTGCGGCTCATCTTGACTACCTGCAAGGGCGTTACTGGCAAAGCCGCTATTCCATATCTTTCCCAAGATTACGTCCGTGTACTGGAGGGGTCCAACCCAAGTCTCTGATGAATGATAAACAACTGGTTCAAACCATCTGTGCATTTCGATTGTTAAGCCCTGAGGTTGAGTTATCGCTATCGACTCGGGAGTCCGCTCGCTTTCGAAATAATCTTCTGCCGTTGGGAATCACATCGCTTTCCGCAGGATCAAAGACCCAACCCGGTGGTTATGCAATGGAGGATGTTGAGCTTGAACAGTTCGCAATAAGTGACGAGCGTTCACCTCGCGAAGTTGAAGCAATGCTTCGTCGCCAAGGTTTCGATCCGGTATGGCGAGATTGGCAGCCTTGTTACTCAGGATAAATACTAACGATACGCCCTGTTCTGCGTCTGAGTGTTTCACGTGAAACATTCCAAGTCATAAAAAAGGCCACTAACTCGTGGCCTTTCTATCTAATTACAAGCTACCTTTATTCGTGATGCAAGGGGCTTGTCGCTTGTTGTAACCACGTCTTATCTTGGCCTGCAACAAGAGGGCTGACATCATTCCACACTTTCTGATGGTAATCATTGAGCCACTCTAGTTCAGCGTTGGTCAGCATATCGACGTTGATATTGCGTTTATCGATAGGGCAGCGGGTTAGCGATTCAAAGCCTAATACTGAAAAATCACCTTGCGTTTCATGTTCGACAACAAGCTCTAAGTTTTCTATTCGAATACCGAATCCATCAGCTCGGTAATAACCTGGTTCATTGGATAGCACCATTCCCGGCATTAATGCGACTGTGTTTTGTCGTTTAGAGATACTCTGTGGACCTTCGTGTACATTTAGGAAATGGCCAACCCCATGGCCTGTACCATGGTCGTAATCGAAACCTTCAGCCCATAAAAACTGACGGGCTAGTGCATCTAATTGTGGCCCGGTGGTGCCTTTGGGAAATCTAGCTTTGGCTAACGCGATGTGGCCTTTTAATACCAAAGTAAATTGATTGATCATCTCCTGTGTAGGTTGGCCAATGGCTACCGTACGAGTGATATCCGTGGTGCCATCAAGATACTGACCACCTGAATCCACAAGGTATAACGAATGGTTCGGCAGTTTTCCAGGAGCAGGCTGATTTTCATGATTATAGTGGCACATTGCAGCGTTAGTACCTGCTGCTGAAATAGTATCAAAACTTAGATCCATCAAGCTGCTGTCTTGTTGGCGGAAAGCATGGAGGGTATCAGAAATGACCGCTTCATTATGGAAGCGACCAGCCGCGACTTCACCATCTAGCCAGCATAGAAATTTAGTCATCGCAGCACCATCTCGAATATGACAGGCTTTCATTCCTGACACTTCTGTGGCGTTTTTGGCGGCTTTAGGCAATTGGCATGGGTCAGGTTGGGCAATGATTTCAGCGCCAGCATTTTGCAACGTTAAACTAAACCAAGCATTGCTGTTATTGGCGTCAAGTAGGACCCGCTTATGTTCCAGCCTGTTTAAACGGCACTCTAGCTCGCTTGGCTCAAACACGCTGACGCCTGGGCCAACATGTTCAACAAAGCCTTGTGCGAGTCGTGATGATTCAATAAAGAATTCCAAAGTTGCATCGTTATGAATGATGGCATGAGAAAGCAGAACAGGGAGGCGTGAAACATCACCACCGCGAATATTCAAAATCCAAGCGATTGAATCCAATGAGGTCAATACAGCGCTATCAATACTCTCTTTCACCAGTTGGTTCGCAATAGTTTGACGTTTACTTTCACTGCTTTGGCCCACGCTCGATTCTGGCATCAATCGCATGGTAGAAATGATCGGCTGAGGGCGTTCTTGCCACAAAGTATCAACGGGGTTTTCGCTGAGAATAACCAACTGATGGGACGCTGCAAGTTTGCTTTGGGCTTGATTGAGCCAAGCGCCGCTGTGCATGCGTGGATCTATTGCCACTTTTGCTTGTTTGCCGACACACTCCTTAACCCATTCTAACACGGGCTCCGTCACCAAGTGGCGGTATTCAAATAGATCATTTGGTACTTCATTAGTGACTTGAACGGTATAACGTCCATCAACAAAAATAGCGGCTTTGTCGTGGGTAATGACAGCGGCGCCTGCAGAGCCTGTAAATCCCGTTAGCCAGTGAAGACGCTCATTATGAGCCGGGACATATTCGCCCAGAAATTCATCTTCATGGGGAATAATGATTGCATCGAGTTGTTGAACGTTCAGCCATTGGCGAACCGCTTCAACACGCTGGGCGATGATATCTTGCATCTGTGAATCCTTATTTATTCTTCATCCTTTTGGACTGATGACTGTGCCAATTTATCGCGTTTGGCGTTGGGGAATAAGCTACTCTTTTTAGTGTGAGGCTGCAAACTATCTCAAGGGTTTGGTCTTCTCTTCAATCAATGTTTTTAGCCAATTGAGAGCAGGGTCATTGGAACGTTCTCTATGCCAAAATAAGGTGTAAGCCATTGGCGGAAATTCAAAGGGAATCGGCCTCGTTACCATGCCTAATTGTTTGGCGCTTAATTCAAGAAAATGGCTGGGTGCAGTAAAAATGAAGTCTGTATGGCTACATAGACTGGCAGCACTATTGAAATCGGGAACCGTAATCGCGATATCACGTTGCTGGCCAATGTCTGCTAATCGGTAGTCTAGAAGCCAGCGATCACTACCATCACAGCGTACCTGAACATGGCGTAATGACAGGTAAGTCTCTAGGTTCCATGTTCGTGAGAGAATCGGGTGGTCAGCTCTCATCATACATTGATGGTTGTCTTGGTAGATTTCCATTTCACAGATATCACTCGGTGTCATCATGGTTAAGCGGGCATCGTTAGCATCGATGTCTTTACCGGTAATACCGAAATCGAGTTGACCAGATTGAATTTGTTTAAAGGTTTGGTCACTCCATACATGAGTGCTCAGTGTAACGTTTGGCGCTTGCTGAAAGATGTCTTCTAAAAAGTGGGGAAGAATTAAGGGATAGACACTTTCTACGGAGGCTATTTCGAACTTGTACTCGCTGCTTTTCGGGTCAAAGACCTCGGGCTCAGCTAATTGCTCAAGATGGTGTATCAGTGCATCCACTTTCGGTTGGAGAAAAAGTGCTCTTGGCGTCGGTTTGAGACCATAGGATTGGCGTACAAATAAAGGATCGTCAAATTGCAAACGTAACTTCGCAAGGGACTTACTAACCGCAGACTGACTTAAACACAAGCGCTGTGCTGTGCGAGTCACATTCCGTTCTTCTATCAGGACCTTTAAGCACACTAAGAGGTTGAGGTCCATACGCGCCAATTGTTCTATATTCATGAGAAATTCTCTATTGGAATATCACAAATGAGTACATATCATTTTTAGTAATAACTAAAGCTCGCATAAAATACTACCAACTTCAATTTGTAAATGAGATGTTTTGTGAGCCAAGTTTCAAGTTCATCGGTCCCGCGCAATCAATTTATATTGCTGATCCTCTTGGTGCTATTTAGTCCACTTGCGATCGATATTTATCTCCCAGCGCTCCCTCAGATCGCTGAAACGTTTCACGTGGAACATACACTGGCACAAGACACAATTTCACTGTTCTTGTTTGCAATGGGCGTCGGCCAATTAGTCGCGGGGCCCCTTGCAGACAAACACGGGCGTCGAACGGTTGCATTGGGAGGTATCAGCTTATACTTTTTGAGTGCTTTATTGGCATGGGGTGCTCAAAATATTGAGTGGATGCTGGTGGCTCGGCTGCTACAAGGCTTAGGTGCGTGTGCGACATCGGTAGCGGCCTTTGCAACCGTTCGCGATTCTTTTGGTCCTCAAAAGAGTGGCAAAATGATTAGCTATCTTAATGGGGCCATTTGCTTTATTCCGGCATTAGCGCCGATTCTTGGGAGTTGGCTAACTCAAGCGTTTGATTGGCGGGCAAACTTCAGCTTTATGGCACTGTATGCACTGGTGGTTGGGAGCGCGTTGTTCTGCGGTCTTAAAGAGACAAACCCTCAACCACAACAGGGTAAGCTTTTTGACGTAAGCCGCTATTGGTCGGTATTGAAGAACCCTATGTTCTTGTTCCACGCTGGACTGTGTATGTTTGCGATGGCCGTTATCTTAGCGTATGTCACATCGGCACCTATCGTGTTGATGGGCCAAATGGGTGTGAGCATGAATGGTTTTGCGCTGTGGTTTGGCATTAATGCAGTGGTTAATATTATTGCATGCCTCGCCGCGCCAAAGTTTATGGACCGGTTTGGTGTGCACAAGACTTTAGTCGTTGGCCTCGCATGTATGTTACTCGCAGGCATATTGATGATCGTGGTTTCCTCTCAATTGACACCGTTGACGTTTATGTTGCCGATTTTTATCTCATCATTGAGCTTTGCATGGATTCTTGGTGCTGCCGCCGGAAAGGCTCTGGCACCCTTTGGTGATCGAGCAGGCACTGCAGCAGCATTACTTGGGCTGTTTCAAATGAGTGGTGCAGGGCTTGTTGTGAGTCTGGTACAGCGTTTAGGACTAGAGCCAAGTATGATGATATCTTTTCATATGCTTATCTTAACACCTGCTATTCTTATACTGTTCTCATCAGTGGGACGCGCTTGGCACAAAATTGAGATTTGATTAAGTTTAAGCGCTTTGACGACTGATAAAAACGATGTATATTGACCCCTCAAATCTGTAACGCTTTTCAGTGGATACTTAACGATAATGTCGATGACAACTTACGAGATGGCTCGTGTTTTGGAGCAGTTAGAAGAGTCTCCAGAGAAGATCATGTTTGGTAAATTACTCAATGAATTGGGTAACCAAAGTGGAGAACGTATTCGCAGTGCAGCGAAAAACGTCCCTTTACACATGCTGCGTGATATTGTATTTCAATTTCAACAAGTGATTGATGCACGCAAAGATGAGCAAGTTGAGATCATGGCAAAACAGATCGCTGAACAGGGCATCTCAGTCGATGACCTTAAAGCGTATCTTGCTCAAAAATAATGAAGACTTTGCGTGAATAACGGCTCTCAGAGAAATCTGTGGGCCGTTTTTATTATGGATTTACGTTACGATTAATCGGGTTCTGCAAAGAAATCAGTGTTTCAGTGGATTGCACTTCATCGATCGCTTGAAGTTTATCAATCAAGACATATTGCAACTCTTCTATTGAGCGGCACATGAGTTTGACGAAGATATTGTAGGCTCCCGTGGTGTAATAGGCTTCAACCACCTCCTCAAGAGCGTTGAGTTTTTCTAGTGCGGAATGATAATCCCGTGCGGCATTAAGATTAATACCAATAAAACAACATACGTCGTAACCCAATTTTTTCGTGTCGACAATCACCTCTGTGCCTTGAATCACATCCGCGGCTCGCATTTTTTCAATACGAACGTGGATCGTGGCAGGGCTGACATTAAATTGCTTGGCCATTTCGGCATAGGGTTTACGCGCATCATCCATCAAGGTTTTAAGAATGGCGCGGTCTAAATCATCCAACTTGCTGCTTGGAGTTTGCATCTACTTCACCATAAAGCATGTGAGTGTCAGACATGAGCTGACGACCTAATAGCGGTAATTCACCATATCCACGCAACCTTGTCTAGTTTCTCGACGTACTCAGTGTTAGTTGACAGTTTTTACCGTGAGAGAAATGAACGATTGCAAGCGTTGAGCTAGTCACATGATGAACAAATCCAGTACACTTAGCGTCTACTCATTTTTTGGAGCATGACCTTTTGCAGCTACAGTTGATTTGTGAATCCACCGCTTATGCTGATGATTTTAAGCAGACCATTCAACGCTGGGGATTACATCATTCAGAGATATCGCCCTTTGCACTGGTTCAGACAGAGCAACGTCTAGAATTACGTAAACTTGATGAGCCTAAGTTAGGGGCTATTTATGTTGATTTGGTTAGTGGAGCGGTCGCACATCGTCGTAAATTTGGTGGTGGAAAAGGTCAGGCGATTGCGAAAGCGGTTGGATTGAATAAGGGAGTTTTGCCCACGGTATTGGATGGCACGGCGGGGCTAGGGCGTGATGCGTTTGTATTGGCCTCTCTTGGGTGTCAGGTTCAGATGTTAGAGCGTCATCCTGTGGTTGCTGCGTTATTGGATGATGGGTTAAAACGTGCGAAGCGAGACCCTGAAATTGGTGGATGGGTAACACAGCGTATGTCGCTTTTGCATGCGTCAAGCCATGATGCATTGCATCGTTTGCAAGAGGATCCCTCTTTTGTTCAACCCGACGTGGTGTATTTGGATCCGATGTACCCACACCCAGAGAACAAAAAGAAATCGGCATTAGTGAAAAAAGAGATGCGCGTATTTCAATCTTTAGTGGGCGCAGATGTTGATGCTGATGCTTTATTAGAACCTGCGTTAACCCTTGCGAGCAAAAGGGTGGTCGTCAAAAGGCCAGACTATGCGCATTGGCTCGCGGAGCAGAAACCAACAATGGCAATTGAGACCAAGAAAAACCGCTTTGATGTTTATGTGAATGCCGCCATGGGTGAGTCATAGACCATTTTAATTGTTTGATGCTTGCGTCATTCGATTCTCTGAGATATACCTAACTAAGAATCATTATTATTTGTAGTTAGGTGTTGCATGAGCAAGCGTCTATGTAAAATGAATCACCGTGAAATTCGCAGTGAGTTAGGTGACATTGAAAAGTTAGTGACCAAGCCGAATTTTATGTGTCTGTCTTGTGCTCGTAGTTCGAGTGACAAAGCATCACTGTGCAAAGCAAAGGCGCTTACTGCGTCTGAAGCGATTCCTATCACGGTACTTGAGCCAGCTAAGACAAACAATCAACCCATGCTCGTTGAAATGTCACCGAAAAAAGCTAAACAGCAGAAGAAAGCGCTAAAAAAAGCGAAAAAGCGTGACAAGAAATTACATAAGCTGCTCAAAGCGCAGCGCAAGTTAGTGAAGAAACAGCAGAAATTACACCGCCAATTGACCAAACTTGAACAGGGTGTAACGATGACCAGCTCGCCATCGGGTGAGGCCAACCTCGCGCTCCATTGATACTTCGTCATAGATAAAAAAGCCCGCTTAACGCGGGCTTTTACTTTGTTCTTAATTCGATTAAGAATGCTGGAGTTTGTTCTCCACACGATTCTTAACCCAAGTTTCATTAAACCATAACGACAACACAATAACAGCGCCACCTAACGCCAAGCGCAGTAGGTCGACATCACGGTTCCAAATTAAAATATTAACAATAAGACCTGCGGGTACCAGTGCATTATTCATTACCGCCAGGGCGCCTGCGTTGACCATCGTTGCGCCTTTATTCCAAGCAAAATAGCCCAGGCCTGATGCAACAACACCGAGATAGACCAAAATGCTCCATTGAGTGGTTGTGGTTGGCAGTTTTTCTGGATTACCGAGTAATGCAAAGGCGACCAACGCGACACATAGCCCACCTAAGTAGAAATAACCGAAGATAGAGCGCTGAGGAAGGTCTGTGGTTTCGGTTTCCATGATGTATTTATAGCCGACTTGACCGAGCGCGAAACAGATATTTGCGCCTTGGACCACTAAAAAGCCAAGCAGAAAGTTTTCATTAACGCCTGAAAATTTAATGATCGCTGCTCCCGACACCGCGATAGCTGCGGTCACTAAATACCATGCTGAAAAACGACCTTTAAGCAAGTCGTAAACCAAGGTGACGTAAATAGGAGTAAATACCGTAAACAAAAGAACTTCAGGGACGGAGAGCAGGAGAAATGACTGATAGTAAAAACAGTACATTAATCCAAGCTGTAACCCACCAACGACCATGAGTTTCATGATCAGTGATTTACTTACGCCACGGAATTTTATGAAGGGAAGAAAGACTAAACTGGCTAACGCAACACGCATTAATACCGAAAACCAAGAGTCAACTTGACCAGCAAGGTAAACGCCGATCAAGCTGAATGAAAATGCCCAAAGTAGGGTGACTGCAGATAAGTACGCCATAATAAATTAGTTAAGTATTATTGAAATTTATTGGTGTTGGCAGTCTACCCGAGTTTATCTGTGGGGTCAGTCTTTAATCGGCACGACCAGTAGATCGACAGGAGTACAATTCATTAACTGACGAGTTGAAGAGAGAATTTTGCTCCAGAAATCTTGATGATGCCCACACACCACAAGATCAACATGAAATTCCTTAATGCTATCACACAGCTCATTGCCGAGATCACCACTGGCAACCAAGGTATGCTTAATCGGATATTGAGCATACTTTGTGAGCTTTTGCAGTTGCTCTTGAGAGGTTTCCATCGACTGAGATTGTGTTTCGGCTAAGTTGATATCCACCAGCCCTGTATAAAGCTCTGCGTAGTTGACATCGATATGAATAAACGAGACGTCCGCATTCAGCGGTTTGGCAAGGCACACCGCTTTGTCGATCAGAGTTTTACTGTCTTCTGAAAGATCAATGGCAACCAATATATGTTTATAGCCCATGGTGTAATCTCCTTGTAGGTGAATACTTCAAGATTAGCATCGCACTAAAAGGAAATTTGCCGCAATGATCCCAGATCCAAATTTCGAAAACAAAGTATTAAAGTGAAAATCTGTTAGAGTAACAACAAGCACATAGCGTAATTTCAGGAGTGACAAAATGCTTGCACAAGCGATGGTCGATCAACTCAATGATCAAATTAATCTCGAATTTTTTTCATCCAATCTATACTTACAGATGAGTGCTTGGTGTGAAGATAAAGGTTTTGAAGGCGCAGCAGAGTTCCTACGGGTCCATGCAGCAGAAGAGATGGAGCACATGCAACGCTTATTCACCTATGTGAGTGAGACGGGCTCAATGCCGATTCTTGGTGCGATCGCCGCCCCTAAACATGAGTTCGAAAGTTTAGGTGAGGTGTTTCGTGAAACCTTCCAACATGAGCAAATGATTACAGAACAAATCAACAAGCTCGCTCATGTTGCGTTTACCAGCCAAGACTACTCAACGTTCAACTTCTTGCAGTGGTACGTAGCGGAGCAGCACGAGGAAGAGAAGTTGTTTAAAGGGATTTTAGACAAGCTAGAACTGGTGGGTGAAGATGGCAAAGCGCTGTTCTTTATCGACAAGGATCTAGCGATGATGGCAAAAGGCAGTTCATCGTCTGTCATGGATGCTCCAGCTGAATAACTTCAGTGAGAAATGACGCGTAGGTTGTCGGGTTTCTCTTGAGCATTGATAGCACGATGTAGGGAGGAGAAGATGATCAGTGGAGATACGATTCTATTTGCGCTATTGGTTGTGACCGCTGTAAACATGGTTCGGTACTTTACCGCTTTACGCTCGCTTATTTATATTATGCGTGAAGCCCATCCACTACTGTATCAACAGGTGGATGGTGGTGGCTTTTTTACGACCCATGGCAATGTCACCAAACAAGTGCGTTTATACCATTATTTGAAGAGTAAAGAGTACCATCACCATCATGACCCAGTATTTACGGGCAAATGTGATCGCGTGAGAGAACTCTTCGTGCTGTCGATAGCCTTGCTCTGTGTCACTTTGTTGGCCTCACTGATTTTATAACGCCGATTGGCAAGTATTCCATTTGCCGTTAAAATGCGCGTAATTTGCTAAGGATGTGCACCGCACATCCTTTTTTATTGCCTTTGGATAAGTAGTCATGAGTGAACAATTTGATGTCATTGTTATCGGTGCTGGTGCGGCTGGTTTAATGTGTGCAGCGCAAGCAGGTAAGCGAGGACGACGCGTTCTGGTGCTTGACCATGCGAAAAAACCAGGACGTAAAATTCTGATTTCTGGCGGTGGAAGATGTAATTTCACCAACTATGATGTATCGGCAAACAACTACTTATGCAGCAATCCCCATTTCGTTAAGTCTGCTCTATCACAATACACCAACTGGGACTTCATCTCCCTAGTCAGTAAATATGGTATCGAGTTCGAAGAGCGTGAACATGGGCAACTATTCTGTGTCGATAGCGCCAAAGATATCGTTAAAATGCTGCTTGATGAGTGTACGCTTACTAACATTGAATTTCGATACCAACAACAAGTCGACGCAATTGAAGCGCTGGATTCGGGGTTTGCGCTACAAGCAAACCATCACTCGTTACAATGCCAATCTTTGGTGATTGCAACCGGTGGGCTCTCGATGCCAAAACTTGGAGCGACGCCGTTCGGCTACAAAGTGGCTGAGCAATTTGGGCTCGCGGTAAAACCAACCTGCGCGGCGTTGGTGCCATTTACTTTGCATAAGCAAGATAAAGAAGATTTTGCTGAGCTATCGGGGATCGCCATTCCCAGTGAAATTACCGCCGAGGACGGCACCGTGTTTAAAGAAGCTCTGCTATTTACTCATCGCGGTTTATCGGGGCCTGCTGTCCTACAAATTTCTTCATTTTGGCGTGCTGGGCAGTCAGTGACGATTAACTTAGTTCCTGATACTGACGTTAACGAGTTACTGAGTTGCTCTCGTGAGAAACATCCAAACCAAAGCTTGAAGAATACGTTGAGTAAGGTATTACCCAAACGCCTTATCGAAGTATTGATAGAGCGTAATGAACTGCACGACAAACCGCTGAAGCAGTTTAATGAAAAGCAATTGGCAGCCATCACTGAGTATCTCGAGCAATGGAGCATTGCACCCAATGGTACAGAAGGTTATCGAACGGCCGAGGTGACGTTAGGTGGGGTTGATACCGATGCTATTTCCTCCAAAACGATGGAATGTAAATCTTTTCCAGGTCTGTACTTTATTGGCGAGGTAATGGACGTTACTGGTTGGTTAGGTGGCTATAATTTTCAGTGGTGTTGGAGTTCGGGTTATGTCGCTGGACAGTGGGTTTAACATGGTCTCTAAACAAACATCTTGTTCTAAAAATACTGACTGATTGGGTTTCTTTTTTCCGTGTGTTTAATGTCGAATATACTGTGAGCTATTCAGCGCTGCGAGCAATGCGTAGGTTGAGTTAGTACTCAGTTCTACTTCGAGTTGATACTGGGTTTGTGACTGCATCAGTTCGCTCTGGTGATGGCGATTGCCTATCCAACCTTGAGCCAGTATGGCAATAAAGACGATGTATACTAAATAGCGGGTTTGGCGTGATACACAGAGGTCGAGTCGGCTGGTGGCGTTGTATATCTCAGATGCAACCTTTGATAAAAAGTACAAAGCAATAAACGTGACCGTTAGAGTTAGACTGGCGTTTTTTAAGATCCATAGAAACGGGTGATGTGCCAAGTTTGGGTCGGTAATGAATTGCGGCACAAAGCGTACATGCGATGACGTAATAAGGCTCGGCGTCATTATCTCTAATCCGGCGATTAAGCAGCTTACACCAATAAGATAGAGGCGATACACGTTCTGTGCGTAGCAGCGAAGCTCGGTCATTTTCGATAGTAATAGCAATACTGCAGCCGGAGCAAATAAATAGCTCATGGTGTGTAAATCAATATTTAAACCATCAATGAATATCGATAAGTACCCATTAACGGAATGAGGTAGTGACGATTGGGTCAAATAAAGGAGAGTTCGCGAAAGTGCAAAAATCGTTAGGTTCAGGACAAAGAAGGTCACTAAGGTAAACAGCCGACTGAGAGATATCGGTTGGGCGAAAACCTGTCTAAATTTTGAATGAATAATAATGTGCACAATCGTCTTCCTGTTGTTGCTAGCTAAAAGCATTGGCCTCAATATTTATATCGACACATAACAGCAAAGGCTTAGCTGGTTTTCGTTCACGACATGAATTTGTTATATCGAGTGCTGGATCTTTAACTGTCCCATGCAGATAGAGTCCTTTTTTACCTAAAGATTCCCCATGATCAGAACATTATTCAATGTCACTACGATTACAGAGTGGGCTAAATTGACCCACACTTTTCGAGTAATGTTACTAATAGGTTGGATCATGACTGGCGATAGGATGCAAAACCAACGGCTTGTGGTGTACGTCTTGAGTAATTAAATTGCTCAGCGTGTTTGATAATTAGCTATCAAAGACTGAATATTGCTCCTATAAACTTAAGATTTGCTTAAGTTGCCCAAATGGGAGACGTAAATTTTGTGATGGTGAAATAGCGTTCAATAAGTTGGTATTCCATCCAATTTATTAGCGGAATTTCCAAAAAGTTGCGATAAATTATACTGTTTTCATTTTAACCAATTGAATTTAAATGGCTTACCGATTGGCTTAAAAATTGCTCATAGTCATGAATGGTCTATTTATCGATTTGATGATTACTATGAGCTATCCCTTTCCACCGAAAAACTCTATTCACTGGCTAACCAGCCCATATTCTTATGACGATGCGGTTTCTGAGTACGATGCTAATGGGCATTTACTTAACTTAACCGATCAACCAGACACGGTTTCTGATGACTTAGCGGGTTCACCGCCTGAGCGCAGCATGTTTTGGGAAGGGGAAACTCAACCTGTTGATCCCGTGAGTGGGGAACCCGTGCACTGGATAGAGGTACGTTTTGTCGATGAATACAATCAGCCGCTTAACCATCTTTTTGGGCAGTTAACCGATGCCGAAGGCAAACAATATCCGATACGTGTGTCGAGCTTACCACTGTACAAGCGCTATATCGCCGCAGGCCCGGTGACGATTAAATTTGATAATCAATCCTGGTTTGATTGCGTTGAAAACCGTAAATCCAATTTAGATGGTGATGACCCGGTACAAACTTGGCTCGATGAAAATCCACTCGGTGAGAGGGCGACACCGATAAAGCGCTTAAATGCTACAGCGGGAGATTTTGTTGATTTAGAACCGAATCAGCAACTAGCTCCGCGCCATCAAGCAGGGCAAGCGGAAGAGATCATTCTGGAAGCGGATCACAGCTATCTGGTTCGTGTGCAGGGTTTTAACTACATTAACTTACGTATTGGCGTCTTTTTTGATGGTACCGCCAATAATACTTACAGCGCACAATGGGGCAAAGCTCAGCTCGATGCTTATGCGCCGCAGTGGAGCATAAAATACCGTCAGGCATGCCAACAAGTTGCTGAGCAAAATGACAATCAACCGGTTTTACCGAAAGATTTGCCCAATGAGTGCTTTCTTCCGCCATTGCATGAAGCGTTTGTCTGGCCTTGGAATCGGCAAGCGTTTTCAGGGAGCGCTGCCAATGAACCAACCAATGTTCAGAAAATGCATGATTTATATCTTGATTATGAAGAGCAACGAGATCTGTTAACGTCTGAATTGGAATATCGACATAAAGTCTATATTACAGGAATTGGAACGGGGAATGATAAAGTGATTGCGCCAGCAGATGAGTCGGTATTTCCTGCGCAGGCTCTTGGAACTGGGGAATATGGCGTGGTTGCAAAGGTTGAAACGGCCATTCAAGAAATTGAAAATAATATCAATGAAGAAATTTCAGATAAGATAAAAAGAGCACAACTTCCTCTTTTAGATGGAATTAAAAGCATTGTTTTTGATGTGTTTGGTTTTAGTCGCGGAGCTGCCGCTGCGCGTCATTTTGTTAATATTATTAGTGATGGCAAACAGAGCCCTCTGGCGAAAAAAGTCCAATCAGCGTTAGAGGAGAACCAACTCTTACTTGCCACGGGCTTTAATTGGCAAAAGTCTTATTGGCAAGCCGAGTTTGTTGGTATTTTTGATACCGTCGCATCGGTGGTGGATATTTTGGATTTTGATTTTTCCACACAAAACCGCGATAACGGCGATGTCCGTTTATGGCTCGATCCGAACTATGTGGATACCGCCGTTCACTTGACCGCGAAGGAGACATCGGAATATCGAGAGAACTTCTCGTTAAACCGTTTAAATCTCGCACGCGGTTCTGGCGCTAATTTTATTGAACTTGCCCTGCCTGGAGCCCATTCGGATATTGGTGGTGGCTATCATGCTCGCGGCGCACAAACCGATAACGATTATCTACTGCCACTATTTGAAAATATCACCATAGCCCGTACCTCGCGCCGATTAGGTGAAGATTTAAGTTTTGAAGTGGAGGCAAGAAAAGCCTTTTTGGCGAAAAAGATGGAGCAATGCAAACAAAGAGAAGCCGCTAATTTCTGGCCACTATATGACCCTGAAAAGCACTTTACCGTGGTGACCGGTCAGCAAAACGTGGGTAAACAAATTGAAGTATTTGCTGAGCTTAAATTAATACGAGTCGTGGAAGGGGATTTATCTCGACTATATTTACGGCTTATGTTCGGGCTAGCCAAATACTATGGTGTTAGATTTTCTCCCCTATTGGAAGAGGTTTGGGAGGATGACACGAAAGATTATTTCCATGTTCAAAGATATATTGGTGATTTAGATTTTGGAAATCTTGCCCAAGAGGTATTAGATTTTGCCCAACAAGGGGTTGTTCATCCCAAATTAACCTCCCATCAATTCCATCTGGATTTAATGCGTAATAATCTGATTCATCACTCTGCCTCTAATGCAATTGGTATGGGGCCGAATCAAATAGAAGGTCGCAGTCAATATGCACGCAAATATCTACCATGCCATCCTGGAGAATAAGAAATGATACTAAAACTAGCGCGAACATTATTTATTTTAACGAGCTGGTGGTTGAGTGTTTCTAGCTTCGCTTTTAGTTCCGTTCCCGAATTACCTAAAGACTTTAAACCTTGGCGAATTGGTGTCTCAATGCCAAGTTTTTATCCGGTAAAGGTGAGCAAAGCTTATGGAGTGAATGAAAAGCAGGATTGGACGGTGTTAATGCATAACCACATGTCATACATGGGAGCGAGTCAGCTTTCCAACGTTCGTAGCGCGATACCGGATTATGATGGCTTTGGCCTACCACTCATACCTGGCTCTTCGATGTTGAGACAAATTGGACGTATGGAGCAACTACCGGATACTATTTATTTATATTGGGTTTCTCTATTTAATCAGCGTTTTTTCGTAACTCAATATCAGATTCCTGAAGAAGTAAAACAGCGAATGATGATTCCTCATCCAATTAGCTATAACGAAACCCGTTCCTGTTATGAAACTTATCTGTATTTCGGCTTAATGCCCAATGGGCAGGCGAAGATTTGGCAAGGAGGATGTGATGGTTTTACCTTTATCGAAGAGGTGCCTCCGACTCGAGAAATGCAGAAAGATACAAGTGGTCATGACGCAGAAGCCTATTATCGAAATTATCATGATAAACTTCAACAACGTGCTAGTTCTGAAGGGATTACTTTAGACCCAATTCCATGGGAGAAGGTCAATCACGTTTTCTATTACGATGAAGAAATCGCTTACCAAGCCAATCTAGAAAGGATGAGGCAAAAATCTGCAGAGATAATCAGACGCAATGCTGAAAATAAATGATGAAATGCTTTATTGGTTTAATAGGCTTAGTCATCGCAGCGAGTAGAGTGTTTGCATTTAGTTCTGTGCCTGAACTGCCCGAAGACTTTAAACCTTGGCGAATTGGTATCTCAATGCCAAGTTTTTATCCGGTAAAGGTGACCAAGGCTTATGGAGTAAATGAAGAGCAGGATTGGACGGTGTTAATGCATAACCATACGTCATACCTGGGAGCGAGTGAACTTTCCAATGTTCGCAGTGCGATACCGGATTATGATGGCTTTGGCCTACCACTCATACCTGGCTCTTCGATGTTGAACCAAATTGGAAGTATGGCACAGCTGCCGGATACTATTTATTTATATTGGGTTTCGCTATTTAATCAGCGTTTTTTCGTAACTCAATATCAGATTCCTGAAGAAGTAAAACAACGAATGATGATTCCTCATCCTATTAGCTATAACAAAACCCGTTCCTGTTATGAAACTTATCTGTATTTCGGCTTAATGCCCAATGGGCAGGCGAAGGTTTGGCAAGGAGGGTGTGATGGTTTTACCTTTATCGAAGAGGTGCCACCGACTCGGGAAATGCAGAAAGATACGGATGGTTTTGATGTTCAAGTATATGTGGAAAGTTATAAAAATATGCTCAAAGAACGAGCGAGATCTGAAGGTATTACTATCGTTCCTATTCCATGGGAGAAGGTCAACCACGTTTTCTATTACGATAAAGAAATCGCTTACCAAGCCAATCTAGAAAGGATGAGGCAAAAATCTGCAGAGATAATCAGACGCAACGCTGAAAATAAATAATAAAATGGGTATTTGGCTTTTCTCGGTAAAGACTCCTTTTGGGGGGGATTATGTTTCATGTGAAACTTCGCTGTTATTTTGACCATTTACCCATTGCTTCACCACGCGTTATTGCGGTTGTGATAGCAGAAAGTATTTTGTGATTTGTGACTCACCAATAGTGATCCAACTACGATAAAAGTCGTAGTTTTTGCGCTTATAACTCCTCTTTGTGTTCTATATTTACTCAAGGTAACGCATAAGGAGCGCGCGATATGAGCCATGAAGTGATGATTTCTCGAATCAACGAACTGCCTCGCATAGAAAGTGTGATGCAAGAGCTCTTAGAGATGGTTAATCGGGATACTATTAACTTCAGCGAGCTAGCACGAAAAATGTCGATGGACCAAGTGATCTCAGCGCGCGTGTTACGCATGGCGAATTCGGCACAATTTGGTGGAGTCAAAGGCGTTTCCAATATTAATGATGCCATTATCCGCGTCGGTGCGGGGGCGATTCGTACTCTGGTTTCTTCGTCGATTCTCGCCACGACTTTTCCTAAACTCGATACCCTCAATATTAAAGATTACTGGGCCGATACGTTTGAAATTGCCACTATCGCCAGTACGTTAGCTAAGCGTAGCCAACTGGATTTTAATGAAGTTTTTACCACAGGCGTATTGCATAACATTGGCGAACTGATGATCCATTCATTGGTCCCTGATAAAGCTCAAGAAATCATGCGCCGTGTTGAAGAGGGCGAAAGCGTCATCAAAGCGCAGCATGCTGTATTAGAGACGGATGCGCAGCAGCTTGGCGCAGTGCTCGCGGAAAGCTGGAAGTTCCCACAAGAGATGGTGGATGCGATAGCTAACGTAAATCATCCCGGCAAAGCCACTCAGTCAAAACGTATTGCTTGCGTGCTGTATCTGGCGCGAGATATTCATCATCATTGGGATTCTATGTTGGGGGAGACGCAAAAGCAGGCATACCTTGACGAGCACCCAGCAGCAAAAGCGTTGCATATCCCTAATAACATGGCTGAGGTCATTGATGAGGTCCGTGGTCAAGGTAGCGAATTAGCCTATCAGCTATTTTGAGTCTTTAAGGGACGTTTAGAAAAGCGCCACTGTTGGACGACGAGTCCCATAATAATCAAAATCAGGCCAATTAATGTGGTCCAATGAATCTCTTCACCGATAATCGTGGCTAATAAGAACAGCGAAATAAAGGGTGAGGCAAAAATTAAGTTGCTGATTTTGGCTGTGTTGGTGGTCAGTTTTAATGCTGTAAGCCAAAGTACAAAAGTTACCCCCATTTCAAACAGGCCAACGTAAGTCACCGCTAACCAACCTTTGTGGGTGATCTTCCAAGCGCTTCCTTCCCACCAACAAAGCATCGCTGCAAAGGGGAGCGCAACCAAAAAGCCCAGTAGTACGCCAATGATCGGGTCAGCCTTATTTTTAGTGTTAAGAATCCAGTATCCAGCCCACAGTAATGTGGATAACAGAGCGAGTCCAACACCGAATGGGCTATCAAATTGCATATTTAATAAGGCGCCCTTAGTCGCAATCACGATCACGCCAAAATAGCTTAGTGCGCAGGCAATCCAATCTTGGCGACGAATTTTTTGCCCCAAGAATACCGCGGCCATTAAGGTCAGGGTAATGGCCCAACTGTAATTAATGGTTTGTGCCTGAGAAGCGGGAAGAAGGTCATAAGCCTTAAATAAAATAATGTAATACGCCAATGGGTTAATCAGCCCAAGCAGGAGGTAATACCATGGGTTGGCGCTGAACGTTGATGCAATAAGATGCCCTTTACCTTGAGCTAGGCAAATAATCATAAGTACTGTTGCTGAAACGGCACTGGCGACACTCAGCATTTGTATTGGTGTAAATTCCGCTAGTGTCAATTTGAAGGCTGTGGCCACCGTTGACCAAAGTAATACAGCGGCAATACCAAAAGCCAAGGCTCGGCGCTCGTTCATTACATATCCTTATTTAAATGAAGAAGAGAAACAAGTGGGGATGGAAGCCAGTCTAGCGACTCTCTATAAAGGTAACAAACTGGACATTTATCCAGTATCGAAATACCATTTAAGTGGATGGTTTTAGTTAAGGTAACTCTCAGATTATGCAATGGATTCTTGAATATCAAAGCCTACTGATTAGTGCGGTGAGTGGATTGGTCATCGGTGGCGCCAGTATTGGTTGGTGGGTAAAGCAAAAGATGCAGTTTCAATTGCAATTGGCTGAGCAACAACTGCAATCGCAAAAGCAGCTGTTTGAAAGCCAAACGCTCTCCTTAAATAAAGAGTTATCCGCTGCACAGCAAGAGCTTGAAGAGTTGGATAGCGAGCGTGATAAAGCGGCATTTGAACTAAAGCAAGCACACGGTAAGTTAATGGCTGTGATGGAAAAACTTCGGTATTTTGACGCTGTAAAACAAGAGCGCCAGCAATATGCTGATGAAGTGAATCAACTTCGCGAAGAAAAATCGCAACTGCAAGCCGAGCGTCGAGAACAAGAAGCTCGTCATCAAGAGGAGAGTAAATCTAATCAAGACAAACTCAAGTTACTGGAACAAGCTGAAGAACGTTTGAAGCAACAATTTGAACATCTCGCCAATCAACTGTTTGAAGTCAAAACCGCTAAGGTCGACCAACAAAACCGTCAAAGTCTTGAAGGAATATTGAGTCCATTAAAAGATCAATTGGAAGGCTTTAAAAAACAAGTTAATGATAACTTCAATCAAGAAGCGAAAGAGCGTCATACTCTGGTGCATGAATTGAAGAATCTTCAGCGCCTCAATGAACAGATAACTCTAGAAGCGGTGAACTTAACTCAAGCGCTAAAAGGTGACAACAAGCAGCAAGGAAACTGGGGGGAAGTGGTTCTGGCCCGCGTGCTGGCTGAATCAGGGCTGCGTGAAGGGCATGAATATCAAACTCAGGTTAGCTTGCAAAATGACGCTGGCAAGCGCTATCAGCCTGATGTGATTGTTCATCTGCCGCAAAATAAGCAGGTCGTGATTGATTCTAAAATGGCACTGGTTGCCTACGAGCGTTATTTTAACGCTGAAACCGATACGCAGCGTGAACGGGCACTGAATGACCACCTACTCGCACTGCGTGCGCATATCAAAGGGTTAAGTAATAAAGATTACCATCAGCTGAAAGGTATTCAGAGCTTAGACTATGTGCTGATGTTTATTCCGGTTGAACCGGCTTTCCAAGTCGCTATTCAAGCTGATCCTAGTTTAGTGAAAGATGCCATGGACCAAAATATCATTTTGGTCAGTCCAACCACCTTGCTGGTGGCATTGAGAACCATTGATAACCTGTGGCGTAACGAGCGTCAGAGCCAGAATGCAAAGCACATCGCGGAACGTGCCAGCAAACTCTATGACAAATTGAGACTGTTTGTTGATGATATGGAGAATCTTGGTAGTGCGTTAGATAAAGCGAACCAAAGTTACCAAGGTGCGATGAATAAGCTCGTTACTGGGCGTGGTAACGCCATTCGTCAGGCGGAAAGCTTTAAACAGCTTGGGGTTGAAGTGAAGCGTTCTATTTCGCCCAATCTGACTGAATTAGCTGAAAATACCGCTTTAACCGAAAATGATTCTTTCGTAGAAAGACATCGTGCGGAGGATAAAGTAAACTAATCGTCCGCAGCCTAAAGATTTCTTTCAATCGTTCGTTTTGCGCTGCCAAAGAGGAATCATAATGACGGATACAAGCGTACAATCACAATCAGAACAAGACAATTCAGCCACCACGCATTTTGGCTTCTCAACGGTGGCAAAAGACGAAAAAGTAGCGAAAGTAGCGGAAGTATTTCACTCGGTTGCTGCTAAATACGACATTATGAATGACCTCATGTCTGGTGGGATTCACCGTTTATGGAAGCGCTTTACTATTGATTGTAGTGGCGCACGTCCGGGCCAGCGGGTACTGGATTTAGGCGGTGGCACCGGTGACCTTACGGCTAAGTTTTCACGTATCGTCGGTGATAACGGCCATGTTGTGTTAGCGGATATCAATAACTCAATGCTGAACGTTGGTCGTGAGAAGCTGCGTGATAGCGGCATCGTCGGCAACGTTCATTATGTTCAAGCGAATGCTGAAGAGTTGCCGTTCCCAGATGATTACTTTGATATCATCACCATCAGCTTTTGCTTGCGTAATGTCACGGATAAAGACGCAGCGCTCCGTTCAATGTTTCGAGTGCTGAAACCGGGCGGTCGTTTGTTGGTTCTTGAGTTCTCAAAACCGGTACTTGAACCATTATCTAAAATCTACGATGCGTACTCGTTCCATCTGCTTCCACGCATGGGGCAGCTGGTTGCTAATGATTCGGAAAGTTACCGCTACTTGGCGGAATCCATTCGTATGCACCCAGATCAAGAAACACTCAAAGGGATGATGGATGAAGCGGGTTTTGAAAATACCAGTTACTACAATCTCACTGGGGGCATCGTTGCTCTTCACCGCGGGTACAAATTCTAAGGAATCGTGATGCCATTTGACGCCTTAATGACCGCAGGTATTGAAACCACACTCAACACCTTAATCAAAGATAATCCGGATTTGGTCCGTCGCTTAGCTCGTCTTAAAGGCCAAGTGATTCAAGTTCATCTTAAAGAGGTGAATAAGACCATGACATTCGTATTTAGCCAGCAAGTGGATGTGTTGGCTCACTATGAAGGCAAGCCGGATTGTTATCTCTCGATTAACTTATCCGTGCTGCCAGAACTGTGTGAGCAATCCAATATCACTCATTTGATCAAACAAGATAAAGTTGTGCTTGAAGGTGATATTCAACTGGCGCAAAAATTTGCTCAATTAATGACGGACTGCAAACCCGATATCGAAGAATGGCTCTCACGTGTGACGGGCGATGTCATCGCTCATTCTCTGGTTAGTGGGGCGAAGCAACTGGCAGGGCAAGTGAAGCAATGTGCGCAAAGTCAGCGTCACCATATGGCTCAGGTAGTGACCGAAGAGTGGCAACTTGCACCATCGTCATTGGAAATTGCGCATTTTTGTGACCAAGTGGATGAGGCGAAAAGTGCAGCGGCTCGCGTTGAATCGCGCATTAACCAATTGCTGGAGAAGCTATGACCCTAGCGGAACTCAAACGTCTATATCGCATCATTAAAGTTCAGCTAGAGTATGGGTTAGATGAGTTTTTGCCCGTCGAACATCAACTCACCAAAGCGCCACTATTAGCCCGTAAATCTCTGTTTTGGATAAAAAATCGCTATCCGGATAAACCGTTAGGCGAGCGTTTACGTTTGGCTTTGCAAGAGCTGGGTCCGGTTTGGATTAAGTTTGGTCAAATGATGTCGACTCGCCGCGACCTCTTTCCTCCTCATATCGCTGATCAACTCGCTTTACTGCAAGATAAAGTCGCGCCATTTGACGGAGAATTAGCTCGACAGCAGATGGAGCAAGCTCTGGGAGACAAGCTCGAGACGTGGTTTAGTGATTTTGATAGTACGCCACTCGCATCCGCTTCAATTGCTCAGGTGCATACCGCCACGCTTAAAGACTCGGGTCGAGAAGTCGTTTTAAAGGTCATTCGTCCTGATATTCGCCCTGTGATTGATGCAGATCTAAAACTCATGTATCGCATGGCGCGTATAGTCGCTAAAACGCACCCTGAAGCACGTCGTTTAAAACCGGTTGAAGTGGTGCGTGAGTATGAGAAAACCCTGCTTGATGAGCTTGATTTACGTCGTGAGGCAGCCAATGCTATTCAATTAAGACGCAACTTTGAAGGCAGTGAGGAACTCTATGTTCCTGAAATAATTACTGACTTCAGTAATCAAACTGTCATGGTTTCTGAGCGAATATACGGTATTCAGGTATCGGACCTTGCGCAGTTAAATGCTAATGGCACCAATATGAAGTTATTGGCTGAGCGCGGCGTCAGTGTGTTTTTTACTCAAGTGTTTCGCGATAGTTTCTTTCATGCTGACATGCATCCAGGAAACGTGTTTGTAAATCCTGAACATCCAGAAAATCCTCAGTGGATTGGTTTGGACTGTGGTATCGTCGGAACCTTAAATAGTGAAGACAAACGGTATTTAGCAGAAAACTTTTTGGCGTTCTTCAACCGAGATTATCGCCGAGTTGCTGAATTACACGTTGAATCCGGTTGGGTGCCTCTTGATACCAATATCGACGAATTTGAATTTGCGATTCGTATCGTTTGTGAACCCATTTTTGCCAAACCCTTGTGTGAAATTTCCTTTGGTCATGTGCTGTTGAACTTGTTTAACACTGCGCGACGCTTCAATATGGAAGTTCAGCCACAATTGGTGTTATTGCAAAAAACATTGCTCTATGTAGAAGGGTTAGGGCGCCAGTTGTATCCGCAGCTTGATCTGTGGGAAACGGCTAAACCTTTCCTTGAGAAATGGATGATGAATCAGGTAGGTCCACAAGCGGTGATTAACGCGGTACGCGATCGAGCACCGTTTTGGGCGGAAAAATTACCGGAGCTGCCTGAACTGCTCTACGATAGTCTTAAACAAGGTAAAGCGATGAACCAGAGAATGGACGCGCTGTATCAAGGGTATCGAGACAGTAAACGCCAGCAGGCGACAGGGCGGTTTTTGTTTGGTGTTGGAGCAACGTTAATTGTGTCCGCCACGATTTTACTCACCGGTACCGAACAACAATTAGCGTATGGTGCTGCAGCCGTCGGTGCTGTATGTTGGTTACTAAGTTGGCGAGCGTATCGACGTTAGGCGATAGGTTCATAAATTGTAAAAGTAAGACCCGAGGAAAATGACAATGGGTGGTATTAGTATTTGGCAACTGGTCATCATTGCCGTAATCGTTGTGCTGTTGTTCGGCACCAAAAAGCTTCGCAACATTGGTGGCGACTTGGGTAGTGCTGTAAAAGGCTTTAAAAAAGCGATGAATGATGATTCATCTTCAGACAACAAAAAGCAGGACGCTGACTTCGAGAACAAGAATATCGAACAGCAACGCGAGCAGGCGTCGACTGAAAGTAAGAAAGACAAAGAGCAGGTATAACTGTGTTTGATATCGGTTTCTGGGAACTGGTATTGATTTCTGTGGTGGGGCTAGTGGTGCTTGGGCCAGAGCGGTTGCCGCATGCGATTCGCAGTGTTTCGCGTTTTATTGGTGCTGCGAAAAGCATGGCCAACAATGTGAAAGATGAAATATCGCATGAGCTGAAAATCCAAGAGCTGCAAGAGAATTTGCGGAAAGCTGAGAAAATGGGCATGGAAGATCTTTCTCCCGAGCTCAAAGCGTCAGTGGATGAGTTAAAGCAGGCTGCTCAGGATGTTCAACGTCCTTATGCTCAAGACAACACTCAACCCGAATCTCAAGCAGAGACCGAAGCGAGCGCTTCGAATCACGAGTCTACATCGGCAGATAAAAAAGCCGAGTAACCTTTTCGTCTAGGAGCAGTGCGTAGGTGCTGCTCCTTTGTCTTTATAGTTGAGGCTTGAAATGTCTTCGGTAGAGCAGACACAACCTTTGATTAGCCACTTGTTAGAGCTACGTAATCGCCTATTAAAAGCGATTCTTGCTGTGCTGGTGGTGTTTGTTGGATTGGTATACTTTTCCAACCATATTTACGAATTTGTCTCCAAGCCGTTGGTCGACAAATTGCCCGAAGGGGCCACCATGATTGCCACCGATGTGGCGTCTCCGTTTTTCACACCCTTAAAGCTGACCTTGATTGCCTCGGTGTTTGTTGCAGTCCCCTTTATTTTGTATCAAGTGTGGGCGTTCGTCGCGCCAGGCTTATATAAACATGAACGCCGTTTGATCATGCCGCTGATGTTTTCCAGCTCCCTATTGTTTTACTGCGGAGTCGCATTTGCGTATTACGTCGTGTTTCCTCTGGTATTTGGGTTCTTTACCACTATTTCTCTGGGTGGCGTGGAATTCGCCACCGACATTGCCAGTTACTTGGACTTTGTTTTAGCACTGTTTTTGGCGTTCGGTATTGCTTTTGAAGTGCCGGTTGCGATTATTCTTCTGTGCTGGACGGGGGCTACCGATGTGCAAAGTCTGAAAACAAAACGGCCTTACATCGTGGTGGGTGCGTTTGTGGTTGGGATGTTACTGACACCGCCAGATATGATTTCACAAACGCTACTGGCGATTCCAATGTGTGTGTTGTTTGAAATTGGGCTGTTCTTTGCGCGTTTCTATACGCGCCGCGAAGAGTCACAAGAGGATGAGCAAACACAAGACTAACGGGTGAATATCGAGATAAAAAGGTTGGCAATGGCCAACCTTTTTTGATCCAAGTGAACTAAGGCTTTAAACTAAATAAGGTTTCAGCGTTGTGGGTGGTTAGGCTGTCGACTTGTTCGACACTTAACTCTCTCAATCCTGCAATACGGCTAGCCACAAGCGCTGTGTAAGCGGGTTCATTACGTTTACCACGATGTGGTACCGGCGCCAGATACGGGCAGTCTGTTTCCAAAATGACGTAATTCATATCCAAATGTGGGATAACTTTATCCATACCACCGTTTTTGAACGTAGATACACCGCCAAGGCCTAAGTGAAAACCAAGGGCGTTGATTGCTTTCGCTTCTTCAATACTCCCACCAAAACAGTGAAAGACGCCGCGCAAAGAGCCATCTTGCTCTTGTTCGAGTAACGCTAATGTCTCTTTAATCGAATCGCGGGTATGGATCACCACGGGTAAATCTAGCTGTTTTGCCCAACGTAATTGGGTCACAAAGGCTTGTTCTTGCTGCGCGCGGAATGTTTTATCCCAGTAGAGATCAATGCCGATTTCGCCGACAGCAATGAAGGAATGCTTGTCAAACCAGCCACGAATAACCTCCAAGGTGCTATCGACATTTTCATCCACATAGCAGGGATGCAATCCCATCATCGAACGGCAAATATGAGGAAAAGCGGCTTCAGTATCCAGCATGGGTTGAATGGAATCTAAGTCGATATTTGGCAGCAGAATACGATCAATACCTTGGTCTAGAGCGCGTTGAACCACTTGCTCGCGGTCTTGATCAAATTCGCTGGCATAGATGTGAGCATGTGTATCGATCATGATGATGTCCTTTGTAAAAATACGTTGGCTATCTAAACATAAATTAGGGGTGGCTGCATCTGTTGTGGTGATGGCAATCGGACTCTTTAGACGTTTTTCAGCTTTGTCTCTGGCGTGTGCAGGTTTGAGTGATATGATTTCTTCCAACTGTCACTGAACAAAGGAGAGCAGTGTGTCTGTTTCTATTCAAGGTCAATTTCCTGCGCGCCGTATGCGCCGCGTTCGTAAGCATGATTTCAGTCGTCGTTTAGTGGCTGAGAACCAGTTGTCCGTCAGTGACTTGATTTATCCGATGTTTATTCTGATGGGGAAAAATCGCCGCGAAGAAGTTGAGTCGATGCCGGGTGTTGAGCGTTTGTCGATCGACCTGATGCTCGAAGAAGCGTTGTACCTTGCCAACTTAGGGGTTCCAGCCATTGCGCTATTCCCGGTGGTGACGCAAGAAGCTAAGAGTTTATGTGCCACCGAAGCTTATAATGCTGAGGGGTTAGTGCAGCGCGCTGTCAAAGAGCTCAAACAACATGTGCCGCAAATGGGAGTGATCACTGACGTCGCACTCGATCCTTATACCACGCATGGTCAAGACGGAATCATTGATGATGACGGTTATGTACTCAATGATGAAACGACAGAGGTGTTGATCAAACAAGCGCTTTCGCATGCTGAAGCGGGAGCCGATGTCGTTGCTCCATCGGATATGATGGATGGGCGAATTGGTAAAATCCGTCAAGCATTAGAAGAGGCAGGGTTCGTCAATACCCAAATCATGGCCTACTCCGCGAAGTACGCGTCTGCGTATTATGGACCGTTTCGAGATGCTGTCGGTTCAGCAAGTAACCTAAAAGGCGGTAATAAAAAGAACTACCAGATGGATCCGGCCAATAGCGATGAAGCGCTGCATGAAGTGGCAATGGATATTGCTGAAGGTGCTGATATGGTAATGGTTAAGCCGGGGATGCCGTATTTAGACGTGGTACGTCGCGTTAAGTCTGAATTACAAGTACCGACGTTTGCCTACCAAGTGTCAGGTGAATATGCGATGCACAAAGCAGCCTTTCAAAACGGTTGGCTTAATGAGAGAGAAGTGGTGATGGAGTCGCTATTGTGCTTTAAACGCGCGGGAGCGGATGGCATTTTGACTTATTTCACCAAACAGGTTGCCGAGTGGTTGGCGCAGGAGCAAGCACAAGCGGCGCAATACCTCGCGGATGACGAGGCGTAAGTCGATGTTATTGATGAGAGCTGGCCTAGTGCCAGCTTTTTTATTGCACAATGAAAGAGACACAACAAAATGAACACGATTCAGGTTCGTCAAGGTACATTGGAAGAAGCACTGAATATCGCGCGACAGATAAAAGAGTTTTCTCAAACCACCACACGAGAGTCTCTAAAACAGAGGTTAGAGGGTAAGTCATCGTTGATTTTAGTGGCTGAAGAAAACCAGCAACTGCTTGGATTTAAAATGGGCTATCGGCTTGATGAATCAATATTTTATAGTTGGCTTGGTGGTGTGGTTGTGAATGCACGAGGTAAAGGGATTGCACAGGCTCTATTAGATGAACAAGAGAAATGGGCACGAGATCATAATTATCAAAACATTACTGTGAAGTCTCGAAACCAGTTTCCATCGATGCTAAGACTGCTACTTAGAAATGATTATCTGATTGATAATTATGAGAAAAGAGATAATCCTCTTGCATCAAGAATTCACTTTATCAAGAAGCTATAAACCGAGCGTGATAAAAATAAATGATATTTTTTCTCATTTAGATGTTGACCTATTAAATGAGAATAATTATTATTACTACCGTCTTAGGGAATAAAGGTAATTCTTCTGACATTGCGATTTGCACTCACTCCTCGGGTGTCTAGTAATGAAAGAGGGACGACACGAATTCTTTTTGACACGACATTGCTCACATTGCTTCCAGTGTAATTTATAGCTTTTTGGTAGGGCGGACGTATTCATTAGAATCGCTCTAACCCCTTTATGCTAGGCGACATCTTAGGGTGTCGCTTTTTTTCGTCTTGTGATCAGAGACTCTCGGTTTTGAGATGGGTAAAAGGTCATCAATAGTCTTTTCCACAGTTGAGGATCGGTTTTTGATCCTGAGGTTTCTGATCGATCTAATATTTTTCCCTTTAATTTCAATTTGATAATTTGTTGCTTTTGTTGTTGCGCAACAATAAAAATCATCATAGGAAAATAATATAAACAGAGTTATCCACAGAGCGTTCACGATCATAGCGAAGCGATCCTCAATCATTCACGCAATTCAGAGACTTAAAATGGATTCATGGCAATAGTCGTGGCATCCTAGGCGCATCTTTTTAAGCACTCTCTGTTTTGGTACACAAGATTATGGCTACTATTCCCGATAATCCTCTTATTCTGATCGATGGATCTTCTTATCTATATCGTGCGTTTCATGCCTATCCCGGCACCATGAGTAATGGTGAGATTCCAACGAATGCGGTGTACGGCGTGGTGAATATGTTAAGAAGCATGATGCGCCAGTTTGCTTCTGAACGCATGGCCGTCGTCTTTGATGCGAAAGGTAAGACATTTCGTGATGAACTGTTTGCAGAATATAAAGCCAATCGTCCACCCATGCCGGATGATTTGCGCTGCCAAATTGAACCCTTGCATGAGGTGATTCGAGCGATGGGTTTACCATTGATTTGTGTTCCAGGTGTTGAAGCGGATGATGTGATTGGAACCCTTGCATCACAAGCGTCAAAAGCTGGTATGCCGGTCTTGATCAGTACTGGTGATAAAGATATGGCGCAGTTGGTGGATGAGAACGTTACCTTGATCAACACCATGACAAACGTGGTGATGGACAGAGAAGGGGTGATAGAGAAATTTGGTATCCCTCCTGAGCTGATCATCGATTATCTCGCGCTGATGGGCGATAAAGTCGACAATATTCCAGGCGTACCGGGAGTTGGTGAGAAAACCGCCACGGCGTTACTTCAAGGTATTGGTGGGCTGGATGAACTTTACCAGCGGCTTGATGATATCGCTCCCCTAGGTTTTCGTGGTTCTAAAACCATGGCGAAGAAACTTGAGGACAACCGCGACAATGCGTACCTCTCTTATGAATTGGCGACCATCAAACTTGACGTTGAATTAGAGCAAGCTCCAGAAGCTTTGACTAAGTCAGAACCGCATAAAGACCAATTGATCGAGCTATACAGCAAGTTATCTTTCAAATCGTGGCTTAATGAATTATTAGAAGGTCACAGCCCAGTCATTGAAGCGGCAGAGAAAGCGGGAATTCCTGTTGCCTCTTCCTCTTCATCAACGGTTGAGATCGACACGTCAGCGGTTACCTTTGATCATAGCCAATATGAGGTCATTACCAATAAAGAGAGCTTTGAGCGTTGGCTTGAACAGCTTAAGGCTAGTGAGGTATTTGCGTTTGACACCGAAACGGACAGCTTAAATTACATGGTGGCCAACCTTGTTGGTTTATCTTTTGCGGTTGAAGAGGGTAAAGCTGCTTATGTACCGGTAGCGCATGATTATCTAGATGCACCAGAGCAACTGGATCGCGATTGGGTTCTTGAACAGCTCAAGCCGATTTTGCAAGACGAAAACCAAGCCAAAGTAGGACAAAACCTCAAATATGATGCCAGCGTGCTTGCGCGCTATGACATCGAAATGAAAGGTATCAAGTACGATACCATGTTAGCGTCATACGTTTATAACAGCGTTGGCGGTAAACATGATATGGATAGTTTGGCGCTACGTTTCTTACAACATAGCTGCATCTCGTTTGAGCAAGTGGCAGGTAAAGGCAAAAACCAGCTGACCTTTAACCAAATCCCTCTTGAGCAAGCCGCGCCATACGCGGCAGAGGATGCAGATGTCACACTGCGTCTTCACCATCGCCTAATGGCCAGTATTGACGGTGATGAAAAACTCAAAACGATTTACGAGCAAATTGAAGTACCGTTGATTCCGGTGATTTCTAAAATTGAACGCACGGGTGTGTTGATTGATGACATGAAACTCGCCGCCCAATCACAAGAGATCGCTGCGCGACTTGATGAGCTTGAACAAAAAGCGTTTGAAATTGCTGAACAAGAATTCAACCTCAGTTCACCAAAGCAGCTGCAAACCATCTTTTTTGAAAAAATGGGCTTGCCGGTGATTAAGAAAACACCGTCAGGTACGCCATCGACCAATGAAGAAGTGTTGCAAGAGTTAGCGCTCGATTACCCATTACCAAAACTGATTTTGGAGTATCGTGGGTTAGCAAAACTGAAATCGACCTACACCGACAAACTGCCGAAAATGATTAACCCAGAAACAGGGCGTGTTCACACCTCTTATCATCAAGCTGTTACGGCAACTGGGCGTTTGTCATCAACTGATCCAAACTTACAGAATATTCCTATTCGTAACGAAGAAGGTCGTCGCATTCGTCAGGCCTTTATTGCGCCTCGCGGTTGTAAAATTATGGCGGTCGACTATTCACAAATCGAATTGCGTATCATGGCGCATCTCTCGGGTGATAAAGCCCTATTGGAAGCGTTCCAACAAGGAAAAGACATTCACGCCGCCACTGCTGCCGAGATTCTAAATATCAGTATTGACCAAGTGACCAGTGAACAGCGCCGTCGTGCTAAAGCCGTTAACTTTGGTCTGATCTATGGGATGAGTGCCTTTGGTCTCGCTAAGCAATTGGGTATTCCACGTGGTGAAGCGCAGCAATACATGGACGCCTATTTTGAGCGTTACCCGGGCGTGATGCAGTACATGGAAGATACCCGTAGTGCAGCGGCAGAACAGGGCTATGTGGAAACCATTTTTGGTCGTCGGTTGCATCTACCCGAGATCAAATCGCGAAATGGTATGCGTCGTAAAGCGGCAGAGCGGGCGGCGATCAACGCGCCAATGCAAGGTACAGCGGCTGATATCATCAAGAAAGCAATGTTGATGGTGGACGAGTGGATTACCGAGCATGGCGAAGATCGTGTAAAACTGCTTATGCAAGTACACGATGAACTGGTGTTTGAAGTACAAGAATCCGCATTGGATGAAATTGAAAGTAAAATACAACAATTGATGGAATCCGCAGCTGAGCTTGCCGTCCCTCTCGTGGCAGAAGCGGGACACGGGGATAACTGGGAACAGGCCCACTAGACAAAATTTAATCAAAATCGCCAAGAAAGTATGAGCCAGTGCACAAACACTGGCTCTTTTTTTGATTTAAAAAAGCCAGTAGGAACAAGGGTTTTATGTTGTTTAAGAAAACTTTAATGAAAAAAAACTACAAAAACAGTTTCCATTTCTGACCATTTGTTGTACATTAATTGACGTAGGGTACAGAGGTAAGATGTTCTATCTTTCAGACCTTTTGTTTCACGTTATTGGATTAGGCTGATTCAGCCGCCCCAGTCAGCTTTTGACTGGGGCGTTTTTTATTGTGCTAAATAAAAAATCCTATATAAATCATTTGCCTACTTATCATTTCTGACTTTTCCCTCATCCATGTGTTCCTCTTCACAGAAAAACCTGTTGATTGATAACGTCAATTGGAATGTAAAAACAATTCTGTAATAAAAATTCATTATCTGTGTGAATGTTTCACTAATATACTGATTTATTATCGTTTTATGATGCGGTTGTAGAGAAAAGGCGAGTGGGATCTTAGTAACAGGTTTGTCATGTCATATTTGCTTTCTGGCGCTGAGTGAACAAGGATTACTAACGCATAACAATAACAACCTCCTTACTTCTCTCCCATTCCCCATCCATCGATGGGGACTTTTATTTGAATAACCCGAACGCGCTGTCTGTTATTGCAAATAAAGCCATTAATAAGCAAAAAGCTCGCGATAGCGAGCTTTAAAGGTCGGTAATATATAGTTGAGTAATGGTTACTCTTGTTCATCCGATGCTGGAGTTTCTGAAGGCTCCTCGAGCTGTTCAAGGGCGGGAGCAAACCACCCATCCAACTTACGGCGCAGAATATCCACTCCCAGCCCTTTAAGGCTTGAGAATGCATCAACCTGAACATCGCCACCAAAGGCCATGGCTGCTTCACGAATTTTGAGCAGCTGCGCTTTACGTGCGCCACTTTTCAGTTTGTCGGCTTTAGTCAATAAGACTTGGACCGGAATACCGCTATCGACGGCCCAATAAATCAACTGTTGGTCGAGGTCTTTCATGGGATGGCGAATATCCATCAATACCACCAAACCTTTAAGACATTCGCGCTTTTGTAAATATTCACCGAGAGATTTCTGCCATTTCTTTTTCATCTCGATGGGCACTTGAGCAAAACCGTAACCCGGCAAATCGACAATATGACAGCCGTCAGTCACTTTAAATAAGTTAATCAGCTGAGTTCGACCTGGCGTTTTACTGGTTTTTGCTAAACTTCTTTGGTTAGTTAAGGTGTTTAGTGAACTTGATTTGCCAGCATTAGAACGTCCAGCAAACGCAATCTCGATGCCTTCATCTTCAGGCAAATGACGAATGTCAGGTGCACTTGTGATGAAATGGGTGTGTTGGTAATTAATTTTTGCGCTCACTGTGTTAACTCCATCTCGACTTTGTGTAGTCGATTGATTACTTCTTTGTGAAATTGTGTAAAATAACCGTGCTCGGCATAAGGTCGTCTATTGTACCATGAGTCATCCCCCTAAGGGGTACTGGAAGCTTGATAATTATAATGGAATGTCATGAATAAATTAGCGCTAATTGTGAGTGTATTAGCCAGTTTTTCAGTGTGGGCCCAAGGCAACATTGAAGCTGGTAAAGCCAAATCCCAAACGTGTGTTGCCTGCCACGGTGCAGATGGCAACAGTATTATGAACATCTATCCCAAACTTGCAGGCCAACATGCCACTTATCTTGAGAAGCAGTTACAAGATTTGAAACTGGGTATGACGACACAAGGCGAGCAAGGTCGATACGATCCCGTGATGAGTGCAATGGCGGCGCCACTGTCAAAACAAGACATGGCCGATCTTGCCGCGTATTATGCCTCGCTTCCTATATCAAAAAATAGCACACCAGAAAGTGTGGTTACGAAAGGCAAAACGCTGTATACCGCAGGTGATGCAGAGCGTGGTTTGACCGCCTGTATCGCATGCCATGGGCCACGAGGTAACGGAACCAAGCTGTCTGGGTTCCCTAAAATCTCTGGTCAGCATGCTGAGTACGTGAAGTTACAACTGGAAAAATTTCGTGAGGGTGCTCGTGGTAACGATATGAATGCCATGATGCAAGATATCGCGAAAAAACTGACTGACGATGATATTGAAACCTTATCGCAATACGTTGGTGGTTTGCACTGATCGAAAACCTTATTATTCGGTTCTCAACGCCTCGACTTTGTTCGAGGCGTTTTTATTTGTGAGCGAGTTCACGTGAGGTTTTTTCTCTGGAAGCGCAAGTGACTGATCGCTTTGTAAGAGATCGACCATTGATACAATTATTTTTACGGATAATGAAATTTAATCTGATTAATAATCAATGAGTTATTTGTTAGGTTGAATTTTAAACGAATTTTTTTTCGAACGGTGATTGTACAAGGCATCGAACGGAGTAAAGTAATTCCCATCAGCAGGACGCTGAAACGAAGGATTTTAGCCACGATGGCTACCAAGGATTAACTTAAGCTCTGCTTAAGTTTGGAAACAGCAAGTAGGATGCTTGCTGGACAAGGATGGTCGACTTGTCTGATGGTTTGGACAGTGTAAAGGATCAGGTTAAGGGTTAACCTAGATACAGGAAGTAAAACGGAAAGCCAAAATTCATCAGGATGATGGAAAACGACTTTTTGCAAGGAAAGCACCAAAAACAAAAGGAATGTTGGCGCACTTTTAGTGACCAGTTTTCGCCAAATATTGGCACCGAAAAGCGATAGTAACCCTATCGCTTTTTTTATATTTACAATTTGACGCTCGTCACACGAGCATTTTTTCCAAAACTGGCGAGAAAATACTCACTAGGTCTCCACTCTAAGGTTCATTTCTGGTATGTTGCGCATCCCATACAGAGGATCTCTCAATGCAACATTGTCCTTTATGTCATAGCCCGACGAGCTATCCGTACTTTGAAGATAAACAACGAGCATATTGGCAGTGCGATCAGTGCGAGTTGGTATTCGTTGATCCAAACCAACGCTTAGTCGCCAGCGCCGAAAAAGCGCACTATGATCTGCATGAGAATGACCCCAATGATCTTGGCTATCGCCGTTTTCTGTCACGAGTGGCAGCGCCACTCGTACAGCGATTGATGCCAAAGTCATGTGGATTAGATTTTGGCTGTGGCCCAGGTCCAACACTTTCATTGATGTTGCAGGAGCAGGGCCACGCGATGTCGTTATACGATCTCTACTATTATCCTGATCGTCAGGCGTTAGAGAGAACGTACGACTTTATAACTGCCACCGAGGTGATCGAGCATTTGTACGATCCCGCCGGAGTCTGGCAACAATGGTTAAATTTAGTTAAGCCTGGTGGCTGGATTGGTCTTATGACCAAAATGGTCATCAACGTGGATGCGTTTGCTGGATGGCACTACAAAAACGACCCAACGCACGTGGTGTTTTTTAGTCGGGCCACTTTCCAGTATCTGGCAGAGCGAGACAAGCTCGAACTTGAATTTATAGGCAATGATGTAATTTTGCTGAGGAAACCCCAGTAATGTCTAGAGAAAGCATATCAAGAACCGGTATCAATGGTGATCTCGTATTTGCGCGTAAGCACAACCGTAAGAACGATGATATCGAAGGCCGTGAGCGTAAAAAGCAGAAAAAACGGAAAGGCTTGAAAACCGGTAACCGTAATTCGGAAGCGAAACAAGCAGAGCAGCGTCATGCTTCTGCGAAGCGTGATCCACGCTTGGGAAGCAAGAAAAAGATTCCGTTGGTCGTGGAAGCGGCGAAGAAACCAAGTAAGCAGCAACGTAAGCTCAATGCTAAGCAAGAGCTAGAGATGTTGGAAAATGACGCGCAACTTAATGTGTTGCTCGATCGTTTGGACAATGGTGAAAGCCTTGGTGCTGGCTTGCAAAAATACGTTAATGAGAAGCTTGATCGTATTGAAGTATTGATGAAGCAACTTGGTCTGTTTGATGACCAAGACGATGACGAACCGCAAGATGAAGTCGAGACAGTCGCTAAACCGACGAAATCGGCCTCACGTAAAAACGTGTCGTCAGAAGATGAGTTGCTCTCTCAATTTGAAGATTTGGACCTTAACGACTTTAAAGGATAGAGCACGATGATGAATGTAACCGTATTAGCCATTATTGGCGGGATCATTATTCTCGGCTTGGCCTCATACGCAGGTTACCTTCTGTTCCAGCTAAAGAAACAAAATCAGTTGCAAGAGCAGCACAAAGCATTGGCGATTGAAAAGCGCAACGCCAATATCTTTGATAGCGTGAATACTCTGTGTCTTGCAGGGATTCAGGGGCAGTGTGATTTGTCGGAAATCAGTATTCGAGTCTATAACATCATGGATTATGTCCAAGGTGATGATCGCGTCGATTTCGATAAAGAGTTTCCTGCGACCGCTGAGTTGTTCCATTTGGTGAAAGACATGCCGCGTGGCGAAGAGCGCCAAAACATGGACAAAAAAGAGCGTATGAAACACAATTTGATGCGCCACAAAGCGGAAACCCGTTTGAATGATGCCATTATTGAAGAACTGAAACTGTTGCAAAAACGGGTTCAGCCACTTAATAATCAGATCAATATTCAGATGGTTTAACCTTCGCGATCACTCCTACTTTAGAGGGAGTGATCCGCTTATCAATTCTGAATTATTATTGATAAATCCGTTTTTTCCCCAGATCGAATAGACTCGACCTATGGCAAAATGGAATGTCTTAGTAATTTTTGCCCTCAGTCACAACGGAAAAGCTTATGTTGCAGCAAGTCGGTGTTAGTCAGCAAATCGAGTGGGATCAAGCCGTTCTGGATAAGTATAACTATTCAGGGCCGCGTTATACCTCGTATCCAACAGCGCTGGAATTTCACGAAGTGTTCACCATTTCTGATTTGGATATGGCTTGCACCCAGTATCCAGACCGGCCGCTTTCGTTGTATATCCATATTCCGTTTTGTCACAAGCTTTGCTACTACTGTGGCTGTAACAAAGTGGTGACTCGCCATTCGCATAAAGCCGATGAATACCTTGATGTGCTTGAACTCGAGATTCGCACTCGAGCTTCTTTACTTCAAGGGCGAGCCGTCCGTCAGTTGCATTTTGGGGGCGGAACGCCAACCTTTTTATCCAACACTCAAATTAGCCGCATCATGGCTATCGCTCGTGCGGAATTTGAATTTGAGCCAGATTGTGAAATTAGTATTGAAGTCGACCCACGTGAAATCACACTAGACGTTCTCGACCACCTACGCAGTGAGGGTTTTAACCGTCTGAGTATTGGGGTTCAGGATTTCAACAAAGAAGTGCAAAAGCTGGTTAATCGTGATCAAGATGAAAGCTTTATCATTGCGCTGGTGGAGAAAGCCAAACAGCTGGGCTTTCGCTCAACCAATTTGGATTTGATTTACGGGTTACCCAAACAAACCAAAGAGAGCTTTTCACAAACCTTGCAGCAGGTGCTGAAAATGCAGCCTGGGCGATTGTCGGTATTTAACTATGCGCATATGCCGCAACTTTTTGCTGCGCAACGTAAAATCAAAGAACAAGATTTACCCAGCGCCGATGAAAAAATGGCAATTTTGCAGCATACCATCGAAACCTTAACCGGGGCGGGGTATCAGTTTATCGGGATGGATCATTTTGCCTTACCGGATGACGAACTCGCAAAAGCACAACGTGAAGGCGTGCTGCATCGTAATTTCCAAGGTTATACCACGCAAGGTCAGTGCGATTTAATCGGCTTTGGGGTTTCAGCCATTTCCATGGTTGGAGATGCGTACGGCCAAAATCAAAAAGAACTCAAGCTTTACTATCAGCAAGTGAATGAGCAGCGTCACGCATTGTGGAAAGGGCTCGTCCTTGATGGCGATGATTTATTACGTCGTGAAGTCATTAAACAGCTCATCTGTAATTTCACGCTCGATAAACGCAAAATCGAGCAAGCATTTAATATCAGCTTTGACCGCTATTTCGCTGAAGATCTTGGGCTACTAAGAACTTTCGTCAACGACCAACTGGTTGAGGTGACCGATTCCCGTATTCAAGTAACCTTAAAAGGCCGATTGCTGATCCGCAATATTTGTATGTGCTTTGATAAGTATTTGCGTCAAAAGGCGCGCCAGCAACAATTTTCCCGAGTCATATAATCTTCAGAAGCCGCGATAAACGCGGCTTTTTTGTACCGTTTTGCCGTCGAAGAAGTCACGCTTAAGGTGTGATGTATTTGGTTTCTGCCACTTTCCACAAAGCCTGTATCAACGGGTTTTCGAGCTGTGATCGTTTGCAACATACACCGAGTTTAAAAGGTTCAATCGGTAACACTTTCAGACGCTGAATTTTATCGCGTACTGGGCTGTTGTTGATCACCACATCTGGCGCGATACCGACACCACAACCCAGCGCAACCATACTGATGATCGCCTCGTGGCCTGAGACTTGAGCATATAAGTTAGGCTTGCGAATTTTCATTGCTTTGAACCACGCGTTGGCGCGATCGCGTGCCGTACCATGTTGCGGCACAATAAACGGCAGGCTATTCCAATCCGGTTTATCAAGGTTGAGGGGTTCAGCAAAGCTATTGCCGGATATCGGGGCAATAACCGATAGGGGGATTTCGCTAATGGTTTCAAATGCAACTCGAGACGGCAATTGATCCGGATAAGCAGAAATAGCGATGTCAGCGTCATCAGATAAGATTCGGTCAATGGCTTTCGCCGGGTCACCGGTTGAGAGTTTAAACTCAATGAACGGATGTTGGAGACGAAATGTGGACAGCAGTTGGGGTAGGTGGCTATAGCTGGCTGTGACTGAACAGAAGATGCGAATTTCTCCTTTAAGCTCATCACTGCGCCCTTGTGCCTGGCTATGATACTGCTGCCATTCGGAGATGATCTTTAAGGCCACGGGCAGTAACTTTTTCCCTGCCTGAGTCAGTTCGACGCTGCGGTTGTCACGCAGAAATAACACTTGGCCGATATCCTGTTCTAGCTTTTGAATTTGACGACTTAATGCGGAAGGGCTGACGTGCATCGCAGAAGCGGTTTTACTGAAGTTGTTACTATCGCAAAGATGCACAAACATCTGCAGGCTTTTTATATTCATCAATCGAGTTCCGTGTTGCAATTTTTGCAATGACTAATTGTGAATATATCACTTTGAGCAATCATCTGCTTGTTTTAGTATAAATTCATTCGGCAAGCATGCCGACCTAACTGGACGAATCATTAAGGAGAGCCCACCATGGCTAACTATTTCAACACGCTAAATCTTCGTGAGAAGCTTGACCAACTTGGTCGCTGCCGTTTTATGGATCGCAGCGAATTTGCCACTGAAGCAGATTACCTCAAAGGCAAGAAAGTCGTGATTGTCGGCTGTGGTGCGCAAGGTCTTAACCAAGGCCTCAACATGCGCGATTCAGGGTTGGATGTCTCCTACGCTCTTCGCCAAGCAGCGATTGACGAGCAGCGTCAGTCGTTCAAAAACGCGAAAGATAATGGCTTTAACGTTGGCAGCTACGAAGAGCTGATTCCTCAAGCGGATTTAGTGATGAACCTGACTCCGGACAAACAGCACACTAATGTTGTTGAGACGGTCATGCCGCTAATGAAAGAAGGCGCAGCGCTGGGTTACTCTCACGGTTTCAACATTGTTGAAGAAGGCATGCAAATTCGTAAAGACATCACCGTTGTGATGGTCGCGCCTAAGTGTCCGGGTACTGAAGTTCGCGAAGAGTATAAGCGTGGCTTTGGCGTACCAACTCTGATTGCGGTTCACCCAGAGAATGATCCTCAAGGTGAAGGCTGGGATATTGCCAAAGCTTGGGCGGCTGCGACAGGGGGTCACCGTGCGGGTTGTCTAGAGTCATCGTTCGTTGCGGAAGTAAAATCGGACCTGATGGGTGAGCAAACAATTCTGTGTGGCATGCTTCAAGCGGGTTCTATCGTTTGTTACGAGAAAATGATTGCAGAAGGTGTTGATGCGGGTTATGCCGGTAAACTGATTCAGTACGGCTGGGAAACCATCACCGAAGCGCTTAAGTTTGGTGGTATCACTCACATGATGGATCGCCTATCAAACCCAGCGAAAATCAAAGCGTTTGAGCTTTCAGAAGAGCTAAAAGAATTGATGCGTCCACTGTACAACAAGCATATGGATGACATCATTGAAGGTGAATTCTCTAGCACCATGATGGCTGACTGGGCGAACGACGATGTTAACCTATTCAAATGGCGCGAAGAAACCGGTGAAACGGCATTTGAAAACTACCCTGAAAGCAACGTTGAGATTTCTGAGCAAGAGTACTTTGACAACGGCATTCTGATGATTGCCATGGTTCGTGCTGGGGTTGAGCTTGCATTTGAAGCGATGACTGCTTCTGGCATCATTGATGAGTCTGCTTACTACGAGTCATTGCATGAACTTCCACTGATTGCCAACACCGTAGCCCGTAAGCGTCTTTACGAAATGAACGTGGTGATCTCTGATACTGCGGAGTACGGTAACTACTTGTTCGCAAACGTGGCCACTCCGCTATTGCGCGAGAAGTTTATGCCTGCCGTTAGCACTGACGTGATTGGTAAAGGCCTTGGTGAAACGAGCAATCAGGTTGATAACCAACGTCTTATCGAAGTGAACGAAGCGATTCGTAACCACCCAGTTGAATACATCGGTGAAGAGCTTCGCGGTTACATGACTGACATGAAACACATCGCCGTTGGCGGTTAATTGAGAATTGCGCGCTAAGCGCGCAATCTGCCATCAATAGGGCATCGACCAGACAGACGGTCAAAAATAATAATCAAACACAACATAAACAAAAGGCTAACTCGCTGAGTTAGCCTTTTTTATTGCGCTGAAAATAGCATTGCATTGAAAAGAACAACGCTGATGGTTTATTCAGCCGCTTTATCGTCGAGCTTAGCTTCTAGCTCGGCAAGTTTTTGTTCCATCTCGGTAAGCTTTTGGCGAGTACGCAGCAGCACTTGCGTCTGTACGTCAAACTCTTCACGGCTTACGACATCAAGTTTGTTTAGTTGGCCTTGAATCACTTGACGGACTTTTTGGTCAACATCATTACCAAGATCTTTAACAGGTTGTGGCATGGATTCGTGAATCTGTTTGGCTATTTGCTCGAGTTTTTTTGGGTCAAACATAGTGGCGTAAACTCCTTTAAATTTGTCTTCATTCTATGTAATTGCGTGAAGAAAGTCGCCCCTTGTGGTCAAAAAAGCGTAGCCAAATAAAAAAGGCCCTTGCGGGCCTTTTACATCGTTTGAGTGATTAATCGTGGTGAGGGTTTAAACCACGATGGCTGGCTCTGGCTTCATCGATTCTTGCTAGCTTTTCTAAGTCTTTGTCTTCGACAAAAACAGGCAGCGGTTTATGACGCTCTGCCAAGTAACTGTAAATAACAGGTAGCACAAAGAGCGTAAAGAGCGTACCAATCGTTAGGCCTGAAACAATCACTAAGCCAATACTAAAGCGCTGCGCTGCGCCAGCACCGGTTGCGTACATCAATGGAATCAAACCCGCGATCATCGCGGCCGTCGTCATTAGGATTGGACGCAGACGTACTTTCGCCGCTTCTTTTACGGCGTCAATACGGCTCAGCTGGTTGTGCAGTTGCTCTTCTTTGGCGACCTCACAGATCAAAATACCGTGTTTGGTGATAAGACCAATCAAGGTAATCAAACCGACTTGTGAGTAGATGTTCATTGACGAGATACCAAACAGTGCTCCCCAAGCAAGCGCTATCAAAGCGCCACAAATCGCTAAGGGGACCGAAACCAAAATCACTAACGGATCACGCAGTGATTCAAACTGAATCGCCAGGACCAAAAAGATGATGGCTAAGGCCAGTGCAAAGGTGGCGTATAATGCGCTTCCTTCGGTCACGAACTGGCGTGATTCACCCATGTAATCATGCGTGTAGCCTTTTGGTAGCTTACTTACCGCGTTAGTTTCAAACCAATTGACGGCGTCACCCATCGCGGTACCTGGTGCAGGAACGGCTCCGATGGTCGCTGAGTTCAACTGATTAAAGTGTGGCAAGGCTCGAGGCTCTGCAACGACATCGATGTTGATTAGGCTGCCAAGTGGTACTGAATCACCATTTGCTGAGCGGACATAGTATTGATTCATCGATTCAGGGTTTAAGCGCCATTTCCGCTCTACCTGAGGGATGACCTCATAAGAACGGCCATTGAGGTCGATACGGTTAACGTAACCATCCGCCATCATAGTGGCGAGGGTGACGCCGATATCTTGCATCGTCACCCCGTATGCGCCGGCTTTGTCTTTGTCGATATTGATTTTCATGGTTGCCGAATCGAAGTTCAAATCCAAGTTGGAGTAGACAAACATTGGGTTTTTCGATACATCGAGCAAAATATCATTAGCCACAGTAAACAGGTTTTCGAAGTTACTTGGCGTAGTGATAACAAATTGCAGTGGCAAGCCAGAACCCGCCCCCGGTAATTCCGGCATTTGGAAAGTGGTGATGGCCATGCCTGGAATGTCTTTGACCAAGTCACCAATCCGTTTGGTTATCTCTTCTTGGCTTGCTTCACGCTGGCTCCAAGGTACTAATGAGGCGATACCAAAAGACTGGTTAGAATTTGGCACACCGGTAAATGCTTGTGCATATTTGATTTCATCTTCTTGGTTTAAGATGCGGTTTACCTCATCCATGGTATTGGCAAGGTAATCCAAGTTGGCATTGGATGAACCAGTCCCCATCATCATCACCACGCCTTTATCTTCGGCTGGAGCCAGTTCACTAGGAATGAAACTAAACAGCACGGGTAAGCTAGCAAACACGATGACCCCAAAGGCAATGATGACTGGACGACGGTTCATGACGGCATTCAGCATACGCTCGTAGCGATGCGTCATGCGATCCAAGACGTTATGAACGGATTGCTCAAATCGGCTCGGCTTTGCCGTTTGCTTGAGCATCTTTGAACACATCATCGGTGACAAAGTCAGAGCAATAATCCCGGAAACAAAGACGGAACCTGCAAGGGTTAGCGCAAATTCCTTAAACAGCGAGCCTGTGACGCCGCCCATTAACGCAATCGGAGCATACACCGCGCCCAGCGTGAGTGTCATGGAGATAACTGGAATCGCAATTTCACGAGTACCGATAATCGCAGCACGAAAGGGGGATTCACCTTCTTTAATGTGGCGGTCGACGTTTTCCAGAACCACAATGGCATCGTCCACCACCAAGCCGATGGCGAGTACCATCGCCAACAACGTCATTAAGTTCCATGAAAAGCCCATCGCTTGCATTGCCATCGCGACCCCGATCAATGATAGAGGAATGGTGATGATGGGAATCAGCACCGCACGCAGTGAACCAAGGAATAGGGTGATCACCACCAATACGATGAGTGCAGCTTCAACGATGGTTTTGATGACCTCATGAATCGATTCGTTAATGGCAACGGTTGAGTCATAGAGAACATTCATTTCCATGTTGCTTGGCATGTTGCGCTTAAGATCGGGTAGGAGCTCAAGAACATCATGGGCAATATTGATTGGGTTGGCACTGGGTGCCGCGTTTACTGCGAGTACTACGGCTTCTGCGCCGTTTGCCGTCGCACGGTAGGTATCGTGGCTTTTGGCGAGCGTCACTTTGGCGATGTCACTGAGCCTGGTCACATTACCGCTGCTTTCCGTTTTGATGACTAAGTTACGCAGTTCGTGGGCGGTGGTAACCTGAGTGTCGGCATTGCCGTTATACAGTACAAATTCACCTGTCGCTTGACCTGTCGCCGATTGGTAGTTGTTGGCGGATAACACATTCATCACGTCCGTGGCGGTCATATTGAACGCTGCCATTTTCGCCGGGTCGAGCCATACACGCAGCGCGTATTTGGTGCCGCCATAGACATCAATCGAGGAAATACCATTGACGGCGTACATCTGTGGATTGATCACTCGGTCAATGTAGTCACCAATTTGGCTTGAATTCAGTTCTTTACTGGTAAAGCCAATATACATTACCGCCGTCGTCGAGCCGGTCGACATGGTTACCGTTGGGTCTTCCGCTTCGCGGGGTAACTGAGAGCGAACCGAGTTGGTTTTTGCTAAAACATCAGCCAGAGCACCATTTGGGTCGGTATTAAGCTTCATCGTCACGGTAATCGTCGAACGACCCAGTACCGATTGTGACGTCATAAAGTCAATATTATCCGCCTGAGCAATGGCTTGCTCGAGAGGTTGAGTGATAAAGCCTTGAATTAAGTCCGCACTGGCACCGTAGTAGCTAGTGGTGACGGTAATCTCGGTGTTGGTCATCTCCGGGTATTCCCGAACTTGCATTTTAAACACCGCTTGCAAGCCAAGTAGGGCGATTAAAAAGCTAATAGAGATCGCCAACACCGGACGTTTTATGAAAACATCAGTAAAGCGCATAGTGCCTCCCGTTACAGCATCGGTGTTTCAGCAGGCGTTTCAGTCGCCTTGCTATCAACCACGTGCACTTTGACGTCATTGCTGAGACGCACTTGACCCGTAGTGACGATTTTCTCGCCGGGGTTGATTCCGTCAAGCACATGTACGATGTCTTTATTACGCTCACCCACTTTAATCACTCGTTGCTCTGCACGCATTTCTCCGTCTTTTTCATTGATGACGTAGACGCTATCACCATAGAGCGTAAAGGTAATGGCAGTTTGAGGAAGAACCACTTGGTTGTTGAGTGTCGGTAGCATAATGTTGACGCGCGCAAACATACCGCTACGCAACTGACCGTCACTATTCGGAATGTCGGCTTGAACTTGAATCAAACCACTTTGCACATTCACGGCGGGTTCGATAGCACTGATTCGACCTTCAAAGGTTTGATCTGGGTAAGAATCAACGTGGATATTGACTTGCTGGTCGATACGAATACGTGAAATTTCAGTTTGTGGAACCGTAAAACGAATACGCATAACACTGGTATCTTCTAAACGTACGATGTCGGTACCAGCCTGCAAGTACTGCCCGAGATACACATTACGAATACCAATCATACCTGCAAACGGAGCGCTGATTTCTCGGCGATCAATCGAGGCTTTGAGGCTTTCAATATCCGCAGACAGTGATAAGTAACTGGCTTCTGCATCGTCAAAATCTTCTTTGGAAATCGAGCCTTTTTTATACAAGCCTTGATAACGTTTGTATTTTGCTTCCGCTGCGGGTAAACGTGCTTCGGAGCTTTTTAGATTCGCTTTTTCTACTGACGTATCTAAAGACACCAAAGGCTGGCCTTCTTTTACTTGGGAGCCGGACTCAAACAAAATTTTATCAATCACACCACTGGTTTCATTTGCGATGGTGACCCCTTGATTCGGCTCAATAAAGCCGATCGCTTCAATCACGGGTACCCAATCGACGGCTTCAACGTCAATCGCGGTCACCGGAAAACTTTGCTCCGGCATATTGGCAAGAAACTCGGCAATTTTTTGCTTCTTAATCATATTGGCTCCAATAACGCTGCCAAATAACAGCAACGCAATCAGTAACATCACAAAAGTCCACTTTTTCATGGTGACTCTAACTCCAATTTTTTAGTGTTGAATAATGGCGTCCCAACTTGCTTCAATAATGGCGTCAATGCCATCAGGCTGGTGGGGAATAATTCCCCAGTTTTTCTTGCGAACGATGCTTAATAAAGGTTCAAATCCAAGGCAGATAAGAATTTCATTTGCCAGAGGTTTGAGAATGTTTTGTTGTTTTCCTTGATTCAGCATCTTGTGTACTTGGTGAAACAGTTTTTGTTCTCGAATTTGAATGTCTCTGCGGTCGTCGGTTGGCAGCGATTCGTATTGTACTCGATTGCTGATCACCGACTGGTTCGATTCACTCAGGTTCCAAATGTTTAGACAGATCACTTGATGTCTCTGCTTGACGGACATCGCATCGTCAATGTTGTGTTGCACTTCATTAGCGATACGCTGGGCGACATGCTGGCGCACTTGATGAATCAAATGCTCTTTATCGGTAAAGTAATGGTAAATCGTTCCTGCAGAAATGCCTGCGCGTTTAGCGACTTTGTGCATCGAGAGGCCACGAAATCCTAGTTCTGCAATCAAACTTTCAGCAGCTTCAATGATTTGTATGCGCTTTATTGGGCTTAACTGTTTAGGCATAAATTTATACTGAATGAACGTTCATTCATTTATTAAAGCAGTAATCGAATCTTTTGCAATCCAAGTGGGCAATAAAGGTGATTTTTGTCGCGATTCTATGATTGGCATCAAGACCAGAGAAGATTATCATTAGCGGCGTTAACCAAAGGATTCACCACAGTTATGAAGTTAAATCCCAGCCAAGATGAAGCGGTAAAATATGTCTCCGGTCCCTGCCTCGTATTGGCCGGGGCTGGGTCTGGTAAGACACGCGTTATCACCAATAAAATTGCTTATTTAGTTCAGCAGTGTGGATACAAAGCACGCAATATTGCTGCCGTTACCTTCACCAACAAAGCCGCACGAGAAATGAAAGAGCGGGTTGGGCAAACGCTAGGTAAAGCGGAATCGAAAGGTTTGATGGTATCGACCTTTCATACGCTTGGTCTCAACATCATTAAGCGTGAATATAAGCAGTTGGGGCTTAAAGCCGGTTTCTCATTATTTGATGACCAAGACCAAATGGCATTGCTTAAAGAGCTAACGGAGCAGCAGCTCGATGGCGATAAAGACCTGTTACGTCAGTTGCTAAGTACGATTTCCAACTGGAAAAACGACATGCTAAGCCCTGATCAAGCCAAAGCCATGGCCAAAGGGGAACAACAGCAGCTGTTCGCTTTTTGCTTTGAGATGTACCAAAAGCAAATGAAGGCCTATAACGCGCTGGATTTTGATGACTTAATCTTAATGCCGGTGATGCTTCTTAAAACCAATCAAGAGGTTCGTGAGCGTTGGCAAAACCGTATTCGTTACTTACTCGTCGATGAGTATCAAGATACCAATACCAGTCAGTATGAGTTAGTGAAGCTTCTGGTGGGGCAACGGGAACGCTTAACGGTGGTCGGTGATGACGATCAGTCTATTTATTCTTGGCGGGGTGCCAAACCACAAAACTTGGTTCTGTTAGGTCAAGACTATCCAAACTTGCGCTTAATTAAGCTTGAGCAGAACTATCGTTCCACCAGTCGTATTCTGCGCGCGGCGAATATTTTGATCGCCAATAACCCGCATGTGTATGAGAAATCGTTGTTTTCTGAGATTCCCGATGGCGAGAAGCTCAAAGTGTTACTAGCTAAAAATGAAGAACACGAAGCCGAGCGTGTGACTGGGGAATTGATTGCTCATAAATTTTTAAATCGCACTCATTATCGCGATTACGCCATTTTATACCGTGGTAACCACCAATCGCGGCTGATCGAAAAGTCACTGATGCAAAACCGGGTGCCTTATAAAATCTCCGGAGGGACTTCATTTTTCGCACGTGCTGAAATTAAAGACATCATGGGGTACTTGCGTGTTTTGGTGAATCCCGATGATGACAATGCCTTTTTGCGAATCGTGAATACACCACGCCGTGAAATTGGCCCTGTGACCTTAGAAAAGCTCGGTAGTTACGCCAATATGCGTGGTAAAAGCTTGTTTGAATCTAGCTTTGAAATAGGGCTGGAGCAGCACTTAACCGGCCGGGGGCTAGAAACTCTGCGCCGCTTTACTCACTGGTTGGTGAAAATTAGCGATCAAGCAGAGCGCGGAAATACTGTGGAAGCGGTACGTTCATTGGTGCGTGATATCCATTACGAAGATTGGCTTTACGAAACGTCTTCCAGCCCGAAAGCAGCAGAAATGCGGATGAAAAACGTCTCTGATCTCTATTCATGGATTGTTGCTGATTTAGAAGGTGACAACTATGACCAAGAAGAAAAAACCTTAAAGGAAGTGGTTCAACGACTTACCTTGCGTGACATGATGGAGCGCGGTGAAGAGGACGATGATACAGATGCTGTACAATTGATGACGTTACACGCGTCGAAAGGTCTTGAGTTTCCCTATGTGTATTTAATGGGGAGTGAAGAGGGCATTTTGCCGCATCAAACCAGCATTGACGAAGAAAATGTCGAAGAGGAACGTCGTTTGATGTACGTAGGGATCACGCGAGCGCAGCGTGAGTTGACCTTTACGATGTGTAAAGAGCGTCGCCAATTTGGTGAATTGATCAAACCAACACAAAGTCGATTTCTCGATGAGTTACCATTTGACGATGTCGAGTGGGAGATGACGAAAAAGCCCGTATCGCAAGAAGAGCGAATGGCCAAAGGGCAAGCTCACATTGCGAATTTAAAAGCGATGTTCAATAAAAAATAATCTTAAAAGGCTGACTATTTTGTTCAGCCTTTTTTGACGAACTGCCGTTATCGCGAGAGTTAGCGATTAGAGCCCTTCAATCATATGTTCGATGGCGGCAACGATTTCATCGTCTGAGCAGTCCATACACGTACCACGTGCTGGCATTGCGTTGAAGCCGTTGATAGCGTGATCTTTCATCACATCTTTACCTTGGGCAATACGCGCACTCCAATCTTCCGCTTTGCCTTTAATGGGCGCACCACTGACTCCGGAGCCATGGCAAGCGATACAGAATGTTCCATAAACAGTTGCACCATCGCGTGGACCACTGGGTTCTTCGACGACGGGCTCGCTTCCTGCGAGATACACATCACCAACCGGTTTAATGCGTTCGGCGATATCGTCGTATTGCTGCTGAGTGATGGTGGCAGCAAAAGAGGTGGTCGAAAAAGTTAGCGTGGCGATTACTAAACTCAAAATAGGTCGAGACATAGACATTAAGCTCACTTCACATTCCATAGATAAGTGTGTTCTTATCTTCATTATTAGAGTACGAATCTGATTCACAGTGGGATCAACTGTTAAATCAATGTAAATAATGGGTGATTATATCTCGTTAAGTTATAGCCATAAACAACAAGTTACTCGCTTCAAGGGTTAGGTCACACCTCCAAAGCGTCGTTTGCAGGGTTTAATTGCCCAAAAAGGCGTCAAACAATAAAAAAAAGTTGAAAAAGTACTAGACGATGCATAGCGATCTACGTATTATTCCACTCCGCCGATAGGGCATGCGCCCGTAGCTCAGCTGGATAGAGCGTTGGCCTCCGGAGCCAAAGGTCGAAGGTTCGAATCCTTTCGGGCGTGCCATTCTCTTCCGGAATAGGGTTATCGGTAAAAATCAGTGGTGGCTATAGCTCAGTTGGTAGAGCCCCGGATTGTGATTCCGGTTGTCGCGAGTTCAAGTCTCGTTAGCCACCCCATTTATTTTGGTAGCTTCGGCTTCCTGCTTTGATGAAAGATCAGGGCGAAACTAAGTCGGTGAATAGCGCAGTTTGGTAGCGCATCTGGTTTGGGACCAGAGGGTCGGGGGTTCGAATCCCTCTTCACCGACCATTATTTTGTTTATGGCTCAAGCGGTAAACACACAGAAATTGATGGTGGCTATAGCTCAGTTGGTAGAGCCCCGGATTGTGATTCCGGTTGTCGCGAGTTCAAGTCTCGTTAGCCACCCCATTTATTTTGGTAACTTCGGTTCCCAGCTTTGATTACAAAGCAAAATCAAGTCGGTGAATAGCGCAGTTTGGTAGCGCATCTGGTTTGGGACCAGAGGGTCGGGGGTTCGAATCCCTCTTCACCGACCATTCTACGAAAGCCTCGTCAGTCAATGACGGGGCTTTTTTTATGCTTATCGTTTAGGAACAGGTCTAAGGTGAGTGATAGCTTTGGGTCGTGGTCTGGAAGCCCAGCCGCGTCAAATCCCTCTTCACCGACCATTATACGAAAGCCTCGTCAATCAATGACGAGGCTTTTTTATGCTTATCGTTTAGGAACAGGTCTAAGGTGAGTGATAGCTTTGGGTCGTGGCTGGAAGCCCAGCCGCGTCAAATCCCCTTTCACCGACCATTCTGCGAAAGCCTCAGATTGCTGCCCTTAACTTACAATGCAAATGCCGTTTTTTGGAAGAAGTGGTTTTTATCTATGTCTATCTTTTTCGATTTTTCGTGCTAGATAAAATAAAAATGCGCTTATTATTCATTGCCTTACCATGGAGACACTCGCCTGTTGATTATAATTTGTTTTATAAATCAGGAGGTTGAAAGTTTATGCTACTAAAGATTGTATACAATGTTGGGATTGTCGTTCACATAAATGCTGCAATTAAATGATAACTTATGCTGATAATGTGATTTTGGATTCACTCTTTATTGCTATGTAAGGTAAGCCATCAAGGCAGCGTAACGGGATGAAATAAACAAACTACGAATAGTGTATTTGTTCTAATTTTTAAATTATTTAGAGTAAAAACCTAATGTAATGGTTTTTCTATGGTTTTAAATTTTAGTTGGTAGCGGTTTTATCTTGGTTTTGTATTGATAATGTTAATGAGCGTTTTATGTCAGGAAATGGGGTTTTATTCTGTCTTTAAATTGAAACACAACAGGGGGTTTGGTTATAGATGCCTGATATCCCGATATTGTGTGTCGTATTATAAAATAGGCCCAATGATGTTTTATGCATGCATGATGCATGTCGCTTTGTATAAGCTGCTTTATAATCGCGTGATCTCGACTTTTTATACTCTGTTTGTTGCTTTTCCGTGAAATATTTGCCAAATTGAACAGCTTGTAGATTACCAGAATTTTATGCTGGTACGAATGGATTCAACTTTCAGACAGGGCTAAAGTGCCGCAGTTGTAGAGGTCTGGTAATGTCACTTTTAGAAGTCAAAAATCTTCGTATTGAATACCCGTCGCGTCATGGTGTTCATGCCGCGGTTAAATCGCTCTCTTTTAGTATCGAACGCGGCGAAATCGTCGGTGTGGTCGGAGAATCAGGGGCGGGTAAATCGACCGTTGGTAACGCGGTAAGCGATTTGTTAAGCCCTCCGGGACGCATCGCTGGTGGCGATGTGTATCTTGATGGCACCAAAATTTCAGGATTATCCGCTGAAGAGATGCGCAAAATCCGTGGATCAAAAATTGGGTTTATTTTCCAAGACCCGATGACGTCACTCAATCCACTGTTTACGGTGGAACATCAACTTAAAGAAACGATTCATGCCAATATGAAAGTTTCTGATGAAGAAGCGTATAAACGTGCATTATCGTTGATGAATCAAGTGGGTATTCCACAACCAGAGAACCGTCTTAAACAGTATCCTCACCAATTTTCTGGTGGCATGCGTCAGCGTGTCGTCATCGCTATTGCGCTTGCGGGTGAGCCCGACTTAATTATCGCTGACGAACCGACCACGGCGCTTGATGTCTCAATCCAAGATCAGATTTTGGAATTGATTCGCGAACTGTGTATCAAAAATAATGTCGGTTGTATGTTGGTTACTCACGACATGGGCGTGGTGTCCAATGTGACGGATAAAGTCGCGGTTATGTATCGCGGTGACTTGGTTGAATTTGGTCCAACCGCCAAAGTTTTGGGTACACCGGAGCATCCTTATACTCACAGTTTGATTTCTGCAGTGCCACGCTCAGACATGAAACTCGACCGTTTTCCTTTGGTTAACTACATTGAAGAGGCGCAAGAACATCAGCCTCTTGATGTCAAAAACCATTGGTTAGGTCAAAGCCAAGACCAGCGCGTTTATACAGGGCCTCTGCTTAATGTCGAGCATGTGAACCTACGCTTTACTACCAAAGATTCGTTGTTTGAAAGTCGTCGTGAATATGTTCAGGCATCAGATGATGTGAGCTTTGAAGTGTTTGAAGGTGAAACTTTTGGCTTGGTGGGTGAGTCGGGCTCAGGCAAATCGACCATCGCTCGTGTTATCGCCGGTTTGTATCAACCAAATGAAGGTAAAGTGACCTTTGAAGGTATTGATTTAACGGCATTAACCTCCGAGAAGCAGCGTCGTCCTATTCGTCGTCAAATGCAGATGGTGTTTCAAAACCCATACACGTCAATGAACCCACGAATGAAAATTTTCGACATCATTGCTGAGCCAATTCGCTTTCATAAATTGACGAAAAATGAGAGTGAAACACGGCAGATTGTTCACGATCTCCTTGATCACGTGGGTTTGGGTCGTATGGCGGGTGTAAAATACCCTCATGAGTTTTCTGGCGGTCAGCGCCAACGTATTTCTATCGCGCGTGCACTTGCGACGCGACCTCGTTTACTGATTTGTGATGAGCCGACGTCGGCACTGGATGTTTCGGTTCAGGCTCAAATTCTCAACCTGTTGAAGGATTTGCAGGATGAGCTCAATCTTACCATGATGTTTATCAGCCACGATTTGCCTGTGATTCGCCAGATGTGCGATCGCGTTGGGGTGATGAAAATGGGTAAATTGCTGGAAGTAGCGCCCACTGAACAGCTCTTTACTGATCCGCAAAACGAATACAGTAAACAATTGATTTCTTTAATGCCTGAATTTACAGGCTTAAGAGAAGATGTGAAAACCGCTTAACAAAGGCGTTCACATTTATCAGGCTTGCCTGAACTAATAAACAGAAGCAAATACAACAACTAGGGATTGGATTCCCGCATAAGGAGTTATGCAATGAAAACCATGAAAAGCAAATTAGCAGTGGCTTTAATGGCAGCAGGTCTAAGTTTTGCAGCATCGGCTGCAGACATCACTGTTGCTTATGACGCTGACCCAGTATCTCTCGACCCACATGAGCAACTCTCTGGCGGCACACTGCAAATGTCACACATGGTGTTTGATCCTCTAGTTCGTTACACCCAAGATTTGGATTTCGAAGCTCGCCTAGCATCAAGCTGGGAACGTATTGATGACAAAACTTTCCGTTTTCATCTACGTAAAGGCGTTAAATTCCACTCTGGTAACGAACTGACTGCGGATGACGTCGTTTGGACTTTCAAACGTCTGAAAAACTCGCCTGACTTTAAAGCGATTTTCGAACCATATGCAGAAATGGTGAAAGTGGACGATTACACGATTGATCTCGTGTCTAAAAATGCGTACCCACTGGTTCTGCAAACGGCTACCTACATTTTCCCAATGGACAGCAAGTTCTACACGGGTAAAGATGAAGGCGGCAAAGATAAAGCCGAGATCGTAAAACACGGTAACTCTTACGCATCAACGCATGTTTCAGGTACCGGTCCTTTCGTGATCAAATCACGTGAACAAGGCGTCAAGGTGGAATTTGAGCGTTTTGCTGATTACTGGGATAAAGAATCTGAAGGCAACGTAGATAACCTGACTCTAGTGCCTATCAAAGAAGATGCAACACGTGTGGCTGCGCTTCTGTCGGGTGATGTAGATATGATCGCACCAGTTGCGCCGAACGACCACAAACGTGTCGATTCTGCCAGCGGTGTTGACCTTGTCACTCTACCAGGTACTCGTATCATCGAGTTCCAAATGAACCAAAATTCAAACCCTGCGCTAAAAGATGTACGCGTGCGCCAAGCGATCGTTCATGCAATCAATAACGAAGGTATCGTTAAGAAAATTATGAAAGGTTTCGCAACCGCAGCTGGTCAGCAAAGCCCAGAAGGTTACGCAGGCTACAATGCTGACCTTAAGCCACGCTACGATCTGAAGAAAGCCAAAGAGCTGATGAAAGAAGCGGGCTACGAAGATGGCTTTACGCTGTCGATGATTGCACCGAACAACCGTTATGTGAATGACGCGAAGATCGCGCAAGCGGCTGCAGCAATGCTGTCAAAAATTGGCATTAAAGTTGACCTAAAAACCATGCCAAAAGCACAATACTGGCCTGAGTTTGATAAATGTGCGGCTGACATGCTGATGATCGGCTGGCACTCGGATACTGAAGATTCAGCGAACTTCACTGAATTCCTAACCATGACTCGTAATGAAGAAACTGGTAAAGGTCAGTACAACTGTGGTCACTACTCAAATGCAGAAGTGGATGGTTTGATTGAGTCTGCGAACGTAGAAACGGACCCAGCGAAACGTGCGCAAATGTTGCAAAAAGTAGAAACAACGCTTTATAACGAAGCGGCGTTTGTTCCTCTACACTGGCAAAACCTTGCTTGGGGTGCGAAATCTAACGTTCATATCAAACCAATCGTGAACGCAATGAACTTCCCATACCTAGGTGATCTTGTTGTCGACGAGTAATCTCACGTCACTTAGTTAATATCTCACGCCTTCGTTGCTGTAGCTTCGAAGGCGTGTTTTAACTGTTTTGGTATTAAACTTTGATTCAGTCGAGTTTCATACCGTTGTTTAGGCTGAATAATTTCCGCACCTCAGGGTGTCTCGCAGATCTCTCATGGAAAGTTAAGGGGCAAGGAATGTTTTCGTTTCTGGTCAAGCGCCTGTTTCAGGCACTGATAGTGATGTTTGTGATCAGTTTAGTGGCGTTTGCCATTCAGGATAATCTGGGTGACCCGCTGCGTGAGCTTGTCGGTCAGTCGGTTTCGGAAGCAGAGCGTCAAGCACTGCGTGATGAACTCGGCCTCAACGATCCCTTCATTACAAAATATACTCGCTTTGTTACCGCTGCTGTGCACGGTGATTTAGGCACGTCTTACTTCTTCAAACGCCCAGCGGTTGAAGTGATTCTTGACAAACTGGTCGCAACGCTAGAATTGGTCGTTGGAGCCAGCTTTATCATTATTGTATTTTCGATTCCGCTTGGTGTTTACTCAGCGATTCGACCCAAAAGTCTATTTACCAAAATCATCATGGCCGGCAGCAGTATCGGTATTTCGATTCCTGTGTTCTTGACCGCGATAATGCTGATGTATGTCTTCTCGATTGAACTCGGTTGGCTGCCCTCCTACGGACGAGGGGAAACTGCGAATTGGCTTGGTTGGGAATCTGGCTACTTTACTCTTGATGGGCTTGCACACTTAGTGTTGCCATGTGTTTCCTTAGCCTCGATCATGTTGCCACTCTTCATTCGTTTGGTGCGCTCAGAAATGCTAGAAGTGTTAGGTTCTGAATACATTAAATTCGCCCAAGCGAAGGGCTTACCACTTAAAAAAGTGTATTTTCAACATGCTCTGAAAAACACCATGTTGCCTGTACTAACCGTGGGTGGTGTACAAATAGGTACGATGGTCGCTTATACTATTTTGACCGAAACCGTCTTCCAGTGGCCGGGAACGGGGTTCCTTTTCCTTGAAGCAATCAACCGTGTCGATACGCCACTTATCACCGCGTATGTCATCTTCGTTGGTTTGATTTTCGTGGTGACGAACACGATTGTCGATTTGTTATACGGTTTGATTAACCCAACCGTGAACTTAACAGGAAAAGGGGCGTAATCATGAATCAAGTGACTCAAGCTCAAGCGCCTTCACGTTGGGAGCGCTTTAAATCTTCAGATTTTCTCTACCACTTTCGCCGCGATAAAGTGGCGATGTTCAGTTTTGTGGTCTTTTTGGCCTTTGTGCTAACGGCGTTATTGGCGCCGTGGATTTCCCCGAGTAACCCCTATGACCTAGCGTCAATCGACATCATGAACTCAGAATTGCCCCCATCATGGTTGGATGGTGGAGAGGCGGACTTTGTTCTTGGTACTGATGACCAAGGCCGCGATATTTTATCGACTATTTTTTATGGCTCTCGCTTATCACTGACCATCGGCTTTTTGGCTGTTGGTTTGCAGCTGCTACTTGGTATTTTGATTGGGTTATCGGCAGGGTATTTTGGTGGTCGTATTGATAGCTTCCTGATGCGTTTTGCGGATGTGCAGCTTTCATTCTCCACCATGATGGTCGCCATCATTGTTTCTGCAATTTTTAAAGCCAGTTTTGGTAGTGAGTTTTACAGTCAATACGCGGTTGTAATGTTGGTCGTGATCATCGGGATTGCTGAGTGGCCGCAGTATGCGCGAACCATTCGTGCATCGGTACTGGCTGAGAAGAAAAAAGAGTATGTTGAAGCGGCGCGTGTCATGGGCTTTAAATCGCTACGAATTATGTTCCGCCATATTCTGCCGAACTGTTTGTCGCCGATTTTAGTGATTTCTACGGTACAAGTTGCCAATGCCATCATGTCTGAAGCGGCGCTGTCATTCCTTGGCTTAGGCTTACCCGTCGACCAGCCTTCTCTCGGCTCTCTAATCAGCATTGGTTTTAACTACATCTTCTCTGGCTCATGGTGGATTACCGTCTTCCCAGGCATCGTGCTTGTGACCTTAGTCTTGGTTATCAACCTGTTAGGTGACTGGTTACGTGATGTATTTAACCCCAAAATCTATAAAGGGTGATCTCATACTAAGATTTTGAGATAAAAATATTCCTACACTAAGAGTCGTTATCAATAACGGCTCTTTTTTTGCATTTATTTTTTTCTCAACAGTGAACCGTCAAGAATGTCACTATTAAATCATTATGAGTAAAAACATATGGATAACATGATGGCTGTAAAATCTGCACGTCCTTGGGCGATACTCTTTTCTCTGTCTGCACTTTCTACCTCGCTCTGGATTCAACCTGTCAGTGCGGAAGAATTCTTATGTGATGCCCAACAAGCTTCGAGTCAACAACTGCCTGTTTTAGATAAAAGTTGCCCAATTGGCCGTGGGTTGTGGGGAAAACAGCAACCAAAGAACAATGCGTCACTGTTCTGGATTCAATGTGGTTTGCTCAATCGTCCACTTTCATTAGCGCAAGCCAAGCCCATTTATCAGCATATTTCAACCGATGTATGGATGAAGCATGAAGGCAATAATGTTCGCTGTCTTATCGGTCCGTATAAAGATTTTCAAGAAGCCAATCGAGATTTAACATCATTGCGTACTCAGCGAGCTTACCGTGAAGCGTTTATTCGTGAAGTGGTGCCAGGCGTCGCTAATCCTCCTGTAAAAGCGCAGGCTGCAAAACCTGTGGCAGCGACCAAGTCACAGCCAAAGACGGCCAGTTCACAAAAAACCACCGTGTTTGCTCCAGCGAAAAGTGAGCCCGTCGCTAAATCGCAAGTCTCAGCCACGTCTTCGGCTAAGCCTATCGCCAATATGGATATTGACCTGCGTTTGCAAGGGGAAGTCTCTGGGGTTGAATACGTTGTACCTTACGTTACCAATAGCGATCATCAGTTTTATATGGAGCATAACAAAGCGTGGAATCGCTTAAATTATGATGATGCGACCTTAGTTTGCCGTCAATTGGGCATGAAATTGCCGACGGAAGTCGAATGGTCACGTTTTATTGGCTCTGATGTGATGGAAAAAGATAAGTGGCCAATGCACTTACCTTACTGGGGCAGTGACCGTCATGGTTTATTTACCAGCGGTAAAGTGACCAAGCTAAAAGGTACCTCGCTCCTCAACGTGATGTGCACCAAATAGCAAAGTGTCGATTATTTGACAGAGTGTTAACACTCCATGACTGAGCACTGACTGCTGAGCTTCAGCACCTTATAGACTCAAAGAGGATCCCATGTTGGAACCATGTTGAAAAAAGGTGCTTCTATGAAAAAACTAATCTTGAGTGTGACGCTCTCACTCGCAGCATTGTACACACTGCCAGCATCGGCTGAAGTGTCACCTGCAGGTAACGGTCAAGCAGCGGCACAAGTGAACCCAGCACAACAACGTGTTGGTGAGATTCAAAGTGAACTCAACGGTATCTGGGATAAAGCGTTTAAAGAAAATCCAGACTTAGTTAAAGCCGCTGATGAAACCAATGCAAAGCTCAAAGAGAAAGCGTCAGAAATTGGTTACGATCCTAATGTAATGAAAAAAGCGTTAGTCGACGCGCAAACGAAATTGGCTGATCAAGACGTTTCAGATGAGCAGCGTCAAGAGGTGATGGCTTCACTGAAAGAAACCAAAGATGATCAAGCTGAAATTCGCGCGAAATTCTTAGCGGATCCCGAAGTTCGTAAGCTGAATGAAGATCTGCAAGAGAAAGTGATGGCTGCGATGAAAGAGGTTGACCCAAAAACTGAGCAACTCATCAGTGAAATGGATTCTCTATTGGCTTCAATGAAGTCCTCATAATGTAAAAAACAGATAGCAAAAAAGGCCACCTTAGGGTGGTCTTTTTTATGTCTTGCGGTTTGTATTATTTAACTAATGTTTTATTTGTAAGTTAGCCAATACAAACCTAAGCGTTGATAAAGCACTAGTTAAAACGTTTCAAATTAAAGAAGCAAACAGATCTCTTATTAGAGAATCGCTCATCACGGAATGAAAACCTCCACCCATAACGTTGACTTTATAATTGGCTGAGTGTCAAATTTATGTCAGTGATGGGTTTCTAGCGCATGTCATTACAACCAATGTATCGATCAATCATAGCGAAACGCCATCTGCGGTTATTTTTATCTACAGGGATCGGATAATGGAGCTATGGAATTGTGAATTTTAGATATGATATCAATGGATTGAGAGCTATAGCGGTTATAGCCGTTGTATTATTTCACTTTAATTCAGCACTCGTGCCTGGCGGCTTTGCCGGTGTTGATGTTTTCTTTGTTATCTCCGGCTTTCTGATGACTGGGATTATATTTCGAGGGATAGAAAGCCATTCATTTAATCTGCTTAAATTCTATGTTGCCCGTGCTAACCGAATAATTCCTGCGTTATCTGTTGTTTGTTTATGTCTACTTTTTTATGGCTGGTTTTTCCTGTCTCCTAAAGAGTATCAAGAAGTCGCCAAACACGTTACCAGCAGCGTGTTTTTTGTTTCTAATATTATTTACTGGAAAGAATCCGGTTATTTTGATGCCGACTCGCATTTTAAGTGGTTACTACATACTTGGTCGCTTTCGGTTGAGTGGCAGTTTTATATTGTTTATCCGATTGTATTGGTGATTTTAAAACGTTTCCTTTCGGTCGATAATGTAAAACGCTTAATTGTGGTGGGGGCCTTACTCAGTTTTGTGGGGGGGATCGTTATTACAATGAAGATGCCCGATGCTGCCTATTATTCATTTCCGACTCGTGCTTGGGAGATGATGTTTGGTGGCATTGCGTTCATTTATCCAATCACCCTCGCTAAATCGTCAAAGAAGCGTTTAGAGTATTTAGGGCTACTGATGATCGTATCGTGCTACTGGCTTATCAGTGCCGAAACGGCTTGGCCTGGTTATCTCGCCATCGTTCCTGTGTTGGGGACTTACTTTATTTTGGTGGCAAATCGGCAAGATAGCGTATTTACTAATAATCCCGTATTTCAGGCGATAGGGAAGTGGTCATATTCGATCTATTTGTGGCATTGGCCAATCGTAGTATACGGTTTCTTCCATATCGACAACTGGTCGGTTATCGGTGTGCCTTTATCACTGATGATGGGCTGGCTTAGCTATCGATTTGTCGAATCTAAGAAATTTCCTAGCATTCAACAATGGAAAAGATTCTTCAGTATTAAACCAGTATGGATGTCTCTTGGTGTCGCAGTGTGCTCGGTGTTTGTATTATCAATGAATGGACTGGATACCCCTTACCGAGTTGGGGCTACATCACTTAGAGCCAAGTTTTTAGATAAATATCAACACTATGACATCGACCCTTCAGGTTTATTTAATCAATGTAATACCTCAGTGCAAATCCACTTAACAGGTAAAGTTCAAGTTGGTGATGAGTGTATTAGCCAGAAAAAAGGCGGAGTCTTTGTTTGGGGCGACTCTCATATGGGAGCGTTATCCACGGGATTGCGCCACAACTTGCCGTCAGGTGTGCCTTTTAGTCAATTAACCTCTTCTGGTTGCTCGCCTTCATTCTTGATCAAACGAAGTGGCACCACGCGTTCGGATATTGGATGTAATTATTCCAATCGTATTGCTTATGACGCGATTATGAAAACCCAACCTAAGGTGGTTATTTTAGGCGCTCGACGCTTTCATGAAAGCAACGACTGGTTGAACACGGTCGATACACTAAAAGGGTTAGGGGTTGATAAAGTGATCATCATGGGGCCTTTCCCTCAATGGTCACCGTCACTTCCGCTTGTTTATTTCCAAAAGCATTATGGTGAGGAATTTATTCAAGATGACAACTTTGATAACAGTGTGGTGAAAAACAACAACTACTTAAAGCACATCCTGAATAACAAGTTCGTATTTATTGATTTGCTGAAATCGCTATGCCGAACGGATGAACAAGGCAAGCTGAGCTGTCGAGCCAAAGTAGGTGATGAACTGATTGCCTTTGATTACGGGCACTTAACCACAGATGGGTCGGATTTCGTGGTTAAAAACTATGTGATGGATAAATTGACACCGAGTCTTGAGCCGTATTAATGAGTCAAAAAAGCCAGAGCATTCGCTCTGGCTTTTTATTATAAGCATTCCGCTGCGTCTTTAACGCATGGTAACAAACTCTTCGCTGCCGGTCGGGTGAATGGCGACCACTGAATCGAAGTCAGCTTTTGTTGCGCCCATCTTCATGGCAACGCCAAAACCTTGAATCATTTCATCAACGGCAAAACCAATGCCGTGTAGACCCACGACTTTCTCTTCATCACCAGCACACACCAACTTCATCTTGCAAGGTTGACGGTGCTGAGTCACTGCGGTGTACATGGCTGTAAAGCCTGATGTGTAAACCTTCACTTGGTCTTCGCCGTATTTGGCGACTGCTTCGGTTTCGGTGAGGCCGATAGTGCCAATTGGTGGGTGACTGAATACCACCGTAGGCACTAGGTCGTAATCCATCTTTGCGTCAGGCTTATTATTGAATAGGCGCTCAGATAACTGACGACCCGCTTTAACCGCAACTGGTGTTAATTCAATTCCGCCTTCCATGATGTCACCGACACAGTAAATGCCTTTGACGTTTGTTTGCTGATAGGCATCAACCTTGATGTAACCATGGTCATTGGTTTCGACACCCGTCGCTTGCAGGTTAATGGCGTCCGTCGCTGGGTGACGGCCAATCGCCCAAATTAGGGTATCTACATTTTGCGAATGCCCATTTTCGAAGTGCAGCGTCAAGCTACCGTCCGATTCTTTTACCACCGTACTTGGTACTGAGTTGGTGTGCAGGGTTGGCCCTTCGGCTTCCATCACTTCCACTAAGGTATCAATGACCATACGGTCAAAGGTACGCAGTGGCGATTCTTTACGCACAAAAAGATGCGTTTCGGTACCCAGAGCATTCAGCACGCCCGCAATCTCAACGGCAATGTAGCCTGCGCCGACAACTGCAACACGTTTAGGTTGCTCGTTAAGTTCAAAGAAACCGTTTGAATCGATACCGTACTCAGCACCAGGAATATTTGGAATGGTCGGGCGCCCGCCAACCGCAATCAAAATATGGTCAGCAGTATAAAGCTCACCGTTGACTTCAACGGTTTTCTCATCCACAAATTTGGCAAAGCCACGAATGACTTCCACTTGATTGTTACCAAGGACACGATCATACGATTGATGAATACGACCAATATACGCTTGGCGATTTTCAACCAGCTTTGCCCAGTTAAAGTTTTTTACATCGACGTCAAAGCCGTAATCTTCCGCGTAGAGATTCATCGCTTCGGCAACCTGTGCACCATGCCACATGACTTTTTTCGGCACACAACCAACGTTGACACAGGTACCGCCAAGATCTTTGGCTTCAATCAGCGCAACTTTTGCGCCGTACATGGCTGCGCGGTTTGCAGAGGCGATACCACCGCTGCCGCCACCGATACAGATATAGTCAAAATGAGTCGCCATTACTTTCTCCAATTTCTTTGAGGCAAGGAGAGCAGACATACTCTGCTCCGAAGCCCAATCAATTTTAATTCTCGGGTTATTGGTTTACTGGCGGCGGGATGCGCACTTCGCCACCTACTGGTTATGCTTTACTCGGGGACTATCCACTCAACGTTAAAGTGTCCGGTCGCCGGAGCGATTCTCTCCTTAAGGAAAGGTAACACGGCTTGCATTTGACTTTCCAATTTCCAAGGCGGATTTATGATGATCATGCCGGAAGCGGTCATACCGCGTTCAAGTGTGTCCGGTGAGACACCAAGTTCAACTTGTAAAATTTTTCTAATGCCGAGCCCTTGAAGGCCCTCAATCATATCTTCGATATCCACACGATTGACCACTGGATACCAAATCGCATAAATGCCGGTTGCCCAGCGTTTATGGCTTTGAGCAATGGCGGTGACCACATCTCGATATTCTCGAGCCAATTCATATGGGGGATCAATCAGCACTAAACCGCGGCGTTCTTTCGGCGGCAAACTGGCTTTTAAGCGCTGAAAACCATCCTCTTTAAAAATTTTAACTTGGCGATCACGATGAAATTCCTGCTCCAGCAATGGAAAGTCGCTCGGATGCAGTTCTGTCAGTACCATTCGATCTTGTTCACGAAGTTGAGCCCGTGCTACGCGCGGTGAGCCTGGATAGTAACGAAGTGTCTCCTCCGGGTTGAGCTCTGCGATGGCATCAAGGTAGCTTTGCAGTTCGGCAGGAATACCTTCCTGTTGCCAGATGCGTGCAATCCCTTGTTTATACTCGCCCGTTTTTTCCGACCATTCGTGAGTAAGATCGTAGCGGCCAACGCCTGAGTGAGTATCGTGGTACACGAAAGGGGTGTCTTTCTGCTTTAACGCATCCAGAATCAAACTTTGCACAATATGTTTAACCACATCAGCGTGGTTACCAGCATGGAAGCTGTGGCGATAACTTAACAAAACAAACTCTCAATATGGGCCAGTGGCGCATTTCCGATAAGTGGATGCGTTGAATTATACGTCACTATTGAAAATTGCTGAACCTACCTATATTTACTAATTAATGACTGAAAACGATAAGCAGTGATTTTTGCTTTCATCACTGTCGCTAACAAAAGGAATTCTCTATGTCGAACCCTCTGCTTTCCATCACCGACTTGCCTGCGTTTTCGCAGATCAAGCCAGAACATGTCAAGCCAGCGGTGGAGCAAGCTATTACTGAATGCCGTAATAAAATTGAACAGCTGCTGCAAGACAATCCAACACCAACTTGGGACAACCTCGTTGCGCCAATTGAAGAAGTGGATGATCACTTAAGTCGCCTTTGGTCTCCTGTGAGCCATTTAAATTCGGTCATGAACAGCGAAGAACTGCGTGAAGCGTACGAAAGCTGTTTGCCGCTGCTCTCCGAATATGGAACATGGGTCGGCCAACACAAAGGGCTCTTTGAAGCCTACAAAACGATAAGAAACAGTGAGGAATTCGCCACCCTAACTCGTGCACAGCAAAAAACCATTACCGACGCACTGCGTGATTTTGAGTTGTCAGGCATTGGTTTGCCGAAAGATGAACAGGTGCGTTATGGTGAAATCAGCAAGCGTATGTCTGAGCTGGGTTCGCAATTTTCCAATAACGTGCTTGATGCCACGATGGGCTGGACCAAGCATATTGAAGATCCCTCTGAGCTCGCTGGTTTACCGGAATCGGCATTGGCCGCTGCGCAAGCGGCTGCCCAAGCGAAAGATCTCGATGGTTACTTAATCACGCTGGATATTCCTTCTTATTTGCCCGTGATGACTTACTGTGATAACCAAGCGCTGCGTGCAGAATTGTATGAAGCTTACGTTACTCGTGCTTCTGACCGTGGGCCTAATGCGGGAAAATGGGACAACACAGAAATCATCAATGAGTTACTCAAGCTACGTCATGAAGTGGCTCGCATGCTCGGGTTTAGTAGCTATAGTGAGAAATCGTTGGCAACCAAAATGGCTGAAACGCCAGAGCAAGTGTTGGGCTTTTTAAATGATTTAGCCGCAAAAGCGAAGCCGCAAGGTGAGAAAGAAGTCGAAGAGCTACGCCAGTTTGCTAAAGCAGAATTTGGTGTTGAAGAGCTTAACCCATGGGATATCGCGTATTACAGCGAGAAACAAAAGCAGAAGCTATTTGAAATTTCTGACGAAGAGCTCCGTCCTTATTTCCCTGAACAGAAGGTCGTCAGTGGTCTCTTTGAGGTATTGCATCGCGTATTCGGTATGAAGGTTGTCGAACGCCAAGGCGTCGATACCTGGCATGAATCGGTTCGCTTCTTTGATATTTTTGATAGCCAACAACAGCTGCGTGGTAGCTTTTATCTTGATTTGTATGCACGTGAGCATAAACGAGGTGGCGCGTGGATGGATGAGTGCCGCGTGCGCCGTATGAATACCCAAGGTGAGTTACAAACTCCTGTGGCTTACTTAACCTGTAATTTCAACAAACCCGTCGGTGATAAACCAGCACTGTTTACTCACGATGAAGTCGTGACCCTTTTCCATGAAACGGGCCATGGCATTCACCACATGTTGACCCAAGTCGATACGGGAGCCGTGTCTGGTATTAATGGTGTGCCATGGGATGCGGTTGAGCTACCAAGTCAATTCCTAGAGAATTGGTGTTGGGAAGAAGAAGCACTGGCGTTTATTTCTGGTCATTACCAAACGGGTGAGCCATTACCTAAAGCTATGTTGGATAAAATGCTGGCTGCGAAAAACTTCCAGTCAGCGATGTTTATTTTGCGCCAGCTTGAATTTGGTTTGTTCGATTTCACATTACATACCGAATATGACCCAGAAGTCGGTGCTCGGGTTTTGGAAACCTTAGCGGAAGTCAAAGCCAAAGTTGCAGTATTGCCAAGTTTAGAATGGACCCGCTTCTCACACGGCTTTAGCCATATTTTTGCTGGTGGTTACAGCGCTGGCTACTACAGCTACTTGTGGGCAGAAGTGCTCTCTTGTGATGCCTATTCACGTTTTGAGGAAGAAGGGATCTTCAACTCCGAAACGGGTCAAAGCTTCTTGAATAATATCCTAGAGATGGGGGGGAGTGAGGAGCCAATGGAGCTGTTCAAGCGCTTTCGAGGTCGCGAACCGCAAATTGACGCTTTACTGCGTCACTCCGGAATTGCTGCTTAAATACCACTAAACGAAATGATGAAAAAGCCCTTGCTAGCAAGGGCTTTTTTTTATGGCTTAATTCTCTTAAGAACTTGGTCGCCTTATTAATAAGAGAGGATGAGTGTACAGCTTTCATTGCTTTTGGTTACCCATGATCTTTTTGCTTTAAAAGCTGCTCAACTGCCCATTTTCCCCCACCAAAAATCATCACAACCATCAACATAAATCCCCAAAGTTGATGGTCGTAAAAGCCGCGCTCCCACAGGATCGGATACGAAACTACCGCCATAATATTAAAACCAAACAGTAGCGTTGCGCTAAGACGAGAATACAGGCCGCTAGCGAGGATTAAGGGCAAACTTAACTCTGCAAAGGTAGCGATATAAGCTGCTGATTTAAAAGATAAAAATGGCACCTGATATTCGTATTCAAAGAGAAACAACGTGCTGTCCCAACTTTGGATTTTACTCAGGCCTGCGCGAAAAAATACCCAGCTCACCCACAAACGACAAAATAGCAATAAGCTGGGTTGTAACCAAGGTGCTAAGCGATGTTCTAAAAATTGCTCTAGATTAAGTATTTGGTTTGCCATGATCCATTCCCTCACTTTGCTGTACATCGTCATAGAGCTTAAACCCTGTGATAGCCCCTAAGCTCGCCAACATCGGTAGGTGCGTTAACCAGTTTGGCGGAATTTTCTCAAGTGGTTGTTTTCGTTCTAAAGTACTAATTAACTTAAGCGCATGGTCAGTAACAACATGCGGTGTGACGATGCCGAGATTCCTAATAATCAACACGTATTCGCTTTGGTTGATAGCCAGTGAGGTTAACTCTTGATTATTGTCGATGGCATACTTTAGAGCGGCCACCGCATATTGAGTGGTCAGTATTGAAATGTGTGGATTCAGTTCGAGCACGACTTGGCGATATTGAAGGGGCGTTAACTGTTGTAATTCATTCAGTGGTCGCGGCATGTCATGAGAAGGACGAGCAGAAAAGTCACGTTGGTGAAGGCGGTCACATTGCCATTCCAAATTTGCCATATCGACAATATACGGAGCGCTTTCAATAACCTGTGGAAACTTGGCGAGCGTGGCACTAAAGCCCTCGCCATATTGGTTAACGTCGGCTTGGGTTGGAGGATGTGTCAGTAGGTGGCTGCGAGCTAACTGCATAAAGCATTGCTCACCCACCAGCAATCTAACCAAAGGGTAGGTCGCCGCAAGAACGTCGCTCAAGCTGAGCACGAAATGATTGCGATAAATTTGCAGCCTTTCGACAGTGTTAATCGCGTCAGCGAGAATGTGCTGAGTGACATCTTCGTTTTGGTAACGTAATGCCTGAGTAAATTGCTGTTGTAATTGAGCGAGAGTCATCCGGTGCTCCTCATGGTATTGACCGCGGTCAGCGGAGTGAGCATTTGGCTGGCGATGGCAGCTTGCTCTAGCAGCACCTCAGGTCGAGGAATATCGGTGTCCCATTCGATCAGCGTATGGCGAGGACCGAATTGTTTAATCCAGCGGTGGTACCATTGCCAAACGTCTTCGCATACCGGGCGATCGTGGGTATCAATCCATATTTCCCCACTGTCTAAAATCTGCCGGCTAAAACCTGCAAGATGAATTTCATCCACCGCTTGAGCATTGATGGCTTGAAGGTAAGTGAGTGGGTCAAATTGGTGGTTGAAGGCGGAAACGTAAATATTATTAATATCGAGGAGCAGGCGACAATCAGTGCGCTGTTGAACGTGATTGAGAAACGTCCACTCGTTGATGGTTGAGTGGTTGAACGTCAGATAGCTCGACGGATTTTCAATTAATAACGGGCGCTTTATCGCGTCTTGTACTTCGAGAACATTGCGACAAAAGACATCTAACGCTTCTTCGGTATAGGGCAGGGGTAGCAAATCGTTGTAATAATGGCCACCTTGTTGACTCCAACTAAGGTGATCAGAGACGAATATCGGTTGGATATCATTGAGTAACGTGGTCAGCTCAACTAGATGAAGATGGTTTACACGCTCCACGCTGCCGAGTGACAACCCTATTCCATGGCAACTGATCTGGCAGGATTGGGCAATATGGTTAAGTTTTTTTCTCGCTGGGCTTTGAGGCTGAAAGTAGTTTTCGCTGTGGATTTCTAACCAAGACAAGGTCTCAGGATTGGCGGCGAAATAGTCAAGGTGGGGAGTACGTAGCCCAACACCAACATAAGGACTCAACGCACAATGTTGAGATAACATTACAAGCTCCTTAGTCTGGCTGACAAACATTACGCTTGCCAGCCATAACAGAGATCACCCGCTACGATGACATTTTGCTGCTACCAGCAAGTTTGTCACACAAGCCTTTTGGCACCACAACAAACGCATCTTTTTGATGGTCCATTTTTGAGGTGCCTGCGCACGAGCTGGTTTTGGTTGCGCAGTCATTCATTCCTGCTTTGGCGACGCCGTAGCATTTTTCCTTTTCGGCGGCGACGGCTGGGGTCGCGCTGAGTAATGATCCTCCGATGGCAAGAAGCCCAGTCACGGCGGCACTAACGGCGATATTGGATTTGTTCATCTTCCTTTCCTCACTAAAGTCATTGTTTGAATGTTCACAAGTGACTCTACCGCTCGCCAACTTGCTTACTAAAAAAGAGCGATGGAAAAGAAAAAATCTTTCACCTTAAAGGCATATTTTTTCTCTAAGTGGTGAAGTTATCTGATAACAAACTGAATTTATTCCTTATTTAGACTAAAAATTTTTCTTGGCTTTAGCCCTGAACACAGCAAGTTGTTTAGGTTATAATCGTTCTTTATGTATAAATAACCAGTAGCCTGACATGATGGATCCCTCCTTATTACTCGATGGTCTTAACGACAAACAACGCCAAGCCGTCGCCGCACCGCTTGAAAACTTACTCGTTCTTGCCGGAGCGGGAAGTGGTAAGACTCGAGTGCTGGTTCATCGTATTGCGTGGTTGATGTCTGTTGAACAAGCATCGCCGTTCTCAATCATGTCGGTCACGTTTACTAATAAAGCGGCAGCAGAGATGCGTGGGCGAATTGAAGAGCTGATGATGGGCAGCGCATCAGGTATGTGGAACGGGACTTTCCACGGCATTTGCCACCGAATTTTACGGGCGCATTATCTGGATGCCAAGTTGCCGGAAGATTTTCAAATCATCGACGGTGATGATCAGCAGCGCCTGTTGCGTCGTTTAATTAAGGCGCAAAATCTTGATGAGAAGCAGTGGCCTGCACGCCAGGCGGCGTGGTGGATTAATGGTAAGAAAGATGAAGGGTTACGTCCGCAGCACATCGATGCGTACCACGATCCGATTACCAAAACCTATTTGCAACTTTATCGTGCTTATCAAGAGGCATGTGATCGCGCCGGGCTGGTGGATTTTGCTGAAATTTTGCTACGCACTCATGAGTTGCTGCGTGACAAACAGCATATTCGCGAGCACTATCAAGCGCGTTTTAAACATATATTGGTCGATGAATTTCAAGACACCAACAACATCCAATACGCTTGGTTAAGAATGATGGCGGGCCCTGACAGCCACGTCATGATCGTTGGTGATGATGATCAATCGATTTATGGCTGGCGCGGTGCAAAAGTCGAAAATATCGAAAAATTCACGTTGGAATTTCCTAGTGTGAATACCATTCGTCTCGAACAGAACTACCGTTCGACCAAAACCATTTTGGAAGCCTCAAACACACTGATTGCCAACAATACTGAACGTATGGGCAAAGAGTTGTGGACGGATGGCGAAGCGGGTGAGCTGATTTCAGTATACTCGGCCTACAACGAGCTGGATGAAGCTCGGTTTACGGTGAGTAAAATCAAAGAGTGGCAAGATAAAGGCGGTGTGCTCAACGAGTGCGCTATGCTATATCGCAATAACGCCCAATCACGGGTGCTGGAAGAAGCGTTGATTCAAGCGGGCTTGCCGTATCGAATTTACGGGGGCATGCGTTTCTTTGAGCGCCAAGAAATTCGTGATGCGTTGAGCTACATGCGTTTGATGTCCAACCGTAATGATGACGCCGCCTTTGAGCGTATCGTTAATACACCAACGCGTGGCATGGGCGATAAGACATTAGAAACCATTCGTTTTGCCGCTCGCGAGCGTGGTTGTACCATGTGGGATGCAAGTATCGCATTGCTCAATGAGCAAGTATTAACCGGCCGAGCGGCTGGCGCATTGGGGCGTTTTGTTGAACTGGTTAATGCGTTGGAAGATGATACTCATGAAATGCCACTGCATGAACAAACCAACCATGTGATTCATTCATCGGGTTTGTACACCATGTATGAACAAGAAAAGGGTGAGAAGTCAAAGGCACGGATTGAGAACTTGGAAGAGTTGGTCACCGCTACTCGCCAATTTGAAAAGCCGGAAGAAGCGGATGATATGCCACTGCTGACGGCGTTCTTAACCCACGCGGCATTGGAGGCCGGTGAAGGCCAAGCGGATGAATTTGATGATGCTGTGCAGTTAATGACACTTCATAGTGCGAAAGGTCTGGAGTTTCCTCTGGTCTTTATGGTTGGGGTTGAAGAAGGCATGTTCCCAAGCCAAATGTCAGCCGAAGAAGCGGGGCGTTTAGAAGAAGAGCGCCGCTTGTGTTATGTGGGAATGACCCGTGCCAAGCAAAAACTGTATATCACCTACGCTGAAATGCGTCGTTTGTACGGTCAAGACAAATACCACAAACCATCACGTTTTATTCGTGAGTTACCCGAAAGCTGTTTAGATGAAGTCCGAATGAAAGCGCAGGTGAGCCGTCCCGCGAGTAGTGGTCGCTTTAGCCAAACCGCGGTCAAAGAGAACTTCAATGAGACAGGGTTCAGTCTCGGTTCGCGAGTAAAACACCCTAAATTTGGCGAAGGGACGATTATTAACTTTGAAGGTAGTGGCCCACAAAGCCGTGTGCAAGTCGCCTTCAATGGTGAAGGGATTAAGTGGTTGGTCACCGCTTACGCTAAGCTTGAGCAGCTTTAAGTGATGAATGGCTGATATAAAAGGAGCGCTATGGCGCTCCTTTTTCACTTTGGATGATAGCTAGCTTGCTGTTAGTGATTGGCTGATAAAGAAAAACCCCGAGGGCAAAAGCCCATCGGGGTTATAGTCTTACTTGCAGCAATCCGGCTACTAAGTTGCTCCCTGCATCTATTCCTTGATAAGTATGCTGAAATCCGTCAGCTTAGTCCTTTCGTCGCCATCCTAGCGGTGTCCTTGACCTGTCCTGGTCCACTAACTATCCCAGTTAGCTCTCATCACTTAATCCCTGAGCGGTGTCCTTTACATCATCCTGATGTTGAGTCCTTGCCTCGTCCAGAGGTGTCCATTTCACTTCCTTTTTAGCAACCATCCTAGTTACTATTGCGTCCGTTCAATGTCCTTTGCTGTCCATGCCGATCATTCATCCTGAATAACCGAATCTTCTTCCTGAAGATGACCAATCCGTGGTGAGTTCCTGTTCCGTGTCAGCATCCTACCGACAACTTCGATATTACGGGAATCTGACTTTTCAGCAATGGTAAGAAAATGATTATATGCGTTTTTATTTGAGTGATCTTTGTTCATATTTTTATGAATCAATAACTTATATACATACATGTGTTATTTTCTGCCTAAAAAAGCGATATTTACTCACCCCCGTGTGAGAGATCTCGCACACGGGGGTGAGCAGATCAACCCAATACCTCCAAAGCGTTATTGGCCAATAGCCACACCTTCTCGGCGTGGATCGGCTGCTCCTTCTAAACCTTGTGATGTAATACGGATTGCATGCAGTCCAGAATTGAGATCTCGCGCACGAACTTGGATACCGAGCTGTTTCAGTGGCTCAATGAGATTTTCAGCTTCTGTACCTTGCTCAACATCCATTTCACCAAAACGATTGAGTAAGTGAGGTTGGTTGAGCGCTTGTTGAATATCCATATTCCATTGAGTGTGGGCAATAATCGATTGGGCCACATAACCAATAATTCGGCTACCGCCAGGAGATCCGATCGCTAAGTAAGGCATATCGTCTTTCATGACAATAGTCGGGGCCATTGATGATCGTGGGCGTTTTCCCGGTTCAATACGATTGGCAATGGGAACGCCATTGCTGTGTGTTCTAAACGAAAAATCGGTCAGTTCATTATTGAGCAAGAAACCCCGAACCATAAGTCGTGATCCAAAAGCATTCTCAATTGTGGTGGTGATTGAGACGACGTTGCCATCACGATCAACAATATTAAAGTGACTGGTGCTGGGTAACTCAATGGATTGGTCAGGGCTGAGGTGCATTGCGTGCTGCCATGGTGGTGTGCCCGGTCTCGCATCTTGCAAGGCCTTACCGACGGTTATTTGCTGAGCGCGGTCAGAGAGATAGTTGTCATCAAGTAAACCTTGAGTTGGCATCGGAACGTAATCTTCGTCAGCCATGTATTGGGCGCGGTCAGCAAAAGCTAATTGCGAAGCGTCACTGATGATCTGCCAAGAGCGTGGATCGTTCGGCCCCCATTTTTTTAGGTTGAAGTGTTGCGTCAGTGACAAAATCTGTCCAACAGTGAGGGCGCCCGAGCTAGGTGGCCCCATGCCGCATACGTCGTAAACTTGGTAAGCAGAACACACCACGGAACGCTGCTTGATGTCATAGTTGTCCATATCACGCTGAGCTAATACGCCCGGATTACCTTCAGCGTGCTGTACTGTTTCAATAATATCGCGACTGATGTCACCTTGGTAAAAGGCATCCGCGCCTTGTTTGGCAATCGCTTGCAGAGTGTTTGCGTATTGTGGGTTTTTCAATAAGGTTCCGGCGGAGAGCGGCGCTCCTTGATCATCAAAAAAATAACGTCGCGTCGCTGGGTAGCGGCTGAGTCTTTGCTGATCATCGGCAATTAATGTTGCAAGACGAGGGCTCACGATGAAGCCCTGTTCGGCGGCTTGAATGGCAGGTTTCAGCAGGGTTTCCCACTTTAACTTGCCGTATTTTTTATGTGTTTCCCACATCAGCTTCACAGTACCTGGCGTACCGACCGATCGGCCACCAACCACTGCATCATAGAAAGAAAGGGGTTCGCCATCGTCATCTTGAAATAATCGGGGTGTGACGGCCATGGGTGCGGTTTCTCGCCCATCAAAACTGGTTAGGTCTTGATTCTTTGCATCCCAATAGACCAAGAACGCGCCACCACCTATCCCCGAAGATTGGGGCTCGACCAAGCCAAGAACGAATTGTACCGCCACCATCGCATCAATAGCGTTTCCCCCTTGCTTAAGAATATTGGCTCCCGCGCGGGCTGCGATTGGGTTCGCTGCTGTGACCATCCAGTGTTTGGCATGGGTTAGGTTTTTGTGTTCTAAACCGCTACTTTGCTCTGGCGCAATACTGTCCGTAATCTGGTTAGCCAAAGTAAGAGGGGCGAATAACATCAGCCCTGCACTGATGACCCATTTGCTGTTCCACGGCATACACTCTCTCCTTGTTCACGAATAAATGAATAATTTATCAGTTGTGTTAGACACTTATAGATAGTTAAGTCCATTTTCAGAGTGGCAGTTGACGTGTTTTGGATCTAGCGATGAGCGAGAAAAATTGATCGAAAAATCAAAAATGGGGCATTAGCTCAGCAAACGCAGCATCGCTTGATACAAGATAGTGATCGCGATGAGGGTAAACACCAAGCCACATAAAGCATCAATATATCGTGCTGCGGATTGCAGTTTGTTCTGCAATCTCGGTGTAGAAAGTACCCAAGCCAGAAAAGAAAACCAGCTCAGTGACAAGACAAACAAAATCACGACCGTCAATGTTTTGATGCTGATACTCATGTCAGCGGGCACCAAGCTCGACATCAAGCTAACGAAAAACACTAAGGCTTTAGGGTTAAGAATATTAGTGGCAAAGCCTCGAGAAAATGCCTGTCGTCGATTGGCGAGCAGTAAAGGGCTTTTATCAGATGAAGACTCGGCAACCGTGGGTGTATGACGATGGAGCCATACTGCGGTTAGTGCGCCATAACCTAAGTAAAGCAAATATCCACCGCCAATGATCTGCATGAGCGAAAACAGCAGAGGGTGTTGGTGAACAATGAGACTGACACCCGTAATACTAAAAATGGAGTGCAACAATATCCCGCAAGCTAATCCTAATGCGATTGCCAAGCCAGTAGGCCGCCCGTAGCGCGTGGCATTTTGAACCACAAGGGTAAAGTCGGGTCCGGGGCTCATTAAGGCAATAAAGTGAATGGTGGAAATAGTGATAACGGGCGTCAGAGTATCCATAAGTATCTATTTATCGTGAGTTAGGACCGCAGTATGGCAAATCGGTCTTCACGGTGATTGTAAATTCCGTACATGGATACCTTAGCGACGCTGAATTTGTGAGGGCGAAATACCGTAACTGCTCTTGAACGCTTTCACAAAGTGGGCTTGATCATAAAAGCCAACAGCCAGCGCTACCTCACTACCATTTTGCCCGGACTTGAGCAGCTTAAATCCTTGCTCCAGACGTAGGCGAGATAACCACGCATACGGGCTAATATTCATTGTGGCTTTAAAGTGGCGCTGAAATTGGGTCGGGCTCAGGTGGCATATCGAAGCTAATTCCGCCAAGCGAATCGGTTGGTCTAGATGTGCCAGTAAGTACTCTTTTAGGCGCTGAATCGAGATACTGCCAAGCGTATACAGCGGTTGGCGTTGACGCGATCCAAAGCGATCAAAAACGAGGTTAAGTCCTTCAAATGGAAGACAATCTTTGGCTAACGCACTGAGATTTTTCACGGTGAGTTGTTGGTGAAGGTTAAGAAGTTGTGAAAAAACCGCAGGATCCGAGAGGATCAGGTGATTAAAGTGGATAATTTGACCAGTTTGCTTGAGATCGGCAAGATCGCTCAGCCAATCGGGCTGGATCGCAAATACTCGAACTTGATATCCAGTATCCATATAAGCATGACCGTCATGCAGTTCATCGGGCGGCATTAACACTATTTGCCCTTGTCCCACTCGATGTCGTTGCCCATGAGAATAAAACGACTGCTCTCCTCGCGTGATTAAACCGATATGAAAATCGAGATGATAATGGCGTGAAAATGCGAATTGCTTATAGTCAGCCGCGATCAAATGCAGCGCATCATAAGCCGTGGTGTAATAGTTGACATTATCTTGATGCATAACGAAATCACGTGGTTAACTCTTGACCAATATTATCCATTCAACTTATTGATGTCTTGTAAAAAGTTATCACGTAAATACTCAGGATGTGTCATTAAGGAGACAGCGGCTAAAGGATGGCAAGATGCATAGACGTGATCGATGTCTCTTGTTGTAATGTAAGGCTCATGTTTTAAGTGTGGCGAATTATGACTAGTATACTCAATCAGCTGACTCGAGTTGACGAAGACGAAATTGAAGACTTGGTTGTGGAGTTGCTCGATACTCGGCGGACGATTTCGGTCGGGTTTTTAAATCAGTACGGCTATAACCTGATCGAGAAGAATCGTCAGACACGAGACAGTTTTTTCCAACTCGATTATCTACTGCGAGATGGTAAAGGGATCGAAATCGCTTGTCGTTATCATAAGCTTGAGCCTAAGGCGAACCTAAACGGTACGGATTTTATTCCATTGCTCATCTCATCAGCGCTGAAGTCAAACAAGCAGCTGCGTTTTTTTGCTTACGGTACTTGTGAACCGTGGTTAAAAACGGGGGCAAAAAATTTATTTCGTTCGCGTGATTTCCTCAGTCTCGATGGTTTTTTGTCTGAGTCTGATTACGTGCAACATTATCTACGTCATGTGGATGAAAACCGACTTAACATCATCGTACTTGCGATGGGCATGCCAAAGCAGGAACGAGTTGCGCAGCTTATTAAAGAGGCATCCGATGCACCGACCATCATCGTGTGTGGTGGGGCGATCATCGACTTCCAAGCTGGGCGTTTTACTCGTGCGCCGGAGATATTCCAACAAATGGGATTAGAGTGGCTGTATCGCTTGTTCTTGGAACCTAAGCGCTTGTTCAAACGCTATGTTATTGGTATTCCAGTGTTTATTTATAATGTGATGTACTGCGGTAAATAAGCACTGACCGCTTAAACAGCCTAGAATAACGGCAGCAAGGTGACGATAAACAAGGTTCACCTTGTTGCGGTCTTTTAAGGATGATTAACAGCCTGCAGTCTTTTTTTCTTGGAATGGGCAAAGCCATCGGCACTGAAAATCAGTAAAGCTCCCCAGATAAAGGCGAAAGTGATGGCTTTATCCATTGAAAAGGTTTCACCATATATCGCTACGGCAAGTACAAACATAAAGCTTGGCCCGATATACTGAAAAAATCCTAGAGTGGAGAGTTTTAGCCGTGTCGCAGCACCAGTAAAACACAGCAGAGGCAGAGTTGTGACGATCCCAGCCGCGATCAGCAGCCAGTTCAATGACCAAGAGTTGTGGAACATGTTGTTGGTTGAGCTATCAGCAAATTGCCAAAGGTAAATCGCCGCTACAGGCAACAACAGTAAGGTTTCAATAAATAGCCCGGTTTGAGCATCGACCGCCACTTTCTTTCTCAACAAGCCGTAGAGCGCAAAAGTCATAGCGAGAGCAAACGCCACCATCGGCACACTGCCAAACGCAATCAACTGGATTAACACGCCGCATGCTGCCAGAAACACCGCCAGCCATTGCATTTTGCGTAACCGTTCTCCGAGAAACAGCATACCAAACACTACGTTAATCAGCGGGTTAATATAATAACCGAGGCTTGCATCCAGCATATGATTGGCGTTGATCGCCCAGATAAAAACCAACCAGTTGCAGCCAATTAACAACGAGGTAGCCAACATATAGACCAGTTTGGTCTTGGTGCGAAAGATCTCAACAAAACCTCGCCAGCGGCGTCCACTGTGCATAAGTACCGCTAAAAAGACAAATGACCATACAACGCGATGACTGAGAATTTCCAGAGCGGAGACGTGGGCAACGGTCTTGAAATAGATGGGAGCAATTCCCCACATGATGTAAGCCGCAATGGCAAGTAGAACGCCTTGTTTGGCCTGAAGTTGTTCTTCCGTGGTCATCCGTCTTCTCTGTCATCGGAAAGTTGAGCAGCGGTCATTATACGAGCGACAGAAACATTCACCTAACAATTTGCAGTTTTATTCGCCAGCAATCCCCTCTACAATGTGCGCCTCAAACGAAATTATCTTTTCGCTCTTATCATCATTGACTTGAGAAATTGCATGACCTCCACTTTGCTTGCCCAGCAGCCTGACGACCAACTGACACCGCAAAGTGTTTTGGAGACCGTATTTGGTTACCAAACCTTCCGCGACGGGCAACGTGAAGTGATTGATGCCGCAGTCGCTGGTAAAGATGCGTTGGTGATCATGCCAACCGGAGGCGGAAAATCTCTTTGTTACCAGATTCCTGCTTTGGTACGTGACGGCTTAACCCTGGTGATTTCCCCTCTCATTTCATTAATGAAAGACCAAGTCGATCAATTGAAGGCTAATGGCGTTGCGGCAGAATGTATTAACTCGACGATTCCACGTGAAGAGTTGATGACGATTTATAACCGCCTCCATGCTGGAAGCGTCAAATTGGTTTATGTCTCGCCAGAACGGGTCTTAATGCGCGATTTTCTAGAGCGACTAGCCAGTTTGCCGTTGTCGATGATTGCTGTTGATGAAGCACACTGTATCTCACAGTGGGGCCATGATTTTCGTCCTGAATATGCCTCGCTAGGCCAGCTAAAACAGCACTTTCCTCATGTGCCTGTTATGGCGTTGACCGCAACTGCGGACGATGCAACGCGCAACGACATCATGCACCGTTTACAGCTTAATGCGCCGGATATTCATCTTGGCAGCTTTGATCGCCCTAATATCCGGTATACCTTGGTAGAGAAGCACAAACCCGTTTCACAAATTATCCGTTTCCTCGGCACGCAAAAGGGGCAGTGCGGCATTATCTATTGCGGTAGTCGCAAGAAAGTAGAAATGCTGACAGAGAAATTGTGTAACAACCACATTCGCGCTGCCAGTTATCATGCGGGGCTGGATATGGATGAGCGGGCTTATGTGCAAGAAGCTTTTCAGCGTGATGATATTCAGATCGTGGTTGCGACGGTGGCATTCGGTATGGGAATCAATAAGCCGAATGTGCGTTTTGTGGTTCACTTTGATATTCCTCGTAACATCGAATCTTATTATCAAGAGACGGGCAGGGCCGGTCGTGATGGTTTACCGGCAGAAGCGATGATGCTGTATGACCCAGCGGATATTGGATGGCTCAGACGTATGCTTGAAGAAAAGCCGGAAGGGGCGCAAAAGCAAGTTGAAAGCCATAAGCTCAATGCAATGAGCGCCTTTGCGGAAGCGCAAACTTGTCGTCGTCAAGTGCTGCTTAACTACTTTGGTGAGTATCGTCATGAGCCATGTGGTAACTGTGATATCTGCCTGGACCCACCAAAGCATTTTGATGCCACGCAGGAAGCGCAAAAGGCGTTGTCGTGTGTGTATCGTGTCAATCAAAGCTTTGGTATTGGCTATGTGGTCGAGGTGCTTCGTGGCATGCAAAATATTCGAATTCGCGAACAAGGCCATGACAAGCTGTCCACGTATGGTCTTGGCCGTGACCACAGCCATGACTATTGGGTGAGTATTTTTCGTCAATTGATCCATAAAGGATTGCTGTTTCAAAACATCACTCGTAACTCCACTTTGCAACTTACCGAAGAAGCGCGCCCGCTATTAAGAGGGGAGATGAGTATTGAACTGGCGGTGCCACGTTTAGATACAGCCGCACGGGCTGCCAAGGCGGATAAGCTCTCCAATAAACATTACGATAAAAAGCTATTTAGTAAGCTGCGGAAGCTGCGTAAATCCATTGCTGATGAAGAAGGGTTGCCGCCATACGTGGTGTTTAGTGATGCGACCTTGATTGATATGGCTGAGATCTTACCGATGTCTTATGGTGAGATGTTAGCGGTTAATGGCGTTGGACAGCGTAAGCTTGAAAAATACGCGGATCCGTTTTTGGATATGATTCAGGAGCATGTCACGCACTATGGCTAATTCATTGCCTCAATTTACATTACGCGATTTCCAGCCTGAACTTGGCCGCTTAGTTATATCGACCCCAAGTTTTGACTACGATAGCTTTCCTGCTTTAGGCGAGCAGTTAGTCTCTTTGTTGTCTGCCACGGTGACCGAAAAGCAAACCGATGCGGACATCCACTCGTGGCTAATTGACTTTGAAGGCTGTGAGTTGATGTTGAAAGCGGAGCATTACAGCGAATCCGTGTGGTTTGAGACCTTAAGTGCTCATGAATCTCAGCAAGAAATGGCTTTTTTAGCCCAGCTCTTCGCCAAAGGGTTTTAAGCCCATTTTCAGATAATCGTTTGCTTATTATTTAAGCGCTTGCGGCCGGTGTTGGTTTCGGTATAATCGCCAGCCGCTCTATTGAGCTTCGCGTCATACGCGTGATCATATTTCATATTATTGGTGAGAGTTAACAGCATAAGTGCTGACGACTCGATTTGGGTTCCCTCACCCCCAAACCAAACTAAAAAGGTATTGCATGAATAACTTTACTCCTGCGCAGCAGCGCAACGCCCTTAATTATTTGGTTCTCTTCCATTTAATCATTATTGCTTCCAGCAACTATCTGGTTCAAATCCCTTTTACTCTATTTGGTTTACATACCACTTGGGGCGCGTTTACCTTCCCGTTTATTTTTCTGGCGACAGATTTAACGGTACGTATCTTCGGTGCGCCGCTGGCTCGTAAGATCATCTTTTTGGTGATGATTCCGGCTCTGGTGGTTTCTTATGTGCTGTCAGTGTTGTTTTATGAAGGCCAATATCAAGGTTTTTCCCACCTAAGTGACTTTAACCTGTTTGTTGCGCGTATCGCTTTGGCGAGTTTTATGGCGTATTTACTTGGCCAAATATTGGACGTCCAAGTCTTTAATCGTCTGCGTCAACTCAAACAGTGGTGGGTGGCGCCTACCTGCTCAACGCTATTTGGTAACGCGTTAGATACACTCGCGTTTTTTGCGATTGCGTTTTATCAAAGCCCCGATGCTTTTATGGCTGAACACTGGACAGAAATCGCGCTGGTGGATTACGGTGTGAAGTTATTGATCAGCCTAGGGCTGTTTGTCCCTATGTATGGGGTGCTTTTGAATTACCTCATCAAAAAGCTCACTCAGGTCAATCCAAGCTTTACGATTGCTGGTGTCACGCAGCGTTAAGCTCAATACGATGACCAAATAAAAAATGCCGAGCGTGATGCTCGGCATTTTTGTGTTTCGACGTCGTCACATTATGCATTGATGACCAGCGGCCAGCCAATGTCGGTTTGACGATGCGCCTCGATTTCAAGCTCTGCGGCGGTTAATGGGTTTTCTGTCAGCCAGTTAGGGTCAATGTGCAGCGTTAATTTATCGCCTTGAGCATCCAACGCAATTTGAGGCTCTAATTCCGGTGTGCGACGGTGTGTTAACAGAACTGCCAGACGTAGTACTCGTAACAAACGTTTGGCGCTTGTCCCTGACATGGCATATTGTTCTGGCAGCGACGTGAGGTGTTCGCGATAACGCCGAGTCAGCTCAGCAAGAAAATGCTTCTGAGCGCGAGTAAAACCAGGAAGATCCAAATGCTGCAATAGGTAGGCACTGTGTTCACCGCCTTTTTTGAAATCGATGGTTAGGCCGATTTCATGCAGTTTTGCCGCTGCTACAAGCAGTGCTTCGCCTTGAGGCTCTTCAACCCACTCGTCGCCACCGCAATCGGCTAATAATTGCTTAGCTAATAAGGCGACTTGTTCACCGTATTCAGAATCCAACTGATAGCGTGTTTGTACACTGTCGATGGTACGTGCGCGAATATCATCTTGGCGCAGCTCATCGACCATTTCATACAACAATCCCTCACGGAGTGCGCCACCGGCTAATGTCATTGAATCAATATTCAGTAACTCAAAAATGGCGATTAAAATCGAGAGCCCGCTTGGAAACACCAGCGCGCGTTCGAGAGTCAAGCCTTCAATTTCCAGCTCTTCTAAGTGATCAGCGCGCATGGCTTGCTGTTGAAGCCGCTTAAGTTTGGCGTGGGTTATTACCTCATCCATACCTTGAGCGAGCATGATCTCTTGCAATGCCTGCACGGTACCACTGGCGCCAACACAAACATCCCAACCGATTTGCGTGTACTGCTGCAACATCGGTTGCAGAGTTTGTTTCGCGGCTTGAATCGCTTGATTAAAGTTATGAGCATTTAATTGGCGGTCTTTAAAATGACGCTCAAGCCAAGTGACACAGCCCATTTTTAGGCTAGTCAGCGCTTTGGCATCAAAGCCTTCACCGATAATCAGTTCGGTACTGGCGCCGCCAATATCAACGACCAAGCGACGCCCGCTTCCTCCTGACGTGTGCGCCACTCCCTTATAGATGGTGGCCGCCTCTTCTTCGCCAGAGATAACCTCAACTGAGTAACCCAGAATGTGCTTTGCCTTACTCAGAAATTCGTCCACATTGGTCGCGGTACGCAGAGTTGCAGTACCGACGATTCGAATGTTGTCTTTGGGAATGTCTTGCAGACGCTCCGCAAATAAACTCAAGCAATCCCAACCTCGCTGCATGGCTTCTTGGCTGAGAGCATTGTTTTCATCAAGACCAGCGGCCAAACGCACTTTACGTTTGATTTTTGCCATGGTCTGAATACTGCCATCAATATGACGCACAACGAGCATATGAAAACTGTTCGACCCAAGGTCGATGGCAGCATAGAGCGGAGAAGTGACAGCTTGACTCATAGACGACTTAAGAATCCTTTTTCTGTTGTGGCTTACGAGGTGGACGTGAACGACGTTGTGACTGACGTTTGTTGTTATTTGAGCGCGAACCACCAGTATTTGTGCGGCGCTGTTGGTTACCACTACGGAAACGTTGAGGCGCGGGTAAATCTCTTAATAGGGCGCTTGGGTCATAATCCGAAACGGGAATCGAGTGCTCAATATACTCTTCGATTGGTGGCAAGTTAATCGCATAACGTTCACACGCAAAGCTGATGGAGAAACCACTTTCGCCAGCACGACCAGTACGACCAATGCGGTGAACATAGTCTTCACAATCGTCAGGAAGGTCGTAGTTAAACACATGCGTCACTTGCGGTATGTGTAGGCCACGTGCTGCCACATCGGTCGCAACCAAAATGTCGACTTCACCTTGGGTAAATTGCTCAAGAATTTTTTCACGTTTCTTCTGTGGTACGTCGCCAGTCAGGAGTCCGACACGGTGTTGGTCTGCGGCTAGGTGACCCCACACCAATTCACATTGCTGTTTGGTATTCGCGAAAATGATCGCGCGATCAGGCCACTCTTCTTCAACCAGAGTTTGCAAAAGTGACATTTTGTCTTCATTAGAAGGGTAGAAAAGCTCTTCGGTAATGCGGTGACCCGTTTTTTGTTCTGGTTCAACCACCACGTGTTCCGGTTCGTTCATATGCTCAAAAGCCAACTCTTGAACTCGGTACGAAAGCGTCGCAGAGAATAGCATGTTTAGGCGATCTTTGGATTCAGGCATGCGACGGAATAAAAATCGAATGTCTTTAATAAAGCCAAGATCAAACATACGGTCCGCTTCATCGAGAACCACAGCTTGAATATTATTCAAGTTGAACGCATTTTGTTTATAAAAATCAATGATGCGCCCTGTTGTACCGATGAGAATATCGACACCTTGTTGAATTTTATTTAGCTGTTTATCGTAGCTTTCACCGCCATAAGCCAGTGCCGCTTTTAGACCCGTAGAAGCAATTAATGATTCTGCATCGTTGTAAATCTGAATTGCCAGCTCACGCGTTGGTGCCATAATGATGGCCCGTGGCTGAGTCGGCTTGCGACCTTCATGTTCAGGTGTGGTCAATAAATGATGGAATGTAGCAGCAAGAAACGCGATGGTTTTACCAGTCCCGGTTTGGGCCTGGCCTGCAATGTCTCGGCCGGTGAGCAGAACCGGCAACGCCTTAGCTTGAATAGGGGTACAATACTCGAACCCTTTTTTATTCAATCCTTCAATAACTTGCGCGTTTAGCGCGAAGTCGGCGAACTTTTGCTCTGTGATATGCGTCTTTTTCATCGCTATAGAATATCAGCTTAAGCTTGCAATACGAAAGTAAATACATTCCAATAGGGCATCTATTTGCTGGTTACCATTAAACCAGTTCAAAAAATGTACATTGGAGTGGAAGATGAGTGATAATATTTTGCAGCTGACCGACGATGGCTTTGACAACGACGTTATCAATGCTGCAGGCCCGGTTCTGGTTGATTTTTGGGCAGAGTGGTGTGGTCCTTGTAAGATGATCGCGCCTATTCTTGATGAAATCGCCGAAGAGTACGCAGGCAAACTCACTATCGGTAAACTGAATATCGACCAGAACGCAGGTACTCCGCCAAAATTTGGTATTCGTGGTATCCCAACGCTGCTGTTGTTCAAAGATGGCGGTGTCGCGGCAACAAAAGTTGGCGCACTATCAAAAACTCAACTTAAAGAGTTTCTAGACGCCAACCTATAATGTCTCAATTGTAAAACCGTGCGTGTATCAAGACGCGCGGTTTTACTTTTGTCTCTTAACAAAATCTAGACTAGTCTTTTATTTAGTGATAGTTTATCGCACGTTAAATAAACAAGAACCCTCTTCTTGGTCGATCCTGTGACCAAATCCATCTTAACTAGAAAACAGATCCTATTTTGACTAAACAAGTATCCTCCACAATGAATCTAACTGAATTGAAGAACAGACCTGTGTCTGAGCTTGTCAAACTTGGCGAAAGCTTAGGCCTTGAAAATCTGGCTCGTTTGAGAAAACAAGATATCATCTTCTCGATCCTGAAAGCGCACGCGAAGAGCGGTGAAGATATTTTTGGCGACGGGGTTCTGGAAATTCTACAAGACGGCTTTGGTTTCTTACGTAGTGCCGACAGCTCTTATTTGGCAGGTCCTGACGATATCTATGTCTCTCCGAGTCAGATTCGTCGTTTCAACCTACGCACAGGTGATTCGATTGCTGGTAAGATTCGCCCACCGAAAGATGGTGAACGCTATTTTGCCCTCCTTAAAGTCAATACTGTTAACCACGACAAACCTGACAACGCCCGCAATAAAATTCTCTTCGAAAACTTAACGCCGCTGCACGCCAACGAACGTATGGTGATGGAACGTGGTAATGGTTCAACCGAAGATATTACCGCACGCGTACTGGATTTGGCCTCACCAATTGGTAAGGGTCAACGTGGTCTGATCGTGGCGCCGCCAAAAGCGGGTAAAACCATGTTGCTGCAAAACATCGCGCAAAGCATTGCTTACAACCACCCTGAGTGTGAGTTGATGGTTTTGCTGATTGATGAGCGTCCAGAAGAAGTGACCGAAATGCAGCGTCTAGTTAAGGGTGAAGTGGTTGCCTCAACATTTGATGAGCCAGCATCACGCCACGTGCAAGTTGCAGAAATGGTGATTGAAAAAGCCAAGCGTCTCGTTGAACACAAGAAAGACGTGGTTATCCTTTTGGACTCGATCACTCGTTTGGCTCGCGCATACAACACTGTCGTTCCTTCATCAGGTAAAGTACTGACTGGTGGTGTGGATGCCAACGCGCTACATCGTCCTAAGCGTTTCTTCGGTGCAGCTCGTAACGTAGAAGAAGGCGGTAGCCTGACTATCATCGCAACAGCACTTGTGGATACCGGTTCTAAGATGGATGAAGTCATCTACGAAGAGTTCAAAGGTACAGGTAACATGGAATTGCACCTGAATCGTAAGATTGCTGAAAAACGTGTTTTCCCAGCCATTGATTTCAACCGTAGTGGTACTCGTCGTGAAGAGCTACTGACGAAAAACGATGAGCTGCAGAAAATGTGGATTCTGCGTAAGATTGTCCATCCAATGGGTGAGATCGACGCAATGGAATTCCTCATTGATAAATTGGCGATGACCAAAACTAACGATGAGTTCTTTGACGCAATGCGCCGTCAGTAAAAACACCTCGCTCAGACGAATATTTGAAGCGCCACCACACTCTGGTGGCGTTTTTGTTTGCATTATCGGCAAACAGTGCCCAAAATAGGTGCAATGTTACAAGGAGGTTAATATGCAACAAGGAATGTTGTCTTCGCTTCTCCTGTCGATGATGTTGGTGCTAGGAGCGGCACCGCAGGCTAACGCTGCAGAAATGCAGTCACAAGAAGTGAAGCAGTGGCTTCAGGATCAACAACTTCAAGATAAAGTCGCTCAACTTCTTCAATATGTTATCGAAGATGAAATCGATAGCCTGAAATTTGCTATCGAGCGACTTGCATTACCCCAGCAGGAAATTGCCCGCTATCTTCTGTTACGAAAAATCGATCAGCAAGAAATCTATTTAACGCCCAAAATGGCGATGTTTGTTGAAGAGCAGCAAGCCATGGCTCCGACATATCATGTGCTCGAGCGTGGTGATGGCTACGAGTTTTCTGTTCCTGCGTTTAATTACCCATCCATTGCCAGTCGAATTTTAAAACGTTGGCATCAAGACCAATCTAGCTTAGGTTTTAAGTTGGCGGCAGAACGTCATGAACTCAGATTAAAAGATTGGTTATCAGGCTCGGCTTATCAGGTGCAAGCACGGGAAGCTCTGTTTATCAGTGAACTTGATAGTCTTTCCGCCAGTGCGATTCAATACTTGAGTGAACAATTTACTAAGCAGGCGGTCACCAGCTGGCTACCTTCTTCGCAAGTCATGGTGCGTTTAGCCCAGGTCAGTGAAGATGCTCAGGTATATGCGATTTTATGGCGGATGCGTGCCGATCAAACCATTCTTAACGAAATGGAGCGTTTAGCTCGAGTTGGCGATACTTTTTCATTGCAGCAGGTTATGCAAGCAACCAATAACCCGAGTTTAAAAGAATCAGCGCTAAAAGCATTGACCGGGATAAAACCAATGACGGAGCCAGTAAAGCAATTTTTGGTCGCACGGATGTCAACCGCAGGTGATGCCACCTACGTGGCCCAGCAGTTGGCCAGCCAAGGTTATCATTCTTGGCTCAGGGAGTTGGCCGACAGTAATTCAGACGTCAATAGCCGCGCCCTGCTTAGTGTGATCAGCCAATCGTTAACCGAATGAAAACCACAAATAAAAAGTGGGATCGATTGGTGACGCTTTTTGATATACTGCCTGCAGTTTAACCAGCCAATAGAAGGCCTATGAGTTTTAAGGACCTACGCGAGTTTACTGACCGCCTTGAACAGCTTGGATTGTTAAAGCGCATTGCTCATCCCGTTGATCCCGATTATGAAATGGTCGAAATCAGCGATCGTACCTTGCGAGCGGGCGGTCCTGCGTTGTTATTTGAAAACCCTATCGGTTATGACATCCCTGTATTAACCAATTTATTCGGTACACCTGAACGTGTGGCGCTTGGCATGGGGCGACAAGACGTCAAAGAATTACGTGAAGTCGGTAAATTACTTGCCTACCTTAAAGAGCCGGAGCCGCCTAAAGGGTTTAAAGATGCGCTGGATAAACTCCCGGTATTTAAGCAAGTACTAAATATGCCCGCAAAGCGTGTGCGTAATGCCCCTTGCCAGCAAGTGGTCCTAACAGGAGAGGGTGTCGACCTCGATAAGATTCCTGTCATGAGCTGTTGGGCAGAGGATATCGCACCGCTAATGACTTGGGGGTTAACGGTGACTCGAGGCCCCAATAAAAAACGCCAGAATCTTGGTATATATCGTCAGCAAAAACTCGGCAAGAATAAAATCATTATGCGCTGGTTAGCCCATCGAGGTGGTGCACTTGATTTACAAGATTGGATGGAAACCCATCCGGATAAACCCTTTCCGGTCTCTGTGGCCTTTGGGGCCGATCCTGCAACTATTCTTGGTGCTGTCACTCCGGTGCCAGATTCATTATCAGAATATGCCTTTGCTGGTTTATTACGGGGCAGTAAAAGTGAAGTGGTCAAATCGATCAGCAATGATTTAGAGGTCCCAGCTAGCGCGGAAATCGTGTTGGAAGGTTATATTGACCCGAATGAGTTTGCCGACGAGGGGCCTTATGGTGACCACACGGGGTATTACAACGAGAAAGAGCGCCATCGCGTGTTCACGATTACCCACATCACGATGCGCGATAACCCTATTTATCACAGTACCTACACTGGTCGTCCACCTGATGAACCTGCGGTTCTCGGTGTTGCCTTGAATGAAGTCTTTGTGCCGATATTGCAAAAGCAGTTCCCCGAGATTCAAGATTTTTACCTTCCACCGGAAGGCTGCTCTTATCGTATGGCTGTCGTTACGATGAAAAAGCAATACCCTGGCCATGCTAAACGGGTGATGATGGGCTGTTGGTCATTTCTTCGCCAGTTTATGTATACCAAATATGTCATTGTTTGTGACCAAAGTGTTGATGCTCGCAACTGGGAAGAAGTGATTCAAGCAATAACCGATAACACCGATCCGGTTGGCGATGCCTTAATGATAGAGAACACACCGATTGATTCCTTGGATTTTGCTTCGCCTGTGGTTGGGCTCGGTTCAAAAATGGGGATCGATGCGACCACAAAATGGGAAGCGGAAGTCGCGATGAGCCCAGTAATGACACCTCATCACAGCCAATCACTGACGGATGCCGAAATCACGTTATTCAAACAACAACATTCTAGTGTGATTGATATGTTAGTTGCTCCAAGTAGCAATAGTCGATTTGTCGTTATTACGATGCATAAAAAGGCTGCGGGTGAGTCGCAAACGTTATTGGAACACGCTTGGTCGTTTTTGGCTCAGTACAGTGATGTGAAGTATGTGGTAGTGTGTGATGATGATGTGAACGCTCATGATTGGAAAGATATTATATGGGCCATTACTACGCGCATGGATCCATCCCGTGATACTGTGCGTATTCCAGCTCAGCATGGTTGCGCTTCGAAATTGGGACTAGACGCAACAAAGAAATTTCCAGGAGAAGTGCAACGCGAATGGGGAATTCCTATTCACAAAGACCCTAAAGTGGTTTCCAAAGTCGATGCAATCTGGGAACAGCTCAATATTTTATGAGTTATCAAGTCACACTGTTGCCACAAAACATTCAATTTGAGGTGGCTGATGGTCAAACGGTATTGGAAGCAGCGCTCAACCAACATATTCGTTTTCCACATCGTTGCCGTGTCGGCGCTTGTGCAGCTTGTTTGTGCCGAAAACTAGAAGGCGAGGTGAGTTACCAACTTGAGCCTATGCTCACAGAGAAAGAACAACAGCAAGGTTGGATATTTGCTTGCCAAGCCTTTGCCAAAAGTAAATTAGTACTTACTTTTGAAGAGTAAGTAAGAGGAATAACATGACGATTCAATGTAAAGTAAAGTCGATTCAGCCTTTAGCCAGCAACACCTATCAGATTCTTCTCCATCCAGAGTCTCCAATCGACTTTAAAGCTGGACAGTATTTGATGGTTGTAATGGGAGAAAAAGACAAACGCCCATTTTCAATTGCCAGCAGCCCGAACCGTCACCAAGGTGAACTAGAACTGCATATTGGGGCTGCTGAGCATAACGCCTATGCGATCGAAGTTGTCGAAGCAATGAAAAGTGCATTGGAAAATAATAGTGACATTGCGATTGATGCGCCACACGGTGAGGCATGGGTTAAAGAAGATAGCCAACGACCTCTACTGTTAATCGCGGGTGGAACAGGGTTTAGCTATGTTCGCTCGATTCTGGATCACTGTATCGCTCAGCAACTTGAGAATCCTATCTACCTTTATTGGGGGGCTCGTGATGAAGTGCAGCTTTATGCTAAACAAGAGTTGATGGCGATTGCTGAGCAATACCCACATTTCCATTTCATTCCGGTTGTTGAGCATAGCCCTGAGAATTGGCAAGGCAAAGTAGGTAATGTCCTTGAGGCGGTCAGTGCTGACTTTGAATCCTTGGAAGGCTATGACATCTACATTGCAGGTCGTTTTGATATGGCGGGTGCGGCAAGAGATCTTTTCACTCAACATAAGCAAGCGCGTAACGACCGTTTATTTGGTGATGCTTACGCCTTTATATAAAGTAGTTACTGGGTAAAAAGAGGACAAAAAGTCCTCTTTTTTTATGCTTTTGTACAGATAATCAACGAAAAGCCATGTTTTTCAATTTTTTTTGAAAAAAGCCTTGCGCTACTTAGAGATATCCCTATAATGCGCCCTCACTGACACGGCAGACGCCACAAGGCTTCAGCCAATGTCTTAGAGGGTAAGACTTCTAAAAAAAGAAAATTTGCGAAAGT
>NZ_JBHMEP010000023.1:0-8679 GCF_042428525.1 Vibrio olivae
ATCACCGGTAAGTCTAACAGTACTAAGCTTACATTTTCGGTCACGCCGGCTAAGGAGAACGGGCTTACGTTACAGCTCCCGGCTAACTACACGGCGGCTGGAAAGACTACGGCTAACGGAGCGGTTATCGCCGACGACCCCGGAGCCGCTGGCGAGTTCGTTTGGAGCATCACGATCTCGGACGTACCGGCCAACGTCACGATCGATGAACTGACGGCTACATTGAAAGTAACCGCCGCTGGTGGTCAGACAGTCAACGTGACGGTAACGCAAGCCGCTGGAGACTCTACTATCGAGCTTGACAAGGAGACTATTAACTTGGATGTAAATGGTACTCAACAGACGGTTAACGTAACATCTAATGACAGCTGGACATGGGCGCAAGCAGCCGCCAGAACCGTGTTGAGGATGACGAGATGATAACAGTTAGGAGATAATGGTATCGAACCCCAATTGGATAAATCCGGTTGGGGTTTATTTGTTTTGTTATCTTTGCAATAGAACGAAAAAAATGATATATATGGATAATGATTTGAATATTAATTGGAAGGACGGGGTAGGTGAGGTAACAGGCCAGCCTCTGACCGTCAGCCCCGGGTCCGGGACCGGTAGCGCCGCTGTTTCCTTTGGCTCGGTAATGAACAAAGGTCTTGACCGTACTCTTGAGTTGGAGATAACAACCCCCAAAGGCGTTAAGAAGACGCTTACGGTGAATCAGGAGGGATGTAGGCAGGCTTATATCACAAGCGACGGTAAACGGTGGCTGACTAGCGACAATCGGGTGTATGGGGTGTTGAAGAGTGACGCTCCGTGTCAGTGCAACGGTACTTGCCTTATTTCTTATGTTCGCCCTGATGGAAGTATAACGTACACACCTTCCGATGATTGTATAGGCGTTGTCCTTAACGCTCAAGGTAAGAGATTTATGATTGAGAAATATGAGGATCTTAATGAAAGCTATGTAACAGCCGGAGCCGGGAAGGACAGCACTTCCATTTTTTATTGGGGTGGATATGGTACGGATCAGACCGGCATTACAAATTATGACAAAGTAGATGGAAGTGATATTAGAGGTTACCTAAAACCGGAGTCGGGTTCATACAATGGTACCCCTAACCTTTCGGCAAATATTACTGCATGGACAAACGGGGCTTTATCTGATTGGAATGGGAAAGCCAATTCCAATGTATTAAAAGGGGTGACTACCGGTGATGGGCCTTATACTTCCTATGCGACAATTGGCCATGTGCTTAATACGTTTTTAGCTAGTGCTGACGCTAAAGGATATGATGATTGGTATATCCCATCATGCGCTCAACTGGCGTTGATATTCATGAACTTGACGAGTGTCAATAACGCATTATCGGCTATTGGTGGACAACAACTCAGTCCATCCAAAGCCTATTGGGTTAGCTCAGAGTTTGACTCCAACAACGGGCATCGCGTGTACTTCAAAGATGGCAGCGTGAACGGCAGCAGTAAGGGCAGCCGTTATAGTGTGCGGTTCATCAGAGACATTTAACCATGGAACTGCTTTGTTTTTACAAAATTTGTAATTACATTTGTGGCGCATGTCCATCACCATGCTTTTCATCGCTAATTTATTATAAAGGGATACAGGTCTGTGATGGGATCGGTATCCCTCTATTTTTTAATATGGAGAAGATAAATGTTTTCGATGTTCAGATTCCTGATGGAAGACAAATCCGTTGTATGTCGTATAATAAGGTTACTTATTTTGATCTTGACGATATACGATTTACATGATGTGGCTGATACCAAGGTTATGAGTGAGTTCCTGCACCGTGATGGTGATCGTTATTGGGTTACGGTAGATGGCGTAAGGCAGTTGTATCGTAGAGTTGAGTGTAAGATGTGTTTTGAGGTTATAGAAAAATTAAGGGGATTATGAGAGAAAAGAAATTTGATTTCGTGATATATCCGTTGGATTTGATTATCACGGTTGGATTAGATTATAAGACGTTGTGTGATCGTTTCGAGAATATGGAACCTGAGCATAATGGGGAATGGGGAAATAAGGAGGATATGGACAAGGAAGCGTCTTTTGTGAATTTGGTAAAGGATAGGGATGATGATGGTCGATTCGCTATACTTTGGAACTTTTCGAGCGATGATGATATAACGATAAAAAATACCTGCCATGAGTCATTTCATGTAGCCATGAGTGTATGTCAGTTTTGTGATATGTCGCTTGGATTTAAGGTTGGAGAGGATGAGCACGCAGCGTATATAGCTGGTTTCGCTGGTGGTTGTGCTTATGATTTTCTCTATAGTAATAGTACAGAATAGATATAGATTCATTTGTGAAATATAAGAATATCAGCCTCCGCTTATTTGTGGGGGCTTTTTGTTTATCTTTGTCAAAAACATGAAGTCATGTCAAGTTGCGTAATTAAAAGAAATAGTAAGGGTAAGATAACCCGTGTCTTGACCCCTTCCGGAGAGGTATCTACCTTATTCGATAAGATAGCGGGCATAGCCGCCGTAAGTGACCTTAATAAGGCCGCTGAAGCTTATATGACTATTTATAACGATAAGTTCAGGTCTAAGTTCGGAGACTGGACGAGATCCGTGCCAAGGAATAAGGAGGCGGCCAGATCCATAAGCGCCAGACTTAGCGCCAGCGAGTGGGGGCAACTTATGTCAGCCAAGGTCTTGTCCGCCATAAGCGATATGGATGCCCCGGCGTTGGCCAGAAGCCTTGGGAATAGCGACAATGTCGTGGCTTATCTTACCTCCGGAGAGGTAGGTGATGTCAATGATATGGCTGTGGTAGATACGTCCACGGTACAGGAGGTGGATCTGGATTCCATAAACGAGGATAATATTGGCGATACGATACTGAAAGAGGCGTCATGGGATGATATAAGGGCTATCAGGGAGAATATAGATATTAAGGAGACAGCCCGTATGTTATGGAAGGCCGTGGAAAGCGCTTTTACCGGGCAACGACCTAATATCAGGGTGAAGGGTGGAAATATAGATGGTGAGATCATATTTTCTGGTAATGTCTTGCCTTTAAATGATATCGAGAATTATACGCCTCCATCTTCAAGATTGGTATATGATTCCGGTGAGCCTCGCCTGTTCTTTAGATCGGATGATGGCAAGGTATATGATACTTACGCCAACGCCATAAAAGGCTCGTCCGGCGGGCGGGTCGAGGCCGGGTTCTTGGCCGGCAGTGTCGAGGAGAGCGACATCCCTACCGGAGCGACGGACATCTCCTTTGGCTCTTCTTCCATAACTCTCAATAACAAGGAGTCATTCATCCCTGTCCTTAGCATCAGCTCCGATTCTGATATAAGCACCCGTGGAGGCTTTGTTAATTACCTTATCAAGAAAGGTATGTTAAGCGGTGAGCGTATAAGGCTGGGGGATATGTATTATCTTACCGGGGCCGGCAACTCCGATGGTCTTAAGATTTATAACGCTATGGATGCCTTATCCAGCATCAGGAATAGATTTGGAAGTCAGTCCTCCGAAATGAACGTATTGGGTTCTATAGGTTTTGATACGGAGGTAAGTAATGATCTTGATCTTATCACGACATCGGGGGAGAAGGTTACGGTAAGCAGATCGGAGATCAAGGGCATGTTAAGGCAAGGTAAGTTTGAGGAGCTTAATAACAAGTATGATGGATTCATGGAGCTAGCCTTGTCGTTGATGATGGAGGATAACGCCTTATACGGAAGCAATGTCCGTGGCGTTATTGAGAACGAGAAGGCGGAGGATCTTCAGAACAGGACTGATATCACCAACATCTTATCCACGTTAGGTATCCGTGTGATGGGTATGTCCGAATATATGGATAAGTATAAGATGCGTAATGGTGTCGAGCCTTCGGCTAGGGCCTTATCCGATATGGCTAATGGGGTTATTGCCTTGGCTGAGGGGGCTACGGTAGAGGATCTTAATGAGGAGGTGGCTCACTTCTTGATCGATACTTATCGTAACCAGCAGGAGATCGATGAGATTCTAGACTCGGTTGTCGGCACGCCGCTATGGAATCAATTCGCTGGTCGTTATTATGAGGTATATGGGAAGGAGTACCAAGGAGAGGAGCTAGACCGGATGGTGAAGCGGGAGATCCTAGGCAAGACGTTGGCCCAGCGGTTCGTTCCGGGCATGGAACAGGCGGGGGAGGATCTGACCTCGTCCGAGGACGCCCAGCTCTCCTTGTTTGGCAGGATAATCCGGGCTATACGGAATTTCTTCTCTACTCAAAGATCAGACTTGAATAAGGTTCTTGATAGGATAAAGGAGTCGGCGTTAGCTGATGATCCAAGCGCATTTGACGTGCTTCTGTTAAAGGATAGCGACCATCTCATGTACTCATTATCGGATGTTGACGTGGCTAATAAGTTGATCAAGAACGGTAGGTCATTGGAAAGGCTATACACTAGATTGCAGAGGATGAGGTCAAGCCAAAGCCAGAGGATCGGTGAGAGTATCTCCCTTCTTCGTGATATAGGCGAGAAGGTGAGACAAGTCGGTGGTGAGCTTAATAAAAACAACAACCTGCTATCCACCAAGAGTGTCATAGCGACCGCCAAGGCTGAGGTGGAGTATTTGGTCACTGTTGCCAGTAGCTTGCGTAAGAGCGACAAGGGACTTGATTATGAGACGATACAGGTTATCGATAACGTGTACGGGGAGATAGTGCCTTTGATCAGGAATCTTCGTGGATTCGTCAATAATCAGGCGGAGGATTATTATGGCGTCAATAAGGTTGGTATGGTAGAGGATATGGATGATATATTACGTATGGCTGAGACATCCATGTCCGATATAAACGCCCTTCGAAGTGATCGTAATGAGGACTGGCTGGATGGACAGCTTCGGATGTTTAATATCCCGGAAAGATATTGGAATGGGATAAAGAAGTTGATAAATAACATCCATAAGGATATCAATGTCATGTCCCGATTCTTTGGCACACTGGAGCATAGTGGTAACGCTATCTTAGGCATGTTAGGGCAACGTCTTGCCAAGGCTTATAACGACGCTCATGTTGAGGGTGTGGCTAATATCAATAAGATGACTAAGATGATGAAAGAGCGTGGATGGGGGATAAAGGATAATGAGGATCTTATACAGAAGATAAACGGTAAGAACTCTGATTACCTTGACTCGTCCCGTGATTTCGCCAAATACGATTTACTGTATCGGACAGAGCAGGCGAAAGCTATTATTGATATATATGATCTTAAAAAGGTTACGGGTAAGACCGAGAAGCAACTTATCGACATGCTTTTATCTGATAAGGGGCTTAAGGTCAAGACTCGTGATGATATCGTAGGATATGATGGGGATAAGCCTATTACGAAGGCCGTGTATCATGTATTCAAACCTACCATCCAGAATTTTGATATCTCGGACATGACGTTCGAGGATCAGCAACGGTATCTGGATACGATAAATAGGTGGTTGGATGAGAACCAAGAGAAACCTATGGTGCAGGCTTATTACGATAAGATCGAGAAAGTTAATAAGAAGGTCGAGGAAAGACTGGGTCGTAGGGTATCGCAAGCCACGTCCGATTTCATGACCCGTATCCGTAGAAGCCGGTATGTGGCTATGGATAAGTTTATTAAGAACAAGAAGGTCGATTGGGACGCTTTCCAATCTGACCCTATAGCTTGGAGATCTTATCTGGATATCCTTCGTGATAGGGCTATAGCCAAGAGCGAGTGGTATTCCGACGGGACACCAAAGGAAGCGGGGTCCGAGGCGTTGATGATGTCCGAGGAGATCAAGGCATGGGACGAGGCGTGGGCCGAGGAGTTCGGGAATACCAACGAGGGTCGTAAGGCTTCAGCCGAGTTTAAGGAGATACTGCGTGGGATAGAGCGGTCCGAGGGCGGTAAGGCAGCATTCGAGTTCCTGCTAGCCGGTGGTCATCTTGGCTTCTCCAAGGATATGTGGGGATCCGAGGAGGGTGATTATTACGAGAATCTGGTTGATAAGATCACGGAGCAATCTGTATCATCATCAAGGATAGAGAAGGTAGAGGAGGCGATGGCAACAATAAATGAGATTAACGATCAGTTAAGACCTTTGCTTATTCAGTACCGGGACAGTACCAGATATGGCGAGTATGATTTCGATCGTCTTCGTGGATCATCGTCATTAAGGAAGATAAACGAGCTATACGACCGTCTGGCCGAGGCCAAGAGTGTTATTAACGCCGCCGCTTCCGCTGAGGATATTGAGATGAATATGCCCGATACGGTGGAGAGTGGCGTTACAGATTCCTACCGTAATGCGTTAAGGGATGCCGTGACATACGACAAGGGAATGGATGAGATTAAATTCGCCAAGGAACATATGTCTGCCCGCTCCCGGAGTCAGGTAGATAGGATGGCCGCCAAGCTGTCACAGAAGAATCCATCATGGACATCCATGGAGACAACGTTCCTTAGAAAAAAATACGGTCCTGATTTCAGTGATAAGCTGGCTAATGATATAGCTATGGGTAAGGCTAATAGTATACTTATTGAGTATGCCAGAACCCGGCTATATCCTTATATGAGAAAATACTCTCCCAAAGGGTATTCTGATTTTGTCAGGAAGATAAATAACGGTACGTATAAGGTGTCGGATTTTTTTGATGCCATGGAAAGCGGTATATCAAAGGAAGAAAGCGTGTCCCGTTTCGGCTTCGATATTAATATGATTGATTTGTCGATCAACAACCAATGGTTAGATGAGGCTGATTTCGAGAGTTCCTTCCGGAATCCTAATTATAATCCCGATCTAGGTTATGGATATCATACGCCTAGATTTGATAAGTACAAGAATGAGGCTTTCTTCAAAAAATACGGTATTACCAAGGAAGGAGAGGAGGCCACGATCAACAAGGATAAGTGGGAGATGAGGAAGGAATTGCTTAACATAAGCCGTAAGGCTATGGAGGATTATGATGAGCGTTTCAGGAATATCTACCAGATACCACAGATATCCAAGGGCGGAGTGGAGAGGATGGTGCAGGCCGGGGTTGACCCGAAGGCGGCCATCGGAAACGCCGTACGTGACATCGTTGGCGAGAGGGTTGATGATCCCATACATGGTCAAGGACAAGACCTAGGAGGGCTTGATGAGAACGATAACAAATATCGCATGATCCCCAAGTACTATCTGAGCAAGCTAGAGAATGCCGATGACGTATCCCATGACTTCGCGTACTCCTATTCTATGCTATCCCTTCAGGCGGCATCTTATAAGTATAAGAGAGCTGCTTTGGATGATGTTATGGGATATAGGAATATGATGCTTGAGACACAATATGATGGGGGAAAGAATCCAGAAGCCACTCATGCCTACAGGATGTTTCAGGACTGGGTTAACGCCAGTATCTATGACGTTAGGATAAACAATAAGCGGACTGAATGGAATATAGGCAATTATAAGGTCGATCTTAATAAGCTGGCCCTTATGTTTACCAAATTTGTGTCCAAATCCAACCTAGGCTTCTCCCCGTTCGTGGCGGCTACCGGTGCCCTTACCGGGCAGGCCAACTTCCTTTTGGAAGGTATGGTAGGACAGTACATAAGCAAGGACTCCATGAAATACGCTTATGGAGAAGCCCAGAAGCAGTTAAGCACGTACGTGTCTGAGATCGGGGACATAAATCGTACCAATAAGTTATATGTTGTCGGTGAGGCCCTAGGTGTGTTTAATGTCCGCAACCGTGTACGATCGGCGGCATATAACAAGATCTGGAGAACCTTATTCCGGGATCTGCCATTTAAGATGATGGAGGTTTTGAACTCTCCTTTGGACCCGCAGGTTATTATCTCGGTAATGGATGACACTCGCCTGCATGAGGGTCAGTTCTGGTCATATTCTAATTTCAAGGAGATGATGATGAAGGACAGGAATATGTCCGCTAATGAGGCTAAACGTAATTGGGAGCGTTTAAGGGATTATTCCATATGGAACTTAGTAAATGTCAAGGACGGGAAGATCGTGGCTAAAAACGAGGCTAATAAGGATATTATAGACCGATACATACCTACATTGTCCAGCAGGGTCAGGAGTATGGTGCAGATATGCGACGGCGCCCTTAACGAACAGAACCGGGTGGGGGCTAGCCGGAACGCTATCCTTAACATGGTGCTCCCTCATCGTGGATGGTTTATACTTGCCATTCAACGGGCATACAAAAAAGCCGGGTTTAACTTCCAGACCAACCAGTTCGAGGAGGGATATATGAGAACGTTATGGAGATTCGCCGGAGATATCTATAATATGATGTCAGAAGGCAGGATGAAGGAAATACATGACGTGCTGAAAGAATATCATAGTCTTAATCCTTATGAGCAGACCAATATCAAGCGATCGCTTATCAATATGGCAGTATTCGCTACGATGATAGCCATAGGAAGGGCTTTGATGGGATATAGGGAGGATAATGAGGATAGCTGGTTCGGGCAGTTCATTACCTATATCGGGTTCAGGACGATCAATGAGATCGCTTCCCAGACATCCCCGTTCATGGAGCTTAACGCCATAGATATGCTGCAAGATCCGCTGGTTACGGCCCGGAAGTTAGGCGATCTCACCGATCCCCGGAACTGGGACCCGTTCGCTACTGTCCAGACCGGTGTGTACAAGGGCGAGAGTAAGTTGTGGAGACAGCTCATGAAGTTCTCG
>NZ_JBHMEP010000148.1:0-500 GCF_042428525.1 Vibrio olivae
CCCCCACCGACGGCAGAAGTCATCAATGTTACCGCTTTTACGCTTCACGCGGCGGCGGCGGCGGCGGTAGAAGATCTGCCCTTCGCCCTGCACTTCGGCAATCAGCTCCATCCACGCTTTTTGCTCCGCCACGCAGATGTCCGGGTTGTAGCTATCGCTCAGGATATAGACATCAAAGTGCTCGGCATTACCGCTGGCTTTTACCGACTCCCAGGTCGCGCGCAGGCCCGCGAATACGCGGTCAACGTCTTCGTTACAGATCGGCATTATCAGCGCCGTACGGTGCGCCGGGTTCAACGGTTCGTCACCGACCGTCGAGGCGGAAATACTGTACTTATCGCGGCCGATCAATAGCTGCAGGAAGCCCATTAACGCGGTCCAGAAGCCGGCGGAAACCCAGCAGAACAGCACCGCGAAGAGGATCAGAATGCCGCTCTGCAACACGTACGGCAGCAGCTGCATGAACGAGATCCACAGGTTCTGCCCCACCATGTCGGCCG
>NZ_JBHMEP010000018.1:0-22645 GCF_042428525.1 Vibrio olivae
GTGAGTACTGTTTAACAATGGAGAGTTCCATTGCATAACAAGGCGTTCAAGAGCGATTCCGCAACGCGTGCCAGTTTCGCTTCGCTCACAGTTTGGCTCGCGTCACGTCACGCCTTAACGCGGCGTTAGGTTTCTAGGTTGAGCAAATAGGTGAACGAATGATTCCTGTAGGTTACATGTACAAAGTTGTATCTGGTAAACCTGATTGGCTTAAAGCGAGTCAAATTGAAGATATATACTCAGTAAGTAGTTGTGTTTCGGAAGACTTTTGTGACTGGGTTAATTACTGGAAGCATAATGGTTATTGGTTCTTCGACTCACCATTACTTATTCATGAAATAGCGAATGAGAACTCAATAGATTTAGACAACTTAACTTTGTTCTACTACGAGATGTATGAAAAACAATGGGACTATGATGATAATTGGATAGATTTTTCCCCCCGAGGAATATTTTTCTACGAATGTCGTGGTTCCCGCTTTTAAAGTGTCTTTGGGGTTCGATATCGTCACGTACACGAATAACACTTCGGCTGAATGTTCTCCACTTTCCTGTAACCATATGGCTGAAGAAATTGAGACCAACGAACATTGTCTACTGGAAACCTTTAAATCGGCTGTAGATCTAATCGAGCAGCAAAAATTTAGTCAATGTGAACCAGGGCCTTATCGAATAGTCGAAGTGTTCAGGTGCGAGTATACCTAACAAGGCGTTTAAGAGCGATTCCGCAACGCGTGCCAGTTTCGCTTCGCTCACAGTATGGCACGCATTACGTCACGCCTTAACGCGGCGTTAGTTGCCAACTAGAAAAACGCAGCTAAAACAGAATATTTAGGGCTAGTGTTCGTGCTTTTCTGGCTCGGTTTTGTATTTCAAATTTTAGTCTTTCAGGGTTGTGCAAATCAGGCTTTGTTTTTTTGTGGTCGGACTTTCCGTTTCAGAAGCCGACTCACTTGTTGAGAGTCAGCTCTGTGATATTGTCTTTTCAAATGAGCTTTTTGGTGTTGTTAGGGTGTATTCAACGGCGTTGTTTGTTCCAAGTGGTTTCAGTGACAGGCGCTTTGAAACTGCGCCTGATTTGAGTTTTTCAAAACACATAAAACTAGTGTTGGCAAAGCGGTAATTAACTTCAAACCTAAGCCTTGGGTTTGTCAACTAACAAAGCATTCAAGAGGGATTCACAACGCTTGGCGGTTTCGGTTTGAATTGGCTTTAGTGTTTACGGCACAATGGTTTAGGTTGGGTGGAATGCGTTGTTCACCCCTTAATGCGGCGTTATGTTTCATTCAATAAAAACTCATGATCATCTATTATAAGTTAAGTTCTTTTATCATGAATCCATGCTGTGTAACGTGATGACACTCTTTTTAGCTAAGTATCTATATGAAATGTCATTCCGTATGTGATAGGTTGTAATCTAATACTTTAGGAGGGCATTATGATTAAAAACAGAAAGCAAATGTTAGTGGCTGTTACTATCGCTTGTAGTTTAGTGGCTATCGGAAATGTAGTTCTTCGAAGTTATTGGGGGTTGTAATACCAACATAACAAAGCGTTTAAGACAGATTCCCAACGCATGGCATTTTTTATTCCATCGTTGGGTTTTGTGTTTATGGTGGTATGGTTAGGTTTCGTGGTGGCGTTGCTCACTACTTAACGCGGCGTTAGTTGGCAGGGAAACATGTTAGAACATCAACTAGAAAAGTTAATTAGAAATACTCCTGAGCTAATGGAAACTGCTCAAGCATGTATTGAGGTAGGATTACCAGACTACTTCATTGCAGGCGGTTCAATCACACAACTGATTTGGAACTCACTCTCAGGTGAAAGACCACTCAAGAACGTTAAGGATTTCGATATTGTTTACTTCGATAACGCTAGTACCTTTAATGAAGAAAGCTACAGCAGCCGAATTAACAGTATTGTGAAGCATGAAGTTCCAATTGATGTGGTAAACCAAGCACGTGTTCATGAATGGTATCCTCATAGATTTGGGCAAACTATACCTGCATATACAAAAGTAGAGCAGGGCATTGATTCTTGGTTATCTGCATTTGCAATCGGATTTAAGTTAAATTCAAACGGTATAATGCGTATTTACTCGCCTTATGGGCTATCTGATGCGTTCAATAAAAGTGTAAAGCCAAATCCCGTTGCAATGACGCGCGAAAGCTACAATCAAATGATCGGTGGTTATCGTAAGCGTTGGCCTGACATTACAGTGGAGCCTTGGGAATAGCCAACTAACAAACGCTTTAAGACGGATTCGCAACGCTTGGCGGTTTTGGTTTCAATTGGCTTTTGTGGTTACGGTGCAATAATTTAGTGCAGTGGTAGTGTTGCTCACCACTTAAGCGGGCGTTATGTTTTTGGAGGAAATCATGAATCACTGTTGTGATCAAATGAACTATGCATCGACTTTAGACTGCGACCAACATCAAGATGAGTTTTCATGTCCCGACGTTCTAATACTATATTTAGAAAAATTTGATGAGTACGGAATTATAATCCGGGATGGTGGTTGTAGCTTTTCAATGATTAATTACTGTCCTTGGTGTGGAGTTAATTTGCCTGAGTCTAAGCGTGATTTGTGGTTCGATACATTAGAAAAACTAGGGTTTAATGATCCTACTGAGCAGGATATTCCTGAAGAGTTCAATACAGGTAAATGGTACCAAACATAACAAAGCGTTTAAGACAGATTCGCAACGCTTGGCAGTTTCGCTTCGCTCAAGTATAGCCAAGCGCTGCTCACTACTTAACGCGGCGTTAGCTTACTAAGGGAAACTGAACGAAAAATCAGAAATAAGTAAGCTACCAAAGAAGTAGCTTACTGAAGCATAACTGCTTATTTACTTGACGACTTGCTAGGTTTTAAACCTGGAGTGTTCCCAGGAGTTTTTTTGTTGTCACGTCTGCGTTGGTCTGGTTTACCAGTTGATTTAGCAATTGGTTTTGGACCCGGTTTTAGTGCCATAATGATTCCTCTATTGATGAGAGCAAATCTCTCAAATAGTAATGTATTCATTTGCATGCATACCGACTGTGATATCAGATTGCTTTCCATCTAAATTTTAAGGTTCATGCTTGGTTTGTGTGATGGGTATGGGGGAATTGCCCAAAATCATAAGCTAACAAACTGTTCAAGCAGATTCGGCACGCGTGGCATTTTTGGTTTGCAGTGGCTTTTGTGTTTACGGAGTAGTGCAGAAGCATTTGTATAGCGTGCCTCACTACTTAACAGGGCGTTATGTGACAGGTATGAAATTTGAACATAAGAAAGTAGAACCAAGTAACAGTGACTTTCAGTCGTTAGTCACTGAATTGAACTCATCGCTTACTCAAATTACGAGTGACTCTGGTGAAAGTTCGTTTGCATCCGATACTTTTGATTCATCGAAAGATGGATGCATAGTGGTATATCAAAATAATGTCGCAGTCGCATGTGGTGTGTTTCGATACCATGAAAGTGAAGTTTGTGAACTAAAGCGAATGTATTCCAACAAATCTGGTGCAGGGTCTTATTTACTAGAACAACTCGAACGCTACGCAGTCAACAAAGGGTATCAAAAAGCTATTTTGTCGACACGTAGAGTTAACTCAAAAGCGGTCAGTTTCTATGAACGTAACTTCTACTCAGAATCGACCGCGTATGGTAAATACATAGGTGTAAAACGCTCAATCTGTCTATCAAAGGTGCTAGTTACATAACAAAGCGTTTAAGAGCGATTCCGCAACGCGTGCCAGTTTCGCTTCGCTCACAGTATGGCACGCATCACGTCACGCCTTAACGCGGCGTTATATTTCATTCAATATTGAGGGAACGATGCAAGATAAAAGAGTCAAAGACGTATATAGCTCTTACTTTAAATTTAATAATGAGCGAACTCTTTCCACAGATGTAAAAAGTGAACTTTTTTCGTCTGAGTTTGAAGGATGCTCAGTTTTTATCGACAAAACGCGTAAGTATGACAACCAGATAATAATCCATGGTGTTTGTACTATAGGAGACTTAGAGAGCCATTTGGGGTTGTACAAACATGACATCTCTCCTGAAATTTCTATCGAGCCACAGGCAATCACCAACGAGTTGAAGGCATGGTTATCAAGTCGCGAGTTTGTCCCAGCTTATGAGCATGAGTTTCTCGAACTAAAGGCGGTAAACTACGTAGCGCTCGAAGAAGTTCCTGATGAAGTCACAGTTGAACGATGGACACACGATAATGTCGATGCGTTTCTAGCCTTACTCAAAACGTCAGGTTTAGAGTGTTCGGATGAAATCTGGGATAAGAAGCGCTCATTTTATTGTACAGACACATTTCGCTGTTATGTAGCAAAAATAAATGGTGAACCCTGTGCTTGGGCAACGAGCTTTATCGAAAATGAATATGCAATATTAGCCAATGCGTATACACAAGAAGACTATCGCTCTAAAGGCTGTCAAACTGCTTTACTGCGGGCTCGAATTTCAGATGCAATGTCTTTAGGTGTACAGGTATTTTTAACTGATGTTATGCCAAACAGTACCAGTAGCAAGAATTGTAAATCAGTTGGTTTCTGTAGTGTTGGTGTACGAAGTGTATGGTGTAGCTAGAAATATAACAAACAATTTAAGAGTGATTCAGCACGCTTGGCATTTTTGGTTTGGATTGAATTAGGTGTTTACGGTGGTCAAGTTTAGTGCTGTGGTCGCGTGCTTCACACCTTAATTGGGCGTTAGGCATCAGGAGCGACAATGGTGACAATCGATGAAGTGTATAGAAAGTACGGAGAAACATCAGAAGCAGCTCAACTTTTAGAAACCGAGCTGGGCACATTATTGATTCAGCTATTAGCTGCTGATAAAGGTTTATTTGAAGAACCAACCCCTGATATCGCCCAAAAACTTGTAAACGATGTAAATAAATCCACTCTAGGTCAGTTGATTCGACGGGTAGGACACAGCTCAGAAACAGAAGAGCAAATGGTAGCGATGTTTTCTAACGCACTTAAAACGAGAAATCGATTAGCTCATAATTTTTTTCGTGAACATGGGCTACGTAGAAACAGTGAGATAGGTCGAAAAGCTATGCTAGAGGACCTTGAAGTAATGCACTCTACTCTTCTAGCGGCTTACAAAGGTGCATTGTTATTATCAGGCGTTGACTTAGACGCAATGACAAATGCCTAACAAGGCGTTCAAGAGCGATTCCGCAACGCGTGCCAGTTTCGCTTCGCTCAAGTTTGGCACGCCTCACGTCACGCCTTAACGCGGCGTTATGCGACAAGGAAAAATTTTTAGGTTTCTTTAAATTTAATCTCTTTGGCCATTCGCTTTTGGGTTTCGGCAAATCAGAATTTTCGGTCCAAATTCATGAATCACTCAAACCGTAACATATGCCAAAGTTCGTAAAGTTGCCTCATTGAAAATCGTATTTGGTCGTAGAAAGTTTGCAGGACGCAAAGTGTGGTAAGGGCCAGTTTACGGAAAGCCGATATTTGCTGAAATCCTAGCTCGTTAAGTTTCTTGCAAGCAAAAGCCAAATCTTCGCTTTCAAGCCGCGTTTAGAGCTTGTGGCAACTTTTCCGTGAAATGTTGAATCCGTTGGTTCTTGAATCACAAAAAGTTATCTGTGCGTTTGTAGTTTTTCGTGTTTAAGGTAATGTTTTCGCTAGCCAATTTAGCATTGTCGAAAAATCGCATAACAAACAATTTAAGCAGATTCGCAACGCGTGGCAGTTTTGGTTTGCGGTAAGTTTTGTGTTTAAGGCGCAATGCGGTAGCTTTTGTATTGCGTTGCTCACTACTTAATTGGGCGTTATACAAAATGGAGGAATCAGGACCATGGAAAAGGTTGATTGGCATAAGAATGATATTGATGACGGTACAGTCATTACAGATAGTTACAAGACAACTCAAAACGTTCGTCGTTATTTTAAATCCAAATTTGGTGAGCAATTTAAATTCAACCGAGATTTCATGCAATGGATGAAAAGCTCGGTGGGTTTAACAATGGGTGACGCTTCCCAAGAGTGGATTAGGCGTCAAGATTCAAAGTAAGTCGCGCGAAATTTTGTATAACAAACTGTTCAAGCAGATTCGGCACGCGTGGCAGTTTTGGTTTGCAGTGATTTTGTGTTTACGGAGTAGTGCAGAGGCATTTGTATAGCGTGCCTCACTACTTAACAGGGCGTTAAATTGCAATAGGAGTTCATATGTTCTCAGATCTAATGAGAGACAAGGTTACAGTCCTTAAACAGAACGGTGAAAAATACGAAGATATCCAAGCTAGTGTTCAATCAAAGAAAACGTTTATTCAGCGTAGTGATATCCTGATTGAAACTGGTGATCTTATTCAACGTAAAATGTCGAATGGTGGCATTGAAACGTATGAAGTTATTGACCCTGGTTTCCATGAAGGAGGCTCAATTATCCCTGCTGGTTATCAGATTAAGCATAAAAATCTTGGGTTACCTGAAGCCGAGAAAGCAGTTCAAAGTATTACTTACAATTTGAATGGTCCTAACTCTCGCGTAAATAACCACTCGACTGATAATTCAACAAATGTGGTGAACGAAAATTCAGCTGTTGCTGAACATATCGATTTACTGCGTGCCGAGATTAATCGCTTAGTGCAATCCACTCAGGAAAAACAGGATGCTCTGGAGATTGTTGACGCTATCGAGGGGCAGTTTTCATCAGACAAACCAAGTAAAGCTGTGGTAAATACGCTCATTTCATCCCTACCACATGCGGGTAGCATTGCGTCTATTGGATCTTTTTTAGTATCAGCTTTGGGTGGCTAGCAATTTAACAAACTGTTTAAGAGTGACTCGCAACGCGTGGCATTTTTACTATGCGTTGAATTTAGTGTTTAAGGTGGTATTCGGTAGCATCGGTATTGCGTTGCTCACACCTTAACAGTGGAATGATGTAAAGATTGTCTATAAACCACAATGAACATGAATAAACTTAAAGATAAGTATAATCAATATCTTATGTAGTTTTTGTTTGTTCTGGGTTGTTCATCTAAGTCTCTCTTGGTACGATAATTCTGCTACATATTTGCTACACGCTAGGATGTGTTATGGCTATCAAGCAGAAGATCACCAATACCTCTATCAAGTCTCTCACCGTCGAGCAAGGACGTTTAAACGATACCGAAATCAGCGGCTTTCACGCTCGAATTTCTCCCAAAGGTTCTATCAAGTATTACCTCTATTATCGACTCAACGGAAAGCAGCGAAATTACCTGATTGGTTCGGCTGATTCACTGACGCCAGCTCAAGCTCGTGATTTAGCAAAAGAGAAATCCGGATTAGTGGCAAGTGGGGTTGATGTTCAGGAATCTCGCCACGAAGCGAAACGGCTTGAAATGCGCAAGAGCCTAACGCTTGGCAAGTATTTGGAAGAGCACTACAAAGACTATTTGATTGCGATGAATCCCAAAAGGGCAAAGCAGTCTTATCAATGTGTAGCTAATAACTTTAAGCACCTTACCAACAAACCATTAGATGAGATCAGTGCTTGGGATCTTCAGCAGTGGGTCACAGAGCGTCGAAAGGCTGGAAAGGCTCCTGCCACAATTACCTACGCGTTTAACCGGCTTAAAGCGGCGTTTAACCGCGCCGTTGAGTGGGAGTTTATCGATTCCCACAACCTCAACAACGTCAAACTTATCAAAGAAGATAACACTCGCATTCGCTACTTATCTCAAGAGGAAGAGCAAGCCTTATTGAGCGCAGTAAAAGAGCGCGATAGCCGCTTACGTGATGCTCAGCGACCGGCAGTCCACAATAAGGCGGAACTAGGACGATTTATCGATTACTTTGAGCCTTTAATTATTATGGCAATGCACACGGGTATGCGAAAAGGGGAGCTGTTAACGTTACGTTGGGAGCATATTTCTATGGTTAATCGTTACCTTACGATCCGCTCGGAAAATGCCAAGTCCAAGAAAAAACGGACAATACCGCTTAATGACACTGTCTATAGCATGTTGGAAAACTGGCGAGGTCAGAATCCAGAAGCGGTGTTTGTGTTTGAGCACCTTGGGAAACCAGTCGAGTTTTTTCAGCATCCTTGGCAAACGGTGTTGAAGGAAGCAGGCCTTCATGATTTCAGGTTTCATGACTTGCGGCATCATTTTGCAAGCAAATTAGTGATGGCTGGAGTGGATTTAAACATTGTTCGTGAATTGCTGGGGCACGCTGATTTAAAAATGACACTACGCTACGCGCATTTGGCACCTGAGCATAAAGCAACAGCGGTGAGTTTGATTGGGTAATTTGTAACATTGAATTATCTGTGAAAGGGCGCAACGACATTAAATAGTATGGCGTTTATAAAGGATTTTTGAATGTTTACTCTAGTGTTAGCGAGATGAAATTATTATTTTGTAATGTAGGTTGGATGAAAGATTATAATGGGGCTAGTGAGAAAGATAAGCCCAAGAGAGGTGGTGCCTACAATCAGAATAATATTGGGCATGAGGTGTGTAACTTTACAAATTCTGATGGAACTGTTTTTGGATATGTTGAGCCTACAGGAAAAATAAATATAGGTAGATTGGGAGCCAAAAAAAATGATGAATATATTGAAGGAGTAACAGTAGTTTGGTTGGCAGGACCTGACTGTGGGGGAACAGCTGTTGTAGGATGGTATAAAAATGCAACTGTTTACCGCGAACTGCAGGATAACAGGTCACTATCGTCTATTCATAAGGCAAATAACATTACCAAATATAGAATAAAAGCTAAATTCACTGATGCAGTCTTATTACCAGAAAGTTGTCGGTCGATAATGATTCCCCGAGCCGTTAAAGGAGGGATTGGACAAAGCAATATATGGTATGCAGATTCGCCTGATAGTGCCGTTTATGTCGAGCCAGTGATTCAGATGATCAACAATGGTTATGTAATACCAGAATTTGAAGAAATCAGTAGTTTAGAAGGGACTCCGAGGCTGAGAGCCCATGTTATTCGAGAGCGTAATAGTAAGTTAGTCGCAGAGAAAAAAGCACAAGCATTAAAGAGAGGAACACTAAAATGTGAAGTTTGCAATTTTGATTTCCATGATTTTTATGGAGAGTTAGGAGAAGAATTTTGTGAAGTGCATCATTTAACGCCTTTACATAAAAGTGATGGTGTTCAAAAAACACGTTTAGCCGATTTGGCAATAGTATGTTCCAACTGCCACCGTATGATCCATCGAACAAATCCAATGTATGGGATCCCCAAGATGAAAAGATTGATTAAGAAGGTAGCAGCAACTAGTAAGCTTTAAACTTTTTAATCCGGTTGAGTCATGGGCATGCACTAGATGGTATATATGGCAGGCCCATTCGAATAATTTTCGCTTAAATATTAATGGTATTAGAGCAGTTCGTTTGGAAACCTTTTCTATAAGTTGAGCACCCCCAGAATAGACCATTTATTCCATTTCTCATTTTCATTTCATTCCCACATTTGCATATAGGACGTTCGTCGCCGCAACTTGTATCGATGCAGACTTGAAAGCCTTCTTTAATATCGCGGCTCATTGGGCTGCCACATTTAGTGCAGGGGGTCTCTTTGTGCTTACAGCGTGGATACAGTGAACATGATAAAAATTTCCCGTACTGCCCAACCTTTGGTCTCAAGATGCCGGTTCCGCAACTGTGACAGGTTATCTTTTCTGCCTCTAATTGGATTAGTGATACATCAAATTCCTCAGTCTCTATAGGATACTTCTTCTTCAATAGTTCAGTGACAAACTCACTGGCATCCATCATGTCAGCTAAAAGGTAAGCTTTGTGCTTAGCGCGTGTCAGTGCGACATAAAACAATCTTCGTTCCTCTGCATGAGTGAATTTATCACCTTGAGGAAGAAGAGCATCAACGAGTGGCGGGGTTTGTTTCTCTGATGGGAAACCATGCTTGCCAGTTGTTAGCCCTAAAACAACAACGTACTCCGCTTCTTTACCTTTTGAAGCATGAAAGGATTGATTCTCTATCTCTAGTGTCGGATATCGGTGTTTTAACGTTCTAAGTTGATGAATATCGGGAAGCTGATACCAATATCGCGCGAGCAAGTACACTTTATTTTTGCTCGGTTGTTTTGAGGTTATAACTTGGTTTGCTATGGAGGTGAGAGCTTTGTCTAAAGCAGACATTCCCTCTTCATCACTACTTTGGCGAATAACGCTTACGGCAGGTTTATCGACTTGGACAAGTGATTTAATGTCTTTTTTTAATTGGACAGGGTTCTGAGTAACGAATTGAGTCGCGACTTCACCAATGGAATTATTGAATCGAAACGTCATATCAAGCGTGGTTTCAGACGTGGGACCAAAGTAATTGGAAAACTCGGTGGTAAGTCGTACATCTGCACCACTGAACCGATATATGGCTTGCCAATCATCGCCCACACAAAATAGCGAACATCCAGGTGTACTATCGCGCAACGCTTTGACTAGTCTTGCTCTTGGCTCTGAAATGTCTTGGAATTCATCCACCAATAGGTATTTCCAAGGTGAACTGAATCTGCCGGTTTGTACGTAATCTAGTGCTTTTCCTATCATGTCATTGAAGTCAATAACTTGATGATCATGTAAGTATCTTTGATAGCTATGATAGAGCGGCATCAAAAGCTCTAGAGCCTTTTCGGTTTGCTTCGGGTCAAGCGATTCATTGATGATCCGTTCTACGCCGCTATCGTCTAGACAGGCGGCTTTGTACATATCGACCAATGCCGTGAGCAATCGAGCGAGTTCAGTCACTTGTCCCATCTTCTCTAAGTTGCTGAGTAAGACATCATCAGGAATAGGGTTAACGTCAACGTTACGGGACAATAGCTCTTGCTCTAATGCATTTAACAGCTTGCCCTTTTTGTGCTGGTGGTAAAACACTTCCACATACCCAGTTTCATATTTCTTGTGGGTTTCACGTTTCCAAGCAATGCTTTGGTGGTAACGTTCTTGATTAACATAGGGGGCAGTGTTTCCGTTTTCATCGGTTCCGTAATATTCGATATAGATATCGTAATCAGGAAGGTAAAAATCGGGTTCGTATTGACGATACTCTTCTGTTGCGACATCAATTCGATACTTGGCCTCATATTGATAGTTAATCCCCTTTCTAAATAGCCAGTTAGCTATGACCATTTCACCAAAACTTTTGACTTGTTCTCCTCTCATGGAGCGAATGTCATTGTCATTGAGATATTTGAGGTAGGCACCTTGAGAGCTAAAATCCCAAGGACTTTTGTCAACGTAATAATAAGAGCTGAAATATTCGAGTAGAGCCTTGCGATAATCACTGTCTCGCATGAGTATCTCTATTTGATCATTCATCCATTTTGCTTTGGCTTTAGGGCTGTCTTCTAGTTTGGATAGACTCGGTTTTTTTCCTTCCACATCAGAGATGATTTTTATACCAAGGCTGTGAAACGTACTGGCTTTTACATCATCTAGCCCGAGTTTTTCTTTGATGCGTTCGTCCATTTCCAATGCGGCAATTCGACCATAAGCAAGCATGAGTATCTCGCTTGGCTTAGCTTGCTCACTTTTCACTAAATAGCCTGTTTTTCCGACCATAACGCTGGTTTTACCGGTTCCAGCGCCAGCAAGGAGAAGGTTGTTATCATTGTCGGTCACACAAGCAATTCGCTGCTTTTGGGTTAGTGGGTTTGACTCCACCGAATCAAAAAAATCTTGATAGTGTGTAAGTTGCTTTTGTAGATAACGCTGCCGTATTTTATCGATATCGGAAGATGTCCAATTATGTATGTTGCTGAGTTTATTCGCTGTTTCTTTTGCTTGTTCTGATAGACCTTCAACTTTATCCCAGCCTTTCCAGCGTTTGATTTCTTCGTTAACGAATGCCCTAATACTGTTTACTGTGGAATCTCTAATAAATGTGGCAGTGCATTGGTAATAAGCGTCACTGAGGAAACTTTGCAGACGCTCTGCGTTTTTATTTCCCCAAAACTTAATAAAATGCTTGGCGTACTTAAAGGGAAGTAAATATCCAAGCATACGATAGCGATATGCTTTCCCTTTAGCGGTAAAACTTAAATTGCCACCGTCTAGGGCAAGCGTAAACGTAGGTGGTGAATCCAACTGTTCCCAAAAAAACTGATTTTCTGTTTCATCTTGAAGCACTCTAATCCCATCATTATCCACTTGAACTAGGAGCTCCTTCTTGAAGAAGCGAGCCAAAGGGTTTGATGTGAGTGTCCAAAAAGTCATTGTATGCTGCCAGTTATAATTTGATATGCCTCGAAAAGTTCAAGTAGTGTAACGCATTAGATATACATAAGCAGTTGAGCTAGGTTGGGTTTCTACGATCCAATGAAACGCAAGAGTGTAAATAAACTCGGCGGTTTTAGTTTTGTTAGAAGATTGGTATTTGAATGCCTAATCTCCTGTAAGTATTCAGTTAGCTATGATGCGGTAGTTTGTTCACATTGTTCATGTTCATGGTTGTTTATACAGTGGTTTTAATGATTTAATACCGCGCTAAGACAGTCATTACTCAAAGGGAGAGAGTTGTGAACCCGCTTAAGCGCCGTTTCCTGCATTTGTCAGAGCTAACCGATAAGACCTATCTCACTCAAGGAGATGTGTTTGATGCCGTTAATAACCACTTAATGGCGTTATGCGCAGTAACCCAAGGTCAAAATTTCGGGGGCTACATTTCCCGCAGTGAGCGAGTCGTCGTCTCCATTTTCGATTATGGCGGCGTTGTTCGCTTGTCGATGCCGATGTCCAAACGCTTTACTGTTTCACTGGAAACGCATACCTGCGAAGATATATTGATTTTGGAGCCTGACCGTGTGTACCGTTGGCGTTCGGTTAACCAAGCGTTTAATGGTGTTCAGGAAGCGAGTTTTTCCTATAAAAACGCCAGTTTTAAACAACCCACAGGACCTTTTCTTGCCAGTACGGAAATCAGTACTGACTTAACCGTAAACAGTGTACTTGGTAAATACGCAGGAATGCTCTCCCGACTCATTCCCAATGAAAAAACTGAACAAATCGCCAATCAATACCCTGATACGGGTGGTCAGCGACTGAAAATCAAACCGCTTTCGGTTAAACCAGAGCAACTGCGCATTGATATCGACGATTTAATCGGTGTGTTTGGCGCTGAAAGCATTAAGGTGTCCGGTTACGGTTCGGTTATCGAAAGCACTTCGAGTGCTATGTCAACGGTTAACCCAACGGTGGGTTCAACGGTTAAAAGTACTGAGTCAATGCACTTAAGTTCGGTTAACGCACTTCCTAATGCCCCATTAGATTCGGTTAGTCAATGCACTGATGTTCGGTTAGGTTCGGTTACCCAACCGTTACTCACACACCCCATCGCATTAATCGCTTATCGTATTCTTCAACGTAACGCTCAAACCAGAGCCGATAAGGTTTGGGCAATGCTTCGACAAGACGTTAACCAACACGATTTTAACCGACACTATGACGTTGATTTAGTGGTTGAGAGTATTACGCAAGACAGTGTCACTTGGTTTGGGCGAGGCGATAGTGAAAACACCATGTCTTATGATTCATTTCGCAAAAACGTATTGGTGGATGTCCGTCGATTAGTCAAAGCAGAGCAAGCCGAAAACCTAACGTCGTCGTGAACGTCGTTGTTGGCGTCATATGACGCTGTGACCGGTTAAGTTGAAGTCTCAATGAACAACAGGAGACATCAACATGACAACAAGCACCGTTGTGAAACGCGCATTTACCGAGCAAGAGACTGCTGCTTACATTGGAATGAGTCGTTCTTTCTTACGCCAATCACGAATGGAAGGACAACGCAAAAACCGCACCATGGCACCGCCATTCATTAAGATTGGGCGCGCTGTCCGTTACCTCAAAGAAGACCTCGACCAATGGTTAGAAAGTCATACTAAATGTGACCACCTCTCACAAAAGGAGGGCACCTATGCTTAATGACGGTAACGAGCCTGCCTTTCCTCATGTGAAGTACAAAGAATCAGGACAACGCATTGTGCTTAATACTGCTGACAATCTTAAGGCGCTACTTGATAGCGCCGGATACGAAGCTAAGCACAATAAAATGACCTTAGAGCCCGATATTTTCAAAGACAGCCAATTAGCAGGAGCGCAGGAAGAAGTGCGCAGTGAGCTGATTTCTCTCGCTTCGATTTATTCCATGCCTCGAAGTGCCATTGATGACCACTTTGGCGCGTTGGCTTTAAAGAATCGGTATCACCCAATAGCAGACTGGCTACATGGAACGTGGGACGGTGTAGCAAGAGTTAACGCCGCCTTAAGCTGTCTGAAGGCCAAGCATCCTGAGCTTTCTAATGCGGTGTTGCTACACTGGTTAGTGGGCTGTGTAGCATGTCTATTTGTTGGTAACTTCAAATCCAAATTGGTGCCCGTATTGCAAGGGGAGCAGTCATTTAAGAAAACAGCATTTGTAGAGCGTATTGCCAACGTGATGCCTAATGCGTTTCTGGAAGGGGCAGAGCTTAACCCAGACAACAAAGACAGCGTGTTATCGGTGATCCGTTCTTGGATTGTCGAACTTGGCGAGTTAGAGCGCTCGACCAAAAACTGCCAAGGGGCACTGAAAGCGTTTGTCACGCGCTCGAAAGATACGGTAAGGCCGCCTTATGCACGTACTGACATCAAGAAAGAGCGTCAAACCAATCTGATTGCGACGGTCAACGGCACGGACTTCTTAAAAGACGAGACAGGGAACACTCGTTACGCGGTGATTGAATTGGTCGATGAAACCGATATGGAGACGTTGAATTACATTCTTGGATGGGAATATCAGCCAACAGGGGAGTTAACCCTCAAAGAGCCTGAGAAACTGCGTCAGTTCTGGTTAGAGGTGAAACACCAGTTTATGGTTAAGCATCATCCTTGGATGTTACCTGCCGCGTTACAAGCGCAAGTCTCACAGGAATCTGCTAAGTATGTAGACAAAGGGAACTGGTATAACTTATTGAATGACCACTTAGCTGACTGCCACGGCAAAGCCAAAGAGTGGCTTTCTACCAAGCAGGTGTGTGAGCTGTTACGAGTTGATGCTTCAAAGGGCAGTGTACTTGGCAAAGCACTGAACCAACTCCATAAGGAAGGACGCATCGAGAAAAAACTGAAAAACGGCTACAACCAGTACCTTTTCCCAACGGTCACTCCCCACATTCCATTTCAGTAAGTTGTCAAATTAACCCCACCTCCCCCACTTGCCTCACTGATTCAGTGGGGGAGGTGGGGCAAGTGGGGTAAGTTTTGATACTTTGTAGTTATAATTTTCCGTGTATTAGTTTACATGTAGGCCTAATAGATCAAAAAATTACTATTTATATTGTAAAATTAGACCTTAAGTTTATAGATAAATGGTAATGAAATTTTTAATAAATAAACACCATCAATATTATTTTTTATTTATATAATAATTAGCATGGCATTTTGTTTAGCGTAGGTAGAAAATACGTATCGTGTACTAAAACGTGACGAAAGTAAGGTGTAATTCTAGGATATTGAAGGTAATATTATAGGATTAGTCTGGAATTTCTATATAAGAATAAATTGATGGGGTATTAAGTTGCAGCATGATTGTAAGTATCAAGAAGTCTAACATTTCATAGATTAATATTGCTGTAAGTCACATATCTAATGGCAATTATGAAAGAATCTAACCTTAGGATTATTGAATCTTATAATAAAAAATATAAAAAAAAATCATGTAGTTACCACCATTATTCAGAAGATGATAACTTGATTTAGCTACAGGTATTACGAAATTAATTAAAGAAAAATATAGAGTATTAAAACCGAGCATTGAATACTTAGCTGATGAAGTTGTTATGGCTCAAGCTTGGAAAAAAACACACGGCTATATTCGCTCGTTTAACTGGTATGCAGATACATTAGAATTGGATATATCAGCATTATGTATTGAGCAAAATGCGAAAAAATGGGCGACTTCAGTAAAAAGAGCAAAATTGAATAAGTTGGAGTTGGTACCTGCGGCAAAAAGCGAAATATGGTCTTTTGATAAATATGGTTGGAACCCTGTAAACATAGAGAAAAGACAAGAAAAGCCACCTATAAGACCGCTCGCTCATATTTCAATAAGGGATCAGACATGGGCTAGTGCAGCGATGCTATGTTTAGCTGATTCTGTAGAATCAGCTCAAGGAGACTGCAGCCATAAAGAACAGACATATGAGCAAGCACGCTACAACAAAGTATATAGTTATGGGAATCGACTTCTATGTGACTGGAAAAATAAAAATGAAGCTTGGTTCCGTTGGGGAAATAGTGAAACATACAGAAAATTCTTTACTGATTATCAAAATTTTTTAAAGAGGCCTGTCGAACTTGGACGAATTGCAACTGAGCAAGCAACCAACGCGGAAGAAGTTTTTATAGTTAACCTAGACTTGTCTAAGTTTTATAACACGATTGATATTGATGTATTGATTGAGCGTCTAAAACGTATTGTTGTTGAATTTGGATATGCAGAATGCCCTAAGTTTTGGAATGCATTTAAGCGTATAACAAGTTGGTCTTGGTCTGTTGCAGATTTAAAGCGCGCAGAGCTTCTTAAACTCGGAGATATTCAAAAAGGTCTACCTCAAGGACTTGTTTCAGCGGGCTTCTATGCGAATGCATATTTAGTTAATTTTGATAGAGAACTTGGTAATTTTATAGGTAAAAGTCAACATGGAATTACTCTACACGATTATTGCCGATATGTAGATGATATACGTTTAGTGATTAGCGCTAGTGACAAAACTCCCTCTGAAATTTCTAGAATAGTTAACAAAAAAGTAAACCAAATACTAAAGGAATTCGGCGGCCCAGATCTTGAGCTAAATAATGATAAAACAAAAGTAACTCTACTTAAAGATCTCGACAACAGTGGGAGTATGGCGAGTAGAATTGAAATGATTCAAAGTGAAATGAGTGGTCCTGCAGATAGAGATGTATTGAGTAATGTTTCTGGCATGTTGGAAAGCTTATTAGATATTGAAGATGTAGACATTCCAAAGTTAGATAGAAGTCATGCTGACTCTTCTTTGTTACAGCTGTCAGATTACGATCATGATATTAGACCTGATACTTTAAAACGTTTTGCGGCAAATCGATTAGAAAATATTGTTAAGTATAAGAGAAAAATAAGTTTTTATGAGAAGAGTGATGGTTTTGATAATAATGAAGAATTACTAGCAAAGAAGCTTATATCAGCATGGATGAAAGACCCTTCACTAGCCCTTGTTCTCAGAAAAGCAATCGAAATTTATCCAGATGCAGATTTATTTGAACCGGTATTTGAAGCAATTTTTAATCGTAGCAGTTATTGTAAGACCAATCGGGAACCTGATTCAATTACCGCTCAAATGATGAATTATATACTTGCTGACTTGTGTAGATGTGCAATTGATTTTAATGGATATTTTCAAGTAGTTAATTATCCCAAAAGCTTGGATCCTACTTCTATTATTGAACTAATTTCTCGCTATGCACAGAAAATAATTTCTAGCACTAAAGTTTCAAAATTTGTAAAAAGACAGGCGTTAATGTTACTAGCAGTCGTTAATAAGCCTTTGTCGTTAAAGCTTAAGGGGAGCTCTCCTCAGGAAAATCTCCACTCTATATTAGTATATGATCAATCAGAATATAAATTTGAAATTAGTGCTCTTTTTGAAGTCGCTGCACAAATTACCGGAAAGTTTGATACTTATGCATCACTATTTTTGGAGAGTATTTCTTCTCTTGAAGACAAATATACTCCACTAGAAGTATTTGCTAAGAGAGGTGGGCCTTTTTGGTTGGCGTTATGGAAATCGCTAGATAAGAAAGTTAACAATAAAGCACTATGCAAAAAACTTAAATGGGCTGCTCCCCAAATAACTTTCCAGCCAAAACCTAGAAAACAGCTTCTCTCAAAAGTTATAAATTCAGATCTAAATGGGTTTGAATTTGAACATGCATTGCTTAAACTTGCGCTTGGATTGTTAGATAAAGCGCGAGAAGATATTAATGTTATAGGCTCCTCACCAAATGAAATCTCCATAGATATTAAACCTAAACTACAGTGGGATAAAGTTTGGAGTTCAACGATAAAAGAAGTTAATTGCACTATTGAGCAAAGTTCATTTAAAGATCCCAGATTTTTAACACCGGATTGGATTGATCGTGAGAAAGCGGATAGGCAAATCATCTATTGGATTGGTACTATACTAAGAACCTCGGCTGTGGGGGCTGGTGATTTTACGGAGAGCAGATGGAAAGAAGGAAAAACGGTTACTTATAAAGGGCTACGTACTAGCTGGTATAAACGCCGAATGGGTATGATGCACGCTCCGGAATCAATAGTTGGTGAGTTTGCAACTACCAGTAACTGGTTTTCAGATTTTTTGATCCGTTGTCTTCAATGGCCGGGCTTTGAATCAACATTTGTTCATGATGCTGATGTCCGGTCAATTGAAGATTTAGAATCATTTGATAGTTGTATAAAGAAAAGATTGGCTTATCTTAATAGTCTAATTTGTGAAGCTTCGTCGCTACCTGTCATACCGACTAAAGTTAATAGGCCTAGCAAAAAAGACAATTTTAGAATTGTTACTGTACAACAGCTGTTGCCGAAGTCTATTGATTTCAGTGTTTCTGATCCTTATTTAAGTAATTCTAAATATCGTTCTAAACATCGAGAGCATATTTTATCTATTAGCAAATTAATACTAAAAACACTACAGGCTAAAGCATGTGCTGAAAATGAAGATTCAAAGCCGTATGCCGACTTAATAGTGTTTGCTGAACTTGCGGTTCATATTGATGATCAAGATGTAATAAAGCGTCTAGCAGATACTACCGGATCAATAATATTTGCAGGTTTAGTCTTTACTGATCATGAAGGACAGCTGGTGAATATTGCTCGATGGTTCATACCTGATTATCGAGAGAGTGGACGGCAGTGGGTCATTCGTGATCAAGGTAAAGAGAACATGACGTTAGAAGAGATAAAATTGGGAGTGAATGGTTTTAGACCTTGTCAACACGTTATCGAACTTCATGGGTATGATGAGGGACCTTTCCTGATTAGTGGTTCTATTTGTTATGATGCTACAGACATTAAGTTAGCTGCAGATCTCAGAAACATCACAGATTTGTATATTGTCGTTGCTCACAACCAAGATGTAAATACATTTGATAATATGGCAGCTGCTTTGCAATATCATATGTATCAGCATGTTGTGATTTGTAATATTGGAGAGTTTGGTGGTTCAACTATTCAAGCTCCATATAAACAACGATATGAACGTTTAATATCTCATGCTCATGGAACTAAACAAATTTCTATTAGTACTGCAGATATAGATTTAGCTGCGTTCACCAGAAAAGTGAAACAATATAAAGCTGTTAAGACAAAGCCAGCAGGAATAAAAAAATGACGTGTTTTACAACTGGATGGAGCGCTTTTTTTGACGTTGCTCTATGGGTAAATTGGGCCACCATAGCTACTTGTGCGGTGGCTATGATTTCAGCTGGAGTCGCTTATAAGCAATGGATTAGTTCAAAATTAGAGGCTCGGCGTGCAACAGCATATTCGGCGTACTCAAGGTTTCTTGAGTTATGTGATCAATCACCAGATTTTGCGTATGCAGACGAGCAAGTGATCAAAGTTAATCAGAAAGACTACATAAAATATCGTTGGTTTGTAGCTCAGATGTTGTTCGCGTTTGAACAGATATTGGATGTTCTGCCAGATGATGATAAGTGGAATGTAACAATTAGAAATCAACTCAAAAAACATGTGTGGCATTTGAGACAATCGAATTCGGTCGATAGAGGAGAATGGTGCCAGCCTTTGCAAGCACTTATCGAAAGAGTAATCGAACAGGTCAACGATTGAATATACTGTCTAACCTCCAACTCTTAGTTTTAGAAATTGCAGGAAGTATTGGATTTCCATAAATACGTATACTATCAAATGTTAGATTAGTTTGGTTGTATCTTTGGGAACCGGAAGTCAAAGAGTCTAGTGCTACATAATTGCTATTTATTATCTTTTATTTTACGTATTTTAAAGTTAAATGCATGATATTATTTGATTTTTGTTTGTTTCATCTCCCCCTTAACAGGGCGTTAGGTTTCTAGGTTGAGCAAATAGGTGAACGAATGATTCCTGTAGGTTACATGTACAAAGTTGTATCTGGTAAACCTGATTGGCTTAAAGCGAGTCAAATTGAAGATATATACTCAGTAAGTAGTTGTGTTTCGAAAGACTTTTGTGAGTGGGTTAATTACTGGAAGCATAATGGTTATTGGTTCTTCGACTCACCATTACTTATTCATGAAATAGCGAATGAGAACTCAATAGATTTAGACAACTTAACTTTGTTCTACTACGAGATGTATGAAAAACAATGGGACTATGATGATAATTGGATAGATTTTTCCCCCCGAGGAATATTTTTCTACGAATGTCGTGGTTCCCGCTTCTAAAGTGTCTTTGGGGTTCGATATCGTCACGTACACGAATAACACTTCGGCTGAATGTTCTCCACTTTCCTGTAACCATATGGCTGAAGAAATTGAGACCAATGAACATTGTCTACTGGAAACCTTTAAATCGGCTGTAGATCTAATCGAGCAGCAAAAATTTAGTCAATGTGAACCAGGGCCTTATCGAATAGTCGAAGTGTTCAGGTGCGAGTAAACCTAACAAGGCGTTCAAGAGCGATTCCGCAACGCGTGCCAGTTTCGCTTCGCTCAAGTTTGGCAAGCATTACGTCACGCCTTAACGCGGCGTTATGCCTTTCTGAAACTTCAGTTTTAGATGCTCCTTGAACAAAAATGAGATAAGCGTCATGTGTATACTGCTTACTCGATCTAATATTAGCTATAACAACATATATGTTATGTTAATTCATGCAGGGATTAATTGTTCAAGGAGAATGACCATGAGTGATAGTCGAGTGGGAAGTGACGAAGAAAGAGCTGATGAATTACTATTCAAGGACAAAGTAGAAGAAATATCAAGGAATGTTTTTACATCTAAGTTATCAGAAATTAAAAAGCTCATAATTGCATTTCTATCAGGATTGACGCTACTCGTGGGTGCTGGTTTTGTTTGGAAAGAAAATGTACTCCTTCCCGTTGTTGAATATATATATATCCTGTAGAGTATTTTTACCCCAAAATTAAAGCTCAGCTACTTGATGATGATAAATTTGTACAAGCATTAATAAATGATGAGCAAAAAAAGGCAGTTATTAGTTATATCAAGACTGATGAGCCAGAAGATATAAGGCTACGTCATTTTCCTTCCGTTGATACAGACGTTTTTGAAAAAATAAGAAGTACTATTGAAACTGATGAGGTATTGAAAAAACGAGTTTGGACAGTACTTGAGTCAGGTGATGAAGCTGAGTTTAGCCGCTTAATAAAAAGTAATTTCGGTGATGCGCTTGTTGATGAGTTTTATGAAGAAATGACTTATGTATATGAGACTCTTCCTAATCGAAATCGAGAGAAATTTGAAAAAGAAATCGTAAAGAAAGGTAGCATGCTTCTGCCCGTCGCGATTAAAACTGTTGGATCAAAACATGAAGGTAATCCAGATTCTTGTGGAACACGAGTTAGTCATTCAAAGCTACAGGCTGTAGTTGTTATCCCGCAAAAAGCTACAGATCGAATGTACCGATGGTTTAAGTGCCCTAGCACAGAATTCCCACATTTATTTATAAAATTGAAAATCAATGGGCTAACTCTTGATGATGAAATTCAAGTTATTGGAGTATCTCGCGAGGGTCAGGGGAAAAGTGTGGAGCTGAGAGTTACACAGTCAGTTGGTAAACGGTTCAATCTACCAGGTTGGGAAAAATACGAAAGTAATGCTTCCGGATACTTTAACGTCACGCGAGCTTCATTCTAGTTCAGCTTCTAGCATAACAAGATGCTTAACAGTGACCCAAAACGCGTGGCACTTTTGCTTCGCAAAGTGTACGCCACGGTTTTGTGCACGTTAGCTTTGCGTTATGCGACAAGGCAAATTTTTTAGGTTTCTCTAAATTTAATCTCTTTGGCCAATCGTTTTTTAGTTTCGGCAAATCAGTATTGTCGACTCAAATTCTTGAATCACTCCAACCGTAAAACATGCCAAAGTTCGTGATGTTGCCTCATTCAAAATTGTATTTGGTCGGGGAAAGTTTTTCAGGCGTAAAGTGTGGAAAGGGCAAGTTTACAGAAAGTCCGTATTTGCTGAAATTTCGGCTCGTTGAGTTTCTTACAAGTAAAAGCCAAATCTTCGCTTTAATGCCGTGTTCCGCGCTTGTGGCGGTCCTTTTAAGAAATGTTGAATTCGCTGGTTCTTGAATCACAAAAAGTCATCTACGCGTTTGTAGTTTTTCGTGTTTAAGGTAGTGTTTTCGTTAGCCAATTTAGCATTGCCGAAAAATCGCATAACAAACAATTTAAGCAGATTCGCAACGCATGGCAGCTTTGGTTTGCAGTGAGTTTTGTGTTTAAGGCGCAATGCGGTAGCTTTTGTATTGCGTTGCTCACTACTTAATTGGGCGTTATGCAAAGGAAAGCGAGTGGAAATACATCTAGCAATAGAATCAGATATATCAGTATTGGCGGAGCTAAATCATCAATTAATTAAAGATGAAGGCCATAGAAATCCGATG
>NZ_JBHMEP010000151.1:0-587 GCF_042428525.1 Vibrio olivae
ATGGCTGTTCGCCATTTAAAGTGGTACGCGAGCTGGGTTTAGAACGTCGTGAGACAGTTCGGTCCCTATCCGTCGCGGGCGTTGGAAATTTGAGAGGAGCTGTCCTTAGTACGAGAGGACCGGGATGGACTTACCGCTGGTGTACCAGTTGTTCTGCCAAGGGCATTGCTGGGTAGCTATGTAGGGAAGGGATAAACGCTGAAAGCATCTAAGTGTGAAGCCCACCTCAAGATGAGATTTCCCATTTCTTTAAGAAAGTAAGATCCCTGAGAGATGATCAGGTAGATAGGTCAGGAGTGGAAGTACAGTGATGTATGGAGCGGACTGATACTAATCGATCGAGGACTTAACCAATTGGTTAAAAGAAAAGAACTCGGAAAAAAACTTATGTGACTTCAAATCCAGTTTTGAGTGAACAAAATTTACTCAATAAAAGATAACACCACAGTGTGGTGGCGATAGCGAGAAGGATACACCTGTAACCATGCCGAACACAGAAGTTAAGCTTCTTAGCGCCGATTGTAGTGAGGGGTTGCCCCTTGTGAGAGTAGGACGTCGCCACGCTTAAGTTATCCATGGAGGTTTAG
>NZ_JBHMEP010000077.1:0-638 GCF_042428525.1 Vibrio olivae
CGGGGACGGGCTGTTGGCTTGCCCTTTCGGTCGGTTAATTACTCCGCCTATCCCCGTTGCAAATATAATTATTTTTGTTTCAATGCCAATAATACAATCAATCATTTCCAAAAATCTAAATAGTTATCAATCTGCAATTCGTCCGCAATCATACGGTCGAACGTGCGTTTTATCTCTTTGTCCCTCGCAATCTCATACGCCGTAAAATCCAATTCCGGGGCGTCGGTTCCCTTTCCTTGGACGTGGAACGCTTCGTATTTGTTGACGAACCCACGGGCGACACGTTGCATATATCGGGCAAGTGCTTGTTTGCGGTCGTCCTCGGTTCCGGCAACCTCATTGGCAAAACCCAACTTTCGCAACCAATCATAAATCAACATTCCGTCAGCAATACCCAATTCCAAACGCCCGGTATATTTGTACCGCAAAAATACATCCCTATATCGGGCGACCGTTTCGTTATGGTAATACCTTTTTTGTTCCGGGGTCAACTCCCTTTTCGGTTCCGGCACAGCCTTATACGCTTTATGTATAACCCCGTTTTGTTTCCGGCGGTATGCGTTCAATATCTTTGCGAAATAATCGGCGTTAAACTGTTGGTAATGCTTTTTGTCCGGATTGCCTTGGCTGTCTTTCGG
>NZ_JBHMEP010000045.1:0-1230 GCF_042428525.1 Vibrio olivae
GCAGACTCACCAAAGGTTGTCATGCCCACAACGCGGCCGTTAAGACCCACGTACTTGTACCAGTAATCAGCAATACCAGCTTCCACCGCAACACGAGCCGTCACATCTGATGGCAATACCGCTTCACGGTACGCCGCATCTTGCTTATCAAACGCATCAGTGGATGGCATGGATACCACACGAACTTGTTTACCTGAAGCGCTAAGCTCTGCCGCAGCATTAACTGCAATCTCAACTTCTGAGCCAGTCGCGATCAAAATAAGTTCAGGCTTGCCTTCGCAATCTTTCAGAATGTAACCACCCTTGGCGATATCAGCCAATTGCTGTTCACTACGCTCTTGCTGAGCAAGGTTTTGGCGTGAGAAAATCAGCGCGGTTGGCGCATCTTTACGTTCAATGGCCAGTTTCCAAGCCACTGCGGATTCCACTTGGTCACATGGACGCCATGTGCTCATGTTTGGCGTTAGACGCAGGGTGGCAATTTGTTCAACCGGTTGGTGAGTTGGACCATCTTCACCAAGGCCAATCGAGTCGTGCGTATACACTTGGATGTTTTGCACTTTCATCAGTGCCGCCATACGCATTGCATTACGCGCGTATTCCATAAACATCAGGAAGGTCGCACCGTAAGGAATGAAACCGCCGTGCAATGCGATACCGTTGATGATGGCCGTCATACCAAACTCACGCACACCGTAGTGAATGTAGTTACCTGATGCGTCGTCAGCAGTAATGGATTGAGAGCCTGACCAGATAGTAAGGTTCGATGGCGCAAGGTCTGCCGAGCCGCCCATAAATTCAGGGAGTAGCGCACCAAATGCTTCTAGTGCATTTTGTGATGCTTTACGTGATGCGATATTGGCTGGGTTTGCTTGCAGGTCGGCAATGATTTTCGACGCTTTCGCTTCCCACTCAGCGGGTAGGTCACCATCGACACGACGTTTAAATTCTGCGGCTAACTCTGGGTACGCTTTGGCGTAAGCGGCAAATTTTTCATCCCATGCTGATTCTTTGGCAGCGCCCGCTTCTTTTGCATTCCACTCAGCGTAGATATCGGCAGGAATTTCAAACGGACCGTATTCCCAACCTAGGAATTCACGTGCTGCTTTCACTTCGTCATCACCTAGCGGCGCGCCGTGACAGTCATGTGAGCCCGATTTGTTTGGTGAGCCAAAACCGATAATGGTTTTAGTACAAATCAGCGTTGGGCGAGCCGTTTCCGCTTTCGCG
>NZ_JBHMEP010000152.1:0-549 GCF_042428525.1 Vibrio olivae
TGACAGGGGTTTACAATCCGAAGACCTTCATTCCCCCACGCGGCGTCGCACCATCAGGGTTGCCCCCATTGTGAATGATTCTCGACTGCTGCCACCCGTAGGTGTCTGGACCGGGTCTCAGTTCCAGTGTGGCCGGACATCCTCTCAGACCGGCTACCCGTCATCGCCTTGGTGAGCCGTTACCTCACCAACTAACTAATAGGCCGCGAGCCCATCTCCTAGCGCATTGCTGCTTTGATCTTTCAATCGTATGCGGTATTAATCCCGGTTTCCCAGGGCTATCCCCCACTAAGAGGCAGGTTACTCACGTGTTACTCACCCGTGCGCCACTAGAGAATTATTAGCAAGCTAGCAATTCTCCCGTTCGACTTGCATGTCTTATCCACGCCGCCAGCGTTCGTTCTGAGCCAGAATCAAACTCTCCATCAAATATAATTTTTGAAATTGCTGGACCAAATGGAATCTCTCGATTTCATTTGCGCCATGCTTCGCAAGCTCTTCACTCGGGTTTGTCTCCCTCGTGCCTCCTCGCTTATACCAGCACGGCGC
>NZ_JBHMEP010000100.1:0-567 GCF_042428525.1 Vibrio olivae
TGTGGAGGAAGTTTCCGATCAGGCCGAAACGCCTGCCCCTGCTGCGGAGACAGCAGTCAAGCCGGTGCGCAGGCGTTCCACAAAGACTGTTTCCACCGGAGAACATGAGGCTGATGCCCCGGATTCCTCCACTCCCGCCCTGGCGCCGCAGCATTCCGCCACGTCCGCAGAATCTTCTTCCGGAGAAGCTGAGGAAAAGAAGCCCAAGGTGATCCGCCAGCGGTTCGTGAGAAAGAACCGTGCGCAGGATGCGGAGGGAAATCCCGATGCCGCACCTCCTGCCATCAGGGTGGTGCAGGAAGGGGCGGCGGACCTGTCCGACGAGTCTTCCCGGGAACCCCAGAGAGGGAATGACCAGCAGCGCCAGCGCTTTGACCGGAACAACCGCCGCAATAACGACCGTTTTAACAAAAACCGGAACAACCGTCCCGACAACCGCAACGGAAATTATAATAACAAAAACGGGAACGACCGGTTTAAAAATCGCCGGAATGGCAATTTCCAGGACAATCCCTCCCCCCAGAACAATGCTCCGCGGGAACTGGGGCCACCGGAACCGGTGGACGG
>NZ_JBHMEP010000054.1:0-942 GCF_042428525.1 Vibrio olivae
ATGGGGGAAAAATGTCCAAGAATATGGGGTAAAAACTATCAAGTCGGTAGAAAATAAGTATCTTTGAAGTACATTTTTAGTAGAGGTACTGGTATGCCTAGACGAAGCTGATAGGCAAAAATAAAGCCGCTGGGGATGTCGGATGTCCGTCAATTAACTCCAGCGGCTTGTATTTTGGTAACTCTCCCGTATCGGTCAGCTACCGTTTGGTCAGCAACAAAGGTAGTACTTTATTGTCGCAAATCCAAATGTTTTCCCCTTTATTTGTGCATTTACAGAACATTTGCTAACTTCGCACCTATGCAGTATGGTGATAGCACACTAGCACCCTAAAGGGTGCGTGTGTAAGGGGACAAGCCCCCTTAACCCCCTGTCAGCCGGCTGTCACCGGCTGTTATCGATTGTCACAAAAATGTTAACTTATGGGAGCAACAAGTATTCATGTACAAGCAGTGAAGCCGGGGAGTGAGATTCACAACTTTAGGGAAAAAGAGTTGGACTATGTTCGTCCGGAACTTAGTCATTTGAATGAAAGCTGGGTTGGAGATAGCATCTCCCATCGGCTGGAGAGTGCGAAACAGAGATATCTCGATACGGTTGGGCAGAAGATGCAGACTAAAGCAGCACCCATACGGGAGGGGGTAATAGTAATCAAGCAAGAAACCACCATGCAGGAACTCCAGCAATTCGCTGCGGTCTGCAAGGAACGTTTCGGTATTGAAGCGTTTCAAATCCATATACACAAGGACGAAGGATACATGAACGCAAAGCAATGGACACCTAACCTTCATGCCCATGTAGTTTTCGATTGGACGCAGCCGAATGGGAAAAGTGTGCGTTTATCGCGTGATGACATGGCAGAACTCCAAACCATAGCATCTGAAACACTGGGCATGGAACGTGGCGTTTCTTCTGACCGCAAACACTTATCGGCTATGCAGT
>NZ_JBHMEP010000052.1:0-1013 GCF_042428525.1 Vibrio olivae
TGTATCGACCATATCGACGGCGACCGAGCCAATAACCATGCGGACAATTTGCGTTGGGTTACATATATGGAAAATAACAACAATCCTATTACAAAAAAAAGATTGAGTGAAAACAACGCTAAAAATATGCAAGGTAAAAAGGGTGCATTGCATCCAAATTCAAAACCTGTTAGAATGATGAAAAACGGGGTTTGTCTTAAAATATACCAATCTATACATTTAGCCAAAAAGGACGGGTTTAGCGATACACTAATAATCCGATGTTGTAAAGGGCGTATGAAAAAACATAAGGGCTATAATTGGGAATACGCATAATAGATATAGCAAGGGATTGTAACCAAGCGTTGCAACCCCGTTTTTGTTTTTGCCCGTTTTTAGCCCCGTATTTCTATTATTTTGTTTGAATGGATAAAGTACCCACCCCGGCAAATAAAGTGGCTTAAAATGAAAATTCGCCAAAAATAACTTTGCGGGGAGCCAAAAGAACCGTTTTTTGTCCGCAAATCGAAAATAAAAGAAAATTCTTTTGGTAGTTAAAATAAAATGCCATATCTTTGTACCATGTTAATAAAACGACCGGGCGTTTTCCCGGCAACAAAAAGAGCGATACAATGAAGCCCGAAGATATTTACAACGGTTTGGAATATACAACAAAAGAAATTAACCGTACTTTCAAAATCAAAGTAAACGGCTTGTTCAACGGCAAAAAGATTAACACGTTGGTTGGCGTTTCCGGTTTGATTAAGTTAGTAGGCGTTGAAATGGCGAACAAATTATTGCGCCGTGCTTTCCGTTGTGTCAAAGACGCCGAACATTGTAAGTTGCGCCGGGGTTTGAAAATATCCTTTTATTATTACTAATCCGACCGGGCGGGTTCCCGGAGGGATACCGGGAAATTGAGGACTGTTTTAACCAATTGCCGGGGGAACCATACCCGACCATTGCAATAAACGACGTCGGTAACGACGACCGGATGATTGAATTTTATGTTACCGGGCAACAATACGACGTTT
>NZ_JBHMEP010000081.1:0-629 GCF_042428525.1 Vibrio olivae
TGCGTTGTTACCGCCGTTAAATCGGCTTTCGCCTGTTTCAACGCCTTTGCCGTTTCCGCATCGGTCGCACCGTCGGCAATTGCCTTTTCCAAACGTGCCTTTTCTTTCGTCAGACTGTCGATTTGGGTTTGCAATGCGCTTGCGCTTTCCGCTTTGGTTTTGAACTCGGCGACCACACGTTTTGCGTAATCAAACGTCTTTTCGGTTCCGTTCTTTGCGATACCGGACGCCGCCAAAATATCGGCATCCAATCCGCCGTAAATTTCGCCCGTCTTTTTGGCGATAACGCTATTTTCGTCGTTGGCGGACAATGTTGTAATCGCCGCAATTTGTTCGTCGGTTAATCCGGCTAATGCCGCATTTGCAACTAAAATTTCTCTCGTTAACATAATTCTTTCCCTTTGAATTAATTAAGTGCGATTGCTACTACTCTTCCGTTGTTTGCGTTAATAATATAAATTGTGTATTTTGGCGAATCCAAGGTTGTATTAACCGACCAACTAACAACACGTGCATGGCAGATTTTCTTTTCAACCTCTTTTGTTACCAAAATGACGTCGGCAATTGTTCCGCCCTCAATACATTCAATCAACTTTTTCTTTGTGTCGCCATCCAATGCGGCGGCGGTT
>NZ_JBHMEP010000087.1:0-611 GCF_042428525.1 Vibrio olivae
TTTCTATTGCAAAAGACGCAGGAAAAACAACGATCCTGAATCCTGCACCAGCTCGTGAAACGATTCCTACTGAACTACTTGAAAAGACAGATATCATTATACCAAATGAAACAGAAACAGAAATCATTACAGGAATCAGAGTGACAGATCATAACAGTTTGGTCGCAGCAGCCGAAAAACTCCATGAATTAGGTATTGGAACAGTAATCATTACACTAGGCAGTGCCGGCGCTTTCTATCATACAGAAAAAGAACACGGTATCGTCCCTGCTTTTAAAGTGGATGCCGTTGACACAACAGCCGCAGGTGATACATTTATTGGCGCATTAAGCAGCACACTTCAGCCAGACCTTAGTAACTTGAAAGAAGCGATCCTTTATGGAAATCTAGCCTCTTCTGTTGCTGTGCAGTCTTATGGTGCGCAACCTTCTATCCCTTACCGTGAAGCTTTAGAACAATCAGCAGTCATAAATTAACAACGAGAGGAAGAAACAAACATGAAAAAAGGAAAAGTCATCAATTCAGATATTTCACGAGTAATCGCACAAATGGGACACTTTGACAAATTAAGTATCGGGGACGCAGGCATGCCTGTTCCCTTTGGTACTGAA
>NZ_JBHMEP010000044.1:0-1246 GCF_042428525.1 Vibrio olivae
TCCGGTGTCCGGGGCAGTTTTGCAATATGATTTAGAGGGTAATTTTATCAAAGAATGGGTTACTACGATGGAAATACAACGGCAACTTAATTATCATAGAAGTAATATTTCTAATTGCTGTAATGGTTTAGTAAAAACCGCATATAATTATATTTGGAGGTATAAAAATGAATGAATTAAATGACAAATCCCCGATGCCACAAGGTAAATTTAAGGGGCAACCGATGGAAAACGTACCGTATTGGCATTTGCTTTGGTTAGCCGACCAACCGTTTTGCCGTAAGGACGTAAAACAGTACGTCGAGGAAAACCGGGACGTATTGGAGTTAGAGAAAAAGCGGGATAAATTCCGCAACGAAAACGAGTAATAACAATTTAACAGTAACGAGAGTATGAAATTTGAATTAAAAGACATTTGTTTTTTCGATTGCGAAACAACCGGAGTACCCGCAAAGGGTTTGAAATGGGATGCGGATTTTAACCAATTCCCGCACGTCGTACAATTGGCGTGGGCGTTCGGCGACAAAGAACGCAGTTTTATAATTAAGCCGGACAATTACGAGATACCGCCGGAAACAACCGCAATACACGGGATAACGACCGAACGGGCAATTGCCGAGGGTGTACCGTTTGCCGAGGTTATCGACGAATTTTTGACGGATGCCGCCGCCGCACCGCTTGTATGTGCGCACAACATTTATTTCGATACGTCGATGTTGAAAGCGAACATTTTGCGTTATTGCGGCAAAGAGTATTACGACGCCAAAGCCGAGGACGCATTGCACAAGGGAAAGCGCATTGATACAATGATGAAAACTATTAAATTTGTCGGCGTATTGTATCAGAATGGCAAACCGGGAAAATTCCCCAAATTGGAGGAATTATATAGTAAGTTATTCCCCGGCGAAACATTCCCGGCGCATGACGCATTAGAGGACATAAGGGCGTTGCGCCGTTGCGTCCCGGAATTGGTTAATTTGGGGATTATTGAGTTAGCGCAAAAGGAATACCCGGCGGAACAACTCAAAGCCCAATTTGAGCCGGAAAAGCCCAAAGGCGGGCGCAATATTGAGTTCCACGACCCCAACCCGGTAACGGAACCAATCGGAACCGGGGAACCCGTCCCGGAACCAACCCCGGAACCGGAACGCCCGGCGGTTCCGTCGAATAGTAAGACACGGGAATTATTGGACGAAACAGAATTTTAAGTTATAAAACCGTTCCGGGCGTATTCCCGGTAACAATC
>NZ_JBHMEP010000012.1:0-74322 GCF_042428525.1 Vibrio olivae
TTGAAACCTCAGTTGATTCTTTAGAATCATCTTTGATTATCATCAACGAGTGCCCACACAGATTGATAGGTTTATATTGTTAAAGAGCTTGTTTTGAAGCTTCCCTCAAAACGGACGGCTATTTTAGCGAGCTAGCATTTGGTGTCAACCACTTTATGCAAACTTTTTTGAAGTTATTTACTCTAAAAAATTTCCGTTTGCGTTAGGTCAATTTTTCTTGCGAAGCGTTTCCCTGACAGCGAGGCGCATTATAGATATCCGATTTTGATTGGCAACCCTTTTTTTAGGTTTTTTATCGTTTTTTCATTGTTCGGTTAGTTCTTAGCCTAAAAGCGATAAAATGATCCCTTTCAATTATTGCTTTCGCCACTTTTCGACAAAAAGACTGACTTTTTTCCAGTTCGTGTACTCAATATCTTTACTGGTATCCGTTTCTCCTCCAGTCATTTTCATGATCAGGCGAATCATCACTTTATCGATCCAGCGATATTTAGGGTAACGAAGCGCGCCAGCAAAGACGCCAATAAGTGTTGGCTGCCAAGGTGACTTTTTCAAAAAGGTGCGAATGTAAGCACTGCCCTCAGGTGTATCCTTACCTTGGTCTTCTTTGCGAGCGGTTAAATTGACACAGAAGAATGCCGCATTGTGCTGTTTCAGTTGCTGTTGATGGCGCTCAATAAACTGATAAAGCTTTTTATTGAGATGCCCATAACGTATCGACGCTCCCACCAGCACTTTCTGGTAACCAGAAAAATCAATATGCTCGACTTGATGTATATCGACCAATTCACACTGATACTCTGGCAGCTCTTTATCGATGTATTGGAGTATTTTTTTCGTTTGCCCTTCTCGGGTTGAATATAGAAGCAACGCTTTGTTACTCAAAGTCACTCTCCTTGGCTTAACTTCGCCAAAATGTCGGGGTGAATAAAATTAATAGGGTAAAGATCTCAAGACGTCCAAACAACATCGATACGACCAACACCCATTTGGCCGTATCGTTCACATCCGCAAAGTGAACCGATACCTCACCGAGTCCTGGACCTAAATTGTTTAACGTCGCGGCAACGGCAGAAAACGCGCTGAGCTCATCCATACCAGTTGCTATTAAACACAGCATACAAATCACAAAGACCAATGCATAAGCAGAAAAGAAGCCCCAAACAGCATCAACGACTCTTGCTGGCAACGCACCACCACCAATTTTGATGGTATAAACGGCTCGTGGGTGAACCAAGCGTTTAATTTCCCGCGCGCCCTGCAAAGTTAACAGAAGTATACGAATGACTTTCATCCCTCCTCCTGTAGAACCTGCACAGCCTCCAATAAAAGAAGAGAACAATAATAATACCGGTAAGAATAGCGGCCAATCAGAGAACCCCGTGGTCGTGAAACCTGCCGTCGTCGAAATCGAAACGGTCTGGAATAACGCCTGATCAAATGCATCGTAGAATGAGTCATGGCTTTGATGATTAATCAAAACTGAAAAGCAGATGGCAAATAAAATGACCTGAATAACAATAAAGGCTCGGAATTCCGGGTCTTTTATGTAGTACTTGGGATGAACACCGCCAGATGCAAATGCAGCAAAATGCAGAGAATAGTTACATGCTGAAATGAGGAGAAAAACCACCGTAATGACGTTGATCGCGTAGCTATCAAAATACCCCATACTGGCGTCATGTGTTGAGAAGCCACCAATCGCAATGGTTGAAAAGCTATGACTAATCGCATCGAATGGCGTCATGCCTGCGCCCCAGAATGCCAATGCACAGGCGATCGTTAAACTTAAGTAGATATACCAAAGCGCTTTTGCGGTCTCAGCAATACGCGGCGTCATCTTGGTATCTTTTACCGGGCCAGGAATTTCAGCTCGATAGAGCTGCATGCCACCAATGCCCAGCACCGGAAGAATCGCGACGGCGAGCACAATGATCCCCATGCCGCCGAACCATTGCAGTAGCTGGCGGTAAAACAATATCGCTTTGGGTAATTCATCGAGCCCCACAATGACCGTGGCACCCGTAGTGGTTAATGCCGAAAAAGACTCAAAGAATGCATCGGTTACCGAGACACCCGGGTTATCGGAAAGTAGGAAAGGAATTGAACCCGCACTGCCAAGTACCGTCCAGAACAAAACAACAATTAAAAAGCCATCACGAGCTTTTAGCTCTTTACGAAAGCGACGATTAGGAAACCAACAAAGTCCGCCACAAAAGAACAAAGCAAAAAACGTCGTCACAAACGCCACGCCAGCGCCATCGCGGTAGATTAAGGCTACGAGCGCTGGTGCGAGCATAGAGAGACTAAAAAGGGCGAGAAGTAGCCCAACGATTCGGATAATAGATCGAAATTGCATTGCTATATGAGAGTGACGCGCTGCGGCCTCTAAACTTCCTAGTTGTTTTTGTTATCTTCCAGTGGCGTAATCATCGCTTTAGCACCACTTTTATTGATTACCGCCAGTGAAAAATCTTCCAGCTGCCGACGCTCGATTTCCAAGATTAAATCAATACTCTCACCGTAGTTAGCACTCACTTCTAATACTGAAAACTGAGTCATTAAAGCTTGAGCTATCGGCATAAAAGCATAGTCTAACTGTAAGCGTAGCTTTGTCGTGATTTTTTTCTCAATAGTTTGAAGCAGCTTGAGAGCTTGTTGAACACCACCACCATAAGCCTTGACGAGACCACCCGTACCCAATTTTACACCGCCCGAATATCGAGTTACGACAGCACAAATTTCACCGACACCAGAGCCGGAAAGCTGGGAAAGTATTGGTTTGCCAGCGGTTCCAGACGGTTCGCGATCATCACTAAACCCCCACAGCATCGAATTTTCAGGACGACCCGCGACAAACCCCCAGCAATTATGACCAGCTTCATTATGTTGTTGGCGCACAGTATCAATGAAGGCTTTCGCCTCATCAATACTCGCAGTATGGGACAACTGGGTAATAAACAGGCTTTTTTTAATTTCTTCTTGATACACCGCCATTTGTGCAGGAATCAAATAAGGTTTGTCATTCATAACCATTCACTTTCGTCACTCTGCGCCACAGTGTATCACGCCTCGAAGTTAAGTTGTTGTATGTACCCAGCGCACAATGTTAAACAGTTGTTTAAAAAATGTATTGAAATTCAACATTCCCAAGTCCACACTACTGGTACTGGTCTAACCAGAATAAAACTATAACGATTTTACCTCTACAAAACTCAGATCGTAGGTCATGGAGACAAACAATGATTTACCAAGCCGAAACCCTACACGTTAAGGAAGCGCAAAACGGCATCGCCGAACTCTGCTTTTGCGCACCTCAATCTGTCAATAAGCTCGATCTCGCGACTTTGCAATCACTTGACGCTGCACTTGATGAGATCCTAAAAAACACCACGATTAAAGGACTCATCCTCACCTCGAATAAAGACAGCTTTATCGTTGGTGCGGATATTACCGAGTTTTTAACTCTCTTCGCCAAACCAGAACACGAATTAGACCAATGGTTGCAATTTGCGAACAGCATTTTCTCCAAACTCGAAGATCTTCCATTTCCTACAGTGTCAGTGTTACAAGGGCACGCTCTTGGTGGTGGATGTGAGTGTGTACTCGCTACTGACTTTCGCATCGGTGATGCAACCACCAGCATCGGTTTGCCTGAAACGAAGTTAGGCATCATGCCAGGGTTTGGTGGTTGTGTACGCCTTCCACGTGTGATTGGTGCCGACAGCGCCATGGAGATCATCACCCAAGGTAAAGCATGCCGTGCTGACGAAGCGCTCAAAGTGGGTTTACTAGACGCAGTTGTTGATAGTGCTCGCTTAAAAGAGTCTGCGCTTGAGACTCTAAGCCAAGCCATTAATGAAAAAATCGATTGGCAAACGCGACGCCAACAAAAAACGTCGTCATTAACACTCAGTCAAACAGAAGCGCTCATGAGCTTCACCATGGCTAAAGGTTTGGTTGCCCAAAAAGCAGGCCCTCATTATCCGGCACCCATGGCCGCAGTAAAAGCGATCGAAGAAGCCTGCACGAGGTCGCGCGATGCTGCCCTGGATATCGAGCGTAAGTATTTTATTAAACTCGCAAAATCAGAAGAAGCGAAATCCCTTGTCGGATTATTCTTAAACGATCAGCACATCAAAGGCTTGGCGAAACAAGCAGCGAAGTCTGCGTCTAAACCCACCTCACGCTCAGCCGTTTTAGGCGCGGGTATCATGGGTGGCGGTATCGCTTATCAATCTGCACTGAAAGGTGTACCGGTATTAATGAAAGACATTGCCCAATCTTCGTTAGATCTGGGTATGACCGAAGCTTCAAAACTGCTCAACAAACGACTAGAGCGAGGACGAATTGATGGCTTCAAGATGGCTGGCATTCTCGCGTCCATTACACCGAGCCTGCATTACTCTGGGATTGAAAACAGTGACATTATTGTCGAAGCCGTCGTTGAAAACCCGAAAGTCAAAGCCTCGGTGCTCAGTGAGGTTGAAACCCATATTGGCAACGACACGGTATTAACCTCTAACACATCAACTATACCGATCAATCTTTTGGCGAAATCGCTGAAGCGTCCAGAGAACTTCTGCGGCATGCACTTTTTTAACCCTGTACATCGAATGCCTCTGGTCGAAGTCATTCGAGGCGAACAGACTTCAGAAGATACGATTAATCGAGTGGTGGCTTACGCCGCACAAATGGGTAAATCCCCCATCGTCGTCAATGACTGCCCAGGATTCTTCGTCAACCGCGTTCTATTCCCCTATTTTGGCGGCTTCAGTTTATTGCTGCGTGACGGTGCCGATTTCACCTCCATCGATAAAGTCATGGAGCGCCAATTTGGTTGGCCTATGGGACCTGCTTACCTACTCGATGTCGTTGGTATAGATACAGCCCATCACGCTCAAGCCGTCATGGCGGAAGGGTTCCCTGAACGTATGCAAAAGCAAGGACGTGACGCTATTGACGCTCTGTTTGATGCGGATAAATATGGTCAGAAAAATGGCAGTGGATTCTATAGCTATACCTTAGATAAAAAAGGTAAACCGAAGAAAACCTTCTGTGAAGACGTATTATCTCTACTCAACGATGTTTGTGCAAAACACCAAGATTTTGACCAACAAACGATCATTGAGCGCATGATGATTCCGATGCTCAACGAAGTCGTGCTATGCCTTCAAGAAGGTATTATTGCGTCACCGCAAGAGGCTGATATGGCATTAGTGTATGGCCTTGGGTTCCCTCCATTCCGCGGCGGTGCACTGCGTTATCTCGATAGCCTTGGGCTTGAACACTATATCGCAATGACGCAGAAGTACGCGGATTTAGGTGCCATGTACCAAGCACCACAACTGTTAATCGATATGGCAGAGCAAGGGAAAACCTTTTACTCCACACAACCGACCGATTCAATCTAGGAGGGATACCAAATGAATAATGTAGTTGTCGTTGATTGTCTTCGTACTCCAATGGGTCGCTCCAAAGGTGGTGCTTTTCGTCATACTCGTGCCGAGGACCTTTCAGCTCGTTTGATGAAAGGAATACTTGAACGTAACCCTCAGCTCAATCCAAATGAGATTGAAGATATTTATTGGGGATGTGTGCAGCAAACACTCGAGCAAGGCTTCAATATCGCTCGTAATGCTGCGCTGCTCGCTGGCCTACCGATTGAAGTCGGCGCTGTCACCGTGAACCGACTATGTGGTTCATCGATGCAGGCTCTGCATGATGCGAGTCGAGCCATTATGGTTGGCGATGCAGAGGTGTGCCTTATTGGTGGTGTCGAACATATGGGACATGTCCCCATGACTCATGGCGTGGACTTTCACCCCGGCATGTCCAAGAACGTGGCAAAAGCGGCAGGCATGATGGGCTTAACAGCGGAAATGCTTGGTAAAATGCATGGCATCAGCCGTGAACAGCAGGATGCGTTCGCCGCACGTTCTCATGCACGCGCTCATGCTGCAACCCTTGAAGGACGATTTAAAAATGAGATCTTGCCAATGGAAGCCCATGGTCCCGATGGCACGCTATTTACTCTCGACTACGATGAGGTGGTACGCCCAGAAACCAGCGTTGAAGGGCTGTCACAATTGCGCCCTGTATTTGACCCAGTAAACGGAACCGTGACGGCAGGAAGTTCTTCTGCCCTTTCCGACGGCGCATCGGCGATGTTGATCATGAGCGAAGCAAAAGCCAACCAGTTAGGATTACCTATTCGCGCTAAAATTCGTTCGATGGCTATCGCAGGCTGCGATCCCTCTATCATGGGATACGGTCCGGTGCCAGCAACCAAAAAAGCACTGAAACGTGCAGGGCTAACCATGGATGATATTGATCTTGTCGAACTTAACGAAGCCTTTGCTGCACAATCTTTACCCTGTGCCAAAGATTTAGGTTTGTTGGAGAAGGTTGATGACAAAGTCAACCTTAACGGCGGCGCGATTGCACTGGGCCACCCGCTAGGGTGCTCTGGATCGCGCATCTCAACCACATTGATCAATCTGATGGAAAGTAACAACGCCAAATACGGTTTAGCGACAATGTGTATCGGCCTTGGTCAAGGAATAGCGACTATTTTTGAGCGTCCTTAAACATATCATTTGGAAACACTATGCCAGCAGTGTCACTGCTGGCATTTTTTATGATGCAATCCAATCTTGATACAACTTCTGCTCCGGTCCTAAATAGTCGACAAGCCACTCGATCATTTCGTGGTTATCATCATTTCGCCAAACCATGCAGCACTGACTGAGAGGAGGATCGTCAATCAACTTTTTCTCCACCAGCCATTTTTGATCGATCAAGGGCTTGGCAATATGCCTTGGCATGTACCCCACACCCACACCTTGTTTTAAACACTCTATGGCACTATACCAATTGGGTAATAATAACCGCCGCTGCTGGCGGTAGTGCACCGTATGCCGCTTAGGCAGGCTAATTGAAGTATCATCCAAGCACACCGCTGGATACGCGCTCAGTTGATCAGCACCGAGTATGTCCAAGTTGGCACACGGGTGATCGGGCGCCATGACGAAAGCCCAATCGAGAACCCCCATTTCTTTGACTTCGAAGTTCCCACCAACCGGTACTGCGGACGTAGCGCCAATCACCACATCAGCTCGACCTTGATCAATGGCTTCCCAAGACCCGTTAAACACTTCCATGTTTATTTGTAATTCAGCATGTTGAAATCGTTGGTAAAAGGCTTCGATCAAAAACTGCAATTTATCCAGTTTTACGACATTATCGAGAGTCAGCTTGAGTGTTGTTTGCCAACCAAAAGCCGCACGACGCGTTTGCATTTTGATCTCATCCATTTGCCGAAGTAGAACTCGAGCTTCATCTACGAATAGTTCTCCTGCTTTGGTTAAGGCGACTCTACGAGGCAAACGCTCAAACAAGAGGACATCGAGTTCCTGTTCAACTTGGCGTACACCATAGCTGATCGCTGACGGCACCTTATGCAATACCTCCGCCGCAGCTGAAAAACTTCCCAGCCGAGCAACCACATCAATCATCTCAAGGGATGAGCGAGAAAATGCACTCATGACACTCTGTGACTCATACTTTCTACCTTTCAATTTTTTTGATAGATAACCACAAATTTTAACGTTTCACATCACACAAAAGCTTCAATACAATCCACACCCTAATATCTGCCAAGTTTTTAAACTCATAAAAGAGTGAATTATTTTGAATAATAACAGTATAAAACCTTCCTTCATGCAAATTTTTTATCTCGCAACCTTATCGATGCTGGGGTTTATTGCTACTGATATGTACCTCCCAGCGTTTAAAGCCATGGAAGTTGATTTTGCTACTGGACCTGAGCACATCGCGTTATCACTCACGGTCTTTCTAGTTGGTATGGCGGTGGGGCAACTCATTTGGGGGCTGATCTCCGATAAGTACGGACACCGTCAAACCCTAATTGTCGGGCTACTTTTATTTTCAGCCGCCTCTCTAGGGCTTAGCTATAGCCAACAGGTATGGCAACTATTAAGTTTACGCTTTATACAAGCAATCGGCGTGTGTGCGCCAGCTGTTATCTGGCAAGCGATGGTGATTAAGCGCTATTCCACAACCACCAGCCAGCAAATTTTTGCCACCATTATGCCATTGGTTGCTTTATCGCCGGCTCTGGCGCCGCAATTAGGCGTCGTTCTTGCTGAACATTGGGGTTGGCGAAGTATTTTTGTATGTCTCACCGGTGTCGGCGTAATCGTGGCGCTGCAAACACGTCTGCAACCTTGCGATCTTAATCAGACAAAAAAAAGCACCTCAGTGGCTTCGGATATCAAGGCATTACTGGTTAGCAAAGTGTATCTTGGCAATGTGCTGATGTTTGCGATGGCCTCAGCGGCCTTCTTTGCTTACTTAACGGGCATGCCAGAAATTATGGCCTCGCTGGGCTATTCGGCGAAAGACATTGGACTCAGCTTCACCCCTCAAACCATCGCATTTATGACAGGCGGTTTTTTCGGTAAACAGTTGGTCAAAAAATATGGGGATGAGAAGATCCTTAAACACCTGATCGGGTTATTTACCGTGGCCAGTTTACTGGTATTTATTGCCTCGCAATGGTCACTGTCCTCTATTTGGCCGTTGTTATTACCATTTTGTTTGATTGCGACCGCCAATGGCGCGCTGTATCCGGTTGTGGTCAATCGAGCTCTCGCCAGCGCAAAACAAAGCCCTGCGACCGCTGCAGGATTGCAAAATAGCCTACAAATCTGTGTGAGCAGCCTGTTCAGTGCTGGCGTTGCAGCCTTTGCAAGCCAAGTATTGCCAGTAACAGGCGTCGCCATCTTAATCACAACGCTAGGCGTATGGGCTGGCTACCTCTTAGCTAATCGACCACTACGTCAACAACTGACCATTCCAGACAATGCTCGAGTCGTCAGCGACGAACAATAATCCACATAAATAAAAAGCACCGTTAAACGGTGCTTTTTATTGCTTATTTTTTCTTGACGGGTCGCTGCCAATCGGCGATTTTTCGCTCTTTAGCTCGCGTGATAACTAACTCGTTTGATTCCACATCTCGAGTGAGTGTTGTTCCCGCACCTACCGTTGCACCATCTGCAACGGTCACTGGCGCCACCAATTGGCTATCAGAACCGATAAACACGTCATTACCAATAATGGTTTTGTGTTTGTTCGCACCATCATAGTTGCAGGTAATCGCCCCTGCCCCGATGTTAGTACGCTTCCCAATTTCCGCATCGCCAAGGTAAGTGAGATGGTTCGCTTTTGAACCGCTGCCTAAACGCGCATTTTTGACTTCCACAAAATTACCAACATGCGCATCATTTTGTAATTCAGCGCCAGGACGAAGTCGAGTAAATGGCCCAACCGTACACTCTTCACCAACGGTGGCCCCTTCAATAACGCTATATGGACGAATAATGGTGTTGTCATCAATTTCACAATCTTTAAGCATACACCCCGCACCAATCACTACGTTATCTCCCAGAGACACATTCCCTTCAATGATAACGTTCGCGTCAATTTCTACATCCATACCACATTGCAGTTCGCCACGTAGATCGAAGCGAGCAGGGTCACGCAACATCACACCCTGCGTAAGCAGTTTTTTGGCTTGAATCGACTGATACGCACGCTCCAAACGAGCCAATTGCAAACGGTCATTTACCCCTTCAACTTCAATCGGATTCGCCGGATGTACCGCTTCTACCGCTCGACCTTCTTCGTGAGCCGCTGCAATCACATCTGTCAGGTAGTACTCGCCTTGCGCGTTATTGTTATTCAACCCAGAGAGCCAGCGCTTAAGATCAGCGCCCGTTGCCACCATCACACCGGTATTAATTTCTTTAATCAGCTTTTGTTCTTCAGTGGCGTCTTTTTGCTCAACAATTGCCACAACTGGGCCATTTTTACGTACAATACGTCCATATCCTGAAGGATCATCAAGAACCACCGTCAACAATGCAATCCCACCTGTTGGCTGCGCATCCAGTAAGCTTTCAATGGTTTCTTCTGAGATCAAAGGAACATCGCCATAGAGCACGAGAATCTTCTCATCATCAGCGAACTTTTCTGACGCTTGATCGACGGCATGCCCAGTCCCTAACTGATCGGCTTGCAGCACCCAGTTAACTGGCTCATCCACCAGCTCTTGCTGCATTTGATCGCCGCCATGGCCGTAAACTAAATGGATATTTTGCGCCCCTAAACCGACACATGTATCAATAACATGTTTTGCCATTGGTTTCCCCGCAAGGGTGTGAAGGACTTTAGGTTTATTAGAATACATGCGAGTGCCTTTGCCCGCAGCCAGAATGACAGCACTAAACTTCATACAATACCTGTTTGGAAATGTGTTTGGAGATGGTCGTAATGAGAGAGATTGTAGCCAGTTGACCATAAATAGTTAACGGCAATTGCCAGAAAATGGGCTGAGGAAAGCAAAAAGGCGGTCAAATGACCGCCTTTTGTACTCGATAACGCCGAAAATTAACGACGTTTCTTTGTCAACTCGATTACTCGTAGCTGAGCCATGGCTTTAGCCAGTTCACTGGCCGCTTGCGCGAAGTCCATATCACCGTGCTGATTCTGGATTTGCTCCTCAGCGCGACGTTTGGCTTCTTCTGCCTTCGCTGCGTCTAGGTCTTCACCACGAATTGCTGTATCAGCTAGCACAGTCGCTGTGCCAGGCTGAACTTCAACAATACCACCAGAGACATAGATGAACTCTTCGTGGCCGTGCTGTTTTACAATACGCACCATACCAGGCTGAATAGCGGTCAGCAGCGGTGTGTGACCATGGAAAATACCAAGTTCACCTTCGCTACCGGTCACCTGAAATGTTTCTACGCGACCAGAGAAAAGTTTTTTCTCGGCGCTCACAACATCAAGGTGAAAGGTTATTGCTGCCATATCGCCTCCTAGTTAGCCTTATAGCTTCTTCGCATTCTCAAGAGCATCGTCAATGCTACCGCAGTACATGAACGCTTGCTCTGGGATGTCGTCGTATTCACCAGATAGCAGACCTTGGAAGCCACGTAGAGTCTCTTTAAGAGGTACGTAGATGCCTGGGTCACCAGTAAATACTTCCGCTACGTGATAAGGCTGAGTTAGGAAACGCTCAATCTTACGTGCACGAGATACGACTTGCTTATCTTCTTCAGATAGCTCGTCCATACCTAGAATCGCGATGATGTCTTTCAGCTCTTTATAGCGCTGAAGAGTCTGCTGCACGTTACGAGCTGTGTCGTAGTGCTCTTGACCAACAACCAGCGGATCAAGCTGACGAGACGTTGAATCTAGTGGGTCGATCGCTGGGTATAGACCCATTGCAGCGATGTTACGGTTAAGTACAACCGTTGCATCCAAGTGCGCGAACGTCGTTGCAGGAGATGGGTCAGTCAAGTCATCTGCAGGTACGTATACCGCCTGTACAGACGTGATAGAACCTTGACGAGTTGAAGTGATACGTTCTTGGAGAACACCCATTTCTTCCGCTAGCGTTGGCTGGTAACCTACCGCTGAAGGCATACGACCTAGAAGTGCCGAAACCTCAGTACCCGCAAGGGTATAACGATAAATGTTATCGATGAACAGCAGAACGTCACGACCTTCGTCACGGAACTTCTCTGCCATTGTTAGACCAGTCAAAGCAACACGTAGACGGTTACCTGGTGGCTCGTTCATCTGACCATAAACCATCGCTACTTTTGATTCTTCAGGTTTTTCGATGTTTACAACACCGGCTTCCTGCATCTCAAAGTAGAAGTCGTTACCTTCACGAGTACGTTCACCAACACCCGCGAATACAGACAAACCAGAGTGTTGAAGTGCGATGTTGTTGATAAGCTCCATCATGTTAACGGTCTTACCTACACCTGCACCACCGAATAGACCGATTTTACCACCCTTAGCGAATGGACAAATTAGGTCGATTACTTTTACACCTGTTTCCAGTAGCGCAGTCTCGTTTGACTGCTCTTCATAGCTTGGTGCTGGGCGGTGGATAGAGTATGTCTCTTCCGCTGCCACTTCACCACGCTCATCAATCGCATCACCAAGTACGTTCATGATACGACCAAGGGTCTTAGTACCCACTGGTACTGAGATTGGAGCACCGGTATTTTCTACTGCAACTCCACGACGTAAACCATCTGAGCTACCCATGACGATACAGCGCACAACGCCACCGCCAAGTTGCTGTTGAACTTCAAGAACAAGACGTTCTTTTGAATCGACAACGTTCAGAGCGTCATACACTTGAGGGACATCGCTCTGTGGGAACTCTACGTCGACTACCGCACCGATGATCTGTACGATCTTACCTGTAGCCATCGTTAATCCTCTAAACTAATTCGTTTTACCTATTGCTTAAACCGCTGCTGCGCCACTAACAATCTCAGACAACTCTTGGGTGATAGCCGCTTGACGCGCCTTGTTATACACCAGTTCTAAGTCATCAATCAGATTGGTTGCGTTATCAGTTGCTGCTTTCATCGCAATCATTCGTGCGGCTTGCTCACAAGCCAAGTTTTCGACCACACCCTGATAAACCTGTGATTCTACATAGCGAAGCAATAATGCATCGAGCAGAGGTTTCGGTTCAGGTTCGTAAATGTAGTCCCACGAATGGTCGCGTTGTACTTCTTCGCTATCTGATTTAGGCAAAGGTAGTAATTGATCGATCGTTGGTTGTTGAACCATTGTGTTGACGAACTTGTTCGACACCACATATAGGCGGTCCAATTCACCGGCATCGTATTTCTTCAACATCACGCTCACTGAGCCGATCAAGTCTTCTAAACTTGGTGAGTCACCAAGGCCAGACACCTGAGCCGCCACTTTTGCGCCGCTGTTGTTAAAGAATGCAGTCGCCTTTGAGCCAATTACGGCTAGCTCAATTTCAGCGCCTTTCTCTTTCCATGCTTGCATATCTGTCACAGCTTTTTTGAACAAGTTAATGTTCAAGCCGCCACACAAGCCACGGTCTGAAGAAACGATGATGTAACCAACACGCTTAGCTTCACGCTCTTCTAGATACGGATGACGATATTCTAGATTTGCGTTTGCCACGTGACCGATCACTTTACGCATTGTTTCCGCGTATGGACGAGAAGCTTCCATTGCATCTTGAGAGCGACGCATTTTTGAAGCTGCTACCATTTCCATCGCTTTCGTAATTTTCTGAGTGCTTTTCACACTACCGATTTTATTACGTATCTCTTTTGCGCCGGCCATCGTTACTCTCCTTTAGTTGGTGGCAGAAACTGCCACCGACCTAATTACCAAGATTGGGTTGCTTTGAAGTCGTCAACCAGTTTCTTCAACTGGGCTTCAACGTCATCGTTATAAGCACCCGACTTGTCGATCTCAGCTGCTAATTCAGCATATTGACCGCGAGCATACGATAGTAAAGCTTCTTCGAAAGCGAGAACTTTAGACAGTTCTACGTCATCGAGGTAGCCACGCTCCGCCGCATAGATAGTCAACGCTTGGTCAAACACAGACATTGGAGCATATTGTTTCTGCTTCATAAGCTCTGTGACTTTCTGACCATGGTCAAGCTGCTTCTTGGTTGCTTCATCTAGATCCGATGAGAACTGAGCAAACGCAGCCAATTCACGGTAAGCAGCCAGTGCGGTACGAATACCACCCGATAGCTTCTTAATGATCTTGGTTTGCGCCGAACCACCTACACGAGATACAGAGATACCAGGGTCAACCGCAGGGCGAACACCAGCATTGAATAGCTCAGTTTGTAGGAAGATCTGACCATCGGTAATCGAGATTACGTTAGTCGGTACGAATGCGGATACGTCACCAGCTTGAGTTTCGATGATAGGTAGCGCGGTCAATGAACCGGTTTTACCTTTCACTTCACCATTAGTGAAACGCTCTACGTAATCTGCGTTTACACGAGCAGCGCGCTCTAGTAGACGAGAGTGGAGGTAGAATACGTCACCTGGGAAGGCTTCACGGCCTGGTGGGCGTTTTAGAAGTAGAGAAATCTGACGATACGCTACTGCTTGCTTTGATAGATCATCATAAACAATCAGTGCATCTTCACCGCGATCGCGGAAGTACTCACCCATCGCACAACCTGCATATGGCGCTAAGTATTGTAGCGCTGCAGATTCAGAAGCCGATGCCACAACCACGATAGTGTTTGATAAAGCGCCGTGCTCTTCTAATTTGCGTACTACGTTAGCGATTGTCGATGCTTTCTGACCGATCGCGACGTAGATAGAGTAAATACCAGAATTCTTTTGGTTAATGATCGCATCGATCGCCATCGCTGTTTTACCAGTTTGACGGTCACCGATAACAAGCTCACGCTGACCACGACCGATTGGAATCATAGAGTCAACAGACTTGTAACCAGTTTGCACAGGTTGATCAACCGATTGACGGTCGATTACACCTGGTGCAATCATTTCAACAGGCGAAGTTAATTTCGCTTCGATAGGACCTTTACCATCGATAGGCTCACCCAGTGTATTCACTACGCGGCCTAATAGCTCAGGACCAACTGGCACTTCAAGAATGCGACCAGTACCTGTTACTTTCATGCCTTCCTTAAGGTCAGCATATGGGCCCATTACAACCGCACCAACCGAGTCACGCTCAAGGTTTAGTGCTAGTGCATAACGGCCACCCGGTAATTCAATCATTTCACCTTGCATCACGTCCGCTAGGCCGTGAATGCGGATGATACCATCGCTTACCGATACGATAGTACCCTCGTTGCGAGCTTCACTAACAACGTCGAAAGACTCGATACGTTGTTTGATTAGATCGCTGATTTCCGTGGAATTAAGTTGCATGCTCCAATCCCCATTAAGACTGCAATGCATCGCTCAGGCGGTTTAAACGACCGCGTGCTGAGTTGTCGATGACTAGGTCTCCGGCTCGAATAATCACCCCGCCAAGCAGGGACTCATCTACACTGCAATTCAGCTTTACTTTGCGTTCAAGACGCTGCTCAAGTTTGCTACTGATATCTGCTTGCTGCTGATCAGAGAGTGCCGTTGCTGAGATAACCTCAACATCAATCTCTTTTTCATGCTCTTGCTTAAACGCAAGGAATTGCTCACATACATCAGGAAGGGCCATTAAACGACCATTCTCAGCCATTACCTTCAATAGGTTTTGGCCATGTGCATTAACTTGTTCGCCACAAACTGCAACAAATAATTCGGCCAATTTATCGGCAGAAACAGAACCCGTTAACAGCTCTTTAATTTGTTCATTGTTCGCGACTTCAGCGGCAAAAGAGAGCATTTGACCCCATTGGTCTAGCTCGTTCTTTTCCACAGCAAAGTCAAAGGCTGCTTTAGCATAGGGGCGTGCAATTGTTGTCAAATCAGACATGTCGCCCCCACTCTTAAAGTTTTGCAGTTATGTTGTCGAGAATATCTTTGTGCGCATCTTTATCGATAGAACGCTCAAGGATTTTCTCAGCACCAGCTACAGCCAGAGTTGCAACTTGTTTGCGTAGATCATCGCGTACACGATTACGTTCCGCTTCAAGTTCCGCTTCTGCTTTCGCAAGGATCTTCTGGCTTTCAGCCTTCGCTTCCTCACGTGCTTCTTCAACAATTTGAGACTTACGCTTATTCGCTTGCTCGATGATCTCAGTTGCTGTGCGCTTCGCTTCTTTCAATTGCTCAGAAGCGTTTGCTTGTGCCAGATCCAAGTCTTTTGCAGCACGTTCTGCTGCTTGTAGACCGTCAGCGATTTTTTTCTGACGTTCTTCGATCGCTTTCATCAACGGCGGCCACACATATTTCATGCAGAACCACACAAAGAGTGCGAACGAGATTGCTTGACCTAGCAGAGTTGCGTTCATATTCACAACAGCTACCCCTCTATTTGGACTAAGTGTTAATCAAAGACAAATGATATTGTCTGACGTTAAAAGTGATTAACCTAGCTGACCAACAAATGGGTTCGCGAAAGTGAATAGCAGAGCGATAACGATACCGATCATTGGAACCGCATCAAGTAGACCTGCGATGATGAACATCTTAACTTGTAGCATAGGAGCCATTTCTGGTTGACGAGCTGCACCTTCCAGGAATTTACCACCTAGAAGCGCGAAACCAATCGCAGTACCTAGAGAAGCAAGACCGACGATAATACCTACGGCGATTGCAGAAAAGCTCAGTAAAGTTTCCATTTACTATCTCCAATTTATAGTTGTTGGCTAAATGCCCAAAATAAAAAGCTTAAAAATTAATGATCACTGTCTTCGTGTGCCATTGACAGATACACAATTGTCAACATCATGAATACGAAGGCTTGAATCAGGATTACCAGAATATGGAAAATAGCCCACGGTAGTGAACCCATCCATTGTAGCCACCATGGCAGCATTGCCGCACAAAGAATAAATACAACCTCACCAGCAAACATGTTACCGAATAGACGCATACCAAGTGACAACGGCTTCGCCAACAGGGAAACCACTTCAATCAGTAGGTTAAACGGAATCATGACAGGGTGATTGAATGGATGTAGTGCTAATTCTTTAGCGAATCCTCCTAGACCTTTCACTTTGATGCTGTAGTAGATCATCAATGCAAATACGCCTAGAGCCATAGCCATGGTGATATTCACATCAGCAGAAGGCACCACTTTTAAGTAAGGGATACCGAGCCAATGCTCAGCTGGGTACGGTAAGAAGTCGATCGGGACTAAGTCCATCACGTTCATCAAAAATACCCAACAAAAGATAGTCAGTGCTAAAGGCGCTATCAACGGGTTGCGGCCATGAAAGGTGTCTTTGACGTTCTCCGCGACAAATTCAACAATCATTTCCACAGCACACTGAAGCTTACCTGGCACACCTACTGTTGCTTTCTTAGCTACCGAACGGAATATTCCTAAGAAAATCAGTCCTGTAAACACAGAAAAAAACAGGCTATCGATATGTACGTTCCAGAAACTTGACGCCTCTTCAACTAAACCTAGCGAATGTAGAGAAAGGTTAGTTAAATGGTGTTCAATGTAACCGGACGAAGTTAGCGCTTCACCTGGCGCAGCCATAACTCATCCTATTTTTTGTTGTTAATGAATAGCACTGGCGCAAAGATATTAATTCCGAGAGCCAGCAAATAGGTTAGCTTAAGGGGAACAAGTTCCACCTGCATATACATGTAGACCAAGGAAAAGAGTGCTACCGTGATGAGAATTTTCAATGCTTCTCCAGTGTAGAACGAAGCCGCAATCCTTTTTGCTGCTCGAGCGCCACTAAACAGAAAAGCACAAAACGCAAATACGGTATTGGCGATGACAAAAATGCCTCCACCGATTAACGCTGAAAGTCCCCATTCAGCATTCACGACTAGCGTCATTCCTATTGCTACTAAAATGACCGCGACCAACTGGATCATCAACAATTGCTTTGCAAGCTCTCGTCCTGGTCTAGCTAATGCAGCCACCATGTATTCGTACCTCTACTTAAGATCCGCCGCGTTAAAAATCTGCGGTGGAAATTGGCGAAATTATACGGTCAGTCGACTTGATTGCAATGGACTCGATGAAAAAAGTTACAATTTTGTATCCTAACCGACAACTTCTCTACAAATAATTGCTTTTGAGAACAATTGATTCAGATCAATTATCTCATTTAGCTTTCTAGCTTGGCAATTAGCTGTTCTAATTTGTGAGGCTCATCAATACTGATTGTCAATTTTGCTTTACCGCTCTTAGAACGAACAATATTCACTTTTGCACCGAGTTTTTCGCTCAATTTTTGCGAGATATGTTGCGTATCTGAGTCTTCCGGCTGATTTTTTACATCAGACTGTGGTTCAAGACACTTTTTGACAATTTTTTCAGTTTGGCGGACGGTAAGTTGCTTTTTTGCGACCATTTGTGCGATATCGACTTGTTGGTCTTTTTCCAAAACCAACAGTGCACGAGCATGGCCCATTTCAAGCTGTTTGGAGGCAACTAACGTCTTCACTTGCTCATCAAGCAAGTTTAAACGTAGTAGATTGCTGACAGTGGCGCGTGACTTACCTATCACTTCAGCCACTTGCTGATGAGTTAATGAAAACTCATCTTGGAGGCGTTCCAACGCTTGAGCTTCCTCAATGACATTGAGATCTTCGCGTTGAATATTTTCAATCAAAGCCATTGCTATCGCAGCGCGATCTTCAACGGCTTTCACAATACAAGGCACTTGGCGTAAGCCTGCGTGTCTTGCGGCTCGCCAGCGACGTTCGCCAGCGATAATCTCGAATTTGTCTTCGCCAATGGGGCGTACGACAATCGGTTGAATAATACCTTGGGATTCAATGGAAGACGCTAATTCTTCAAGCGCTTCAGCAGACATATCTTTACGTGGCTGGTAGACGCCAGGCTTTAAACTCGATACCGAGATTTCAACCAACTCACCATCGGCAGAAAGCGCCTGACTGTGAATCGCGGTTTGTTGTTTTTCGCGAGCAACCGAGCTGGTAGAAAGCAGAGCATCAAGCCCTTTACCTAAACCACGTTTAGACATTGAAATGAATTCCTTTAGTAATTATTGATTATGCAACCGCTTCTTCATCACGGCGGAGCATTTCTCCTGCAAGAGCTAAATAGGACTTCGCCCCTGCAGAATATTTATCGTAATACATGGCAGGCTTACCATGACTTGGCGCTTCGGCTAAACGCACATTGCGAGGAATTACCGTACGGTAGACCTTGTTGCCGAAGTGCTTTTTAAGCTGTTCTGAGACTTCATTAGACAGTCGATTGCGCGGATCGTACATAGTCCGTAACAATCCTTCAATCTTCAAATTCTCGTTAACCACTGCGGACAACTTACTGATGGTATCCATTAATGCTGTCAAACCTTCAAGCGCGAAGTATTCACACTGCATAGGAACTAAAACCGAATCGGCCGCCGCCATCGCATTGATGGTCAATAGGTTAAGAGCTGGTGGGCAATCAATAAAAATAAAATCGTATTGGTCTCGGGCAGCAGCCAAGGCGTTTTTCAGGCGAACTTCACGAGCAAACACTTCCATCAGTTTGATTTCTGCTGCCGTGACATCGCCATTCGCTGGCACTAAATCGAAATGACCGCTGGTTTGGGTACACACCACTTCTTCGAGTGGTACATCTTCCACTAACAATTCATAGGCGGTGGCATCAACTTGATATTTATCGACGCCGCTCGCCATCGTGGCGTTGCCTTGTGGATCGAGGTCAACCACCAAAACTTTTCGTTTGGTCGCCGCCATTGAGGCAGCCAAATTAACACACGTTGTTGTTTTTCCAACGCCACCTTTTTGGTTGGCGATTGCTACGATTTTACCCACGATGTACCTCGTTTTTATCCCTTGCGCGATAAGATTACAAGATGGCGCTCCCCATCCAATTGTGGAACGCTCAAAGCCTTGATATCGATCACAGAACACCAGTCAGGGAGTAATTCGACTTCGTCGTCTGGTCGTTGACCTTTCAACGCTAAAAATACGCCTTGATTTTCATCTGGCAAATGATGACACCAATTAACCATATCGACCATTGAAGCAAATGCTCGACTCAGTACACCATGAAATTTGACTGAAGGTTGAAATTCTTCGACTCGACTTTGGACTGGCGTCACATTTTCGATCTTAAGCTCATGAATCACTTGCTTAATAAATCGAATACGTTTGCCTAAACTGTCGAGCAGTGTGAATTGTTTCTCTGGGTTCATTATTGCCAAAGGAATACCCGGTAAACCAGGACCTGTACCGACATCAATAAAGCGCTCACCCTGTAAGTGAGTGCTAACCACTATACTATCAAGAATATGTTTAACTAACATATCGCTAGGGTTGCGCACTGATGTCAGATTATACGCTTTATTCCATTTGTCCAATAACTGAACATAACCAACCAACTGCTCCCGTTGGCGCTCATTGACCTCTAAATCGGTTTTCGCAATCAGTACATCAAGTTCAGATCTTAGCGAACTCATACAAGCGCCTCACCCTTTTTCAGCATCCCATGCTTTTTCAGATGCACTAATAGGATCGAAATCGCGGCTGGGGTAACACCAGAAATACGCGATGCGATTCCCAGCGTTTCCGGCTTGGCCTCATTCAGTTTCAGAACGACTTCGTTGGATAGCCCTTTCACATCACGATAATCGAGTTCAAACGGCAACTTGGTGTGTTCATGACGCAGTGATTTCTCAATCTCATCTTGCTGACGCTTGATGTAACCTTCGTACTTAATTTGAATTTCCACCTGTTCAGTCGCTTGTTCATCGCTGAGGGCTGGCGCGAAACTTTCTAACTCAACCAGTTGCTGATAGTTCATCTCTGGACGTTTTAAGAGATCTTCACCGCTAGCTTCACGCACAATTGGTGTTTTGAGCAATTGATTTAATTCATCGATCCCTTGAGATTTAGGATTGATCCACAACCCACGTAGACGTTGACGTTCGCTCTCGATATTGTCCAATTTTTGGTTAAAGCGCGCCCAGCGTTGCTCATTGATCAACCCAAGTTCATGTGCTTTCGCCGTTAAACGCCAATCCGCATTATCTTCACGCAGTAGCAAACGGTGCTCAGCACGAGAGGTAAACATGCGATAAGGTTCTTTTGTTCCCATACTAGAAAGATCGTCAATCAGCACGCCCATGTAAGCTTGGTCGCGACGTGGGCTCCAACCTTCTTTGTCTTGGCTAAACAAGCTGGCATTCAAGCCAGCCATCAGGCCTTGAGCCGCGGCTTCTTCGTAACCTGTCGTGCCGTTGATCTGCCCAGCAAAGAATAAACCGGAAACAAACTTGGTTTCGTATGTCTGCTTGAGATCGCGAGGATCAAAGAAGTCATATTCAATTGCGTAGCCAGGACGGACAATATGTGCGTTTTCAAAGCCTTTCATCGATTGAACGATTTTCACCTGTACATCAAATGGCAAGCTGGTGGAAATACCATTTGGGTACAATTCATGGGTATTCAGACCTTCTGGCTCAATAAAAATTTGGTGACTGTTCTTATCCGCAAAACGCATCACCTTGTCTTCAATCGATGGACAATAGCGAGGCCCGATACCTTCAATCACACCGGCATACATTGGGCTGCGATCTAAATTAGCGCGAATCACATCATGAGTTTGCTCATTGGTGTGCGTGATGAAACATGGAATTTGGCGTGGATGTTGACTGCGATTCCCCATGAAAGAAAACACTGGCGCCGGATCATCACCATGTTGTGTATCCAAAGCCGCTAAATCGACAGTACGCGCATCGATGCGTGGAGGCGTACCGGTTTTTAGACGGTCAACACGAAACGGTAATGCACGAAGACGATCCGCTAACGCGATCGATGGAGGATCGCCTGCGCGGCCACCAGAAGAACTTTCCATTCCAATATGGATCTTGCCACCAAGAAAGGTCCCCACGGTCAACACAACCGCTTTGGAGAGGAATTTGAGGCCCATCTGAGTGACGACACCACGAACTTGATCATTTTCGACAATCAGATCATCAACCGATTGTTGGAACAAGGTTAAGTTTGGTGCGTTTTCCAATGCACTGCGAACATACGCTTTGTACAGTGCTCGATCAGCTTGCGCTCGTGTAGCACGAACCGCTGGCCCTTTTGACGCATTGAGGGTGCGAAATTGAATACCAGCATGATCAATGGCTTCAGCCATTAATCCGCCCATGGCATCGACTTCTTTGACCAGATGTCCTTTGCCAATTCCACCAATCGCTGGGTTGCATGACATCTGACCTAAAGTATCAATATTGTGTGTAAGTAAGAGGGTTTTTTGCCCTGTTCTTGCTGATGCAAGTGCGGCTTCCGTTCCTGCATGACCGCCACCAACTACGATGACGTCAAATGTTTCGTGGTAAAGCATGAACCGACCTCTGGTATCCAATCAATGGTAAAGCGAGATAAAAGAGCGATATTCTACCTTCTTTCCTAAAGAGAGAAAATCGGTTTTGCATTTTTTAATTTAAGGGTCTGAAACTAATATATATAAGATCTATATAGAGATCTTTTTTATTAGTACTATTATTAGGATCGACGATCTTTGTGGATAAGTAAAAAATGATCAATAAGATCATGGATCTCGAAACGATCATATCATGTGATCTGATCCTGATCTAAGTGAGGATTAGCTGGGATCAAAATGGCTACTTATACACAGGGGGTGTTCGATGCCTAAGTTATCATTTGGATAACTATAGGTTGATCACTGGAAAATGATCCATTTATCCACAGTTCGTTTGGTTAATTATTGCTCGATTGGTGGGCTTAATTATCCACAAATGAGCGATTGATAAAATTAACAGTAAAAAAAAGCAGCTCGAAAGCTGCTTATCTAAACTGAAAAAGATTACTCAAATTGGCTAATATGTTGCTTTAGCCATGCTTCTGCCGCATCTTCGGGTATGGTGTCTGTCGTTACATCAATTGTCAGACAGTCAGTCAGCGGTTGTGCCCCAATATCTTCTAGTAAGTCATAAGCATGTTTGCCTGCTTCGCAAAAGGTATCGTAGCTTGAATCGCCAATGGCAATGACCGCGTACTTGACTTCACTCATGCGTGGCGGTGTGTTTTGAAGCTCCGCAATAAAGGGCTGAATATTATCTGGATAATCTCCCGCACCGTGGGTTGACGTAATGATCAACCAAATTCCCTGCGCAGGGATCTCACTCATCTGAGGTTGGTTGTGAATGGTGGTTGATAAGCCGCGCTCTTCAAGGAGATCACTCAAGTGATCCCCAACGTATTCAGCCCCACCTAACGTGCTACCTGTAATAATGTGTATCATGCATTGTCCTTGTTGATGGCCAATAGAGAGAGTTATTTTCCGATACAGAATGAAGAGAAAATGCGGCCAAGTAAATCGTCGGAGCTAAATTCTCCTGTTATTTCACTCAGGTACTGCTGCGTAATACGTAACTCTTCTGCGAGAATTTCTCCAGCCATATAGCCTTCGAGTTGTTGTTGGCCTATGTCGAGATGTTCGGCGGCTTTTTCAAGTGCTTCTAAGTGGCGGCGACGGGCCATAAAGCCACCTTCACCGCTTCCAGAAAAGCCCATACACTCTTTGAGATGCGTACGAAGAGCATCAACACCCTGACCGGTTTTGGCTGACAGACGAATTAATGTCGGTGAATTAACGTGGCAGATCCCTAAGGTTTCTTGAGTTTGATCGACCTTGTTACGGATCACCGTCATGCCAATCTCCTCTGGCAATCGATCGACAAAGTCAGGCCAAATTTCGCGTGGATCGGTGGCATCTGTTGTGGTGCCATCGACCATAAATAACACGCGGTCTGCTTGGGCTATTTCTTCCCACGCTCGCTCAATGCCGATACGTTCAACCTCATCAGAAGCCACGCGCAGACCCGCGGTATCAATGATGTGCAGCGGCATACCGTCAATATGAATATGCTCTCTTAATACATCGCGAGTGGTGCCGGCTATGTCAGTGACAATTGCACTGTCTTTACCCGAAAGCGCATTGAGAAGGCTGGATTTTCCCGCATTAGGACGCCCAGCTATGACGACTTTCATCCCTTCTCGTAAAATGGCTCCCTGATTGGCTTCTTTTCGCACTGAGGTGAGATCATTAATGATGGTTTGAAGGTCGCCAGCGACTTTGCCATCAGCGAGGAAGTCTATCTCTTCTTCAGGAAAATCAATCGCAGCTTCAACGTAAATTCGTAGGTGAATTAATGCTTCCACTAGCTGGTTCACTTTACCGGAGAACGTGCCTTGCAGTGATTGAAGAGCGGATTTGGCGGCTTGCTCGGAACTGGCATCGATAAGATCTGCGATCGCCTCTGCTTGCGCCAAATCGAGCTTATCGTTTAAAAACGCGCGCTCAGAGAACTCGCCAGGGCGCGCAGTACGGATACCATCAATTTTGAGGATGCGATTAATCAGCATATCCATCACGACAGGGCCACCGTGGCCCTGAAGCTCAAGAACATCTTCACCCGTAAACGAATTTGGGTTGGGGAAATACAGCGCGATGCCTTGATCGAGTTGCGTGCCATCTGAATTGAGAAACGGTAAATACTCCGCATACCGAGGGCGTAAACTTTTACCGGTTACTTGCTGTGCAACGTGTGAGGCGAGTGGGCCTGAAACACGAATAATTCCGACCCCACCACGACCGGGAGCGGTCGCTTGGGCAACAATAGTGTCTGTGGTCATAGTCTTGCCTGTGAACCTGCTATGCGGTTCTGTGTGAATAAATGAATTAGCTGAATTGTAATCAGCCTAAACAAAAAAGGCGACCTTTAAGGCCGCCTTTGTCGAGTTAAGAGCTAGTTACTTCTTGGAGTGTAAGCCTTTCTTCTCAAGTGATTTATAGATCAGCGTTTGCTGAATCAGTGTCACAACGTTCGATACCAACCAGTATAGAACTAGGCCTGATGGGAAGAACAAGAAGAACACAGTAAACATCACAGGCATGAAGGTCATGATCTTCTGTTGCATCGGATCAGTGACCGTTGTTGGGCTCATCTTCTGGATCATAAACATGCTTGCACCCATCAAGAGTGGCAAGATGTAGTATGGGTCTTGCGCAGATAGGTCATGAATCCAACCGAAGAATGGAGAGTGACGCAGTTCTACTGACTCCATCAAAGCCCAGTAAAGTGAGATGAAAATAGGCATTTGCAGTACAAGCGGTAGACAGCCACCCAGAGGGTTTACTTTCTCTTCTTTGTACAGTGCCATCATTTCTTGGCTCATACGCTGACGATCATCGCCAATACGCTCACGCATCGCTTGCAACTTAGGTTGCAACATACGCATTTTCGCCATTGATGTGTATTGCGCTTTGGTTAGTGGATACATCGCACCACGAACGATAAAGGTCAAACACATGATAGCAACACCCCAGTTGCCAACAAAGCTTTGAATCAATGACAGCAACATGTGCAGCGGTTTTGCGATAAACCATAGCCAGCCATAGTCAACCACGAGGTCGAGATTTGGCGCCACTTTCTCCATTTGGTCTTGAAGTTTTGGACCTACCCACAACGTGGCTTTTAGCTCCGTTTGGCTACCATCTGCGATGGTTTTGTTTGGCATGCGAACACCAATATCACCCACATTACCAATGATGCGTGTGTAGAGGTTCGTGCCTGGTTCATCACGAGGAACCCATGCAGTGGCAAAGTAGTGCTGAATCATGGCTGCCCAACCTTGACCGTTAGTCAAAGGAATCGACAGGTTGCGATCTTGCATGTCTTCGAAACTGTATTTTTTGTAGCGAACGTCTTCAGTAGAATATGCACCACCACGATAGGTTGGCATTGTAATGCTGCCACCGTCATCGACAACACTTTGACGAAGATGAGCATACATACCGATGGTGGCATTCGCGCCTGAGTTGTTTTTCACATCGTAAATGACATCAATGGCGTAGCTATCACGTTGTAGTACGAAAGTTTTGGTGTATTCCAAGCCATTCGCTGTGTAGGTCATTGGAATACGCAGCTCGTTTTGACCGTCGGCCAATGTGTAGCTATCGCTTTCAACTTGGTAACTCGGACGATTGTTGCTGCTTAAATCGATGCCTTGAGGGCCAATTAAACCGCTTTGAGCGATGAATTGATGGCTTGGGGAATCTTTTAGAAGAACAAATGGGTCTTCAGAATCGAGTTCTGCGTCATATTGATTCAGTTTTGCCGAAACAACATCGCCACCGATCGTGTCAATAGACAGAGTCAATACATCTGTTGTGACCGTAATTGTTTTCGCCGACGCCTGCGTTGCAGGTGCTGGGTCTAATTCATCAGCAAAAGATGGTGCAGGTAGAGAGCTGCTTGATTGAGCCTGTTCAACCGGCTGTGGAGCTGGGTTCTTCGCCGCTTGCCATTGTTGAAACAGCAAGAAAGAAACCAGCGCGAGCGCGATTAACAGGATATTACGTTGAGAATCCATCGTTATTTATCTCTGTCATGTTTTTGGGTTGGTGGCGGTACTGGATCATACCCACCTTCATTCAAAGGGTGGCATTTTAATAGACGTTTGCCTGATAACCAACACCCTTTTACAAAACCGTGAGCTTTCAACGCTTCAATCGCATATCTCGAGCATGTCGGCGTGAAGCGACAACGTGGACCTATGAGTGGACTAATTAACCACCGATAGAGGTAGACTAGCCCTATGGCTAACCACGCGAGGGGCGAGACAGGCGATGCCATAGCTTATCAAACAACTGAAACATTTCTTCATTACTCAGCTCTTGAGCACTTTTCTTGGCAATGACGACAAAGTCTTTGTTCGGAAGTTGATGCTGCTTGTTACGAAAACTTTCGCGCGCTAAACGTTTAAAACGATTACGACCAACGGCGGTTTTTATTTGCTTTTTCGGAACGGCTAAACCTAATCGGGGGTGAGATAGGTTGTTATTACGAGCAATGATGGTGAAATGAGGTGAGCCTGCTCGATGAGCTTGCTGAAAGACATTTTGATAATGTTCGGGAGTTAACAAACGTAACTCCCGATTGAACGCGTACGTATTCAAAATAAACGAGCGATTATTTTGATAGGCGCTTACGGCCTTTTGCACGACGTGCATTAATTACTTTACGACCGTTCTTAGTAGCCATACGTGCACGGAAACCGTGAGTACGTTTACGCTTCAGAACTGAAGGTTGAAAAGTGCGTTTCATGATAATTACCTTTACTGATCAGTAGTTTTAGGTCAATGTTAACCCGGCGTGGGCAATGATTTACTCTTTTAATTAAAGAGGAAAATACCGACGCCTCTCAACAAAGAGGCGGAATTGTAATCACAGTGTTCCTCGCTGTCAATGACTGAGGCATGATGACATTCCGGCCGGGCGATTATACGGAGTGTGGCTGAAATCTCAAGGATCGATCTTGCTTGATCCTCGATCTTTATTCCGCCCCTACTTGGCGTAAGAATTTCTTTAGTCTCGGATCTTGCGCCTGTTCAAACAGTTGTTGTGGTGTTCCCTGTTCGACAATGTTGCCTTCTGCCATAAAGATCACTCGATCTGCCACTTCTCGAGCAAACTGCATTTCATGCGTCACCACCAGCATCGTTTGCTGCTCAGTCGCCAGTCGTTTCATGAGGGCCAGTACTTCCCCTACCCATTCTGGGTCGAGGGCGGATGTTGGCTCATCAAACAGGAGCAGTTCGGGTTGGAGTGCCATTGCGCGGCCAATACCGACGCGTTGTTGCTGACCACCAGAGAGTGATGCTGGGTAGGCATCCCCTTTATCCCCCAAACCAATATCATCCAAAATTTGCTGGGCGCGATCTAAGGCTTGTTGCTTATTCCAACCTCGCACCGTAATCAAACCTTCAGCGATGTTTTGTCTCGCATTCATATGGGCGAACAGGGCGTAGTTTTGAAAAACAAACCCGGTTTTACGCCTGAGTGCCAGTTCTTCTGCTTTGGTATAGCGTTCAACATTGACCGAGATATCATCAATGTTAATGTGCCCTTGGTCAGCGCGTTCTAAAAAGTTAATGCAGCGTAATAGCGTTGATTTTCCTGTACCGCTAGAGCCAATAATAACGATGATCTCGCCTTGTTTGATTTCAAGGTCAATGCCCTTAAGAATCTCGCTATCGCCGAAACGTTTGTGAATATTGGTGAGTTTTATCATCGCACATATGCCTTATTGAGTTTCTGCTCTGCCCAAGTTTGAATTCGAGTCAAAATCAACACCACACCCCAATAAATCAGAGCGACGGCTAAGAAGGCTTCAAAAAATCGAAAGCTGGAAGATGCTTCCATTTGCGCTTTCGCCATAATTTCTGCCACACCTAAGGTAAAGGCAAGCGAGGTCGATTTAATCATGTCGATAAAATAGTTCATCAGCGACGGCAGTGCGACGCGACTGGCTTGTGGCAAAATCACGCGGCGCATCGCTTGTGATGTCGTCATTCCGACGGACAAGCTGGCTTCCATTTGGCTACGATCAATGCCAATGATGGCTGCGCGAATGGTTTCCGCCATATAGGCAGCAAAGTGCAAGGTTAAGCCAATGACTGCGGCTGAAAAGGCATCCAGTCCAACAAGAATTGGAAAGATCTGGGGAAGGCCGTAATAAAGCAAGAAGAGCTGTACAAGCAGTGGCGTGCCACGGAAAAAGCTAATATAGAGTTGGCTAAGTTGATCGAGTACTGGGACACGAAATACACGAATATTGGCCAATATGACGGACAAAATGAGTGAAAAGAACAAGCCCCATACGGCCATCTCCATCGTTGTACCTAAGTACTTCAACAAGATCGGCATTAATCCGAGCATGTAATCAAAGTCAAAACCCATAACGCTACCTTATAGAGACAACAAAAAGGTGGAATCGAAATTCCACCTTTTATAGTGTGTCAGTAAATATGTTGGCTTGTCGATTTATTTAGTGATGTCAGCGCCAAACCACTTTTCAGAGATTTTCGCTAACGTTCCGTCTTCACGCATTGCTGCCAACGCTTTATTGACGTCTTGCTGCAGTTTTTTGCCTTTTTCGTTATCCACGAACGGCCATGCGTTTTCAATCGTTTCAAACGGTTTGCCTGCCAATTGTAGTGGTAGACCCGTTTCTTTAATCAGCTGAAGAGCGGATAAGCGGTCCATGATGAAGGCGTCAGCGCGACCCAGTGCTACGTCATGTTCAATGCCCGTCTCGTAGGTTTTGATATTGATTTCACCATCGGTGTTGTACTTGTTGAGTAGCTGTTCAAAGTTAGAGCCAAGGTTAACCGCAACAGTTTTGCCTTTTAGGTCATCAATGCCTTGGATGTCGTCATTGCCTTTACGAACGGTAATTTGTGCACCATCAACAACGTATGGGTCAGCAAATAGGTATTTCGCTTTGCGTTCTTTGGTAATCGTGATTTGGTTAGAGATGGTATCGATACGGCCTGTTTCTAAAAGACCAAACAAACCAGAGAAATTTGCAGTGACATATTCCACGTTGTAGTCATTACGTTTACCAATCTCATCCCAAAGGTCGACTTCAAAACCTTGCAATTTATCTTGCTTAACAAAGGTGAATGGGAAGTAACGGCCTGACATACCGACTTTAACATCCGTCGCAGCTTGAACGGTTGCCGTTGATAGAGCAATAGCAGCTAGCGCTACCTTTAACCAGTTTTTCATATAACAAGTCCTCAAAATTTATAGTCAGAAATTTTACTATTTTATTGTTAATTAGATAAATAACTAAGTGCGATATTCTAGATGGTGGCGGAATAAGTTTGTATAAACCCGCCTCTCATTAAGAATAAGCCGTGGATGATCAGTGTGTAACTTTTTTCATTCACACAGTTATCACCACCAGCAGGATCCGCGTAAAAATACTCAAATGTGGATCAAATTGTGAGTAAAAATAGTACTAGGTGTGTAGATCTTAACAAATTCAGCGAAATCATTGTGAATAACTTAGATCTTATTCACTGGATCCTCGATCAATTACTGGCGATCTCGGTTATCAACAGGTAAGATTGTCCTTCTTTTCCGATCATCGATTTATTGAGTGGGGGCAACGTGTCATCTTCGCTTTGGTTGCAGTGTTTGCAACAACTTCAAGAAGAGCTACCAGCAACAGAATTCAGTATGTGGGTTCGTCCGCTACAAGCCGAGCTGAATGACAATACTCTCACCTTGTTTGCGCCAAACCGGTTTGTGTTGGATTGGGTACGAGATAAGTATCTCAACAACATTAATCGTCTGTTACAGCACTATTGCGACCATGAGATTCCTCATCTTCGTTTTGAAGTCGGCAGTAAGCCGGTGTCTCGTCCGGTTGCTGAACCTGCACCTAAAAAACCGTTGCGTACGCCCGCTGATGTCGCGGCGGAATCATCTGCGCCCGCTCAGCTTCAAGCTCGTAAGCCAGTACATAAAACTTGGGATGATGACGCGCAAGCGATCTCAGATATCAATCATCGTTCGAATGTGAATCCTAAACACAAGTTCAATAACTTTGTGGAAGGTAAATCCAACCAGTTAGGTTTAGCGGCGGCACGTCAAGTCTCTGATAACCCAGGTGCAGCCTATAACCCATTGTTTCTGTATGGTGGTACGGGTCTTGGTAAAACCCACTTATTGCATGCGGTAGGCAATGCGATTGTGGATAACAACCCCAATGCGAAAGTGGTGTACATGCACTCTGAACGTTTTGTGCAGGATATGGTTAAGGCACTGCAAAATAACGCGATTGAAGAGTTCAAGCGTTACTATCGCAGTGTGGATGCGCTGCTTATCGATGACATTCAATTTTTCGCCAACAAAGAGCGCTCACAGGAAGAGTTTTTCCATACCTTCAACGCATTGTTAGAAGGTAACCAGCAGATCATTCTTACCTCAGACCGTTATCCAAAAGAGATCAACGGCGTGGAAGATCGTTTGAAATCTCGCTTTGGTTGGGGCCTAACGGTGGCGATTGAACCACCAGAGTTAGAAACTCGCGTTGCGATTTTGATGAAGAAAGCTGAGGACCACCAAATTCACTTGGCGGACGAAGTGGCGTTCTTTATCGCTAAGCGTCTGCGTTCTAATGTTCGTGAGTTGGAAGGGGCACTCAATCGTGTTATCGCCAACGCCAACTTTACTGGCCGCCCGATTACGATTGATTTCGTGCGTGAAGCGCTACGCGACCTTCTTGCTCTGCAAGAGAAGCTGGTGACCATCGATAACATTCAAAAGACGGTGGCGGAATATTACAAAATTAAAGTCGCTGACTTACTGTCAAAGCGTCGTTCACGCTCGGTTGCGCGTCCACGTCAGCTAGCGATGGCGTTATCCAAAGAGCTTACCAACCACAGTTTGCCTGAAATTGGCGATGCATTTGGTGGTCGAGACCACACTACCGTTCTGCATGCGTGTCGTAAAATCGAGCAGTTGCGTGAAGAAAGTCACGATATTAAAGAAGATTATTCGAATTTGATTCGTACTCTTTCTTCTTAAATCATCGCGTTATGCGTATCCTAAGCACTATACTTATTCACAGCCAATCGTTAAGAGCGAACTATGAAATTTACCATTGAACGTAGCCACTTACTGAAGCCCTTACAGCAAGTTTCTGGCGCTTTGGGTGGACGTCCTACTTTACCTATTCTTGGCAACTTACTGCTCAAAGTCGAAGAAAATGTGCTGTCGATGACAGCAACCGACTTAGAAGTCGAATTGATCAGCCGAGTGACGCTTGAAGGCGAATATGAGTCGGGCAGTATTACGGTTCCATCGCGTAAATTTCTCGATATTTGCCGTGGCCTTCCTGACGATGCGAACATTACGTTTGTGTATGAAGGTGATCGAGTTCAAGTGCGTTCTGGACGTAGCCGTTTTTCGTTATCGAAATTGCCTGCCGACGATTTTCCAAATATCGAAGATTGGCAGAGTGACGTTGAAGTGACGATGACACAAGGTGCGCTTAAAGGTTTGATTGAAAAAACACAGTTTTCGATGGCAAACCAAGATGTGCGCTACTACCTCAACGGGATGTTATTTGAAATCGATGGTAATACACTGCGCAGTGTGGCGACCGATGGTCACCGTATGGCCGTTGCGCGCACTGAGTTAGACGGTGAATTTGCCCAGCAGCAAATCATTGTTCCACGCAAAGGGGTTCAAGAGTTGGTGAAACTCCTGGATGCACCTGAACAGCCGGTTGTTTTGCAAATTGGTAGCTCTAATGTGCGCGCTGAAGTGAATAACTTTGTGTTTACCTCGAAGTTGGTCGATGGCCGCTTCCCGGATTACCGCCGCGTGTTACCGCAAAATACCACCAAGACGTTAATCGCTGGTTGTGATGAATTGCGCCAAGCGTTTTCACGAGCAGCAATTTTATCCAATGAAAAGTTTCGTGGTGTGCGGGTGAATTTGAGCGGTGAAGAAATGTGTATTACCGCCAATAACCCTGAGCAGGAAGAAGCCGAAGAGATGCTCGATGTCCAGTTTGAGGGCGAGCCGATAGAAATCGGGTTTAATGTCAGCTATGTGCTGGATGTGCTCAATACTCTACGTTGCGAGAATGTTCGCATGTCGATGTCTGACTCAAACGCCAGTGCGCTGGTGGAAAACTCTGAGGATGACAGTGCGATGTACGTGGTTATGCCGATTCGTTTATAAGCACCTTGAATGCCTCTTAATCGCTTAGTCATACAGCAGTTTCGAAATATTAAAGCCTGTGATATTGAACTATCAACAGGCTTTAACTTTCTTATTGGCCCGAATGGCAGTGGCAAAACCAGTGTTTTGGAAGCCATTTATATGCTCGGCCATGGACGTTCTTTTAAAAGTACACTCACTGGAAGAGTGATTCAAAATCAGTGTGATGAGTTATTTATCCATGGAAGAATTCATCAACCAGAGCAAGATAATTCTTCATCATCTGCCCGTTTTTTGAACTCGAACCAATTTGAGCTACCTGTTGGCATTAATAAGCAGCGTGATGGCTCAACAGAGGTTAAAATAGGCGGTCAGTCTGGACAAAAATTAGCGCAGCTTGCACAGGTTTTACCCTTGCAATTAATTCACCCTGAAGGGTTTGAATTGCTCACTGATGGTCCGAAACATCGTCGTGCGTTTATCGACTGGGGCGTCTTTCATAGCCAACCCGGTTTTTATGAAGCATGGGGGCGCTTTAAACGTCTTAACAAGCAGCGTAATGCGTTGTTGAAAACCGCACAGCGTTATCGTGAACTCAGTTACTGGGATCAACAGTTAGCGCAGCTAGCGGAGCAAATCAGTGTATGGCGTGCTGAGTATGTTGAGCAGTTGAGCGGGCAAGCGCAAGCGCTGTGTAAAACCTTTCTACCTGAGTTCGATATCAGTCTGAAATATTATCGTGGTTGGGAAAAAGAGACAGACTACCAAGAGTTGCTTGAACGTAACTTTGAGCGTGACCAAGCGCTTGGTTATACAGTCAGTGGGCCCAATAAAGCTGACTTGCGAATAAAAGTGAATGGAACCCCCGTTGAGGATGTTCTATCACGTGGGCAGTTGAAGTTAATGGTCTGCGCATTGCGCGTGGCGCAGGGTCAACATTTAACTCAACAAACCGGCAAGCAATGCATCTATTTGATTGATGACTTTGCCTCTGAATTAGATAGCCAACGTCGTAAACGTCTTGCAGACAGTTTAAAACAGACGGGGGCGCAAGTTTTTGTAAGCTCTATTACTGAGCACCAGATCGCGGACATGCGAGATGGTGATAAAGGCAAGATGTTTCATGTGGAACATGGCACAATAGAGCAAGGATAAATAGTGAGAGAGTAACTCATGTCTGATAATTACGATTCATCGAGTATTAAAGTACTGAAGGGTCTGGATGCGGTACGTAAGCGTCCTGGAATGTACATCGGCGACACAGATGATGGTACCGGTTTACACCACATGGTTTTTGAGGTGGTGGATAACTCAATAGATGAAGCGTTGGCAGGTCACTGTAAAGACATCGTAGTGACGATCCATGAGGACAACTCGGTATCAGTTTCTGATGATGGTCGCGGTATTCCGACCGAAATGCACTCAGAAGAAAATGTTTCCGCAGCGGAAGTCATCATGACAGTCCTTCACGCGGGCGGTAAATTTGACGATAACTCGTACAAGGTCTCTGGTGGTCTGCACGGTGTTGGTGTGTCAGTGGTTAATGCCCTATCTGAAAAGGTAGAGCTCACCATCAAGCGTGGTGGGCACATTCATACTCAGACCTATCGTCATGGTGTGCCTGACGCACCGCTTGCGGCGGTTGGCGATACCGAAGAAACAGGAACGATGATTCGCTTCTGGCCAAGCGGTGAAACCTTTAGTGATACCGAATTCCACTACGAGATTCTTGCTAAACGTCTGCGTGAGCTTTCGTTCTTAAACTCTGGTGTTTCCATCAAGTTGAATGATGAGCGTGAAGCGGATAAAAATGACCACTTCATGTACGAAGGCGGTATTCAAGCGTTTGTTACTCACCTCAACACCAATAAAACGCCGATTCACGATAAAGTCTTCCACTTTAACTCAGAGCGTGAAGACGGTATCTCGGTTGAAGTGGCGATGCAGTGGAATGATGGCTTCCAAGAAAGCATTTTCTGTTTCACTAACAACATCCCTCAGCGTGATGGCGGTACTCACCTTGCCGGTTTCCGTGGCGCGTTGACGCGTACACTGAATACCTTTATGGATAAAGAGGGTTACTCGAAAAAAGCCAAAGCAGCGACTTCCGGTGATGATGCGCGTGAAGGCCTGACTGCGGTGATTTCGGTTAAAGTTCCGGATCCAAAATTCTCAAGCCAAACTAAAGACAAACTGGTTTCTTCTGAAGTGAAATCAGCGGTTGAATCGGCTATGGGTGAAAAACTTTCTGAATTCTTGGTTGAGCATCCAAACGAAGCAAAAATCGTGTGTTCAAAAATCATCGATGCTGCTCGTGCGCGTGAAGCCGCTCGTAAAGCGCGTGAGATGACTCGTCGTAAAGGTGCGCTAGATTTGGCAGGTCTTCCTGGCAAATTGGCGGATTGCCAAGAGAAAGATCCAGCACTGTCTGAACTCTACATTGTGGAGGGTGATTCGGCAGGCGGCTCCGCAAAACAAGGCCGCAACCGTAAGAACCAAGCGATTCTTCCATTGAAAGGTAAAATCCTTAACGTGGAGAAAGCGCGCTTCGATAAAATGCTCTCTTCTCAAGAAGTAGCAACTCTGATTACCGCTCTAGGTTGTGGTATCGGCCGTGATGAGTACAACCCAGATAAACTGCGTTACCACAATATCATCATCATGACCGATGCGGACGTCGATGGTTCTCACATTCGTACCCTACTGTTGACATTCTTCTATCGTCAAATGCCTGAGTTGATTGAACGCGGCTACATCTATATTGCTCAGCCACCACTGTACAAAGTGAAAAAAGGCAAACAAGAGCAATACATTAAAGATGAAGAAGCGATGACCCAGTATCAAATCAGCTTGGCCCTAGATAACGCTGCGCTGTACGTCAACGCTGAGGCGCCTGCAATGTCGGGTGAGCATCTGGAAAAACTGGTTCAACAATACAATGCGGGTATGAAGCTGGTGGATCGTATGAGCCGCCGTTACCCTTACGCACTCGTGCATGAATTTATGTATGCGCCTCGCATGACGGCTGAAAAATGCCATGATGCGGCGGAAGTGGAAGCGTGGACCAAACAATTGGTGGAAACACTCAACAGTAAAGAAGTGGGTGCAAGTCAATACTCTTACGAGATTGAACAGCACTTGGAGTTGGGTTTAAGCTTGCCAAAAATCATCGTACGTACTCATGGCGTTCGTCATGAATATGCGTTAAGTGTTGATCTGTTTAATTCCAAAGAATACAGCAAGTTAGCCGATATTTCTTTGGCGTTAGATGGTTTGATTGGTGAAGGTGCCTATATTCAGCGTGGTGAACGTAAGCAACCTGTGTCGACTTTCGTGCAAGCGACGGAGTGGCTGCTTAAAGAGTCTCGCCGTGGGTTGAGCACTCAGCGCTACAAAGGTTTGGGTGAGATGAACCCAGATCAGCTTTGGGAAACCACCATGGATCCTGAAACACGTCGTATGATGCAAGTGACTATCGATGATGCGGTCGGTGCTGATCAACTGTTTACCACCTTGATGGGGGATCAAGTTGAACCACGTCGTAACTTTATCGAAGAGAACGCACTTAAAGTGGCTAACCTCGACGTTTAGATGGATGTTCCGATACGGAATCATCGCTAAATAACTGCAAAACACCGCCTTTTTAGGCGGTGTTTTTTTGTATTTAACTTATTGAAAATTAATTAATTAAAAATTTTTTCAAAAAAATCCCTTGAAAGCGATTTGAGCTGTCCTTATATCTGTTTGTGAAGAGGATGCCAGCTGGGCCTCTGATATGCTTGTCCCTGAACCTGAGGGTTCTTCTGCTTTGCTCAAGAGAGGAAGCGGATGTGGAAAGCGCACAATTTGATATTTACATTCACAGACTGTCCCTGTGCGATTAACGCCTGAGGAGGTCACGGTGAATGCTCGATTTAACCATTACTGAATCGAGACTATTGCTTAACGAAAGAGGATAGAATTATGCGTAATGTAGATTTTGCACCCCTATACCGTAATGCCATTGGTTTTGACCGTCTGCTTAACTTAATGGAAGCTAATACTGCTAAAAATTCATCAGCAGGTTACCCTCCATATAACATCGAGCAGCAAGACGATAATCACTATCGGATTACCATGGCCGTGGCGGGTTTCTCTGAGGACCAACTCGAACTCACTCAAAAAGAAAACATGCTGATAGTCCGTGGTGAACGCCAAGAAGAAGAAGGCAAAAACTATGTATATCAAGGCATTGCTGAACGTGACTTCGAACGTAAATTCCAATTGGCAGACTATGTGAAAGTCACTGGCGCCAGCATGGAAAATGGTCTGCTTCACGTTGATTTAGAACGTGAGATTCCAGAAGCAATGCAGCCACGAAAAATTGCGATTAATGGTCAAAAATTGATTGAAAGCTAAGCTTTCATCATTAGCAAAAAAAAGAGCGCCAATGGCGCTCTTTTTTATTCTGTCTGTGATTTTTATTTTCACTTACCTTGTTGATAGGCTTTTTTCACTTCTTCAGCGATGATCGCAATCCCTTTTTGCATCATGTCATCGTCTTGAACGTAGTTCATTCGCAAACATTGATGTGCATGCTCCCACTCGTCTTTTTGACCAATAAAGAAATATTCACCAGGAACAATTAACACGCCACGTGCTTTAAGGCGCTTGTAGAGTTCCATGGTTGTAATCGGCAATTCATCAAACCACAGCCACAAGAAGATGGCGCCTTCTGGTTTATGGATTCGAAACCGTGGGTCATCAATGGCGGTTTGCAACAGTTGCACTGCGCGCTGCGATTTCTGCTGGTAGAAAGGCTTGATCACCTCGCTGCTCAGTGTGAGTAAGTCGCCCTGCTCTATCATATGGTTTGCAAGCGCTGGGCCCACGCTACCGGGCGCTAGGCTGATAATACCATTCATATTACTGAGCGCTTGTGTTACCTCTTCATTGGCAATCACAATCCCACAGCGAACGCCAGGTAACCCCAGCTTCGACAGGCTCATACATAAAATCGTGTTGTCATTCCAAAACGGCTCGACGTCTTCAAAAATAATATTAGGAAAAGGAACGCCATAGGCATTGTCGATCAGCAAAGGAATATTATTGGCGCGTGCCAATTCATCCAATTTACGCACTTCTTCATCGGTGAGTACATTCCCTGTCGGATTGGTTGGACGTGAAGCGCAGATGGCGGCCACACTGTCATCAATCTTTATCTGCTCAAAGTCGACGTGGTACTTGAACTGACGCTCATCAAGCAATTCGATTTCTGGATGGTAAGAGACAAAAATATCTTCATCGATCCCGGCATCGCCATAGCCAATGTATTCTGGGGCCAGTGGTAGAAGTATTTTCTTATGCGTACCATCGGGTTGTGTGCCCGCTAACAGATTGAATAAGTAGAAGAATCCACTTTGGCTGCCATTAGTTAAGCTAATGTTTTTACTTGATATATCCCAACCGTAAGTCTTTTTTAGCAGATCTGCTAAGGCGGTGATAAACGCATCTTTGCCTTGCGGTCCGTCATAGTTGGCAAGTGCGGCAATCAGTTGTCCGTTGGCAAGCAGTTGCTTGCTGGCTTGAGTGAAATAATCGAGCATAGCGGGAATGGCGGCTGGGTTACCACCTCCAAGCATGATAGCTCCGGGAGTTCGAAGACCATCATTAAGGTCATCCATTAACTGGGTGATACCGGAATACTGATTGAATTTTTCACCAAACTTAGAGAACTGCATGATTTTACCTAATTGGGTTGTGAGCGCTTTATTGAGGGCGATTGAGCCATAGTTATTATCTGCTTTGACCTTACCGAATTATCGGAGTGAGGCAAAGCACAAATTCGGTGCAGGCATAAAACAAAGCCCAACTCCGATGAGTTGGGCTTTGAGGACCGTTTAAAACGCGAGATTATTTCTGAAGTAGAGAAATATCGGCGATTTGTAGGAACAAGTTGCGTAGGTTATTCAGCAGCGTGAGGCGGTTTTTCTTCAATGCTTCATCATCTGCCATCACCATCACATTATCAAAGAAAGCATCCACAGGTTCGCGCAGATCCGCGAGTTTACTCAGAGCTTGTTGATAGTTACCGGTAGCAAAAGCAGGTTCAAGAGCCTCTGTCATCACTTCGACGTTTTCTGCGAGGGCTTTTTCTGCGTCTTCTTGGAGCAGTGCCAAGTCAATGTCTGCAGATAATTCGCCGTCAAATTTCGCCAGAATGTTACCAACACGTTTGTTGGCAGCAGCAAGAGATTCAGCTGCTTCCAATTCACGGAAGTGAGAAACTGCTTTAACGCGTTGGTCAAAGTCTGCAGGTTTGGTTGGATGACGAGCCAATACCGCTTGAATCACATCAACGCTAAAGCCTTCGTCTTGATACCAAGCGCGGAAACGACCTAGCATAAACTCAACCACATCACTTTCAACCTTGTCATTGGTTAGGCGATCACCAAACAGTGATTTTGCTTTAGCGATAAGATCCGTTAAATCAAGGTTGTAACCGTATTCGACGATAATGCGGAGCACACCAAGTGATGCACGGCGTAGAGCAAATGGGTCAGACCCTTTCGGGGCTTGACCAATGCCAAAAATACCCACGATGGTGTCTAGCTTATCGGCCATCGCAACGGCGGTTGACACACCATCAGATGGTAGGTCATCACCGGCGAAACGTGGCATGTATTGCTCGTTTAGCGCTAGTGCAACCTGTTCGTTTTCGCCGTCATGACGGGCATAGTGCATGCCCATTACACCTTGAGTATCGGTGAATTCAAATACCATTGAGGTCATGAGGTCACATTTGGCCAGTAGACCTGCACGTTTAGATAAGTCCACATCCGCACCAATCTGCTCGGCGATATAACCAGCTAACTCGGTGATACGATCAGTTTTATCTTTGATGGTGCCCAGTTGTTTTTGGAAGATGGCGTTATCCAGCTCTGAAAGGCGATCAATCAGCGGACGCTTGCGGTCAGTATTGAAGAAAAATTCTGCATCGGCCAAGCGTGGACGGACAACTTTCTCATTCCCTTCAATGACATGGCGTGGTTCTAGCGACTCAATGTTAGACACGAAGATAAAGTTAGGTAGCAGTTTCTTGTTGTCATCATAAACAGGGAAATATTTTTGGTCCCCTTTCATGGTGTACACCAAAGCTTCAGCGGGTACTTTCAAAAATTCTTCTTCGAATTTCGCTGTCAGTACGACTGGCCATTCAACTAATGACGCGACCTCTTCGACTAAGTCATCTTCGAGATCCGCTTGACCACCCACGGCAGCTGCCGCTTTTTGTGCGTCAGCAATAATGATGGCTTTACGTTTGTCATAGTCAGCCATGACTTTACCGCGCTGCTCTAGGATCTCTGGATATTGCTGTGCTGAATCGATGGTAAACTCTTGCTCACCCATAAAGCGATGGCCACGAATGGTTCGAGCTGATTGCACACCCAGAATCTCGCCTTCGATCAGTTCATCACCAAATAAAATCGTCAGCGTTTTTACCGGACGAATAAATTGAGTTTCTTTATCACCCCAACGCATTGGTTTCGCGATAGGCAGATTCGCCAAGGCTTTAGCGGCCAGATCAACGACGACTTGTTTGGCGTCTTGCCCTTTTACTTCTTGTTTGAAAAGAAGCCACTCACCTTTGTCAGTGACAAGGCGGTCTGCTTGTTCAACGGTAATACCATTACCACGTGCCCAACCTTGTGCCGCTTTAGTCGGATTACCGTCTTCGTCAAAGGCAACCGCAATAGCTGGTCCACGTTTTTCAACGATTTTATCAGCTTGGCCATCGGCCAGATTCGCGACTTTTAGCGCTAAACGACGTGGAGCGGCATACCACTTGATGCCTTCATGCTCCAAGTCTGCGGCTTTGAGCTCTGAAGCAAAGTTGTCGGCAAATGCTTGAGCAAGTGTACGCAGCTGTGTTGGTGGTAGTTCTTCAGTACCCAGTTCAATCAGAAATTCTTTTGCCATGATTCCTTGTTCTCCCTTATGCCTTGTCTTGTGGCTTTTTACACATTGGGAAGCCAAGTGCTTCACGTGATGCGTAATACGCTTCTGCAACTGCTTTAGTCAGGTTACGGATACGCAGAATGTAACGTTGACGTTCGGTCACTGAAATCGCTTTACGTGCATCAAGTAAGTTAAAGGCATGGCCTGCTTTTAGAATGCGTTCGTAGGCTGGCAGTGGCAGTGGTTTTTCAAGCTCAAGAAGTTTCTGACACTCTTTCTCACACTGGTCAAAGAAAGTGAACAAGAAATCGACATCGGCATGTTCAAAGTTGTAAGTTGACTGTTCGACTTCATTTTGGTGGAAAATATCACCGTAGGTGACTTTGCCCAGTGGACCATCAGTCCAAACCAAGTCATAAACAGAATCGACACCTTGGATATACATGGCTAAGCGTTCGATACCATATGTGATCTCACCGGTCACGGGCTTACACTCTAAGCCACCCACTTGCTGGAAGTAGGTAAACTGGGTGACTTCCATACCGTTCAGCCATACTTCCCAGCCAAGACCCCATGCGCCGAGTGTTGGGTTTTCCCAGTTATCTTCCACGAAGCGAATATCGTGAACTTTCGGGTCAATACCCAACACCTGCAAAGAACCTAGGTAAAGTTCTTGAATGTTGTCAGGTGATGGTTTGATGATGACCTGGAATTGGTAGTAGTGCTGCAAACGGTTTGGGTTTTCGCCGTAACGACCATCAGTAGGTCGACGAGATGGCTGAACGTAAGCCGCTGCAATTGGCTCTGGGCCAATAGCGCGTAAACAGGTCATTGGGTGAGAAGTGCCTGCACCTACTTCCATGTCTAGAGGTTGAACAACGGTACAGCCTTGTTGGGCCCAATAATCCTGCAGCGCGAGGATCATACCCTGAAAGGTTTTGATATCGTATTTTTGCATAGTCAGGTTCGCGCGATTCTTTTTTGTGAATGGAGAAAAAATAACGATCAAGTATACCGAGATATTCCTCTTGGGAGTAGGGCTAATCTTGTTTAATTGATAGTCAAATATTCCTTTTAAGGGAATTTATTACCTTTAATGACTGTTTTCCCTTGTCAGCTATTTTTTCGCTGCATTTTCGCTTGAGCTTTCAAAGCTGGCTGATTAGAATGACGCCTGTCTTTGGGGAGTAGCCTACTTATTGAGCATCGCTGAATAAGTTCTTTCGTCAACATAATTGGTGCCCAATCACCATGGCGCTAGAGACTCATCACCAACCTTTCGGTGAGTTTGGCAAGACCTTAGATAAGCATCGCGAACCGGGGTGGGGGCGACGTTTATCTATGGTTATTACTATAATCCCTGCCCCCATTTGAGTATGTCGTGAGCGTTTTAGCTGTTTCTATCTCAACCGTTGCTTTGGCGGAAATTGGGGATAAAACTCAACTTTTATCGTTACTTCTGGCGAGTTGCTACCGAAAACCGGTGCCGATCATTGCCGCTATCTTTTTCGCCACTATCTTAAATCATGCGCTCGCCGCTTGGTTGGGTGTGGTTGTCGCCGATTACATTTCACCGGATATTCTTAAGTGGGTTGTTGCTGCAAGCTTTCTGGCAGTGGCCGCTTGGGTTTTAGTACCGGATAAACTAGATGATGAATCGTGCAGTACAGGACGTAGCCCATTTATTGCCAGTTTTGTCGCGTTCTTTATTGCTGAAATTGGCGATAAAACCCAAATTGCCACTTCGATTTTGGGTGCGCGCTATGCCGATGCCTTGATGTGGGTCGTGGTGGGAACCACCATCGGTATGTTACTTGCCAATGTGCCTGTGGTTGTGATTGGTAAATTATCTGCAGATAAATTGCCGTTAACATGGATTCGCCGCATTACCTCGTTGCTGTTTGTTGGGTTGGCGATAGCCAGTGTGATGTATGCGTGAGGCGCTTCGCGAATTCAAGTAATGATATCGACCGTGAGTGGCAGTTAAATAACGTAGCGTGATATTTGCCGTATTTGTGTCATGCTTGTCATAGTAAAATCACTGTGTAAGGCGCAGCGATAGAGGAGACAACTATGCTGACACGTTATATGGGGATGACCCCTAAGAGTCAAAGTTATCTGTTTACATTTGGTTTGGCCTTAACCTTACTGGGTATGGCATTAACGGATATGTGGTTACCTATGGTGGCTGGTGCATTGATTTTAACTGGTCTTACTGTTGAATCCTGGATTCGCGTTGCGCATATCATTCCGATGCATGAGGAGCTTCGTTCATTGCAAAAGCAAGTGAACCAAGTGCGGCAGGAATTGAATAAAATGCATGAACAATAAAAAAAGGCTGCCGATTTGGCAGCCTTTTTTATAAGGTAATGACGAACAGGTATTAGCGGTCAGTCGAGGCCTTTTTTGATCAAATACTGGTATGGCAGCGTTTCGGTCTGCGAAGCGACCAATTGATGATCCATAAAGCGACAGAAGCTTGGAATGTCGCGTGTGGTGGATGGATCATCAGCGGTGATCAGTAAAGTTTCACCACTTTTCATCGTACGAATTGTCTTTCTGACCATCATCACTGGCTCTGGGCAGCGCAGACCTTCTGCGGCTAACACTTGATTCGCTGAATTGGGGTTAAACGTCATAATCACTTCTTTTCATGCTTGAGATAAGATCGCGATCATACTGCTGAGGAAAAAATATTCAATAACCCTTGGCAAATAGAACATTTTGTTTTAAATTATTTAACAAGTTAGCAACATATGAGGTGCCGCTGATGTTAACCGTACTTGATAGATTAACCATTTATTCTGTGTTGTGTCTGGTATGTTTTGGCGCTTTATTTGTTGTCCCAGCATCTGGATGGTCGTTTTTGCCTCTGGTCGGCATGGCGGCAACGATAGTTGGAATTTGGCTTGAGGTCTTTTGCTGGTCTGAAATGTCAGAAGAGCAAGAACCTTAACCCATACAGAGTCACAACACGACGTCGAATAGTACATAACAATCTTCTCCAATTTTCTTGGGCTTCCCCGCTGAAAGGCGGGATTTTTTTGTCTGTTATTTATCTATCTCTACTGCTTGTTGTATTAGTGACAAAAAAGCCATCCGAATGGATGGCTTGAATTCACGGGTGGTTGGCAAGGCCAACGAGCTTATTTGGAGAGGAAGAAACGGTAAGCAGGATTCGCCGATTCATCCTTATATTGGTAATCCAATTCACGCAAATGCGCAGTAAATTCACCAAGATCGGATTCATCCAATTCAAAAGCACACAACACGCGACCGTAATCCGCGCCGTGATTCCGATAGTTGAATAAGCTGATATTCCAGTGAGTGGTCAATACATTCAAAAACCGCATTAACGCGCCAGGATATTCTGGGAATTCAAAACTATATAAGCGCTCTTGCATTGGTTTTGAGGGTTTGCCACCAATCATGTAACGAATATGCTGCTTGGCCATTTCATCCTCGGACAAATCAACCACGGGATAACCGCCTTCACGCAAGTCACTGATAATACTATCGAGGTCTTGTTGGCCATTTTGCAAACGAACACCAACGAAAATATTCGCCAGTTCATCATCGCTGTAACGATAGTTAAACTCGGTGACCGCGCGTCCGCCGATAAGGTTACAAAACTCAAGAAATGCACCTTGGCGTTCAGGAATGGTTACCGCTAACAACCCTTCGCGTTTTTCACCTAATTCACAGCGCTCCGAGACATAACGTAATCCGTGGAAATTGGTGTTGGCACCTGATAAAACCGTTGCGAGGTTTTGACCTTGCAGCTTTTCTTGCTCCGCGTATTTTTTCAAACCCGCGAGTGCAAGGGCGCCAGATGGCTCGGCAATCGCACGAGTGTCCTCAAAGATATCTTTAACAGCTGCGCAAATTTCATCACTGGAGACGCAGATGTGGCCATCAAGGTATTTTTGGCATAAACGGAAGGTTTCGTCACCAATGCGCTTGACGGCTACGCCATCAGCAAACATGCTGACTTGATCTAACACTACTGGCTCACCAGCATCGAGAGCGGCTTTTAAACATGCGGAATCTTCCGGTTCAACAGCAATCACTTGTACTTCAGGCATCAACTGTTTAATCAGCACTGCCACTCCAGCCGCTAAACCACCGCCGCCAACCGGCACAAAAATGTAGTTTAAGTGGCCGTTTTGCTGCAGCATTTCCATACCAATTGTCCCCTGCCCGGCGATCACTAACGGATGATCAAATGGCGGGACAAAGGTGTAGCCGTATTCGGCTGATAGGCGTTCAGCTTCTGCTTTGGCTTCATCAAAATTGCTGCCGTGCAGTACCACTTCACCACCAAAGCCGCGCACCGCGTCGACTTTGATATCGGGTGTTGTTTTGGGCATCACGATCGTCGTTGGAATGCCGAGTTTGGTGCCTGATAGCGCCATGCCTTGTGCATGGTTACCTGCAGACGCAGCGATAACGCCGGCCTGTTTCTGTGCTTGAGTCAGGTTCGACACCATGTTGTAGGCCCCGCGCAATTTGAATGAGTGCACAGGTTGGCGATCTTCACGTTTTAATTGTACGTGGTTGCCAATCCGTTCCGACAGTCTTGGCATGACTTGCAGTGGGGTGACACTGGTGACTTCATAGATTGGAGCGCGAAGGATTTGGCGCAGATAATCTGCGCCAGTTGGCTGTTCACTCCCTGATTGTTCTTCGCTCATGTTGCTAGTCCTCTAGCTTAGATTTATCTCTTACAGCCCCTTTGTCGGCGCTGGTGGCCATGCTGGCATAAGCTTTAAGGGCAAAAGAGACTTCACGTTGACGATCAACTGGTTTCCAGCCCAGTCTGTCTTGCTGCGCGCGGCGCTCACTCATTTCTTGTTCAGACACATTGAGTTCAATGCTGCGGTTTGGAATGTCAATTGCGATGATATCGCCATTTTTAACTAGACCAATCGCCCCGCCATTTGCGGCTTCCGGAGACGCGTGACCAATCGATAATCCTGATGTACCACCAGAGAAACGACCGTCCGTCAAAAGAGCACACTCTTTACCCAGTCCCATTGATTTTAGGTAGGTTGTTGGGTACAGCATCTCTTGCATGCCTGGTCCGCCTTTTGGACCTTCATAGCGAATAACGACCACATCGCCTGCTTTAACTTTTCCACCTAAAATACCTTCAACGGCATCTTCTTGGCTTTCAAATACCACCGCCGGGCCTTGGAATTTAAGAATACTTTCATCAACCCCTGCGGTTTTAACGATACAGCCATCAAGTGCAATATTACCACGCAGTACCGCTAGGCCACCGTCTTGGCTAAATGCGTGCTCTTTAGTGCGAATACAGCCCCCTTGACGATCATCATCCAGCGTATCCCAGCGGCAATCTTGTGAGAATGCCTGAGTGGTGCGAATACCTGCAGGACCTGCGCGATAGAAGTCTTTCACTTCTTGCGATTCGGTCTGCATGATGTCGTATTGTGCTAACTGTTCACGCCAATTAAGGCCGAGTACCGTTTTGGCTTGATGGTTGAGAAGACCAGCACGGTCAAGCTCACCAAGAATACCAATCACACCGCCGGCTCGATGGACATCTTCCATGTGGTATTTTTGAGTCGATGGTGCGACTTTACATAGATGCGGAATTTGACGTGACATACGGTCAATGTCTGTCATATCAAATGACACATCCCCTTCTTGCGCAGCGGCAAGTAAGTGCAGCACTGTGTTGGTTGAACCGCCCATGGCTATATCCAGCGCCATGGCATTTTCAAAGGCTTCTTTGGTTGCGATATTACGTGGTAGAGCGGTGTCATCGTCTTGCTCATAGTAGCGTTTGGTCAGTTCAACGATACGCTTACCAGCATTAACGAACAGATCTCTTCGGTCAGCATGGGTCGCCAGCATCGAACCGTTACCAGGTTGAGACAAACCAAGTGCTTCTGTTAAACAGTTCATTGAGTTGGCAGTAAACATCCCTGAACACGAGCCACAAGTAGGGCACGCTGAGCGTTCGATTTGCTCACTTTGTTCGTCTGATACTTTGGGATCGGCGCCTTGAATCATGGCATCGACTAAATCAAGTTTAATGATTTGGTCAGAAAGTTTGGTTTTACCGGCTTCCATTGGGCCGCCAGAAACAAAAATTACCGGAATGTTAATGCGCATCGCAGCCATCAGCATTCCTGGTGTGATTTTGTCACAGTTGGAGATGCACACCATGGCATCAGCACAGTGCGCGTTAACCATATATTCAACGGAATCGGCAATGAGCTCGCGAGATGGCAGCGAGTACAGCATACCGCCGTGCCCCATTGCAATCCCATCATCGACCGCGATGGTATTAAATTCTTTAGCGATACCCCCAGCTTGTTCAATCTCTTGTGCCACTAATTGGCCCAAGTCTTTAAGGTGTACGTGACCAGGGACAAATTGAGTGAACGAGTTGACGACAGCAATAATCGGTTTACCGAAATCTTCATCTTTTACGCCAGTGGCGCGCCATAAAGCGCGCGCACCAGCCATATTACGTCCGTGAGTGGTTGTTGCTGAACGATATTTTGGCATTTCCCTACTCCTTGGATTGTTATTTCTCGGCTGGATAAACGTAATCTAGCCAGCCCCACTTATCTTCAGTGGTGCCATTAAATAGACCGAAGTAAGCGGTTTGCATCGCTTTGGTCACAAGGCCACATTTGCCTGAGCCGATCTCGCTTTTATCAACACTACGCACTGGGACGATTTCCGCTGCCGTACCTGTCATGAAAATCTCATCGGCAAGATAGAGTGCTTCACGAGCAATATTGGTTTCGCGTACTTCATAACCCATGTCACGCGCAAGCGTCATAATGGTGTCACGAGTGATGCCTGGCAGGATGGAATTGGTAGTTGGTGGCGTAAGGAGTACACCGTCTTTAATGACGAAGATATTCTCACCAGCGCCTTCAGATAGGTAGCCATCAACACTTAATGCAATACCTTCATCGTAACCGTTACGACGAGCTTCACCACCAATTAGCAATGAAGACAAGTAGTTACCCCCTGCTTTAGCGGCTGTTGGTACGGTATTTGGCGCCATGCGATTCCAGCTTGAAATCATCGCATCGACACCTTGCTCTAGGGCTTCTTCACCGAGATAAGCTCCCCAAGGGAAAGCGGCAATAATCAGGTCCATTTCAGTATCAACGGGAGGACAAACGCCCAAGCCAACGTTACCCACAAAGCCAAGTGGACGAATATACGCACTTTCCAGTTTGTTCTGGCGCAGTGTTTCACGTGTTGCTTCCATAATTTCTTCCGCCGTGTACGGAATTGGGAAGCGGTAAATTTTTGCAGAATCTAATAAACGTTGTGTGTGCTCACGATGACGGAAAACAATTGGGCCTTTCGGGGTGTTGTAGCAGCGCACGCCTTCAAACACTGAGGTTCCGTAGTGCATTGAGTGGGTTAAGACGTGAACGTTCGCCTCTGCCCATGGAACCATTTCCCCGTTAAACCATATGTAATCTGCTGTTTTCGTTGCCATGTTTGTCTTCCTTATGCATAAACTTGTTGTTGTAGGTTGTTGTTGGGGAGTTCGTCATTGGCGATTTTTATGACGTCAACACTGCGTACATCCCACAATTTTTCAATTTGATTGGTAATGAAAGTAATCGGTCGGTCACTGTCGACGATAATTTCAACGCTGGCGACTTTGCTTTCATGATTTTGTGTTGCGGCGACCTGTTTGATGATGAAGCCTCGATGGCGAATCACGCGAAGAACACGCTCCAAAAGTACTGGTTTATCATCGGCTTTGATGTCGAGTAAATATCTTTGCATGTTAGGTGTTCTCCAGCATATCACTGTTTGACGCGCCTGGTGGAACCAAAGGCCAAACGTTCTCTTCTTCATCGATCAATACGTGCAATAAGTAAGAGGTTTCGCTGGCAAGCATTTCTTGCAGAGCTGGCTCCACTTCTTCTTTACGCGTGATGGTCTTGCCCGGGATATCAAAGGCTTTAGCCAGCATGACAAAATCAGGGTTGTCATCAAGAATAGTCTCGCTGTGGCGACCGTCAAAGAACAGCGATTGCCATTGACGAACCATGCCGAGACGCTGGTTATTGAGCAGAACAATTTTTACCGGGATTTGGCGACGCTTAAGAGTGCCAAGTTCTTGAATGTTCATCATAAATGAACCATCACCAGTGATCAGCACTGATTGGTCTTGCGGGCGAGCAACGGCTGCTCCCAGGGCGGCAGGTAAGCCAAAGCCCATGGTGCCGAGACCGGCTGAGGTGATGAAGTTTTGTGGATCGCGCGGCTGAATATGCTGCGCTGCCCACATTTGGTGCTGACCAACATCGGTGGATACCATGGTTGAGTCAGGCATCATATCCGAAAGCTGTTTCAACAATAATGGTGCGTAAATCAGCTCACCAGGATGGTCATAACGCCACTTGAAGCCGTCACGGAGGCTTTCGCTGTGTTTCACCCACGATGAGATATCTTGGGTTAATTCCAAGTGAGGGAGAACCGCTTTGATATCGCCGCGAAGCGGAGCGTTGGCACGGCGCAATTTATGAATTTCTGCCGCGTCGATATCAATATGGATCACTTTTGCGTGAGGGGCGAAGGTATCAAGTTTACCCGTGACTCGGTCATCAAAACGCGCACCAACCACCAACAATAAATCACTCTCTTGAACCACCAAGTTCGCCGCTTTGGTGCCGTGCATTCCCAGCATACCAAGATAGTGCGGGTCATGGCGCTCAATGGTACCAAGCCCTTTAAGTGTGCTAACTGCCGGCATTGGGTTTAAACGCAAAAACTCACGCACGCAGTCAGTGGCTTTAGACAGTTGAACGCCGCCGCCAACGTAGAGTACAGGTCGTTCGCTGTTGGCAAGGAGGTCTTGTGCTTTGGCAATTTCTTGTTGGCTGACAACAGGCTGGTCATTGACCGGAGTAAAGCTTGGGAGCGTACTTTCTGGAGCAGTCGCGAGCTGAACATCTTTTGCGATATCCACCACAACAGGTCCTGGTCGTCCGGTTTTGGCGACTTCAAATGCTTCAGCAAGTGTCGGAGCCAGTTCATCGATGTCGGTAACGAGGTAGCTATGTTTGGTACAAGAGAGAGACATACCGATCACATCCATTTCTTGGAAAGCATCGGTGCCGATATGCGAACTGGCGACTTGTCCAGTAATCGCGACGATAGGGATTGAATCGAGTAGAGCGTCGGCAAGACCGGTGACGAGGTTAGTTGCGCCAGGCCCTGAAGTGGCCATACATACTGCGACGTCTTGACTGGCTCTTGCCTTACCAATCGCGGCCATCGCGGCACCTTGTTCATGGCGACAAAGGATATGTTCTACCCCGCCATCATAAAGTGCATCATAGATGGGCATTATCGCGCCACCTGGGTAGCCAAAAATTTGCTTAACCCCTTGCTGATGCAATGCAGCTACGACTAATTCAGCGCCAGTCATCGTAACCTCCCGTTGTTCGCTTAGTGCGATGTTGTGTGTTGCACGTCATGTGCGCTCCCATTATTCCTGTCAGACTTGATTATTGTGCAATCAAGATAAGCTTCTTTGTTGGGCTGAATTGTAAAAAAACCCCCGGACTTTTCAGTGCGGGGGTTTCTGTGTGATTCAGTGGTTATCTTTCGCCCACAAGCCCCCGCGTGGTGTCAATAATGACCACGACAATCAGGAGAATCAGTGCGTTTAGGCGGAAAGAGAAGTTCATCTTAATTTCTTCGACTTATTTTATTTTTTTACGTCACCCGTTTTGTTTATAAACCGGACATGGTGCGTAAATTTGATACGATTTTGTTTGCGTCTCTAGTGGTATCACACAATTCTGTTATCTGACAAGCAAAAACTCATTCTTTTTTCAGATTCTTTCAACGCTACGACAGGCAACATAGCGATAACAAGTCGTATTTTATCGTCGTACGACGACCATTTTTGTCTATGAGAGAGCCGCTTGATGGGATTATCGATTATCTATAGCCGTGCCAGTGTGGGGGTTGAAGCGCCCCCCGTCACGGTTGAAGTTCATATTAGCAATGGTATGCCTGGCTTTACTCTGGTGGGATTACCGGAAACCACGGTCAAAGAATCACGTGATCGTGTGCGAAGTGCCATCATTAACTCTCAATTTGAATTTCCCGCAAAACGGATTACGGTCAATCTTGCACCGGCGGATCTCCCCAAAGAAGGCGGCCGTTTTGATTTACCTATCGCCTTGGGCATTTTAGTCGCGTCACAACAGGTGCCGGATTCGTTAATTGCTGATATGGAATTTGTGGGTGAGTTAGCCCTATCTGGAGAACTTCGCGCTGTAAAAGGCGTATTGCCTGCGGCGTTGGCGGCGCAGCGTGTCAAACGTTTATTGGTGGTACCGCATGATAATGGTGATCAAGCTGCTTTGGTCGGTAAAGATCGTCACCAGTCAGCGCAATCTCTACTTGAGGTATGCAGTGCGCTGTGTGGCCAGCAGGTTCTTGGGCTCAACCACAGCTCAAAGCCACCACAAAGCGCGCGATTAACCCGGGATCTTCAAGACATCATTGGTCAACAGCAAGGCAAGCGAGCATTAGAGATTGCTGCAGCTGGCGCGCACAATTTACTATTTTTAGGCCCACCGGGGACGGGCAAGACGATGCTCGCTTCGCGGTTGTGCGATCTGTTACCGGAAATGAATGAGCAAGAAGCACTGGAAACCGCCGCGGTCGCGTCGTTGATTCAGCAAGACATTAATGCACATAATTGGAAACAGCGTCCCTTTCGCGCGCCTCATCATTCAAGTTCAATGGCGGCTCTGGTCGGTGGTGGCAGTGTTCCTAGGCCGGGAGAGATTTCACTGGCTCACAATGGATTGCTGTTTCTTGATGAAATGCCGGAGTTTGAACGAAAGGTATTGGATTCGCTGCGTGAACCCTTGGAGTCTGGAGAGATCATTATTTCTCGCGCTCAGGGAAAAACACGCTTTCCTGCCCGCTTTCAACTTATCGGTGCATTGAATCCAAGCCCAACGGGGTATTACGAAGGTAATCAAGCCAGAACCAATCCTCAAGCCATTTTGCGCTATTTAGGGAGGTTATCCGGTCCGTTGCTCGATCGTTTTGACATGTCACTGGAGATACCAGCGCTTCCTCAAGGAACACTGGCACAAGGTGGCGATCGAGGGGAGACGACACTCAGTGTTAAACAACGGGTATTGGCAGCTCGAGCCGTTATGCAGACTCGAGCAGGAAAAGTGAACGCTTTGCTTACCAGTCAAGAAATAGAGCGTCACTGCCGCCTAACTCAGGAAGATGCTCGCTTTTTAGAGAGTGCTTTACATCAATTGGGTTTGTCCGTTCGGGCGTATCACCGAATTATCAAAGTCGCGCGGACGATTGCCGATTTAGCGGGTGAGGCAGAGATTAACAAGTCACATTTAGCAGAAGCCTTGGGCTATCGATCGATGGACCGCTTACTCCGGCAATTAACGGCGCAAGCGGTATAGGCTTAAAACTTGTAGTTGGCACCAACACTGACCATGTAATTGCTCTGGTCGTAATACTCAATGTTGGAATCTGTGGAGTTATAACCCGCAAGTGAAATCAGTGACCACTGTTGACCGATTTGATATTCGTAGGCCAAGAATAACTTTAGCGTGTCATCTGAACGGGTTTTGGAAAAGACTGGGTGGCTCTGGTCATAGTCACGTGTTGCGTAACCCAACGTGATAGCAAGGCTTTGGCGGTTTAAGAATTGAAATACGGAAAGTTCACCACCGTAGGACTCATAAGACATCGCATCGCCATCCGCCGAGGAGTCGATATAGATAAATGATGGCGTGACCATGGTTTGCGTTGGCAGCCTCAGACGAGCACTGGTTTTGACATAGACACTGGAGCGATTGCGATCAAGCTGGTCGCGTTGAGACGGGCTTAGACCTAATGCCTCGCCTGAGTGCTCACTCTCAATGTCTCGTTGAATGTACGCACTGTCGATAGAAAAAATGGAGCCGAGAATGTTGTTAGCGCGTAAACGGAAAGCGTTACCATCGACATCGGTTTTATCGCGTTTACGCCCCGTAACAAAGGGATCTGACCACTCTTCACCATCCATAATTGTGGGTAGGTAAGAGACATCGATTTCCATGCCATTTCTAAACGCTTCTTTGTAGCCAATCTCTGCGGCCAGTGTTCCGACAGCAACATCGGAACGAGAGGTACCGATATAGACTTGTTGGTTTAAGCCTCGGCCAAAAGTGTATTTGAGGTTACCGAGTGGAGCGACAAAGCTGCTGTCATCACTTTCGGTCGATTGGTTGAGGTCCGTTAATACCGGGTTGTTACTGGTACTGACATGCGATTTATTTTCGCTGAATCCAGCGACGACGGATATTTCCCCACTAAGACCGCCATGCTCTGCCAATTTTGCCCAACTTGGGGCCGAGCAAATAGTCAGTAATAACCATAAATAGCGCTGTTGCATTATGTTGTTCCTTTTGATGTGAGGTTCGATGTGAACAGTCGTCATTCCAAACAATGAATTCATTTGTATAATGCGGGCTGTTTATTATCCGAACTCCATATTGTATTTATGTTGCCTTCCCTGATATTGATTATAAATGTGTTGCTGGTGGTACTTAATTGTGCGCTGTGCTCTTTCGCCATTAGTCTTTTGGCGATCATCAAAGCGCTGTTACCTCATGATAAAATTAGTTTGTGGATGACAACCCTCGCTAACTATATCATGTGGTTATGGATGACAATCAACGCTTGGATTCTAAAATTTTCTAATAATGTTGATTGGCAAGTCTCTGGCACTGAAGGGTTAAGCAAGAAATCGTGGTATTTGTTGATCAGTAACCATCTAAGTTGGACTGACATTGTGGTGTTATGTTGTGTGTTTAAAGACCGGATTCCAATGCCGAAATTTTTTCTTAAACAGCAATTGATCTATGTGCCATTCATTGGCATGGCTTGTTGGGCTCTGGATATGCCATTTATGCGTCGCTATTCACGAGCGTATTTACTTCGTCACCCTGAAAGACGTGGGCAAGATTTGGCGACCACTCGCCGTTCTTGTGAGAAGTTTATTCAGCAGCCAACGACGGTCGTGAATTATGTGGAAGGCACGCGTTTTACCACTGAAAAACATCAAAAGAGTGGCTCGTGCTATCAACACTTACTGGCACCAAAATCAGGTGGCATCGCTTATACTTTGGCGGCGATGGGTGAGCAGTTTGATGGCATTTTGGATGTCACAGTGGCTTATCCAGGTAATCGGCAAAAACCGTTTCGCGATATGTTAATGGGAAGAATGGATACCATTGTCGTCGATATTCAACACCGCCCTTTGAATGCTGAACTGCAAGGTGACTACTTTGAAGATAAACAATTTAAGCGCCAGTTTCGGCTGTGGCTGGATGCCATTTGGCAACAAAAGGATCAGCGTTTGCAGCAAGTTCACCGAGATTTTGAACAACAGCGCGGTAAATAAAAAAGGAGCCTTGTGGCTCCTTCTTACTTTAAGCTTGAATACGTTTTATTTTTTCAACAAGAAGTTAATCAAATCAAAGTACTCTTCCATGGTTTTTAATGTCTGAGCTTGGACTAGGTACTTATTGTTAACGATAACGCTTGGCACGCCTTGTAAACCGGCATCTTGGAACTGCTTATCAAAGCGACGTACCATGGAGTCGACGGCAAAGCCATTGAAGGCCGCGTCAAATTTTTTCGCATCGACACCTTCATCAAGGAAGATTTGACGCAATTCTTCATCATTCTTTGGCGGTTGGCGTAGATTGTGGATGCGATTGAACATCACCGGAATCATTTGGTCTTCGATATTGAGTGCAACCATTGTCGCGTAGGCTTTACTCATCGATTTACCCATGCTGCCACCCATAAAAGACACGTGGTTCTTCTGGAATTTTGCGTTGTCAGGCAGGTTTTGTTTTAACTGCTGGATGATTGGCTCAAAGTTATTACAGTGCGGGCAGTAAAATGAGAAAAACTCAGTGACTGTTGGCGTTTTTGTTTGTTCCAAGCCATCTAGGACACGGAAGTGTTCACCTTCTTTAAATTGGGCTGCATGAACCGTCAAGCTCAGCAAAAGCGTTGTTACTAGGGCAAACAGTTTTTTCATTTCTTTCTCCATAAGATTTTTGTTTTGCTAGATAGCCTACTACCACTGAGGCATGAGTGACAATGGGGATTCTTCTAATGCCGCAATTTGTTCTTTAATAGCCAGCACTTGGTTTTCCCAATATTTCGGATCATTGAACCAAGGGAACGCCGCGGGAAAGGCAGGATCATGCCATCGTTTGGCTAACCATGCCATATAGTGCACCATTCGTAGACCGCGTAAAGGTTCAATTAGTTTCAATTCGTTGTGATTAAAATCGCAAAACTCTTGATATGCCTCCAAAATAATATCCAGCTGCATCAGTTTGTCACTGCGATCACCATTGAGTAGCATCCACAAATCTTGAATTGCCGGGCCGTTACGGCTGTCATCTAGGTCGACGAACATTGGCCCATCTCGCCACAAAATATTCCCTGGATGACAATCGCCATGCAGGCGAATCATCTGTGGAGGTTCGGTTGGCCACTGTTTTTCCAAAGCACCGATAAGTAAATCCAAATCATTAAAAAAAGCAGATTCAAGGTGAGGCGGAATAAAGTCGGAATTTTGTAATAAAATACGCGGTTGGTACAGATACTCTTCTAGCCCCAGTGTTGGGCGATGAACAAACGGTGTGCGGCTGCCAACTTTATGCATTCGGCCTAGGAAGCGTCCTACACCTTCAAGTTGTTCGAGATTATCAACTTCAAATTGGCGTCCACCAACACTGGCAAACAGCGCGAACATGTGGCCTTGATAGTGATGTAAGGTTTGACCATCACGCTGAATTGGCGGCGCGACAGGAATATCCGCTTCGAGTAATTCTTGAGTGAAATCGTGCTCTTCTTGAATTTGGTGTTCGCTCCAGCGTTGTGGTCGATAAAATTTGACCACGTAACGCTGTCTTTCCTCATCGACGAATTGATAAACGCGATTTTCGTAGCTATTTAAAGCTAAAAATCCGGATTCAGCACGAATTCCGATGCTCTCAAGGGCGTACCACATAACATCCGGGGTCAAGCTATCAAAGTGAAAAGCAGTATTAGTCGGCATAGAAACAAAAAGACCTATTGCTAGGCCTTTTCCGTTGTGAATGAGGGACGTTTGCGATTAGAGTTTCTTAATAAATCGACTTTCGACCATCATTGTAAAGTCTTGGTTATCCGACAGTATAAACTGAATTTTAGTCACAGCAGAGGGAAGTTTTTGCGGATCGATACCCAAACTCATCGGTAAATTTAAAACTTCGCCAGGTTGGACTTGAACGGTTTGCTTGCCATACCAAGATGCATCCGCTAACCCACTCACAGATAATTGATAATGTTGAACTTGCTGCGTTTTATTGATCACTTTTAAGGTGTAAGTGTTTTCAATTTCACCAGCATTATTGGTTCTAAATAGCTGATTCCGATCGCGAAGCACACTTAGCCCTGCAGGATCGACACTGGCAACCTGAGTAAAAAACAGGGCGATCATCACCACCAATACCGCGCCGTAACCGAGCAGTTTAGGGCGTAATACGTTGGTTTTTTTGCCGGATAATTGGTGTTCAGTGGTGTAACTGATTAAACCTTTCTCATACCCCATACGCTCCATGGTGGTATCACAGGCATCAATACATGCTCCGCAGTTGATGCATTCATATTGTAAGCCATCGCGAATATCTATCCCGGTTGGGCAAACTTGTACGCACAAATCACAGTCAATGCAGTCACCAAGCCCAAGAGACTTAGGGTCGGCTTTACGTGGGCGAGGCCCTCGTGGTTCGCCGCGTTGGGTATTGTAACCGACGATAAACGTGTCTTTGTCGAACATCGCGGATTGGAAGCGCGCATAAGGACACATATGAATACACATAATGGAGCGCATCCATCCCGCATTACCGTATGTGCACAAGGCAAAAAACAGCACCCAAAATAGAGGCCAAAATTCGGCCTCTAACGTAAAGAAATTGATGAACAAATCGCGAATGGGGACGAAGTAGCCGACAAAGGTCAGCCCGGTAATAAGAGCAATGGCCCACCACGCGATGTGCTTGAGGGTTTTGCGTAGTGCTAAGTTGGGCGTTAATTTTCCTGCATCTTGCTTACGACGTTTATTTGCACTTCCTTCTAGTTTTTCTTCAAACCAGATGTACATAAATGTCCAAACCGTTTGGGGGCAAAGATAGCCGCACCAGACGCGTCCTAAAAAGGTGGTGATAAAAAACAGAGCAAACGCGGCGACAACGAACAGCAGAGCCAACAAGGTAAGATCTTGTGGATAAAGAGTAGTACCAAAGAAATTAAACTGCTGGTGGCCGATATCGAGCAAAATCGCTTGGCGATCGCCAAAGGGAATCCAGGGTAGCCCTGCAAATAAAACTAAAAGAAACCAGCCGCCGTAACGGCGTAGCTTTTGATAGGTGCCTTTACTTTCTCGAACATAAATACGATTACTGGGATTAAATCGATCGCCACTATTTTTATGTATATTTTTGCGCTTGGGTTTGGGGGTGACGTCTTTGATGTCGATCTTATCCTGACTCATTGCTGGCTCCTCTGAGGCTTGCTTGGCGTAATTTCTGTTGATTACGCTCGATGACATTGCTTCCCACCTTTGGCTAAAAGATTGCAAAGGTTTGATTTTATTATTTTAGTGGTGACTTGTGCTCACTAAGTATACAAGCAATAAACTCGATATTTGTTTACGGCTATCAATCTTTGGTAACAAAGTCAGGCTGTTTTGGGGCAAATAAAAACGCCCCTTACGGGGCGTGGTAGCAAACCATGATGCAGGGAAGCTTACTTGATGATTCCGCGCGCTTTAAGAATCGCGGTTTTGAAGTCATCTTCTTGGTCTTTTGCTAGGCCCGGAATCATCGCCTCTTTGTTGCTATTGCGCATTTTTAGATGGTAAATTAAGACGTCATCTGTGAGTTCTTCCAACGCGCCTTTATAGCCTGCCTCTTGAGCTAACTTGACGACAAACTCAATTAAATTCAATTCTTGGTCTTTATGCCACTCGGGTTCGAGTAGTTCGAGCAGTTCTTCGATACGATGACACTTCATGACTTTCTCCACAATATTTGTATTGTCTTTGCATTTAAAGTATCAGATTGGTAGGGGGAAGGTAAGCGTTGTGGCAAGAAAAAAGCGCAGTCTCCTGCGCCTTTTAATTATGCGGCTTGAACTACTTTTTTGGGCGTTGCAGCCTCAATGGCTTTCTGCTCAGCTAAAGTAGCGTGTGTCGCTGACTTGTTTGCGACAGGCGAAGCAGCAAAACCACTACGACGACGCATTGCACTGCGATTTGTGTTCGAGAACCTGACGGATGTTGGTCGCATCTGTTAACCTAACGGGTCAGGCATATCCATTGCCGATGTTACAGCCCAAACAACTATGAGTTGAGCTTCATTATTAGTGAAGGGTGGCTCTCTGGCTTGCGCCAATCCTAATAACTGCTTGGGAACTCCGATATGCAAGCATATCAGAAACAAGGTTAGCACCATCTGCACAATTGATCGATATATAATCAATTCAATTTATGAAATTGTCCTCAAACAGTCGTTGAGTTGAGACTCCAACCGCGATTAGTATGGAGTTTTCTCCAAGGAGGTCTTTATGTCGCTTTTTAAGAAAACGCTCGCAACTTTCGGGATCGGTTCTGCCAAAGTGGACTCTGTGCTTAAGCAAGAAGTCCTCTATCCGGGAAAAACCGTCAATATTACCATTCATGTTTATGGCGGTAAGACCGAGCAAGAAATCGATAATATTAACGTCAGGCTGTGCTGTCGCTACGTACAAGAAGTGGTCGCGAATAGGGATAACCAACCGTTGGATGGCGGACCAAGTGGTATGCCGACACGCAGAGCTCATCAAGTTCACGAGTTAGCAAGTTGGAAGCTCCCCTATTCCTTTACCATCCACCCTGGAGAAACTCGTGATTTTGAAGTGGAGCTAGATGTGCCGTGGAATACCCCTGTCAGTATTGGTGATGCTAAGGTATGGTTGGAGACGGGCTTGGATATTGCGTTGGCCGCGGATCCTTCTGATATCGATACCTTAACTGTACGCCCGGATCCGATCATGGATGGCATTTTTACCGCGTTGGAAGAGCAAGGGCTGCGAATTCGCCAAGTTGAGTGCGAAGCGGTTAATGGCTTTGGTTTACCATTTGTTCAAGAATTTGAGTTTGTGCCGACCACGGGCCCATATCATGGGCAGTGGCGCGAACTGGAAATCGTTGCTAATCGTAATGATGATCACATTAAATTGTGGTTTGAAATTGACCGTCATCGTGATGGTATGAAAGGGATGTTAGCCAGTTTGCTCGGCACAGGAAAACTGACGCGCGAGCTGGAAATTCCACTGACTGACAGCGGAGATCAAGCTGGAAAAAAAGTCGTAGCGTATTTGGATCAGGTCTCTTAGTGGAATGTGATTTGGTGCCCTTGGTCACAAAACTTTAGCTTACACGTGTAAGCTAAATGTGCCATACTCGCCAAGAATCGGCACCCAATCAATCACAGGAGCGATGATGTCAGCACCTTCGTCCAGCGAATACAGTGTAAAAGAAGAGATTGCCAATGCCTTGACCCACGGTTTGGGCATGATTCTCGGTATTGTGGGTTTAGTAATGCTTTTGCTGAAAGCGGTTGAGAACAACGCCGATGCATTAACCATCACCAGCATGAGCATCTATGGCGGCAGTATCGTTCTACTGTTTCTGGCATCCACGCTTTATCATTCAATTCCACATCAGCGCGTTAAAAAGGCATTAAAAACCTTTGATCATTGTGCGATTTACGTACTGATCGCCGGTAGTTATACCCCTTTTCTGCTCGTCAGTTTACGAACGCCCTTGGCGATAGGATTAATGATTGTGATTTGGTCCATTGCGCTATTTGGCATCATCATGAAGCTGGCATTCATTTATCGATTTGAGAAGTTGTCTCTAGTCACCTACCTGTTGATGGGCTGGCTATCATTGGTGGTGATCTATCAGCTCGCTGTGCACCTTAATATCGGCGGGTTAACGCTGCTGGCGGTCGGCGGTGTTGTGTACACCTTAGGGGTGGTTTTCTATGTCGCAGAGCGCATCCCGTTTAATCATGCTATCTGGCATGGCTTTGTTCTTGCGGGCTGCGCTTGTCATTTCTTAGCGATCTATTACTTTGTGGAGCCTATTTAACGAGTGGTTACCTCAACGACTTTTGCCGATAAGTAATACTGCTCAGCTTGGGGCACTTCCAAGTGAATCACTTGGCCTTGTTGTGCTTGCTGTGGACGCAAGTAAGTCTCGGCCATGCGCTTGATCGACTGCCAAATATTGATGGTTTGCTGGCTGAGCTCTTCACCTTGTAAATTAGAGAGGGTGATCTGTAAGCTGACAAGAATCACTGCCTGATGGCTTTGGTTGGTCAACGACGTCGGAATCCATAGCTCCCCTTCTTGATAACTCGCTGCCCCCAATAGGATATCGACCCCTGAATCTGACAATTGCATGATAGGTTTATCGGAGTTGACTGTCAGTTTGGTGCCAACGTGTTTATTCGCCACGGGAATGGTTGGCGCTGCCTTAATCGGGTTTTTCACCGCTTGCTCAGTAGCTTGGCTTAGCGGAGTGACTTTATATTCCCAAGTAAAGTCATCATTGAGTTGAACTTGGCGTCCATCTTCAAGAGTCACGGTTTGGGCAGCAAACAAGCTGCTGCTCATCATTAATCCAATTAACATCCAGTTTTTCATGTTTAATCCTTAACGGCGCCAAAATGCAGGGAAAAATAGCACCAATAGCGTCAAAATTTCCAATCTTCCCATTAGCATGCCTAAGCTTAATAGCCATTTAGCCGCATCAGGAAGCGGAGCAAAATTCCCGGTTGGGCCAATCACCGTCCCCATTCCCGGTCCGACGTTAGCCACCGCTGTGATGGCGCCGGAAATGCTGGTGGTCGGGTCAAGTCCCATTGCACTGAGCCCGCCCGCAATGGCGATGATGGTAATCACAAAGGTGATACCAAACGCCACCACTGAGCGTACAATGTCATCATTGACAGGGCGATTGTTGTATCTCTGTACAAAGACACCAGAAGGGTGAATGAGTTTCATCATCTGCTTATGAAGAAGTGTCATCGCGACTTGAAAGCGAAAAATTTTAATCCCACCGGCTGTTGAGCCAGAACACGCGCCAGCCATCATTAAAAACGCAAACAATGTTGTTGGTAGTCCACCCCAAGCGGTGAAGTCTTCAAGCCCATAACCGGTGGTCGTGATAACCGAAACGATATTGAACATCGAGACGCGCAGCGCATCCATAAATGGGTAACCATCTCGAAAGGTGAGCCAAAGTGCCACGATCAAACTGGCGGCTAAAAACAAGTAGGCAAAGCCGCGCACCTGAGCGTCTTGCAATAAAATGCTGGGGCGACGTTTGCGCCCCGCCATAACAAAAAGCAAAAATGGTAAACCACCCAGAAACATAAACACGGTTGCTACCCAATGAGCGCCTTTGGAAAAGTGATTCATTGAGCCATCAGAGGTCGAATAGCCGCCCGTTGACAGCGTCGTAAAGGAATGGTTGATGGCTTCAAACAGCGTCATCCCCGTGAGTAAGTAGCCAATCATGCATAGAATGGTCAGGCTGAAATACACCACTACGATGTTCTTGGCGACCGTTTTGGCACGTGGGCTACTTTTGTCTGACCAATCTGATGATTCGGTTTGGAATAGCCGCATACCGCCGACGTTAAGCATCGGCAATACCGCTACCGCCATCACGATAAACCCAACTCCGCCAAGCCATTGTAAAATAGAGCGCCACAACAAAATGCTTGGTGCCATATTGTCTAAGCCGCTAAGTACCGTTGAGCCTGTGGTGGTGATGCCTGACATGGTTTCAAAATAGGCATCAGTGAAGCTGATGTGGTTAAGAAAAACAAAAGGCAGGGCGGCAAAGGCGCTGGCAATCGTCCACACCAGACTGGTGATCATAAACATGTCACGCACACTGAGGCGAAAATGGCTGGTTCGTCCCACGGTCAGGCATAAGAAAGCGGCGAGATGGGTGATCACGACGGCTTCGCCAAATTCAATAAAGCCATCAGTACCTGAAAAGAACGCGACCAAGGTTGGCACGTACATAAATAGCGCCAATTTGGAAAGCACAAGACCAATGACGAACAAAATGGGGCGGAAGTTCACCATGAGTTAGGGCCTACAAGAAGAATGGGCTAGGTTGGAATAGCGCTTCAACGTCAGGCACATATTTTTTATCGACGAGGAACATCACCACATGATCGTCTTGTTCAATGACGGTTCGGTCATGCGCGATTAGCACTTCATCACCACGGACAATGGCCCCGATGGTGGTGCCGGGTGGTAGCTTAATATCACCAATTGGGCGACCGACCACTTTCGATGTGGTTTCATCACCGTGAGCGATCGCTTCAATGGCTTCGGCAGCGCCACGGCGCAGTGACGAGACGTTCACGATATCTGCCCGTCGAACATGAGTGAGAAGAGCCGAAATGGTGGCTTGTTGTGGTGAAATCGCCACATCAATCACGCCACCTTGAACCAAGTCAACGTAGGCACCACGTTGAATAAGTACCATGACCTTTTTGGCACCCATGCGTTTGGCGAGCATCGCAGACATGATATTGGTTTCGTCTTCATTGGTTAAAGCAATAAACACATCGACTTGATCGATGTTTTCTTCGGTTAGCAGCTCTTGGTCAGCTGCATCACCACAAAAGACAATCGTGTTTTCGAGTTCTTCAGACAAACGCTCAGCACGCTGATAATTACGTTCTATCAGTTTGACGCTATAAGTGTGCTCTAAGCGTTTTGCTAAGCTGGCACCGATATTACCACCACCGACAATCATAATACGACGATACGGCTTTTCAAGGCGCTGAAGTTCGCTCATGACTGAGCGAATATGGTTGCTGGCGGCGACGAAGAACACTTCGTCATCGGCTTCGATAATCGTGGTGCCTTGTGGTCGAATTGGGCGTCCTTGACGGAAAATCGCGGCGACGCGAGTATCAATGTGGGGCATGTGTTCGCGAAGAGCGGACAATGCGTTGCCTACCAGAGGACCGCCATAATAAGCTTTTACCGCAACGAGGCTAACTTTCTGATCGGCAAAGCTCACCACTTGCAGCGCGCCTGGGTATTGAATTAAGCGTTCGATATAGCTGGTGACCAACTCTTCAGGAGCGATGAGATGATCGACGGGTACGGCGCCAGATTGAAATAACCCTTCTTTTTCAGCTAGATATTGAGGAGAACGAATTCGAGCAATCCGGTTGGGTGTGTTAAAAAGAGAAAACGCGACTTGGCATGCTGCCATGTTCGTTTCATCCATGTTGGTCACCGCAACCAACATATCAGCATCTTGAGCGCCAGCTTCACGTAGTATGTCAGGATGGCTGGCATAGCCAATCACGACCCGTAAATCATATTTGTCTTGCAGTTCACGCAGGCGTTCGCTGTCTTTGTCGACAATGGTGATGTCGTTGTTTTCACCGACTAAGTTCTCCGCCAGTGTGCCTCCAACTTGACCAGCACCAAGAATGATGATTTTCATACTGTTTTCTCTTTTTACCACTGTTTAAGCGCGACATTTATCGCGCTGTGACCTTGTGTTTATGCTTGTTTGACCAACACGGCGTAATAGAAACCGTCCATGTCTTCTTCTCCCGGGAGAATTTGTCTGCCCGGCGCTTGCGGGTCGGAATCGACGAGTTTCGCGTCTGCGGTGCGCGCCAAGAAATTACTCACTTGTTGACGGTTTTCTTGTGGCGTAATCGAGCACGTAGCGTACACCAGTGTGCCACCAGCTTTCAGTTGTTGCCACATTGCGTCAAGAATTTCGCTCTGTAATGTCGCTAATGATTCAATGTCTTGCGCTCGGCGTAGCCACTTAATGTCTGGATGGCGACGAATCACGCCCGTGGCTGAACAAGGTGCATCGAGCAAAATTCGGTCAAATTTTTCACCGTCCCACCATGCTTCAGGTGTACGAGCATCGCCACAAATGACCTCAGCTTCAAGTTCAAGGCGGGCAAGGTTTTCATTGACTCGGCGTAGGCGAAATTCATCGGCATCAATCGCTACCACTTTGGTATTGTGGGTGTGCTCCAGAATATGTGCGGTTTTTCCACCAGGGGCAGCGCAGCAGTCAAGAATAAGCTCATTATCTCGCGGGTTGAGGTAATCGACGGACAGCTGAGCGGCGGCGTCTTGTACGGATACCCAACCTTGCTCAAACCCTGGTAGCGAATAGACATCGCGTGGAGTCAGTAACTTAATGGCATCGCTGGCTTCAGGATGTACGTGATACTCGATTTCTTCCGCGTCCAGTAAAGCCAAGTACTGTTCGCGAGTATGGTGACGGCGGTTGACACGTAGCCACATTGGCGCTTTTTGATTATTGGCATCAATGATGGCTTGCCAATGTTGAGGGTAGCTGGTTTTGAGTAAGTTGAGTAGCCAGTTAGGGTGACCATATTTGCCGGCATCGTGGCTGACGGCTTGTTGATCTAGTTGTGACTGGTTGCGCTGATAGTTACGCAGAACGGCATTGATTAAGCCACGTAGCCTTGGACCTTTGAGATCTTTAGTGCCTTCCACTGTTTCTCCAACAGCGGCGTGCGGAGGAATACGCATAAAACTCAATTGGTATAGACCGACCAAAATTAAGTGATGAAATACGCGTTGCTTACCTTTTAGTGGCTTGTCCATCAATTGGTTGGCCGTACTTTCTAAGCGAGGAAGATACCGTAATGTGCCGTAACAGATTTCTTGAAGAAGAGCGTGGTCACGAGGTCGAATGGACTGTTGTGCTTCAGGTAAAACAGTAGAGAGAGACTTGCCTTTGTCGACAACTTGAAATAGGACATTAGCCGCCGCTGCGCGAACGTTCATAGGGTCACCATAAAAAACAGGAGGGCATCTCTGCCCTCAAAAATGTTCTAACAATTCGGGATTAGCTGAGTACCGTTCCCACTTCAAACCAGCTGGCACGAGCGTTCAAAATATCTTGAACAGGCAAGGCTTTTTTGCCCGGAATCTGCAATGACTCTAGTGCTAATACACCGTTACCTGTCACGACATAAATGCCCGTTTTATCAGCCTTGATGATGGTACCTGCTGATTGATCAGAAGTGATATCGGCCACCCGGCTTTGCCACACTTTGATGCTGTTTTCAGAGGCGTCAAAGTGGCTCATTGGCCAAGGGTTAAATGCGCGAACGCAGCGCTCAATGTGTGCAGCATCGTCGTTCCAGTTGATGCGAGCTTCTTCTTTACTGAGCTTCTTCGCGTAGTTCGCTTGCTCATCATCCTGTTTCACTGGTATTGCTTTACCCGCTGCAATGTCGGCTAGGCAGTCAATTAATGCTTGAGGGCCTAGCTGCGCCAGTTTTTCATACATGGATGCACTGGTATCGCTGGCTTCAATTGGCAATGTCGCCACTTTTAACATATCACCGGTATCAAGACCGACATCCATTTGCATGATGGTCACGCCAGTTTGTGAGTCACCGGCCCAAATGGAACGTTGAATCGGCGCTGCTCCGCGCCAGCGTGGCAAAATCGAACCGTGAACGTTAATGCAGCCTAGCTTAGGCGTATCAAGCACAGCTTGAGGAAGCAATAAACCGTAAGCGACGACGACCATGATATCGGCGTTGAGATCAGCCAACTGCTGTTTTGCGTCATCAGATTTGAAGTTCACTGGCTGGTAGACATCAACATTGTGCTCAAGCGCGATGTTTTTGACTGGGCTGGCAGTTAATTTTTTGCCACGACCTGCCGGACGGTCGGGCTGGGTATAAACCGCAATAACCTCATGCTCCGAAGACAACAACGCCGCCAAGTGACGGGCGGCGAAATCTGGAGTACCGGCAAAGACAATTCGTAATGGCTTGCTCAAGGTAAACTTCCTTAAATTTATTTAGGCTTGTTTGGTTTGTTTTTCGTTATAGCGCTTAATTTTAAGCAGCTTGTCCTGAATGCGTTTGCGCTTTAGCGGCGACAAATAATCAACGAATAACTTACCTTCAAGGTGATCCAATTCATGTTGGATGCAAATAGCCAGAAGCTCATCCGCTTCCAGAGTAAACTCGTTGCCATCACGATCAAGGGCTTTGACGGTGACACCAGCTGCACGAGGAACCAGTGCTCGCGCTCCGGGAACCGATAGACAGCCCTCTTCAATCCCGTCTTCACCGTGTTTTTCGATGATTTCTGGATTGATGAAGACTTGAGGTTGATCGCGAGAGTCAGAAACATCAATCACCACAATGCGCTGATGAATGTCGACTTGCGTTGCCGCGAGACCAATACCTTCCTCGTCGTACATGGTTTCAATCATGTCATCGACGATTTTTTGGATTTCTGGTGTGACCGCAGCGACAGGTTTCGCTACCGTGCGCAAGCGGTCATCAGGAAATGTTAATACTTGTAATACAGACATATACACTCAAAATTTTGAACTGTGCCGAATGAGGATAAACCTTGCTGGGGCAATTCTAGACATTTTATAACCCAAATGACAGCATCATCACGATTTTTCATTCTGATTCTTCCTCCAAGTTTTATTTCATTCTGTTAACAAACATGAACACTTGGTGGCGCAAACCGTGAGTTTATCTAAGGTTGGCTTATGTTACGAAGTTCGATGATGGTCGTTAGTTTCATCGCCACATTACCTCTTATTGTCCACAGTACTGAGAGTGTGACCTCCTCGTCTGCGGCAGAAAAGAGGGCTACTGATTATTTTAGTGCATTCGAGCCTCGTGTGCAGAAACTCAAGCCTCGAGTTCGTTACTCAGCATTAAGTGCGACGCAAAACTCTGTAAGCGTGATGCCGGATTTTAAGCAGCGATACCTGGTGACAGATGCTCAATTTGAGCAAGCACCGAAAATCGTTACCCACAACTTAGCTCATTCCTTTTTAAAGAATGATGATTGGGCGCGGTTTTCGGGAGCCCTAACTCATGGTGTCGATGCGTGGTGGGTATACCGAGCCGCTACCCGAGTTGATATTGCCGACAATCACTATACGGTTATTGAACCTGTTGCGTTGGTAAAACAGGTTCATGGGCAACATCAGGTGTTGCTTCATGGTGCTATCAAGGAAGTCAGAGAGGGCGATGTGCTCCTGCCTGCCGATGTGACCATTGCTCAGTTACCTCTCCCATTGGTCGAGGACAGCACCGTGGAAATTATTGGCCATGCCAGCGAGCGAAGTTATATCGCGCCACAAGACTGGTTGATCTTGCACGGCGGGAGTTCCGGTGGGGTCGCCGTCAATCAACGTTATCACCTATTACACTCAGCGATGACTCATCAAATAGTAGGGCAACTTGTTATCATGAAAATCTATGCTCAGGTTAGTTTGGGTAAAGTCATTGAGTGGCAACCTCATTATCCGCTAAACCTCAGTGCGCTCAATTTACAGCGGGTTTGCCAAGCGATGTGCTCCAATGAATAATGCTCACTTACGAGCTTGGCTTACGCTTTACTTTACACCACAGTTGGGACCGAAAGGTCTCAGCCGCCTATTAACTGTCGATCATCCTCTTCATCTGCTGTCATATTCTGCCAAGCAGTTAATGGCACTAGGTTTGAACTCAAAGCAGGTCGATTACCTTCGTCATCCATCAAAAACGCAATTGGACACTTGTTTCCATTGGCTTGAAAGCGGCGATGATCACCACATCATCATTCGAGATGATCCTAATTACCCTGCATTGTTACAACAGATCAGCGCTGCACCGCCTGTCCTGTTTGTAAAAGGTAAGCTGAAAGCGCTAAGCCAACCACAAATCGGCATCGTTGGCAGTCGTAATGCCAGCGTTGATGGTCGCCAATCTGCAGGGTATTTCGCAAGACAGTTAACTGCGCAAGGTGTTACTGTCACCAGTGGCTTAGCGCTCGGGATCGATGGCTATGCTCATGATGGTGCTTTGCATGCGGGGGGCAACACTATCGCTGTATTAGGTGCAGGGCTTAAGCATATTTATCCGGCGCGGCATAAAGGGTTGGCGCAGCGCATTGCTGAGCAAGGCGCGTTAGTGTCGGAGTTTCATCCTGATGCCAAACCAATCGCGGCGCACTTTCCTCGGCGTAATCGCATTATTTCTGGGCTCTCTCTTGGGGTGTTGGTTGTCGAAGCGGCTGAACGTAGTGGTTCCCTCATCACCGCGCGCTATGCGACAGAACAAAACCGCGAAGTATTTGTCGTGCCGGGGCTGATCGATAACCCGCTAGCGCGTGGCAGTAACCAGCTGATTCGTCAAGGTGCGTGCTTAGTTCAAAATGTCGAAGATATCCTCTCTGAGCTCAATCCTTTGCTAAACTGGGCAAATAAAGTCGAGATACCGCAACAAACTCTCAGATTTGCTGAAAATGAGGCGAAAGAAGAATTGCCATTTCCCTTACTGTTAGCTAACGTAGGAAATAAACCGACACCAGTTGATATTCTTGCTGACAGGACCAATATCCCTGTCCATGAAGTCATGATGCAGATCCTAGAGCTTGAGCTTTTAGGGCACGTGGTTGCAGTTTCCGGTGGCTATATTCGAAAGGGGAGAGGCTAGCTATGATGATGGACATACTCATGTATTTGTTCGAAACCTACATCCATAGCGATGCAGAGTTACAGGTGGACCAAGATGAGCTTGAAGAAGAATTAGTTCGAGCGGGGTTTCACCAGCAAGATATTTATAAAGCCCTCCAGTGGTTAGAAGATTTAGCCGCATTACAGCAAAGTGATGCACAATCGGCGATTTCAACCAGTGCGGCAACGTCAACACGTATTTATACTGCCAAAGAGATGGAGCGCCTTGATATTGAATGTCGTGGCTTTCTTCTGTTCCTTGAGCAAATAAAAGTGCTGACAACAGAAACGCGTGAAATGGTGATTGATCGCGTGGTGGGGTTAGAAACCAACGAATTTGAGTTGGATGATTTGAAATGGATCATTTTGATGGTGCTGTTTAACGTACCAGGAAATGAAAACGCTTATACGTTAATGGAAGAACTGCTGTACACCAAAGAGCAAGGTATCTTGCACTAAAGCCAGTTCATCCCCTTCTCGTCCTTCGCCAGCTTGGCTGGCGAAGCTTATCACTTTTTGTTGTACGCCATTTTACTATTCACACTGCGTTGGAATAGTACCAATCAATCAAGTTTGAAAGTATGAGTAAAAAAGCTGACGATAAACTGTTTTCAGCCCATGAGCACGCGCTAGATAATGAGCCATGCCCTGAGTGCGGTGGGCAACTGCAACTGCGTCATGGTAAACATGGGCCGTTTCTTGGGTGTACACAGTATCCGAGTTGCCAATATATTAAACCCTTGCATCAAAATGACGGTCATATTGTCAAAGAACTTGGAGTGCCCTGCCCTGATTGTGGAAACGAGCTGGTACTGCGACAAGGGCGCTACGGAATGTTTGTGGGGTGCAGTGATTTTCCTAATTGCCATCATATTGAGTCTATTGACCAACCTGATAATGACGAGCCGCAGACTGACGTACCTTGCCCTGAATGTGCTAAAGGCCATTTGATTGAACGGAAAAACCGTTTTGGTAAACTCTTTTACGCTTGTGATAATTTTCCTAAATGTAAGTTTGCCGTCAATCAACCACCGCTAGTGGGGAAATGTGAAGTTTGTGGTTTTCCATTACTGGTGGAGAAGAAGCTCGCCAGTGGAACAAAACGGCAGTGCGCTGATCGCAAGTGTCATCATGTACAATCTGAACAGCAATAACTAAAAACGGCGCATAGAGCGCCGTTTTTAGTTGATGAGGTGCAATTAGGCCGTAATCTGATGGATTGCCGGATAATGCGCTTTCGGCAGAACCTTAGACAAGGCCTGTAATTTTTCGAACAGCATGGCTTGGCTATCTGCACAAACATTGATGTGCCCCATTTTGCGCCCGGTTCGCTTCTCTTTTCCGTACCAGTGAAGGTGAACACCTGACGTGGCCATTAAGCTTGAATCGACCTGATCTTGACCAAGTATATTAATCATGGCGGTGGGTCGAAGTTGCTGGGTTGCCCCTAATGGAAAACCACACACAGCACGCAAGTGGTTTTCAAATTGGCAAGTCTCTGCGCCTTGCTGTGTCCAATGACCGGAGTTATGAACGCGAGGAGCTATTTCATTGACCGACAGCTCACCGTTGACATCAAAGAACTCTAGTGCCAACACTCCGACGTAATCCAAACTTTGAGCGACCGCAGTAAACATCTGTTTTGCTTGGGCTTGAAGCTGTGGTTCATCAATTGCAGTGGACAAGCTGAGAACACCATCCACATGAATATTTTCGGCTAATGGATAGACCACGACTTCGCCATTTTTGCCACGTGCGCCGACTAAAGAAACTTCGCGAGTAAAAGGCACAAACTCTTCAGCGACAATCGCTTGGTTATGGGATGCGAGTGCTTCAGCCATCTCAGCCCAAATGCGATCAACCTCTTGTTGGTCTTTTAGTCGCCATTGCCCTTTGCCGTCATAGCCACCGAGCGCTGTTTTGAGCACCATCGGAATGCCAACTTGATCAATAGCCGCATCAAAGTCCTCACGCGTTTGGATAATCGTGTACTGGGCGTTTTTAACACCAGCGGCATCAAGGAGTGCTTTTTCTAAACGACGATCGCCACCGGCTTTAATAGCCTGTGTGGTTGGAAGGAACTTGCCACTTTTTTCGCAGATATCGAGAACGTCATGAGGAATATGTTCAAACTCAGCCGTGATGACGTCAGCGGTGTGAATTGCGTTGTCTAAGCCATGGCCGATAACTGCTTTGGTTAAAGGGTGCACGATGGTTTCGCTGGTGACATCAAATGCCGAGATTTCAATATTTAATGGCGCGCCTGCCAAAGCCATCATGCGTGCTAATTGCCCTGCCCCTAGAACTAAAACGTGCATCGATTACTCCTCCGCTGGGTTTGGATTCGCAAGCACAGTGTCTGTTTGCTCAGCGCGAAAAGCTTCAACTTTTGCCATCACGTCGTCATCAGACGTACCAATGATTTGCGCGGCAAGAATACCTGCGTTAGCCGCCCCAGCTTCGCCAATGGCTAACGTGCCGACAGCAATGCCTTTTGGCATTTGAACAATTGAAAGTAGCGAGTCCATACCTTTTAAAGCTTTCGATTGCACAGGAACGCCCAGCACCGGTACGCTGGTGAACGCCGCAGCCATGCCAGGTAGATGTGCAGCTCCGCCCGCTCCGGCAATAATGACTTTAATGCCACGCTCTTTTGCTGTGGAAGCGTAATCCGCCAGCAATTGTGGAGTTCGATGAGCTGAGACCACTTTGGTTTCGTAGGCAACACCAAACTTATCCAGCATCTCTGCTGCGAGTTTCATGGTTGGCCAATCTGATTTTGAACCCATAATAATACCGACTTTCATCTCGAACTCCTTTAGGCTGCAATTGGTTGAGCTGATAATTTGTGGGCATTATACGGAGATTTTAAACTCAAGCAAACGTTTGCGCAGTAAGTGGCGCTTGTCACAATTATTTTCTGATTAAATTGGTTTAGTCTCGCGGTGTGAAACTTTGTACACTTAGCTCAACGTTAGCCTTGATAATAATAAAAGGAACAACCCGTGAATAATTTCCAGCAAGCGTTGAATGCATTGCAAACTGGAGAAGTCATTGCTTATCCAACCGAAGGCGTGTTTGGCGTTGGGTGTGATCCTGACGACCCGCAAGCCATTCAAAAGTTATTAACCCTTAAACAGCGACCTGTCGAAAAAGGTTTGATTTTGATTGCCGCTGATTATCAGCAGTTATTACCGTACATCGATGAATCTCAGCTCAGTGAGCAGCAACTTGAAGCGGTTCATGCAACTTGGCCCGGCCCAGTGACATGGATAATGCCATGCAGTCCTAAAGTTTCCACTTGGGTTAGTGGTCAGTTTGATTCGATTGCTGTGCGGGTAACCGATCATCCTTTGGTTCAAAGGTTGTGTCGTGAATTCGGTAAGCCGTTAACGTCAACCAGCGCTAACTTGAGTGGGCTGCCGCCTTGTATGACAACAGAACAAGTGAGCGAGCAACTCGGCGAACAACTCGTGGCCATCTTGCAGGGTGAGACGGGAGGGCGCGATAAGCCCAGTGAGATTCGAGACGCCAAATCCGGTAAAGTATTGCGCCAAGGTTAAGCAACCAACAATAAGGAATGTATAGAGATGTCAGTTATTGATAAACAAGCGGTGAAGCAGTTTTTGCTTGAGCTTCAAGATTCGATTTGTCAGCAGTTAGAACAAGCGGATGGAAAAGCCGTGTTTGTTGAAGATGCTTGGCATCGAGACTCAGAAGAGCGTCTGGGTGGTGGTGGGCGTACCCGCGTAATGCGAGACGGTGACATATTTGAGCAAGGAGGGGTTAACTTTTCTCATGTCACAGGTAAAGAAATGCCGGCTTCAGCCACGGCTCATCGTCCTGAATTGGCCGGACGCCGCTTTGAAGCGATGGGAGTGTCTTTGGTGATGCATCCCAATAATCCCTACGTTCCGACCTCTCACGCCAATGTACGTTTCTTTATCGCCGAAAAGGAAGGTGAAGAGCCAATCTGGTGGTTTGGTGGAGGCTTTGATCTGACACCGTTCTATCCGTTTGAACAAGATTGCCAATGGTGGCATGACACGGCGAAACAGCTTTGTGCGCCATTTGGAGACGATGTTTACGCTGAGCACAAAGCATGGTGTGACCGTTACTTCTATTTGCCTCACCGAGAGGAAACTCGCGGTATTGGTGGGCTGTTTTTTGATGATTTAAACCACTGGGAATTTAACAAGTGTTTTGACTACATTAAAGCAGTAGGTGAAGGGTACACTCAGGCGTACTTACCGATTGTCGAAAAACGTAAAAACACGACCTTTGGGGACCGTGAGCGTCAATTCCAGCTCTATCGTCGAGGACGTTATGTGGAGTTTAACCTCGTGTTCGACCGCGGGACGTTATTTGGTCTGCAAAGTGGCGGTCGTACGGAATCGATTCTGATGTCGATGCCACCACTGGTGCGCTGGGAGTACAATCATCAAGTTGAGCCAGGCTCCGCCGAAGCGTCTTTATATCAAGATTACTTACGCCCACGTGAGTGGTAACGCTTTTCCAGCTTGAGAGTTAGTGGTAGTGTCGAAAGACACAGGACGATTGTTAAATAGAGGTAGAGTATGAATACGCACATTGACCGTTATGCGGTGTTTGGTAACCCGATCGGACACAGTAAATCACCGTTTATTCATACCCTATTTGCTCGCCAAACCAACCAGCACCTTACTTATACTGCTGAACTGGCTCCTGTTGATGGTTTTGAGCAAGCGGCACGAACATTTTTTGCTCAAGATGGGCGTGGTTGTAATGTGACGGTTCCTTTTAAGGAGCAGGCTTATCAATTTGCCGATCGCCTGACTGAGCGCGCGCAACTCGCTGGTGCGGTGAATACGCTGAAAAAGCTCGATGACGGACTGATCATTGGTGATAACACCGATGGGGAAGGTTTGGTTCAAGATCTGTTGCAATATCAAGTACCGCTCAAAGGCGCCAAAATCCTCTTGATTGGTGCTGGTGGTGCGGCGCGCGGTGTGATTAAACCGCTACTTGATCAAGGGCCAGAGCAAATCATCATCACTAATCGTACATTTGAAAAAGCCTTGCAGCTAGAGCAGGTGTTCCAAGACTATGGCACAGTGAAAGCGCTACAGATGTCGAGTATTGATAGTAGCTTTGATGTGGTGATTAACTCTACATCTGCTAGTCTGAACGGTGAATTACCGCAGATCTCCAGCGCGATTATCAGCTCAGATAGCGTCGCCTATGACATGATGTATGGAAAAGGTAGAACGGCATTTAACCAGTGGGCGATCGACCACGGTGCGATGCGCGCTTATGATGGGTTAGGCATGCTGGTCGGCCAAGCTGCGGAAAGTTTTATGCTGTGGCGCGGCCTGCGTCCAGGGACGAAACAAATCTTGCGTGAATTAAGAAAGAATTTGGAAGACTAATATGAACCAGTCTATTTTATTTCCTGACGCCCAAAGTTGGGATGAGGAAAATCGGCGGGTTGTTTTCTCGGCACAACAAGGTGGCGCTTTGATTGAATGCAGCGTTAGCAGTGATGAGCTTGAGATTATCTCTGGTTATGCGATTAAAAATGGCGAGCAAGCACTCGCCGTATTTGATGATTGTCGTTTTGATATGGAAGAACTTGCCGAACAACTTATCGAGGATGAGCTGTTTAGTGAAGACGGAAAAATCGTTATCGGCAGCTGATGTCTTCGACATGGTTTAAGAAGTCGTCTTTATTCTCGACATAATTATCAGCAGATTTTTGTAAAAACAGCCGCTCTTTATCTGTTAGAGGACGTACCTGCTTCACAGGGCTGCCAACATACAGATAGCCACTGTTCAAACGCTTCCCGGGTGGGACTAAACTTCCTGCCCCGATCATCACTTCATCTTCAATGACTGCGCCATCGAGAATAATGGACCCCATTCCAACCAGTACACGATGGTGAATTGTGCATCCATGCAGCATGACCTTGTGGCCAATGGTGACATCATTGCCGATAAGTAACGGATAGCCTTCTGGGTTATCGGCGTTTTTATGAGTAACGTGAAGGACTGAACCATCTTGAACATTGGTCCGCTCACCTATCTTGATGTGGTTAACATCACCACGAGCGGCGACCAAAGGCCAAATACTCGCATCCTGACCGATTTCGATATCACCAACTAACACGCTACTACTGTCTATATAGACACCTTGGCCGACTTGTGGCGATATTCCTTTATAGCTGCGAAGTGAACTCATCACTTTTCCTCATCTAGATAGGGTATTTCGCCCAATTTACCGTTCAATGATGGTAAAAATAAGTTGTTTTGAATAGAAAACATCCAAACGACAAAAAAATAGAAAAAAACGTAAAAAAGGGGTTGCCAACGTGAGCTCGATCTCTATAATGCCCCCTCGCTGACACGGGAACAGTTCAAAACGAAAAGTTCACGAGTTAGAGGTCAATATAAATAGTGAAGTAAGCAGTTATTTTTACTTTTAAAAAGGTAAAAAATAAAAACGAAAAAAGTGTTTGACACTCTAGTTTATCTCGCTAAAATGACCGCCTCTTTCGCAGTGACTTCGGTCACAAAAGAAGAGAAGCTCTTTAACAATATAAACCTATCAATCTGTGTGGGCACTCGTTGATGATAATCAAAGATGATTCTAAAG
>NZ_JBHMEP010000111.1:0-559 GCF_042428525.1 Vibrio olivae
TCAACCATCGCCCGGCGAACGTCAATTGCTTTTGCCGTTCCGCTATAAAGCAAAACGGCGGCGGATTGTGGTTTTTCGGGCAACGTTTGTGGCAATCTGTTTGTCTTTTCGGGTAATGTTTCCATGTTAATAATCATCTTTCAAATACTCAATAGCCCCGGCAACGTTCAATCTTTGCGTTGGGGCTTTGTATTCGGGTTTCAAATGCAACTTTTTCTTTTCGACGTCCCCCCGTATGAAATTGCGGACGGTCGCCAACCAACCGTTTTTAGTGCGCTTCATATTCTTTTGGTCGCTCCAATCGCTAACCGAATGAAAGTAATAAACCAAATCGACCTTTTCAAATTCCGGTGTCGCAAACTTACTTTCAAACTCTGAATAATCCACGCCAACGCCGTTTTCAAATTTAACCATTTTGTAAACGTCGGAATTACAGAATAACGTTTTTTTCTCCTTTGGTTCCTCAACCTTTTGTTCTTCCGGGAATAATTCCCCGACAACATTGTTGTTGGGGGTATTCTCATTATCATTTATTGTATTATCTATATTATTATTATTA
>NZ_JBHMEP010000110.1:0-560 GCF_042428525.1 Vibrio olivae
TCCTGCTGGGGGATAACGGCTGCGGCAAGACCACGCTACTTAAAATTTTGACCGGTGAATACCCTCGCCAGGACGGCACTTTTCGCTTTGGCAGCAACTTACTCACCGGCTATTTTGACCAGGTGCAGGCCAAGCTGGACCTGACGAAAACGGTAATCGGCGAGGTGTGGGACACCTTCCCTCAAATGACGGAGACCCGGGTGCGCAATGCGTTGGCGGCGTTCCTGTTTAAGGGAGAAGAAGTGTATCGGCCTTTGTCCGTGTGTTCCGGCGGTGAGCGTGCGCGTGTGGCGCTGCTGAAGTTGATGCTGGGCGGCTATAATTTCTTGTTGCTGGACGAGCCTACCAACCATTTGGATGCAGAATCTATCGATTGGTTGGAACAACATCTTCAACAATATGAAGGGACTGTTATTGCCGTAACCCACGACCGTTACTTCCTTGACCACGTTGCCGGCTGGATTCTCGAACTAGATCGTGGTGAAGGTATTCCATGGAAAGGAAACTACTCTTCCTGGCTGGAACAGAAGACGAAACGCATGGAAATGGAGGAAAAAACT
>NZ_JBHMEP010000106.1:0-563 GCF_042428525.1 Vibrio olivae
CTTCCCGGAGGAAATGACGGACTCGGTTTTCATTCCTTAATAATACAAGCGAAGCTAATAATAAACAAATGACACAAACTTAAAAAGATACGATTATGGCAGAGATTTCTATTACTACCAAACTGAAAGAGTTAAAGGTGCTCTTTAATCAGATGAAGGAGGTTTATTATGTGTCCAAAGTCAATAGTGACCTCGCAACTTTAGCGGCTTTTGATATTGAGCTGCCGGTACTCTCTGACGGAGTTACATTTGATACCGGAGCTGCCGATGTTTCCAAGATCAAGTTGACAACCGGAGCAACTTGGACTTCTATTGCTAATGCTGGAGATTCCGATATTCAGTTTCAAGTACCTTCCGTGGCAGGAAAGATCAATGACTTGTTACTGAACAAGAAAGCGGAAGCGGTGACTATGACTGCTACCATTGATGGTGAGACTTATGAAGGTGAAGGTTACAATATCGAACCGAAGAAAGTAATCGGAGGACTCTTCATGCGTAGTGAAGACCGTCAAACAGCCTTGTTCTTACCGAATGTTGAGGGGTATAGCAACTTCGTCAGCGAG
>NZ_JBHMEP010000049.1:0-1141 GCF_042428525.1 Vibrio olivae
TGTCTAAAGAAAAATTTGAACGTACGAAACCGCACGTAAACGTTGGTACTATCGGCCACGTTGACCACGGTAAAACAACTCTAACTGCAGCTATCTGTACTACTCTTGCGAAAGTTTACGGCGGTGTAGCTAAAGACTTCGCATCTATCGATAACGCTCCAGAAGAACGTGAACGTGGTATCACAATCGCTACTTCACACGTTGAGTACGACACTCCAACTCGTCACTACGCACACGTAGACTGCCCAGGACACGCTGACTATGTTAAAAACATGATCACTGGTGCTGCGCAAATGGACGGTGGTATCCTAGTAGTAGCTGCGACAGATGGCCCAATGCCACAAACTCGTGAGCACATCCTTCTAGGTCGTCAGGTTGGTATCCCATACATCATCGTATTCATGAACAAATGTGACATGGTAGATGATGAAGAGCTACTAGAACTAGTAGAAATGGAAGTACGTGAACTTCTATCTGAGTACGATTTCCCAGGTGATGACCTACCAGTAATCCAAGGTTCAGCGCTAGGTGCCCTAAACGGCGAAGAGCAATGGGAAGCGAAAATTGTAGAACTAGCAGAAGCGCTAGATACTTACATCCCAGAGCCAGAGCGTGCAGTAGACCTACCGTTCATCATGCCAATCGAAGACGTGTTCTCGATCCAAGGTCGTGGTACAGTAGTAACTGGTCGTATCGAGCAAGGTATCCTAACTGTTGGTGACGAAGTTGCTATCGTAGGTATCAAAGACACCATCACTACTACTTGTACTGGTGTTGAAATGTTCCGTAAGCTTCTAGACGAAGGTCGTGCGGGTGAGAACGTTGGTGCACTACTACGTGGTACTAAGCGTGATGAAGTTGAACGTGGTCAAGTACTAGCGAAACCAGGTTCAATCACTCCACACACTAAATTCGAATCAGAAGTTTACGTACTGTCTAAAGATGAAGGTGGTCGTCACACACCATTCTTCAAAGGCTACCGTCCACAGTTCTACTTCCGTACAACTGACGTAACTGGTGATATCTCACTACCAGAAGGCGTAGAAATGGTAATGCCAGGCGACAACATCCAAATGACTGTAGAGCTAATCGCTCCAATCGCAATGGATGAAGGTCTACGTTTCGCAATCCGCGAAGGTGG
>NZ_JBHMEP010000065.1:0-705 GCF_042428525.1 Vibrio olivae
TAATTGGTTGATAAGGTCGGTAATCGAATTATCCGGCTTTACCAAATCACTATATTTTATCGGGTTGTTATTGTCTGTCATAACGCCAATTATTACTTTGTTATTTTCGAGAAATTTGTCCGTATTTCAATTTTCTTTTCTCGGTAATACAATTTACCCTTCGGAACCAAACAACGCCGGAAACGGGCTAATTTCGCCCCGCTTTCGGGTTCTTTGGCTTTGTCGCCTGTTTAATGTACTCAAATGCGTTGTAATACTCCAATACGGTAAACGATTTTGGGTTTACGTGCAAATGTTGGGACAACATCAAACACATATTTTCAAACTGCTTGTCGTATTGTATTTCCATGCTATCCGACCCGCTAAACGATTGGGGTTTTGTATAAGTCAACAACAACGTCGTAATATGGTCTATTTCCGCCCGTTTGTCGCTTTCGTCCCCCTGTATTATCGCATCCAACATTAACATCGTGCGTTGCTTCAATTGGTCGTAATACTCTTTAACCGTGGCATCGTCGAATAGTTTAGGAAAATACAATTGCAATTCTTCATCTATTTTTTTTTTGACCGCTTCCAATTGGGCGGTCAACTCGGCGTTCGGTGCATCGGCGAATAAATCCAATACCTTTTGCAAACCGTCCGCCGTCATATCGTTGTATTCGGTTCCGTCCACGGACTTAACCAAACAGGCAAACGCCAAATACT
>NZ_JBHMEP010000142.1:0-508 GCF_042428525.1 Vibrio olivae
GTAGGTATATGGCTCATCTTTCATTGCCTTGTTTGCACCATCCATGACTGGCAACCACATGTCACGCTTTACTCCGTTGACTGTGATACTGGTAAAAACCATATAGCCTGTTTTTTCATCAAAGAGGTATGGACGATGCGTTTCTGGATCACGATAGATTTCATAATCTACTGCCTCACACACTTTGCTAACTTCTGCCCAAGCCCATGCCCACGAAAGATAAGTGAGGTTATTTCGTTTTTCAGTAACACCTTTAACATTTATTTTGTATAAGCTATTAAAAAGCGTATTATCACTTCTATTTTTCAAAGGTTGTTCCTTTTCACTCATCAAATTCTGCCTCCATTTCAGCGATGTATTTTTTGCCTTGTCCGTAATAAGAGATATCAATCAAGTTATCTCTGTCGTACTCTTCTAGCGCATCAATCAAGCCATCTTCGATGACATAGATATACTCAGGTTTTTTGGACTTCCTCGATAAATGGATAAGATAGACATGATCCCAAAT
>NZ_JBHMEP010000097.1:0-582 GCF_042428525.1 Vibrio olivae
GACGTGACAGCAGAGGACGATTCTCGAAAAGGACTGAGACATTACTTTTTACGTGTACCGATACGAAAGAAAGATGACTACTTGAGACGTCTCACGCATATAGAAGATTTTCATGGTCTGATTTTCTTTAATCAACTGACTGAATTAGGCGTAATGGAAGAAAAATTGCTGTATAGAGGTGTACCGGTAGGAAGTCTGGCCTCTGATCAGAACAAGCTACTCCGAAAAGCAGCGCTAGAACAATTCAAAAAGAAAATGGTCAGAGCACTTTTGACCACAGATGTGGCGGCTAGAGGTTTAGATATTACAGGTCTTCCTTATGTAGTGAATGCAGAAGTTCCGTTAAGTGAAGAAGCTTATTTGCATCGTTCGGGAAGAACTGGTCGAATGGGTAATGAAGGAATAGTAATTACACTCGTACAAGATAATAATCTAAGAGATTTAAAACGGCTTTTACGTCCATCAAATATAACACTTGAAGAGATTTTTTTATACGGAGGTAAGCTGCAAACTGAGCAGCCAACCAAAGAAGATGCAGCTCCTGCAGTAAATAAAAAGTATGCGAAAACTTTTTCTGGAAAG
>NZ_JBHMEP010000140.1:0-510 GCF_042428525.1 Vibrio olivae
GCGCTGCAGGAACAAGCGCGCATGGCTAAAGTTACAGCACGGCTCCAGCTGGAAAACAACGTATATGACTACCTTAAATTCTCCTTTGACTTCAAGTCTGATGAAATCAACAAAAACAAGAAAACCCTTATCGAGGGACAAAACCGTATTCCCGATTTCATGGGGTTCTTGGGAGAATTGAAGAAAGGCGCACGACTGGCAGAAAACCCCAAAGGATATGTTATCGGCGCTATTAAGAGAAAACTAAAAGAAATCTAACAGAAAGAGGACAACATAACAAATAATTTCTTAAATTTGCCATATCTAAACTTTAAATGTATACTATATGAAAAAGTTTTTATTATCATTAGCTACTGCTTTTTCCTTTGTGTTATTCTTAGGGTCATGTACCAATGAAGAGGACATAAACAACAACGGTTATTCCGATAAAGAAAAAGCTAAAATCGAAACATTGATGAATTTGTTCGATTCTTATGGTTGGGAACTTGACACGACTGTTAGTATAGAACA
>NZ_JBHMEP010000115.1:0-550 GCF_042428525.1 Vibrio olivae
CCGGCTCCTGCGTTTTATTATCTTCTGGTAAAGTCAGAAATGCTGGGTGTAGGGTTTGTACCGGCATCCCAGGACTTCCTCCACCGTTCAGATTAATTTTCGGCCCGACAATATCCACACCACCTGAATGAATAACGATAAACGACCCGCCAGCCTTCAGGCTGATGCTGCCGCTGCTTTCCAGCACGATATCGCCCTCCACCTTTATTCCCAGTGCGCCTGCCACTTTCCGCGCCAGGTCGCCTTTTACTTCCAGACTGTGTTTCCCTTCAACCAGACTGATATGGTTCCCCGTCGTGGTGTGCTCCTGCTTCCCTTTCACCGTCACCCTGCGGTCATTTGTTACATACAGGCCGTCGTCGTGGCTGATGTTCACCGTCCGGTTGTTCTTCACTTTCAGCGTCTGGTCATTGCCCACCGTGATGCGCCGGTCATTCGCCACCGTAGTTTTCTGGTCATGGCCACCTTCCTTTTTACTGCCCACCTTCACCGTCTGCCCCACAACCACCGTCTCCGTATGGTTGTTGTTCACCGTGGTGGTGCGGTCGTG
>NZ_JBHMEP010000039.1:0-1870 GCF_042428525.1 Vibrio olivae
GCTTTGTAACATTCTTTGTTGACGGCGTGGCGTTAACGGATGCGTTCCGGGATGCGACAAGCGATTGGATAAAATGCAACGAATTTTCGTATTTGCAACGTTCCACAATGCACAAAACCGCAAGGAGGCAAGCAAATTATGATACGGGATTAAGTGCGGCGACCGGGGACGGCGTATTGACTATTGACCAAACAACATATCATTTTCTTATTGACGGCGTGGATACGGGAATTGTGGCATACGATACAAACGGTATGTTAACGAGTACTGACGGGCTGACGACCTCAAAAACCGGGTCGAATACGTGGGCGATTAGTTCCGTTATTGTCCTTTCAGACCATGCGATTGTATGCGACCATTGGAAACATACTATTTTTACGAATTGCGGATATACAACGAACAATCGTTTAACGTTCCGGGTTGCCGTTCCCTTATTTTGGTATCACGGGATTTCATGTGTTGGCAAACAGGTATCCAATAAAGGTTATAATGAAAAATATATTATAACCGATTATACCGGATCGGGCAAATCCCCCGCACCAACAACCGGGGTTGGAAACCGTCAATATTGGGCGTGGCATACGGACAATATGTTGTCGGCAAAGGTTACAAGCCGTTTGATTAAAGGGGGCGACGATGCAAGTTGTTATATGTTCATTTGGGACACACCGGGATATTCCAAGTATTACCGCCGTTTCCCGTCTGAAAATGGAACAATAACCCCGGAGGTTAACGATACATACGAAAGTACAATGACGGTCGAATTTAACTATAAAGCCCAATGAAGCAAGAACGTAACATTATCAACGGAACAACCACGGCGGTTGACAACCGCACGGAATTTATGTTGTGCGAGATTATAAAGCAATAACCAAAACGGGGGCGGTTTACCGCCCCCCCTTAACTCTTTATTTATGGACGATATGGATAAAATTTTTAGTTGGGAACAATGGCGTATGATATTCGCCACGACCGCAAGCCCGTTATTTGCATATCTGACCCCGACGGCGGGGTTTATGTATGCGTTAGTTATTATGTTTGCGTTCAACATTTGGGCGGGAATGAGGGCGGACGGCGTGTCGATAAGGAATTGCAAACGCTTTTCGTTCCATAAGTTTAAGAACGCATTGGCGGAATTGCTTTTGTACGTCGTTATTATACACGTCATTTATTCCGTTATGTTGCAATGTGGCGACGACAGGGCGGCAATGATTGTTATTAAGTCGATTACATACGTGTTCATGTATGTATATTTGCAAAATGCGTTTCGCAACTTAATTAAGGCATACCCGAAGAAAATAGCCTTACGGATAATATACCATGTTATCCGGTTGGAATTTACAAGGGTTTTGCCGTCGCATTTGCAACCGATAATTGACAGATTGGAAAAAGAATTTGGGGACGACCCCGACAAAAACAATAAAAAGAAAGGAGAAAACGAAAATGAGTAAATAAATAATTATATTTGCAACGGGGATAGGCGGAGTAATTAACCGACCGAAAGGGCAAGCCAACAGCCCGTCCCCGTTTCTAATTTGTTGGCAGTTCTTAAAAGTTGGCAATTATGGAAAATGAGATTTGGAAAGATGTTCCCGGATATGCAGGGATATATCAAGTTAGTAATTATGGGCGTGTAAAGTCTTTGCCTAAAAGTTATATTATTTGTAACAAGTATGTTGTTACAGCAAAAGAAAAAGTGTTGAAACAACGTAAAGTAAAAGGTTATAAAATTATAGAATTAAATCATAAAGGAATTGCAAGGCGTTTCCCGGTTCATGTATTAGTTGCAAAAATGTTTATACCAAATCCAAACAATTATACCGAAATAGACCATCTAGACACGGATAGGGCAAATAATAAATTTTCAAAT
>NZ_JBHMEP010000005.1:0-247350 GCF_042428525.1 Vibrio olivae
GTGTCGCCAGACGCATTGCCCGGTAGCTAAGTTCGGAATTGATAACCGCTGAAAGCATCTAAGCGGGAAGCAAGCCTTGAGATGAGTTCTCCCTGGCGCTTTAAGCGTCCTAAAGGGTTGTCGTAGACTACGACGTTGATAGGCAGGGTGTGTAAGCGTTGTGAGGCGTTGAGCTAACCTGTACTAATTGCCCGTGAGGCTTAACCATACAACACCCAAGGGGTTTTGTGGGCTCAAAGCAAGAACAGAATTGAATGTGTAAGAAACAGAACGAAACCAGCTTTCCAAACTTTTTGTTTTCACTTTTTTAGAAAAAGTGAAAGTAAAACAGATAAACTTGCTTGAATGAGCGGGTTTAAAAAGAATTTGCTTGGCGACCATAGCGATTTGGACCCACCTGATTTCCATGCCGAACTCAGAAGTGAAACGAATTAGCGCCGATGGTAGTGTGGGGCTTCCCCATGTGAGAGTAGGACATCGCCAGGCTTTATTTGCTTATCTTGGTTATAGTTTGCATCTTTTGATGCTTGCGATACTCACATACATTTGTATGCTGCGTGTCTCAGCTCAAAATCTACAGCACATAACGCAAGATAATCTAAATAAAGCAAATCTTTATAAGACTTTGTTTAGATAACAATTTGTGGAGAGATGGCTGAGTGGTTGAAAGCACCGGTCTTGAAAACCGGCATACGTTAATAGCGTATCTAGGGTTCAAATCCCTATCTCTCCGCCACTATTGAGAAAGCCCGCTGAGAAATCAGCGGGCTTTTTTACGTCTATCGTAAATAAACAACCAGCGACCTTTGCGGCAAGATGATTTCTCTACCCTACTCTACTTCGCTATCGCTATTCGTGTTACTCGCCGAGCGAGTTGCAGACAATAAAAAGCCGATGCTAAGCATCGGCCAGGCGTAATAAATTGAAATTTAAGCGCGCTTGCTTGCCATTTCTTTTAGCGCTTGTTTTTCTTGTTGAGACAAGAAGGCTAACTCCAAGCCATTGATTTGAGCTTGGCGAATTTGCTCAGCACTTAAGCCTGCTTTTGGCGCTGCTACTTCATATTCATAAGGTAGTTCAATACCTTCAACAGCAGGGTCATCAGTATTTAGACAAGCTAATACACCGTTGTCCAAGAAAGTTTTAAGCGGGTGTTGGCTAAGCGAAGCAACCGTGCTGGTTTGAATATTGGAGGTAAGACAAGATTCGATACCGATACGGTGCTTGGCGAGATAATCCATCAGCTTTGGATCCTCAAGCGCTTTAACGCCGTGGCCAATGCGGGTCGCGCCTAATTCTTCAATCGCTTGCCACATGCTTTGTGCACCTGCGGCTTCACCCGCATGAACGGTCACGCTGAGCCCGGCATCTTTTACTTGCGAAAAATGCTTAACGAAGCGCTCTCCAGGCTGGCCAAGTTCATCACCTGCAAGGTCAACTGCAACAATCTTGTCTTTGTGGCTTAGAATCGCATCAAGCTCCTGCTGGCATGCTTCGGTGCCAAAGGTACGGCTCATAATACCGATAAGATTCGCTTTGATACCAAAATCTTTGCTACCCGCCTGTACACCGTCGATGACAGCCTCAACCACACCCTCAACAGGCAGTTGATGTCTCATCGCCATGTAATACGGAGAAAAGCGCAATTCCGCATAATCGATCTGCGCGTTGAGCGCGTCTTCAACATTTTCATAAGCGACGCGGCGGCAGGCATCCAGATCGCCAAGAACGGCGACACCCCAATCGAGCTTTGAAAGAAACGCAACTAATGAAGGCTCAGCTTCGACAATCTGCACATGTGGGGTTAAGTCTTTAATATTATTTGCAGGAAGAGCAATCCCAAATTTTTGCCCCAATTCCAAAATGGTTTGGGTGCGAATATTGCCATCAAGGTGGCGATGCAAATCAGTGACGGGGAGAGATTTGGTTATCATTATGATTATTCCAATTAAAGGTGATATTGATAAGTATAAAAACCCGAGCCCTCGCTGTCAGTAGCGAGGGCTGGCAAAAGTTCCTTTTGTGCTTGGATTTTAATCAGTGTTTACGAATTGTGTTGGCCACTCTTCATAGGGCATAGGGCGACTGTAAAGGAAACCTTGGCCTAGAGGACAATTGAGTTCAACCAGCATCTCGGCTTGTTTTTCCGTCTCGATCCCTTCGGCAACTAAATTGACATTCATGCCTTTGGTCATATTGATAATCGCGGCCACCACCGAATTGTCGAGCTCTTTATCGTTCAGTTTGTTGACGAACGTTCGGTCTATCTTCAAGCAGTTGAATGGCAATTTATGCAGGTAAGCAAGGGAGCTATAACCGGTACCAAAATCATCGATCGCGATATGCACATTGAGCTCGCGAATCGACTGCATGTTTTTGACAATAATAGGGTCATTATCGACGATACGTGACTCAGTAATTTCCAGTGTTAAATTTTCTGGTTGTAGACCTGTGCGTGTCAAAACGTGTTTGAGCGTATCGATAAAGTCGGGCATCGATAATTGATCGACGGATAAGTTGACGTGGAGATTAAAGTCGCTTTCCCATTTACCTTGCTGCATCCCTTTTACGGTATCGGAACAGGCTTTTGTCAGGATTTGTTTGCCGATTGGAGCGATTAATCCGCTTTCTTCAGCAATGGAAATAAACTCAAGCGGTGGAATGACGCCTTGATTAGAGTGCCAGCGTGCAAGCGCTTCCGCGCCAACGACACGGCCAGTTTTCAAGTCGACTATTGGCTGGTAATAAGGAACAAACTCTTCGTTTTCCAACGCGTCTTTAATTTTTGCCTGCATTTGTGTTTTGCGTCGCGAGAGGTCGGCCATTTCTGGTTTGTAATAGCTGATTTTTGTCGGCTCTTGTTTGGCATTGCTAAGCGCAATACTGCCGTTACGCAACCACAAGGTCATATTGGACGGTGATCCCTCAGCAACAATACCCACGGACACGTTTACCACGACATTTTCTTGCTGCATGCTGAAAGGCGAAGCAAACATCTTTTGGATGCGGTTCGCCATGAGGGACGCCTCAATCTTAATTGCGGGGTTATCGACATAAATAGCGAATTCATCGCCGCCAATACGAGCGATGTATGCATCTTTTTCAAACAGTGCTTTCAGGCGTTCGGAGATGATAACCAACAGTTGGTCACCTTTGTAATGACCGAGGCTGTCGTTAATATCACGGAACTTATTGATACCAATCAGGAATAAACAGCCATTGAGCTTGCGTAAATTATCACAGGTATCGATTAGCCCCTCGCGGCTATAAAGCTTGGTGAGTGAGTCATACAGCAGCTGTGAACGCAGTGCTTTAAAGGTGGCTTTTAGGTTGTTGGCCATTTCTGTAAACGCGTGAACCAGCATGGTCGTTTCATAAATGTGCCCCGGCTTTGGCATTTGGCTTTCCCAGTCGCCTTTGGCAAGGTTTCTCGCCGCGGTAGCGGTGGAAGTGATAGGCGCCGTCACTTTGTTAAAAGCAATCAGCCCCACCAAAATGCCAAGAAGACTGACGCATAAGCCAATCACCCAACTGTCTCGCTGGCTGCGCGCCAATTCGCCGAGTAGGTCTCCTTCAGGAATTACGACGCCGATGTACCATTTCAGGCCATATTGATCGATATAAGGGGTCACTCGGTTGAAGTAACGCTCTTCATCAAGCAAAAAGGTAAACTGGTCGACATCGCCAGGTTTAGGGAGGTCGGTTTGCATGATTTGTTGAGCGCTTTTACGAATCACAGGATTACTGTTTTCTGTCAGAAGTAAACGCTCACCTTTATCACTGTACTGTGTTCCCCAAGAGACAATACTTCCGGTAGAAGATTGAGCGATCAGGCGATGTTTGGGATCAAAGAGATAAATAAGCGCGTTGGTTTCTTTCTGCTTTTCACGCAGAAAAGCACTAAAGGTATCTATTTTAACATCGGTGACCATTACCCCGACAAAGCGCTGATCTTGAAAAACAGGGTTTAAGGCCGACAAGGTGATATCTTGTCGTTCATCAACATTTGCATAGATGGATGACCACATAGGGCGCTCTGTTTGGGCGACAGGCACATACCAAGGGCGAGTTCGTGGGTCATACTCAGGCACCAGCGAACGAATATCATCGTTGACTTCATCGCCACGATAGATAACCAGTTGATTGCGAGTACGGTCATCCTGAAGCATTAAGGTGTATCGGTCATTGAGTTCTTTACGAAAACCGACGTATTCACCATTGATACCACCAAAACCGATGGCGTCTATTTGCGGAATTTCTCGGTAGAGATTGCGAAAACCGCTGATTAGGTATTTTTCAATATCTTGAGTATTATCTTTGCGGTAAAACTGATTGAAACCTAACGTGTGGCTGAGTTGTAAACTGGCTTGAAATGGACGATTAAGGAAATTACGCAGCTCAAGGTTAACGTTTGAGGTCATGGTCGACAGCTGTTTAGTACTGACATCCGATACCATGGTTTCGTAGTTATTTTTTTGCACAATAACGATGATGCCAATGGCGAATAAAAAAATCAGGACAAAAGGAAAAACCACCGCTGTTTTTAACGTTATTTGATTTATTGTGCGCATAAAAAAGCTCTTAAGAAGCGTATGTATTCGTGTTGTACCACATGTAATAATGAATAGTAGGGAGAGATTTACAACTTTTTCATTATGTGACGAGTAACTTGGTACTTACAAGGTACAACACGAATTCGTGGGAGCAACCTTTAATAAAGCTCTTTTAGTTTTCTTGTCAGTGTATTTCTACCCCACCCCAATACTTTAGCGGCATCTTGCTTGTGTCCTTTAGTATGTTCTAAGGCCACTTCTAACAAAATGCGCTCAAACTCAGGGAGTGCAAATGCTAACAGTTCCGTTTCCCCTTGGGAAAGGGCTTTTTTCGCCCAATTGGCTAATTGTTGCTGCCAGCTGACTTCATCAGAGAAATGGTGCAGTGATTTTTCTTCAAGAAGCTCCGAAGGCAAGTCACTCGGGAGAATTTCACTACCACTTGCCATTACGGTTAGCCAGCGACAGATATTTTCCAGTTGGCGCACGTTACCTGGCCAATCGAGCTGGTTAAGAATCTCTACGGTCGATGGATGAAGTGTTTTGACATCGACCCCTAACTCCTCTGAAGCCAGAGCCAAGAAATGCAGCGTCAGCTTTTCAATATCTTGGCGACGTTCGCGCAGCGATGGAATATGGATACGAATGACATTAAGACGGTGGAAAAGGTCTTCACGAAAATCCCCTTCATGGACCAGCTTTTCAAGATTTTGGTGGGTTGCTGCGACGATACGAACGTCGACTTTAATCGCAGAATGACCACCCACACGATAAAATTGTCCATCGGCCAAGACACGTAACAAGCGAGTTTGAATATCGAGTGGCATATCACCGATTTCATCAAGAAACAGTGTCCCGCCGTTGGCTTGCTCGAAGCGACCTTGACGAATATTATTGGCACCCGTGAACGCGCCTTTTTCGTGGCCGAACAGCTCTGATTCAATCAGGTCTTTAGGAATGGCGGCCATATTGAGGGCAATAAATGGCTTTTGCGCACGGGGACTGTGGCGATGCAGTGCTTGTGCAACTAGCTCTTTACCAGTACCGGATTCACCGTTAATCAATACGGAAATCGATGAGCGAGATAGGCGGCCGATAGCGCGAAACACCTCTTGCATCGCAGGCGCTTCACCAATGATTTCTGGTGCTGCATAAGTATGCGTTTCTTCTTTCGCTTGTTCTTGCTTTTGCTCGTGACTGTGAGTGACGGCACGCTCCACCAAGGTCAGGGTTTCGTCGACATCAAAGGGCTTAGGTAAGTACTCAAATGCCCCTTTTTGATACGCGTTGACCGCTGCATCGAGATCGGAGTGCGCGGTCATAATGATAACCGGTAGCTCCGGATAGCTGTTGTTCACTTGTGCCAGTAACTCGATGCCATCGATGCCTGGCATGCGAATATCGGAGATCAGTACATCTGGCGTTTCACGTTCTAACGCCAGTAATACGCTTTCCGCATCGGAAAAGGTCTCACATTTGATATCGGCCGAGGATAATGTTTTCTCCATTACCCAGCGGATTGAGCTGTCATCGTCTACGACCCAGACATATCCCTTACTCATAATTGAATTCCTTACAGCAATGCGATGCCTTTAAATCGGCAAATAAATCGTAAAAATGGTTCTTCCTGGCCAGCTTTCAACGTCAATCTTGCCGTTGTGCTGGTCAATTAAGTTCTGTGCAATTGAAAGTCCTAACCCGGTACCGCCTTCGCGGCCACTGACCATCGGATAGAACAAGGTGTCTTGAAGCTCTGTGGGTATACCTGGCCCGTTATCAATAATTTCAATGCGCGCCGCCAGTTTACAGCGCTGACCATGGATATTGGCTTGATGCACTGTTCTGGTGCGAATGCGGATTTCTCCGTGTTCTTGCTTGGAGAGAATCTCTGCCGCGTTGCTGACGATATTAAGCAGTGCTTGTTCTATCTGATCCGGATCCATCAATATATCGGGCAGACTCGGGTCGTAGTCACGTTCAATGACGACGGATTTACCAATATCCAACTCCACCAGTTGGCGAACTTTCTCGATCAGTAAGTGCAAGTTGATCGGTTTCTTTTTCCCCGGTTTTTGAGGGCCAAGTAGACGATCAACCAGCGAACGCAGGCGATCGGCCTGTTCAATAATAATTTGGGTATATTCGGTCAGTGATTCATCGGGCAAAGTGCGTTCTAAGAGCTGCGCTGCGCCACGTAAGCCACCAAGCGGGTTTTTAATTTCATGAGCCAGTCCTCGCACTAATAGTTTGGCGGCTTGCTGTTGCGCATGTTGGTTGAGCTCCTGCGTTAGGCGGCGCTGCTGGCCAATTTTGCGCATCTCAATCAGCAACATCAGCTCTTTTTCCCAAGAGATAGGGCTGACGGTCACCTCCAGCATTAATGGTTTCCCATCGACGACAAACGTCACATCGCTATCGGTAATGCTTTGCCCACTTTGTAGAGGCTGGGAAAGAAGCGCGAGATCAAGCGAGGCGTGTTGAATAAGATTCGATAACGGCTGGTCAACAATACGTTTCGCACTTTGAGAAAAAAGCTGCTCTGCGGCAGGGTTGGCGTAACGCACCAATAGTGACTCTTCCATGATTAATGTGGCGGTCACTAAGTTGTCTAGAATGATGTCACTTAGCTTTGGACTCACAGTTGATATCCTTGTCAATGTATCATTAGGGTGCACTGCCCTAATATGGTGCACTGTATTTTCCCAAGTATGGCGCATAACCTGTTTAAGCTGAAGCTTAATTCCAATAAGCCTTGTTAATTTAAGACCTTAGACAACATGCAAAAATCAGGGTCTGCATATGCACCGTGATTCCCCTCAATGATGCAATAAGCTTGCCGTATCTAACGATCTGAAATTAATACAATTGGTTGACATTTTTGCCAATAACGATGGTTATTGAAGACAAATACGATTTGAGAGTGATATGACGTTATTAAGCATTTTGTGGCATAAAAATGCGCCACTTTGGTGGGTCAATACATCACCACGCAGTGGTTAGTGCTGAATCATTATATGGTGTTCTTTTTTGGTGAGGAGTGCTTCGCCAGTTTACCGTCATGGTGCTTTGAGGTAAAAAAAAGCTCGCCATTGGCGAGCTTTTCAAATCACTTAACGCTTATACAGAGTAGTAAAGTTCAAACTCAACTGGGTGAGTTGTCATGTTTACTTTCTCTACGTCGCCAGATTTTAGAGCGATGTAAGAGTCGATAAAGTCGTCAGAGAATACGCCGCCAGCAGTTAGGAACTCACGGTCTGCATCAAGTGCGTCTAGAGCGCCTTTGAAAGATTCAGCAACAGTTGGGATTTCTGCGGCTTCTTCTGCTGGTAGATCGTACAAATCTTTATCCATTGCATCACCAGGGTGGATCTTGTTCTTAATACCGTCAAGACCAGCCATAAGTAGCGCAGAGAACGCTAGGTATGGGTTTGCTGTTGGATCTGGGAAACGAACTTCGATACGACGAGCTTTAGGGCTTGGTACCACTGGGATACGGATTGATGCAGAGCGGTTACGTGCAGAGTAAGCAAGCATAACAGGTGCTTCGAATCCAGGAACCAAACGCTTGTAAGAGTTGGTTGATGCGTTTGCAAATGCGTTGATTGCGCGAGCGTGTTTGATAACACCACCGATGTAGTACAGTGCTGTTTCAGATAGACCGCCGTACTTGTCGCCAGCGAATAGGTTAACACCGTCTTTCGCTAGAGATTGGTGAACGTGCATGCCGCTACCGTTATCGCCTACAAGTGGTTTAGGCATAAAGGTTGCTGTTTTACCAAATGCGTGAGCAACGTTATGAACAACGTATTTGTAGATTTGGATTTCGTCAGCTTTGCTGGTTAGCGTGTTGAAGCGAGTTGCGATTTCGTTTTGACCCGCAGTTGCTACTTCGTGGTGGTGTGCTTCTACAACAAGACCCATTTCTTCCATGATCAGACACATAGCAGAACGGATATCTTGTGATGAATCAACAGGTTGTACTGGGAAGTAACCACCTTTCACGCCAGGACGGTGACCTTTGTTGCCTTCTTCGTAGTCGGTATCAGAGTTCCAGCTTGCTTCGACATCGTCGATTTTGTAGTAAGAACCAGACATATCTGATTTGAACTTCACATCATCAAATAGGAAGAATTCTGGTTCTGGGCCCACCAATACAGTGTCAGCGATACCGGTTGAACGCATGTACTCTTCTGCACGGTGTGCGATAGAGCGTGGGTCACGGTCGTAACCTTGCATTGTTGAAGGCTCAAGAATGTCACAACGGATATTTAGCGTTGCTTCTTCTGTAAATGGGTCTAGAACGGCTGTGGTTGCATCCGGCATCATCACCATGTCAGATTCGTTGATACCTTTCCAACCTGCAACAGATGAGCCGTCAAACATCTTACCTTCTTCGAAGAAGTCTGCGTCAACTTGATGCGCAGGGATAGAGACGTGTTGCTCTTTACCTTTCGTGTCGGTAAAACGCAGGTCAATAAACTTAACTTCGTTTTCTTGGATCAGCGATAAAACATTTTCTACTGACATCTTGGATAACCTCCAGTGTTATTAAAGCGGTGAAAGCCGAATTCCTTTTGAATCCAGCATTGATTAATTTCATCTCAATTTAATTAATCGATGCTATTTTCCGTAAAGCTAATTCCATGCCAGAAAACAATTTTCATATAAATCAGCATGTTGTGAAATTTATGCCCATTTTCGGGCAAATGCGTGCACCACAATGATCCTTTTATGCACCATTTGTGTGCGTTTTATGTGTTGTGTGCACCATGATGTGACATTTTGAAAAATCATTGAGCCTTTTAATAACCGCTTTGTCAATGTGGACAAGGTCGGAAAAAACCGAATTTGATGCATATTTATCGCAATGCTGGCAACACTCAGCAAAAAGCACAGGGTTAGATCACATATTTCTAGGCTTTTCTCTAAAATCTGGTACATTACGGACGTTTTTTTAATCAAGTGAGCATGCCTTTTAACGGTTACAATTAGAAGATGTGCTTCTTATACCGAGTGAATCGAATTCCATGACTACTCCACAGATTGATAAATTAAGAAATATCGCGATCATCGCGCACGTTGACCACGGTAAAACCACGCTGGTAGACAAACTACTTCAGCAATCCGGTACCCTAGAGTCTCGCGGTGAAATCGAAGAGCGAGTCATGGACTCGAACGACATCGAAAAAGAACGTGGTATCACCATCTTGGCGAAAAATACGGCGATCAACTGGAATGATTACCGCATTAACATCGTTGATACCCCTGGACACGCGGACTTCGGTGGTGAAGTTGAGCGTATCATGTCAATGGTTGATAGTGTTCTGCTGATTGTTGATGCCGTTGATGGCCCAATGCCACAAACTCGTTTCGTAACGCAAAAAGCGTTTGCTCATGGCTTGAAGCCGATTGTCGTTATCAACAAAATCGATCGTCCGGGCGCACGCCCTGACTGGGTAATGGACCAAGTGTTTGACCTGTTTGATAACCTAGGTGCCAGTGATGAGCAGCTTGATTTCCAAGTCGTTTATGCTTCAGCGCTAAATGGTTGGGCGAGTTTAGAAGAAGGCGAAACGGGCGAAAACATGGAGCCGTTGTTTGAAGCGATCGTTGAGAACGTTGATGCGCCAAATGTTGACCTAGAAAGCCCACTGCAGATGCAGATCTCTCAGCTCGACTACAGCTCTTATGTTGGGGTTATTGGTGTTGCTCGTGTGACTCGCGGTACTGTTAAACCAAACCAACAAGTAACAATCGTTGGCGCAGATGGCAAAAAACGTAACGGTAAAGTGGGTACGGTTTTGGGTTATTTGGGCCTTGAGCGTCATGAAGTTGACCAGGCTAACGCGGGTGACATTATTGCGATTACCGGTCTTGGTGAGCTCAAAATTTCTGACACCATCTGTGATCCAAACGCAGTTGAAGCGATGACACCGCTGTCAGTTGATGAACCGACCGTTACCATGACCTTCCAGGTCAACACGTCGCCATTTGCAGGTAAAGAAGGTAAGTTCGTCACTTCGCGTAATATTCTTGAGCGTCTTGAGAAAGAATTGGTGCACAACGTAGCGCTGCGTGTTGAGCAAACTGACGATCCAGATAAATTCCGTGTATCAGGCCGTGGTGAGCTTCACCTTTCTATCCTGATCGAAAACATGCGCCGTGAAGGCTTCGAGCTTGCTGTTTCTCGTCCTGAAGTGATCATCAAAGAAGAAGATGGTCAAAAAATGGAACCGTTTGAAACCGTGACTATCGACGTGCTTGAAGAGCACCAAGGTGGCATCATGGAAAACATCGGTCTGCGTAAAGGTGAACTGAAAGACATGGCGCCAGATGGCAAAGGCCGTGTACGCATGGACTTCATCATGCCATCTCGTGGTCTGATTGGTTTCCAAACCGAGTTCATGACACTCACCTCTGGTTCAGGCCTACTGTACCATACGTTTGATCACTACGGTCCTCACAAAGGCGGTACTATTGGTCAACGTAACAATGGTGTACTGATTTCTAACGCCACTGGTAAAGCACTGACTTACGCACTGTTTAACCTTCAAGAGCGCGGCCGTTTGTTCGCTGAACACGCTGACGAAGTGTATGAAGGCCAAGTTATCGGTATTCACAACCGTTCAAACGACCTAACAGTTAACTGTTTGAAAGGTAAGCAGCTAACGAACGTTCGTGCTTCAGGTACCGATGACGCACAAGTTCTGTCTCCGGCGATTAAGTACACACTAGAGCAAGCTCTAGAGTTTATCGATGACGATGAATTGGTTGAAGTGACGCCAGAAAACATCCGTATTCGTAAGCGTTACTTGACGGAAAATGACCGTAAACGTGCTGGACGTGGTGCGAAGTAACTTCGCCAAGTAAGCCGTTATTGTTAGGCCCCGGATTGTGAGCAATTCGGGGCTTTTTCTATTGGTTAATAGGCAAATGAAGCATGAAAAAGGTGATCATTAGTGGTGGGCCTGGCGCAGGGAAAACCACTTTAATTGAGTACTTGGCTCATAGGGGCTTTCATACGTTTTCTGAGGTGCCCCGCCAGCTTATCGAAGTCCAAAGCCAGCGTGTGGATGGCATTCTCCCTTGGCATGATTTACCGGCCTTTGCTCAATTGTGCCTAGATGCTATGTGTCAACATAAGCAGCAGGCGGAGGCCCTGCCTCTGGCATTTTTTGATCGCGCGATTGGTGATATTTGTGGCTACCTGACTCTGGGCGGCTTTACACCCGATGAGGCGTATCTTCAAGCCAGCCAAGACTACTATCCGCAAGTCTTTGTTTGTCGCCCGCAGGCGGCTATCTATGTACAAGATGAGATTCGTCCATATCCGTTTGAACAGGCCCTAGACATTCATCGACAACTGGTACAAAGCTATCAGGTGTTAGGGTATGAAGTGGTTGAGGTGCCTTGGGCGAGTGTCGAGCAACGCAGTGAATTTATACTGAGCTACGTGCAATAATAAAAAAGCATGGCCGAAACCATGCTTTGATGTTTAGTCCAACGTTGGATTATTTATCATTTAAATGTGCAATGAACTTATCGGATTCAGCAATCGCCGCATTCATTTGTTTAATCGCATTTTGAATATCAAGTTCTAGATTTGAGAACTCACCTTGTAATGAACCAATCGCACTGGCGTTAAGGTTATGCTTTAGATACAGCGTATTATCGCGTAGTGTGTCGAGAACTGGATTCATTTTTTGCTCAGCGCGTTTCATGGCACTAATCATACTTTGGTAAGATGATTGGGTGTTGCGCATTTTGGCTTGGCTCTTGCTGCGTAAAGAGGCGTTAGAGTACAGCTCAAGCTCTTCTTGCCACTCTTCAAATAGGGCGCTAGAGACATCTTCAATAGCGGCAATACGGTCACGGACGTCCTGCGCGGCCGCTTCACTGTCTTCGTATTCTGCATTGATTTTGTTGTACATAGCTTCGAGTTCACCACCATCGTAATTGGTGAGTGCTGAAAGCGCTTCAAGTGCGCTGGAAAACTCTTCTTGAGCATCTTGTTGAGACTCTTTGGCATCTTCGACGCGATCAACCATAATATCGCGCTTGTGGTAACCCACTTGTTCCATGGCAGAGTAGTAGGCAGATTGGCAACCCGTCAGTGTGACGAGAGAGATGAGGATGGCTAACAAGTAAGGCATGATGAATTTCTTTCCGTTTTTAAGTGAATAGTCAAACCAGCCTCGGGCTACACTAGAGCTTTGAGGCACAGATTGTTAGGTAATAGCATGAACCACAGACTCAGCAGTTACAAGATGAAAACTGCCGCGTTCGCAAGACTCAGCGTGCGATTCTTTCGCCACCTATTTGCGAGGGTAATGCATGATCGAGTGAGCGTCAGTGCCGGTTATATGGCCTATATAACATTGTTGTCACTAGTGCCGATGTTAACGGTTCTGTTCTCGGTCCTATCGACATTTGAATTGTTTGCGAATAGCGCAGATGTCATTCAAGAGTTTGTGATCACTCATTTCGTGCCAGCCGCGGGAGAAGCCGTCAGTACCGCGCTGAGTGAATTTATTCAGAATACCGGGAAAATGACCGCGGTAGGCAGTTTGTTTTTGTTTATCACTGCCTTAATGCTGATTTCTAATATCGATAAGAACTTAAATTATATTTGGCGTGCGCGTGGTCAGCGACAAATTATGTTTTCTTTTGCTATGTATTGGATGGTGATCACGCTGGGCCCGATTTTGGTTGGAACCAGCATTGCGGTCACCTCTTACATTACGTCACTGAAGTTGATCGAGAACGAAACCTTGTCTGGCTTATACAGTGGATTATTACCATGGCTCCCTGTATTTCTGTCGTTCTGCGCGTTTATGGGGCTGTATCTATTGGTGCCCAATAAAACTGTGCGCTTTGTCCATGCGGTGATCGGCTCGGCCACTTCGGCCATTTTATTTGAACTGATCAAAAATGGTTTTGCATTTTACATTACTCAATTTCCATCTTATCAGTTGATTTACGGCACGTTGGCTGCCATTCCGATTTTGTTCGTTTGGGTCTACTTATGCTGGTTTATTGTGTTAATTGGTGCAGAAGTGACGGCCAGTTTGGGTGAACACGAGCAATGGGCGAAACCTCAACTCGTGGTAGACTCAGACAGCGAACAATCACAATAAGCACAACCTAGGAGTAATGATGATCGCTTTGATTCAGCGTGTGAGCGAAGCTGCCGTCAAGGTAGATGGCGAGATTGTCGGTGCCATTGACCAAGGCTTGTTGGTCTTGCTCGGGGTCGAAAAAGAGGATGATGAAGCCAAAGCGAAGCGCTTGGTTGAGCGGGTTGCCACCTATCGCGTATTCGAAGATGAGGCGGGAAAAATGAACCTCAACGTCCAGCAAGTGAATGGTCAGGTGTTGGTGGTGTCGCAATTTACGCTACCAGCCGACACCAAAAAAGGCACGCGTGCCGGATTTTCGCGTGGTGCTCACCCCGCAGATGCGCAGCGTCTATATGATTACTTTGCCGATCAGTGCCAAAGTGTGCTGCCTACAGAGCGCGGCCGATTCGCAGCCGAAATGAAAGTCTCTTTAGTGAATGACGGTCCTGTCACTTTTTGGTTACAAGTCTAATATAAGTTCAGGGATGACAGCCTGCGTTGCAACAGTGCCAGGCTGAATAATTTAAGGGATAACTATGTTTAAACTGATTACCCCCAAAACGGATAACCAGCTCAATAAGTACTACCATTTTCGCTGGCAAATGCTACGTGAGCCGTGGCGTATGCCGATTGGCTCTGAGCGTGATGAATACGATGCCACCAGCCATCACCGTATGATTACGGACAGCCGTGGTCGCCCAATCGCCATTGGACGCTTATACATCACCCCAGATAACGACGCCCAAGTGCGCTATATGGCGGTCAAAGGGAATCGCCGTAATAAAGGGATGGGATCGCTGCTTTTGGTGGCGCTGGAGTCTCTGGCGCTCAAAGAAGGTGCGAAGCGATTGGTATGTAGCGCTCGCGAAGATGCGATCGCTTTTTATGAAAAAAATGGCTTTGAACGCAGAGGTGAGCTCAACGATGAGCGTGGTCCGGTGCGCCATCAGCAGATGGTCAAGCCGCTTAATCCAATGTCCAATGTATTGCGCAATCCTGAATGGTGCGCAGAACTGCAAGCGCGCTGGGAGACACAAATCCCGATCAGCGACAAAATGGGCATTAAAATCAATCAATACAACGGCTATCAATTTGAGTGTAGCGCGCAGCTCAACCCGAACCTCAATCCGCACAACACCATGTTTGCGGGATCAGCGTTTACCCTCGCAACCTTAACAGGCTGGGGAATGACCTGGCTATTGATGAAAGAGCGTGGACTGAGCGCCGATATCGTATTGGCTGACAGCCGCATACGTTATAGCCACCCCGTTGAGCACAGCCCAGTTGCATCCACCACTCTGGATGGCATTAGTGGCGATTTAGATCGTCTCGAGTCTGGACGTAAAGCACGTATCGTCATTCATGTCGTGATATATAGCGATGATGTGCCAGCGGTTGAATTTACTGGCACCTATATGCTACTTCCTAACTATCAATCGATGATTGCGGCGTCAGAGGTGTGATCTTCCGCTGCTGAGCTTTGCTGTAATTTGGCGCTCGGTGCGGGATCAGGTAACACACTGGGACACGATTTGGAGATGGCCTTTAGGGTACCCGTAGCGAGATTGGCATGAAATTTACCGCACTCACCGTCAATGGTTAATGCGAGGGTGCTCGATTGCTGATTTACTAAGTCTAGCTCCCCAAGCAATGACGCACCCTCAGAGGCCTCTGAACGCACTGTCATTCGTCCGCGATCGGCGTGGAGGTTGATGGTACTAAACTCAAATTGACTGCGCGCCGGAGTGGCTTCAACCGTGACAGGCATTTGAATTTGCCCTTCGCGAATCGAGCCAGCGATGTCACCGGATAAAGAGTGAGCTAACATCGAGTCATCGCCCGCTAAGCCGCGTAGTGTCGCATTAAACTCAGCAAATCCACTCAGCTCGACTGGGGTTGAAAAGTAGCGCTGCCCCAAACTCAGTGGAAGGCCATCTCCGGTCGCGGTTAGGGTCCAAGGTTGGCTGATGGCATTGAGGTCACCACTCGCCACGAGATCCACATATCCTTGTCTTAGCGGTACAAATAACCGATCGATCTGCCAGCGACCTTGATCCGCTGAAAGCTCTACAATCCCCTGCGAGCCATAGACTTGGTCGTAACTTAGGTTATTCGCAGACAGCTCAGCTTGTCCACTCCATAGCCCGAGCTGGTGGTGTTCAACCAAACTCAGTTGCGAGCCTGAGGCGTTAATCCCGGTTAATTGCCAATACGGTGCGAGATCGGTTTGGATGATCTGTCCGCGTTGTACGTTGAGTTGATCGAGTTTGACGTAGCTAAAGCGCTTTAACCATTGACGAACGTGCTGTACGTAGTGCTCACTTCGCTCAAGGATTTTGACATCGCTCAGATTGAGATGATGAAAAATCAGTTCTTCTGGCGTGATGGTAGCGGCTAATTGTAAGCGGCCCTGTTCAAACTCAGTATCAAAATCTTCAATCTCAATACGCTGATTGGCAAAAGCGATATTGGCGCTTGGTTCGATAAAGCGCCATTGTTCGCCATCTAGGCTTTCGGCATTAAAGGAGATGCTCGCTTTTGGCTGCTGATACAGAGAGTGGTTGAGGTCGATATCCTCTAGCGAGATATCGGCGTTATTAAAGCGGTAGCCTTGCAGCGTAAAAGAACTATTGAGTAGGTCTAAGCTATTGATGTGAAATAGGTGATGAGTATACGGTGACCATAAATCCAATAGATCTAACAGCGGTTGATTGTCGGCAAGTTGTAATTGATTGATGGTGGCGTTAACCAGAGACCAGCCTTGAGAATACTGCTCTGCTTGGCCGGAAATCATCGCGTCACGCCAATGAAAAGACGCGCCATAGATAGTGCTATTTTGTTGGCGATATTCTGCGTCAATAAGAATATCACTCAGTGTTTGGTCATGGATTCTCCATACCCCAGCCGAAATTTGTAGATTGCCATAAGGCAGAGTTTGCTGAGTGCTCAACCATTGCGGTTTTTGCACTTGAATACTCAGTTCATGAATCTGCCAGTTTTGTGCGGTGAGCTTGAGGTTTTTGATCGCCAACTGCTGAGTATCAATATGACGAGCGTCTTGTGCTATATCGGATAGCTGCTCGGTGGTGAGATCCAATCCGTCAAGTAGAATACTGTCGAATTGCCACTCACCATCAAGCCACTTCGGCACAGATAGCCATGCCTGAACTTGGTCAACTTGAATCGTGGATTTTTCCAATTGAACGTGGTTGAGCGTGAAGTGGGCAGGATATTGGTATTCAATCCGCTGGGCGTGAATGGTGATCGGCGCATATTGCAGCAGTCGGTTAACCAGTGGTGTGGCATAAGGGGTGTAAAGCGCGCCAAAAGCTGCGCTAAGCACAACAGCCAGCAGCAACAATAACCACAGTAACCCGAATCCTGCTTTTTTCATTCTTTTGTTGTACCTCGTCAGCGATGATGATCTAGATTGAAACATTTCGAGTGCGGCTTCAATAAAAAAGCCCCTCAAAAGAGGGGCTTTAATGCTAATTTTCCGTTGATGTCACTTAATCCAACTGCGGACCTGCGCTGACCAAAGATTGACCTTCGGCGTTATCGGTGTATTTCTCGAAGTTATTGATAAAGCGCTCTGCGAGATCTTTAGCCTTGCTTTCCCACTGCAGTGGGTCCACATAGGTGTCACGAGGGTCAAGAATTGCAGGGTCAACACCCGGTAGTGACGTTGGCGTTTCCAAGTTAAAGATTGGAATATGCTTGGTGTTGGCTTGTTCAATTGAGCCATCGAGGATCGCATCAATGATGCCGCGCGTATCTTGAATCGAGATTCGCTTACCAGTTCCATTCCAACCGGTATTTACCAAGTATGCCTCTGCGCCAGCGGCTTCCATGCGTTTCACCAATACTTCTGCGTATTTGGTTGGATGCAAGGTTAAAAACGCCGCGCCAAAACAGGCAGAGAAGGTCGGGGTTGGTTCGGTAATTCCTCGCTCAGTACCCGCCAGTTTGGCTGTAAAGCCAGAGAGGAAATGATACTTCGTTTGCTCTGGTGTCAGTTTTGATACCGGAGGCAATACGCCGAACGCATCTGCAGATAAGAAGATGACTTTATTTGCATGCCCACCCTTAGATACCGGCTTAACAATGTTGTCGATATGGTAAATCGGGTAAGACACACGGGTATTTTCGGTTTTTGAGCCATCATCAAAGTCGACTGAACCATCAGGACGAACGGTGACGTTTTCGAGCAGCGCATCGCGGCGAATCGCGTTGTAGATATCGGGCTCTGCTTCTTTTGATAGCTTGATGGTTTTTGCGTAGCAGCCACCTTCGAAGTTAAACACGCCATCGTCATCCCAACCGTGCTCGTCATCACCAATCAACGCGCGTTTAGGGTCGGTTGAAAGCGTTGTTTTACCTGTACCTGAAAGACCAAAGAAGACAGCAACATCGCCTTTTTCACCCATGTTGGCGCTACAGTGCATTGAAGCGATACCTTGCAAAGGCAAGAAGTAGTTCATCATCGCGAACATACCTTTTTTCATCTCGCCGCCGTACCAAGTTCCGCCAATCAATTGCATGCGTTCAGTGAGGTTGAAAACCGTGAAGTTTTCAGAGTTCAGACCTTGTTTTTCCCAGTTTGGATTCGTGCATTTTGCACCGTTCATTACGACGAAGTCTGGCTCAAAACCTACCAGTTCTTCATCGCTTGGACGAATGAACATGTTTTTAACGAAATGAGCCTGCCATGCCACTTCAGTAATGACACGAATACTGAGACGAGTATCTGGGTTGGCACCACAGTAACCATCAATCACAAACAGACGTTTGCCGGAAAGCTGGTCAGTGACCGTTGTTTTTAAATCGTTCCAAATTTCTTGGCTAATCGGTTTATTATCATTTTTCACTGCATCGGAAGTCCACCACATGTGTTCCTGAGTGGTAGCGTCTTTGACAATGTATTTATCTTTCGGTGAGCGGCCAGTAAAAATACCAGTGTCAACCGCGATTGCGCCGAGTTCAGTGACGACCCCTTTTTCATACCCCTCGAGTTGAGGGAGAGTCTCTTCTTCGTAAAGCATTTCGTAGCTGGGATTGCGTACGATTTCCTTTACGTTTTGAAGCCCGTATTGGGAAAGGTCTATTGTTGCAGCCTTAGTATGTTCCATAACGGTCATAGGTGCTCCTTATCGGAATTTTTGTAGGGAATATTTATATTGTAATAATGTTCTAATTTTTTGTTTGCTCACCATGCTAGCAACGGGCCTAAGCCAAAACAGGGATATAGTTCAAAAAATAACCACAGTTTTGATGGGGTATTAGGCGTCTCGTCACATATTGGCTCTATCAGTTTATCGTGGGCTTTAAGTCTAGTGCTAGCCCTAGTTGATTATTAATTCCAAAAAAATAAGTATTGCGAATAACGCAGTCATGGCGGGCTTTGAGGGGAGGTCGATCACAAAAAAAGCCAGCAGATCGCTGGCTTTTTAGGGGAATTATCGTGCTTGATAAAAGCAGTGAATTAATGCAACGTTTGGGAGTCTTGACCATGGTTAGCAAACAACTCACCCACTTCCGCTTCATCGATGACGTAAGTGGTTCCACAGTAATCACAGTGCAGGGAGATGTTGCCAGCTTCCGCAAGCATTTCATAAACCTCAGCTTTTGGCAGCGTTGTAATCGCTGCAGCACTGCGTTCGCGTGAACAACCGCAATGGAACTCGACAGGTTGAGGGTCGAACAGGCGCACGGTTTCTTGGTTATATAAGCGATATAGCAATTCATTCGCTGGGAGCGTAAATAGCTCTTCAGACTTAATAGTATCGGTGAGCTGCTCTAAGTGCTCGAAATCGTCAGCGCTGCCAGTGCCATCAGGCATGACTTGCAATAGCATTCCTGCAGCGTGCTGCGCGTCAGTACGGATCCATAAACGAGTCTTAAGCTGTTCTGAGTTGGCGAAGTAACCTTCAATCACGTCTGTTAGCGTATCTCCTTCCAAGCCAACCACGCCTTGGTAGCGTTCGCCTTGTTTAGGGTCGATGGTAATCACCATGTGGCCTTTACCCATCAGTTGATGCAGCGTTGCATCATCGGCAATATCGCCTTCCCAGCGCGCAACACCGCGTACTTTTTGGTCGTGATCACCGTTAATTACGGCCAGTGAAACCGGGCCATCACCTTGCAATTGGATGGTGATAGAACCTTCAAATTTCAGTGTGGCAGTTAACAGTGTCGTTGACACCAATAGCTCTCCTAACAACGTTTTAATCGCTGCTGGATACTCCTTGCTTGAAATGATCTGTTGGTATGTTTCGTCCAATTGTACCAACTCGCCACGAACAGATAAGTTTTCAAATAGGTAGCGATGTAGTGCATTGTTTGCCATGTGGCGATTTCCTCTCAAGAGTGCTCAGCTTATTGATGTTTAAATTTAATGATGTCACGACGCTGTTTTTTGTCCGGACGACGATCTGGCGCCGGGTTGACCGCATGAAGTTTACGGCGCAGCGCATTATCTTCACGTTTAGCGATACTATCGGCGGTTTCGCTATACAAGGTTTGTGCTTCTGGCGCACCGCGTCGTTGGTCAGAAATTTTTTCTATCGTCACGGTTTTTTCTTCGTTACCCTGACGTAGCGTGATCACAGCACCGAGTTCAACCACTTTACTTGGTTTACTGCGCTGCCCATTATAATGAACTTTGCCGCCATCAACCATGTTACGAGCTATGGATCGAGTTTTGTAAAAACGTGCGGCCCACAGCCATTTATCTAGGCGAACGGCTTCTGTGTTGGAACCCATTAGGATATTTTACCTCTAAGGATGTAGAGTCCTTGCTTTGATAGATGTGTAAACAATGGTGACAATGTTCGCATTTTTCAAGCGAGATCTAAAAATCTATTCATGTCTCAAACAATATGCTCGTAGTGGTATATTGTGTGAGATATTTTATTTTGTAGATTGGCTACGAACTTAGTAGGATATGCACAACTTGAACATCCTTAATAAAGCTTGAGTCAAAGGAATTGAACAAGTTCCCGTCTATAGGGTCTCTATGGGCTGAATTGATCACAAAGGAATAAGCGTGAGTTTTCGCGATATCACAACCAACCCAGCAGCGTTTTTTAAACCCCTTCTTACCAATCAAACACGAATTAGCCGCATAGTGGCCTGTATATTTGCGGTTGCGACGGCGTGGCTTTTGGGGCAGATGGTATGGTTATTCTTACCAACAACCGCGCTTGTTCCATGGTCCCCTACACAACAAGTTTCGAACCAGACGAAACCAAATCAGCAGCTTGATGTCTCAGCGATACAGCGCGGTAACCTGTTTGGCCGTTATCAAACGGAAACTAAGCCGCAGCCCAAAGTGGTACAAGATGCCCCTAAAAGTCGGCTTAATGTCACGCTGGTGGGCGTGGTGACCAGTTCTCAACCCGAATTGAGCTTGGCAGTGCTTGCCAATCGTGGCCAGCAATCGACCTATGGCATCAATGAGATGATTGAAGGAACGCGAGCGAAAATTGTCGCGGTTCACAGTGACCGTGTGATTGTCAATAATGCCGGGCGTGATGAAACCGTTATGCTTCAAGGCATTGATTACAGCAAGCGTTCTACTGAGCAACCACGAGATAGCGAACGTGGTGCGCCGCGTGAGCGTGAAGAAGCAAGCAATGCTTCGCGACCAAAACGAACATTAAACCTTGATGATGTGCGTGCGGATATTCAAGAAAACCCTCAGCAGATCTTCCAGTACATTCGAATGTCTCAAGTGAAGCGTGATAATGATGTTATCGGCTATCGATTGAGCCCGGGCAGTAGCGCGGCATTATTTAACGAAGTGGGTTTGCAACAAGGCGATATCGCTGTGCAACTCAATGGAAAGGATTTATCGGACCCAGAGGTGATGACTGAAATTTTTGAGTCAATTTCCGATTTAACCGAACTGAATTTAACGGTTGAGCGCGACGGTCAACCTTACGATATTTATATTTCATTATAAGCGTGGCTTAAGTCGCTCTTAAAGGAGAACACAGTGAAGCATTGGCTCAATAAAAGTGCATGGTTATTACTCGGGAGCCTGTTGGTCTCGCCAATGACCGTCGCCAATGAATATAGTGCGAGTTTCAAAGGAACGGATATTCAAGAATTCATTAATATCGTCGGACGCAACCTAGAGAAAACCATCATTGTTGATCCATCGGTGCGCGGTAAAATTGACGTGCGCAGCTACGATATGCTTTCGGAAGACCAATACTACAGTTTCTTTTTGAATGTTTTGGAAGTGTATGGCTACGCCGTGGTTGAGATGGAAAATGGGGTCATCAAGGTCATTAAAGCCAAGGATGCCAAAACCTCTGCCATTCCGGTTGTTGGTGACGATAGCGTTCGTGGCGATAACGTGATCACTCGTGTGGTTGCGGTGCGTAATGTCTCAGTACGTGAATTATCCCCTTTGCTGCGCCAACTGAACGATAACGCGGGCGCCGGTAATGTGGTGCATTACGATCCGGCGAATATTATTTTGATTACTGGCCGAGCTGCGGTGGTGAATCGCCTAGCCGACATCATCAAACGTGTCGATCAAGCCGGTAACAAAGACATTGAAGTGGTTGAACTGGCGAACGCTTCGGCGGCTGAAATGGTGCGGATTGTCGATGCGCTGAATAAAACTCAAGATTCGAAAAATACGCCCGCTTTTTTGGAACCCAAATTGGTGGCGGATGATCGTACCAATTCGATTCTTATCTCTGGTGAACCTCAAGTTCGTGCTCGTCTTAAGCGTTTGATTAAACAGCTTGATGTCGAGATGGCAACCAAGGGCAATAATAAAGTTGTCTACCTCAAATACGCCAAAGCCGAAGACTTAGTCGAGGTGCTCAAAGGGGTCTCTGATAATCTGCAAGCAGAAAAAGCAACGGGGGCGAAAGGCTCGACCACATCCGGTAATAACCGTGACCAAGTGATGATTGCAGCGCATGAGGGCACTAACTCATTAGTTTTGACTGCTCCGCCCGATATCATGATTGCACTGCAAGATGTGATTGCTCAGTTGGATATTCGCCGTGCTCAAGTCTTGATTGAAGCCTTGATTGTGGAGATGTCAGAAGGTGACGGGATTAACCTAGGGATTCAATGGGGCTCTTTGGAAAGTGGCTCTGTGATTCAATACGGCAACAGTAATGCGCAAATTGGTCAAGTGATGGTCGGTCTTGAAGAGGCGAAAGACACCACCACCGAAGAGAGCTATTGGGATTCAGACAGTGGTTCTTGGCAAACGCGTCAATCGGTGGAAGAAGGGGATTACTCCACGCTCGCTTCGGCGCTGTCCGGCGTCAATGGTGCGGCAGTCAGTGTGCTAATGGGTGACTGGACCGCGCTGATTCAAGCGGTATCTAACCAATCGAATTCAAATATCTTGTCATCACCGAGTATCACCGTGATGGACAATGGCGAAGCGTCTTTTATTGTCGGTGAAGAAGTGCCGGTGATCACTGGCTCAGCGGCGGGGTCGAACAATGACAACCCATTCCAAACCGTCGACCGTAAAGAGGTCGGTATCAAACTCAAAGTGGTGCCGCAGATTAACGAAGGGGACTCGGTTCAACTGAATATTGAGCAAGAAGTGTCTAACGTGTTAGGCGCTAATGGCGCGGTAGACGTGCGCTTTGCTAAACGCCAACTCAATACGTCAGTGATGGTCAATGACGGGCAGATGATTGTGCTGGGTGGCTTAATTGATGAGCGTGCTGTGGAAAGTGAGTCTAAAGTGCCGCTGCTTGGCGATATTCCAGTGCTTGGGTATTTGTTTAAGTCGACGAACACCGAAGTACAAAAACGTAATTTGATGGTGTTTATTAAGCCGACCATCATTCGCGATGGCGTGACCGCTGATGGTATCACTCAGCGTAAATATAACTTTATTCGCGCGGAACAGCTTTATAAAGCAGATAAAGGGCTGACGTTAATGGATGACAACAACATTCCAGTATTGCCTAAATTTGGGCGAGAACTCGGTCATCCTGCAGAAATTCAAGCATTTATTGATCAAATGGAAATCCAACAACGATGAGTGAAACTCTCTCGGCCGCCGCCGTTTATCGCCGATTGCCGTTCAGTTTCGCCAATCGCTTTAAGATGGTGTTAGAGCCTAATGATGCGCAGCAATTGGTGCTCTATTATGTTGCGCCGCTAAATATTGAATCCTTACTTGAAGTACGCCGCGTGGCCGCAGAGCCGTTTGAGCTCGAAGAAGTCAGTCGTGAGGCGTTTGAGCTCAAACTGACCATCGCTTATCAGCGTGACTCGTCGGAAGCTCGTCAGCTCATGGAAGATTTGGGGGCCGATAAAGAAGATTTTTTCTCACTGGCCGAAGAGCTTCCGCAAGACGAAGACTTGCTCGAATCTGAAGATGATGCGCCGATCATAAAATTGATCAACGCCATGCTTGGTGAAGCGATCAAAGAAGGCGCGTCGGATATTCATATCGAGACCTTTGAAAAGACGTTATCGATCCGTTTTCGGGTGGATGGCGTCTTGCGTGAAGTCTTAAGCCCGAGCCGTAAGCTTGCTCCGCTGGTGGTATCGCGGATTAAAGTCATGGCGAAACTGGATATTGCCGAAAAGCGGGTACCGCAAGATGGTCGTATCTCGCTTAGAATTGGTGGTCGAGCCGTCGATGTTCGGGTATCAACCATGCCATCATCACATGGTGAACGTGTGGTCATGCGTTTGCTGGATAAAAACGCAACTCGTCTCGATTTACACAGTTTAGGTATGACGCCTGCAACCCATGACCAATTCCGCCACATTATTGAACGCCCACATGGCATTTTGTTGGTGACAGGTCCAACTGGGTCGGGTAAATCGACCACCTTGTACGCTGGCTTGCAAGAGCTGAATAGCAACGAGCGCAATATTCTCACGGTAGAAGACCCTATTGAATTTGATATCGATGGCATTGGCCAAACTCAGGTTAACCCGAAAGTCGATATGACCTTTGCCCGCGGCTTACGTGCTATTTTGCGTCAAGATCCGGATGTGGTGATGATCGGTGAGATTCGTGACCTTGAAACGGCGCAAATTGCCGTACAAGCCTCTTTAACGGGTCACTTGGTTCTTTCAACATTGCACACCAACACGGCAATCGGCGCGATTACTCGTTTGCGAGATATGGGCATTGAACCATTTTTGATTTCATCATCGCTTTTGGGGGTGCTCGCACAACGTTTGGTGCGCACCTTATGTGGCGATTGTAAGCAGCCCTATATGGCGAATGCAGAACAAAAGCGCCTGTTTGATCTCGATGAAGACCAAGAGCTGACGTTGTATAAGCCGCATGGCTGTGAACGATGTAACCATAAAGGTTATCGAGGTCGTACCGGGATTCACGAACTGTTGCTCGTCGATGACCAAGTCCAGGCGTTGATCCACAGCGAAGCGGGTGAGCAGGCGATTGAAAAAGCCATTCGTGCTCATACACCAAGTATTCGTGGGGATGGCTTGTCGAAAGTCCGTCTTGGCATTACCTCGCTTGAAGAAGTCATGCGTGTGACCAAGGAAGTATAATGGCGGCGTTTGAATATCGAGCCTTGGATGCCAAGGGCAAAACCAAAAAAGGTGTCATTGAGGGCGATAATGCGCGCCAGGTACGTGCGCGTTTAAAAGAGCAAGGCTTGGTGCCGGTGGAGGTTTCAACCACCTGTGGGCGAAAACCTCAGCGAGCTGGCGGGCAGCAAACTGGGGCAAGCTCTGTTGGCCTCAAGCGCGGGATAAGTACGCCGGATTTAGCGCTGATTACTCGCCAGCTCTCGACACTGGTTCAATCTGGTATGCCATTGGAAGAGTGTTTGCGTGCGGTGTCCGAGCAATCAGAAAAGCCGCGTATTCGTAACATGTTGCTCGCGGTGCGATCTAAAGTTACCGAGGGCTATACCTTAGCGGATAGCCTTGGTGATTATCCGCATATCTTTGATGAACTGTTTCGTTCAATGGTGTCAGCGGGCGAGAAATCGGGTCACCTTGATGCTGTGCTTGAACGCTTGGCTGATTACGCAGAAAACCGCCAAAAAATGCGTTCCAAGCTGCAACAGGCGATGATCTACCCTGTCGTGCTGGTGGTGTTTGCCATTGGTATTGTCGCCTTTTTGCTGGCTGCGGTCGTGCCGAAAATCGTCGGGCAGTTTGTTCAGATGGGCCAAGAACTTCCAAAATCCACTCAGTTTTTGCTCTCTTCCAGTGACTTTATCAAGAACTGGGGGCTTTTGGTGCTGATTGTGGTATGTATCGCGATTTATGTGGGGAAGTGGGCCCTGAGTAAACCCAATTTACGTTTGAAGTGGGATCGTAAAATCATTTCAATGCCGTTGATCGGTAAAATTTCGCGTGGTTTAAATACGTCACGATTTGCCCGCACTTTGTCGATTTGTACCTCAAGTGCGGTGCCAATTTTGGATGGCATGAAAGTCGCGGTGGATGTGATGTCGAATCACTATGTGAAGCAGCAAGTGCTGATCGCCACCGACAACGTTCGTGAAGGGGCGAGCTTACGTCGCGCTCTGGAGCAAACTAAACTCTTCCCTCCCATGATGCTGCATATGATAGCCAGTGGTGAGCAGAGTGGTGAACTGGAAAGCATGCTGACACGCGCAGCAGATAACCAAGACACCAACTTTGAATCGACAGTGAATATCGCTTTGGGTATTTTCACACCGGCACTGATTGCCTTAATGGCAGGCTTAGTTTTGTTTATTGTCATGGCAACCATGATGCCGATTTTAGAAATGAATAATTTAATGAGTGGCTAGCACCCGTGTGCGCTATCAATTGGAGAAAAAAATGAAACGCATGAATAAGAAGCAGTCTGGCTTTACCTTATTAGAAGTCATGGTTGTCGTGGTCATTTTGGGTATTTTAGCCAGCTTTGTTGTGCCTAACTTATTAGGTAACAAAGAAAAAGCTGACCAGCAAAAAGCGATTACCGATATTGTAGCGTTGGAAAACGCGCTCGATATGTACAAACTGGATAACAGCGTGTACCCAACCACAGACCAAGGCTTAGAAGGATTGGTCAATAAACCCAATAACCCAGAGCCACGTAATTACCGTGATGGCGGATACATTAAACGTCTACCCACTGACCCTTGGGGCAACGATTACCAATATTTGAGCCCAGGCGATAAAGGCCGTATCGATGTCTTTACCTTGGGTGCCGATGGTCAAGAAGGCGGTGAAGGCGTTAATGCTGATATCGGTAACTGGAACTTGCAAGATTATCAGTAATGAGTGTGGGCAGGATTTTCCTGCCCGTTTAGCCTGTATGCCGCGTCGAAATGGATTTACGCTTCTTGAGATTTTGCTGGTACTGGTGCTGCTTTCGGTGGCATCGGTAGCGGTGATCTCAACGTTTCCCTCCAGCTCAACCGATATTGCTAAACAGCAGGCAGAGCGGTTTTTTCAGCGCATTCAAGTTCTTAATGATGAAGCATTGTTGAGCGGGAAGGAGTTTGGGTTGCATGTTGATGAGCAAAAGTCGCGTTATGATCTGATGCAACTAGGCGATCAAGGTTGGCAGGAGCTGACGCTGCGTGATATTCCCTACCAAACCCAAGTTGAAGACGGTGTTGCGGTGCATTTTGAGCTGGGCAGCAGTGCTTGGCAGGATAAAGACCGCTTGTTTGACCCGAACAGTTCACTGTTTGATGAAAACATGTTCGCTGAGCAAGAGCAGGGCGATAAGAAAGCACTGCCCGCGCCCGAGGTGTTGATCACCTCAAGTGGCGAAGTCACGGCATTTTTAATCTCATTCCATCCCCCTGAAGTGGGCGTTGATGAAGGCTGGCGAGTGGTAGCGAAAGAAAATGGCGCTATTGTGTTGTTAGCTCCGGGAGAGCGTGATGATGATCTGCAATAATCAGCGACCGCTTTTGTCCTCGCGCGGGATGACATTACTTGAAGTCTTGGTGGCGCTGGCGATTTTCGCCACCGCGGCGATTGCGATCATTCGTTCCGTCAGCCAGCATGTCAATACGCTCAGCTACTTAGAAGAAAAAACCTTTGCATCGATGGTTGCCGATAACCGCATGGCTCTTGTGATGTTAAGTGATGGCAAGGTGACGGCGCAAAAAGGCAAGCAATCGCTAGCCGGGCAAGAGTGGTACTGGCAAGAGACGCCAGTAAAAACCGCCAGTGACTTATTGCAAGCATTTACGGTGAGTGTCGCCAGTAGTGAAAAAGGCACGCCGATTATTACAGTGAGCAGTTATGTTGAGCCGTAATCGACAACTTCATCAAGGGTTTACGTTAATCGAAGTGCTGGTGGCGATTGCCATTTTTGCGAGCTTAAGTGTCGGCGCATATCAGGTGCTCAACCAAGTTAGCCGAAGTAATGAACTCTCGGCGGAAAAGTCTCAGCGGCTTAAAGAAATACAACGCGCGGTGATCGTGATGGACAACGATTTTCGTCAGATGACGGCGCGTACGATGCGCAGTGAAGGCGATGAGCCGAGTGCTGAAATGCTGTTATGGCAAGACAATCTATTGGACTCTGACTTCAAAGGCCTGCTGTTCGTACGTGGTGGATGGCAGAATCCACAGCAGCAATTTCCGCGTGGTGAAGTGACCAAGGTTGGCTATCGAATTAAAGACGGTGTGCTAGAGCGTGTTTGGTGGCGCTACCCAGATACGCCAGCTGGGCAGGAAAGCTTGTCTCGCCCGCTACTTAGCCAAGTCGAGTCTTGGTCGATGCGCTTTTATGATGGGCAAGCGTGGCTTGAAGAGTGGCAGCAAACCAATCAAATCCCCGTGGCGGTTGCGTTGACATTCACGCTTGAAGACTATGGGGAAATTGAGCGTATCTACCTTACTAATGGCAGTGCGCCGCGCACTAATAGTGGTGAGGAGTCTTCGTCTAATGACAGTTAATTCTTCTCGTCAGCGCGGCGTCGCTTTGATTGTTGTCTTGTTGATCGTGGCGATGATGGCGACTATTGCGGCCACTATGTCAGAGCGCTTGTTTAGTCAATTTCATCGCGCTGAAAATCAGGTTAACTACCAGCAAGCGTATTGGTATGCGATTGGTGCCGAAGCGCTAGCTAAAGTGGCGATAGAACAGAGCTACACCGACAACGATACGATTAACCTTTCTCAGCCTTGGGCGATGCAAGAGCAAACCTATCCGCTGGAGTTTGGTGAGTTACGTGGGCGAATTTATGATAAGCAGGCGTGTTTTAACCTCAATGCGCTAGGCAGTGTTGAGCAAACGTCAAGCCAACAAACCGCTTACGCGACACAAGTTCTGCAGCGGCTGCTTCAGCTGCTGGATATTGAAGCGTACCGAGCGGAAACTATTGCTCATTCCATGCAAGAGTTTGTCGACCGCAATGATAGCGTCGATACCATCTCTGGTGTTGAAGACAGTACGTACGAGTCGATGTCGCCGCCTTACCTTGCCGCCAATAACTGGGTGGCGGATAGCAGTGAATTGCGCGCTGTTTATCAGGTGACTGGGGATGTTATGCAAAAGCTCGCTCCATACGTTTGCGCGCTTCCTAGTGATGAGTTGAAGCTAAACGTCAACACGCTATTGCCGGAGCAAGCAGTGCTATTGGCGGCCTTTATGGGGCCTCAGGCCAATGAGTCACGCATGCAAAGCTTACTACAAGGGCGACCTTACGATGGTTGGGGGCAGATTGATGATTTTCTTGCTAGTCCCGAATTGACAGAGTTGAGCGATAGTCAGCTCGACGACCTAAAACAACATGTCACTGTTGATAGTGCCTATTTTGAGCTTGATGCTCAAGTGAAGGTCAGCGAATCAAGAATTCGTATCCGCAGTTTATTATTTAGTGATAATCGAGAAACTGCGACGGTGGTTCGTCGTCGCTTTGGAGGAATCGGTGAACGAGTTTCTAATCGTTCGACTGAGCAGCAATAAGGCATCACCCGTTCAGTGGCTCGCGTGGTCTGAGCTACAGAAGGCAGTGATTGCGAGTGGTGAAGTCGCCAACTGGGATGCGATTCCAGAATTGACGCCTTATGCTGAGCTGCGTAACGTGATTTTGTTGGTCTCAAGCCAAGATGTGATTAACCATACTGTAGAGATTCCACCCGGTGGTGCGCGACAGTTTGAAAGCATGCTGCCGTACTTGTTGGAAGATGAATTGGCACAAGATGTGGATGAGCTGCATTTTTCGATCATCAGTAAACAAGCAGGGGTTGCGACAGTCTGTGCGATTGAAAAAAGTTGGTTTCGTGACTGCTTAACCTATCTGGCCAGCTGTGGCTTAAGCGTTAAGCAGGTGTTGCCTGACGCGTTTGCTTTGCCCACGGAGGATGGGCAAATCAGCGCGGTCGAAATCGCGGATCAATGGTTACTCAAAAAATCGGCTTATCAAGCGATTGGCGTTGATGGCCAATGGTTATCGATGATCGCCGCTTCAGATTGGGTGAAGCAAGATGAGCAATTTTTGCCGCTGGTAGCGTACTCGCCGTTACCTGCTCTGTCGCTCGCCCCTGAACAAGAGTGGCGAAATGGCGAGCCAAGTTTAGTGATGGAGTTGCTGGCTCAGGGAGCATTGCAGAGCAAAATCAACCTATTGAGCGGTGAGTTTAAAGCCAAATCTTCGTTGGGACGTTACTGGAAAATATGGCAAAAAGTGGCGGTGGCTGCGGCGGTCTTGTTGGTGGTCTCGATGGGGCATAATTGGTTAGTGCAACGCAATCTACAAGCTCAGGCTGACGAATATCGCCAAGAGAGTGAGCGTATTTTCCGTTCGGTCACTGGCAAGCGCCGCATTCCGACGGTGAGTTACTTACGTCGTGAAATGGACAGTGAGATTAATCTTCTCTCCGGTGGGTCCCAAAGTGATACCGTGTTGACTTGGTGGAATAAATTGCCTCAGGCGTTGAGCTCAGTGAAGAGTTTGTCAATCAATAGCTTACGCTATGATAGTGATCGTCAAGAGCTGCATTTGGAAGCCAGCAGCAAAGATTTTGAAACCTTTGAGAGTGCACGTGAAGCGCTAGCCAATCAATTCGTTGTAGAACAAGGGCAGCTCAATCGCTCGGGAGAATTGGTCAACGGCACCTTTGTACTCAAGCGCCGCACAGGAGCAGATGGATGAAAAACTGGATTGCTTTGGCTCAGAAATGGTGGTCGAGCATCACGCAGCGTGAACAACGCTTGTTGATGGGCGGCGGTGCCTTGCTGCTCCTTGGTATCATCTATTGGGGAATGTGGCAGCCATTGGCCGAACAAGCGCAGCAGGCTGAGCAGCGTTTAGCCAGCGAGAAGCAGCTACTATCGTGGGTCAAAGATAAAGCGAATACCATTACTCAATTGCGCCAGCAGGGAGGAAAAACCTTCTCAGATCAGCCGCTCAACCAAATTATCTCCTCCTCGGCGCGTCGTTTTGATATTGAGTTAGTTCGAGTCCAACCTCGAGGCGACATGATGCAAGTGTGGGTGCAGCCCATGCCGTTTAATCGACTGGTCGATTGGATTGCCTATCTGCGTCAGCAGCAAGGGGTAAACGCTATGTTTGTTGACGTAGATAAAGCGGATACCGAAGGGATGGTTGAAGTGAAGCGTCTGCAGTTTATTAAAGGATGATGCCGTGAAAAAATACCTATTACTTGGGCTGGGTTTGGTGGTGATCTTCGTGGCAAGTGCCGTGGCTCATATGCCAGCGAAGGTAGTGAATTGGTTGCCATTACCTCGCGAGCTCAGTATTGAAGGCGTTTCAGGTACTGTCTGGAATGGTCAAGCACAGAATGTCGCCTGGCAAGGTCAGAATTATGGGCAGTTGCAGTGGAATGTGAATGCTTGGCAGCTGTTGACCGCTGATCTCCAAGCCAAAGTTCGTTTTGGACGTGGTAGCGATGTCGATATGATTGGGCGTGGCGTAGTCGGTTATCGATTGTCTGGGCCGTATGCTGAAAATGTCGTCGCGTCGATTCCCGTCGCCAATGCGCTGCCCTATTTACCACGTCTTCCGGTACCACTGACCTTAGAAGGCCAGTTAGAACTGACAATTCAGTCGCTGCAATATGCGGCGCCGTATTGTCACCAAGGTGAAGGCACTTTGGTGTGGAATACTCAACAGATTGGCTCCCCGCTTGGCGAGTTAACAACGGGCCCAATCATTGCCGATATCAGCTGCCATGATAATGTTATCGACGTTAAAGGCTCGCAGCAGAGCGCGCAAGTGAGCAGTGGGTTTAGTGCCACGATGCAGCAAAACCGTCGTTATAAAACGAACGCTTGGTTTAAGCCAGAGGAGGAGTTCCCTCAGCAGTTGAGTGAGCAACTCAAGTACTTACGGCCAAGTCGCAATGGTCAATACCAGTTTGATTACAATGGGCGGTTTTAACCGGTCATCGACACTGAGAAGAAAATAAATAGGGAGCCATTTGGCTCCCTATTTATAATCATGTTATTCAAGTGTTTAGCTTGAATGGGCTGGAAAGCTTAATTGAACTTTAAGCCCACCATCACTGCGATTACTCACCGCCACCGCACCTTGGTGCTGGCTGGCAATACGCTTAACGATGGCCAAGCCAAGCCCGGTGCCTTCGCTGCCACGAGCGGTATCTCCGCGGGTAAATGGATTAAACAACTTGTCGACTTGGTGTGGCTCAATGCCTGGGCCATTATCTTCGACACACACCCACACCAGTTTGTTGTCGGCGGTCATGCCGGTCGAAACCTTTACCCAGCCATTACCGTAGCGAATCGCATTGACTACCAAGTTGGTGACCGCACGTTTAATGGCGATCTCGCTGCCAGTCGCAGGCTTGATTTTAGTGCATAATGCCGTTTCTATTTGCAGTTCATAGCCACCTTGAGCGGTTGCTACATCGCTAGCGACTTCATTGACATCAACCGCACTAAATGATTGCTGATTAACCGGTTTTAAGTAATCCATAAATTGGCCGATGATCTCATTACATTCTTCGGTATCGCTGATAATGCCTTCCGCGAGATAACCGTCTTCCGGTGACATCATTTCGGTCGCTAAGCGAATGCGTGTGAGCGGAGTGCGAATATCGTGACTGATGCCTGCCATCAGCAAGTTTCTATCCTCTTCCAGCGCTTGAATGCCTTCTGACATCTTATTAAACGCCCGCGTAACAGAACGTATCTCAAGTGCGCCTTTTTCCGGTAGTGGGGGTGGAAACTCGCCACGTCCGACTTGTTGAGCGGCTTTTTCTAGGGCGATCAGTGGGCGATTTTGCCAACGAATAAACAACCAGCCACCAACAATGATCAGCAGCGCCATGATAATGCTGTTGCGAAATAGTGGCGCAAAGTCCTCTTCTTGCAGTTCCGAGAGCGGTACGCGCATGATAAAGCCGGGCAACATATCGGTCTTCATCCACAAGATATAACTGTTTTCCCCTTGGCTCATGCGCACTTCAGTCGGCGAGGCAAACTCTTTGCTCATTTCTTCGCTCATCAAATCGATTTTCATCGCATGCTGGTAGCGCGCTTCCACATCACTGTCTTCACTGTGTACCGTGACACCGAGTTGTTCCAAGACCCGCCGACGCTGCAGCGCGTTCATATTTAAATCCCCATCTTGGTCCAGTGGTTCCTTAAGGATGAGGTTAATTTCGTGGCTTAGAATCTTATTGAACTGCTGCAAGCTTGGCAGCAGCGCATAGTTAAAAACAGCGTAATACGAGTAAATCTGGCTGCCAATGAGCAGGGTGAGAAACAGAAGAATCGATTGAGTAAATGAACTGCGAAAACGCATAGAGAGTCCTTACCATCAACAATAAACCCGGCAGGTTTGCCGGGCTTAAGCAAAAAATACTTTACATCTGTTTGCCGTCGGGAACAAAAACGTAACCGAGTCCCCACACGGTTTGAATGTAGCGAGGCTTGCTGGGGTCTACTTCCAACATACGACGTAAACGTGAGATTTGCACGTCGATAGAACGTTCCATCGCCGAGTATTCACGGCCTCGCGCCATGTTCATTAATTTATCGCGCGACATCGGCTCACGGGCATTCGTTACTAAGGTTTTGAGCACTGCGAACTCACCTGAGGTTAAAGGCATTGGTTCGTCACCCCGAAACATTTCTCGCGTGCCCAGATTCAAACGAAATTCGCCAAATTCAACGATCGCTTCTTCCGAACTTGGCGCACCGGGTAATTCAACATTTTGGCGACGCAGTACCGCTTTGATACGCGCCATCAACTCACGTGGGTTGAACGGTTTAGGTAGGTAGTCATCGGCACCGACTTCCAAACCAACGATACGGTCAATCTCATCGCCTTTGGCGGTGAGCATTAAAATCGGTAGAGTGCTGTTTGCACTGCGCAAACGTCGACAGATGGACAAGCCATCTTCGCCTGGTAACATCAGGTCGAGGACCATTAGGTGAAAGTTTTCACGCGTCAGGAGGCGATCCATTTGTTCGCCATTGGCGACACTGCGTACTTGAAAGCCTTGTTCGGACAGATAGCGTTCTAGTAGTGAACGTAGCCGAGCATCATCATCCACGACGAGAATCTTATAATTGTCTTGCATATACTGGTTCCACCTATTTCAACGACTAACCCCTTGAGGGATCTCAAAATGTAACACTGTTCTGACCCAAGTGGCGCAAAGAATTGTTAACGTTTATTTCCTTTTTAGCTAATGTATTGGGTCGTTGCAATTAAAGAGCGTCAAGATTATGAAAACTAACCTAATCACCCGCGAAGGCTATGATCGTTTAAAAAAAGAATTAGACTTTTTATGGCGTGAAGAGCGCCCTGAAGTTACCAAGAAAGTAACTTGGGCAGCGAGCCTTGGTGATCGCAGTGAAAACGCCGACTACCAATACAATAAAAAGCGCTTACGCGAGATTGATCGTCGAGTGCGTTATCTGCGCAAACGTCTTGAGCAGGTAACGGTTGTCGATTATTCCCCACAACAAGAAGGTAAAGTCTTCTTTGGTGCGTGGGTTGAAATTGAAAACCAAGAGGGCAGCATTAAGCGTTTTCGCATTGTTGGCCCCGACGAAATCTATGGCGATGCTAAAGATTATATCTCGATTGATTCGCCAATGGCGCGAGCTTTACTCAAAAAAGAGGTCGATGATGAATTTACGGTTCGAACGCCGGAAGGCGAAAAAGAGTGGTTCATCAACCAAATTGAGTACTGTGCGGCAAAAGCATCATAAAAATAACGAGTGACGACGGCTAAGACTAGAAACGGCGCTCGTTAATCCTCATATAGACTGACATAGTTAGAACAACCAAGAGATTCCACGGATGAGCCAAGCTATCTGTAAACTGATTGCTGACGAACTGAACGTTCGCCCTGAGCAAGTCAACGCGGCAGTGACCTTAATTGATGACGGTAACACCGTGCCATTTATTGCCCGTTACCGTAAAGAAGTCACTGGCGGGTTGGATGATACCCAACTACGTACCCTTGATAGCCGTTTATCCTATCTACGAGAACTTGACGAGCGTCGTCAAACGATTCTCAAATCGATTCAAGAACAAGGCAAATTAACGCCGGATCTCGAGCAAGAAATCCGTCAAGCGGACAGCAAAACGCGTCTTGAAGACCTTTATCTGCCTTATAAACCTAAACGTCGCACCAAAGGTCAAATTGCGATTGAAGCAGGGCTTGAGCCGCTGGCGGATACGTTATGGAATGAGCCTCAGCATGAGCCAGAGGCTTTCGCTCAGTCGTTTATCGACGCTGATAAAGGTGTCGCGGATACCAAAGCGGCCCTTGATGGTGCGCGAGCGATACTCATGGAGCGCATCGCAGAAGATGCGAATTTGCTTGAAAAAGTCCGTCACTACCTCAACCGTAATGCGGAATTGGTCTCTCGCGTGATTGATGGCAAGCAGCAAGAGGGCGAGAAGTTTAAAGATTACTTTGAGCATAATGAATTGCTCAGCCGTGTCCCATCGCATCGTGCGCTCGCCATGTTACGCGGACGCAATGAAGGCTTCCTGAGTTTGGCTATCAATGCTGACCCCGATCAGGACGAGGGGGTACGTCAATCGTATTGTGAAACGTTGATTGCTCAGCATTATGGAATTGATCTCAGTGATGCGCCCGCCGATGGATGGCGTAAGCAAGTGATCAGCTGGGCATGGCGCATCAAGGTTTCCATGCACATGGAAACCGAATTAATGGGGGCGTTGAAAGAGCGTTCGGAAATTGAAGCCATTGAGGTCTTCGCGACCAACTTAAAAGACTTATTGATGGCCGCGCCCGCAGGGCCTCGCGCCACGCTTGGTCTTGACCCGGGGCTACGTACTGGGTCTAAAATTGCTGTTGTGGATTCAACCGGTAAAGTGTTGGCGACCGATACTATCTATCCGCACCCACCACAGAAACAGTACGACAAAGCGATGCATGTGGTCGAGAGCTTGGTGCGTAAATACAATGTCGATTTAATTGCGATCGGTAATGGTACGGCTTCACGTGAAACCGACGCCTTTGCAGCGGACTTAATTAAACGCGGCAATTTAAAAGTACAAAAAATCATGGTCAGTGAAGCCGGCGCCTCGGTGTATTCGGCTTCTGAACTGGCAGCCAAAGAGTTTCCAGATATGGATGTCTCGCTGCGCGGCGCGGTTTCCATTGCTCGTCGCTTACAAGATCCTCTGGCTGAATTGGTCAAGATTGACCCGAAATCGATTGGTGTTGGTCAGTATCAACATGATGTGAGCCAGGCGATGCTAGCGAAACGTTTGGACGCAGTAGTTGAGGACTGTGTAAACGCAGTGGGGGTGGATGTGAATACCGCCTCGCCAGCGTTATTGACTCGTGTTGCGGGTTTATCGAGTACGCTGGCTCAGAATATTGTTGATTACCGGAATGATAATGGCCGTTTTGAATCGCGAAGTACACTCAAGAAAGTGGCCCGTTTGGGGCCGAAAGCCTTTGAGCAGTGTGCCGGATTCTTGCGTATTATGGGTGGAAAAAATCCACTCGACGCCTCCGCCGTTCACCCTGAAGCTTATCCCGTAGTTAAAACGATTGCCGAAAAGAATCATAAACCGGTGGCGGGTTTGATTGGCGATAGTGAGTTTCTACGTGGTTTAAAAGCGGTGGATTACACGAATGATACCTTTGGGGTGCCAACCGTTAGCGATATTATCAAAGAGCTGGACAAACCGGGGCGTGACCCGCGTCCTGAGTTTAAAACCGCGACCTTTGCTGATGGTGTCAATGAAATTTCAGACCTTGAGCCGGGAATGGTACTTGAAGGCGTCGTATCCAACGTGGCTAATTTTGGCGCATTTGTGGATATTGGTGTCCACCAAGATGGCTTAGTGCATATTTCAGCGCTGACTGATCGCTATGTTTCTGATCCACGAGAAGTGGTCAAAGCGGGTGACATTGTGAAAGTCAAAGTCATGGAAGTTGACGCTGGGCGTAAACGTATTGGCTTGTCGATGCGTCTTAATGATCAGCCAGGGCAAGATAATCGCAGTCAGCCTCGTGCTCAGGCTCCAAAAGGACAGACGCGCAAACCGCAGCGCAGCCGAGACAACAATTCGGGTGGTGGCGATTTAGGTGGCGCATTTGCCGAGGCTTTTGCAAACGCCAAACGCCGTTAACCTTGTTGCTTTCGTCTTGAAATGAAAAGCCAGCGTGATGCTGGCTTTTTTTGTTCGGCTACGCTCACAATTAGCTCAAAAAAATACCCACTTTGCTTGCGCGCCGTGGGCATTTAAAAACGGTACTCTCTTTTAGTGAAAAGACTACAGTACCGCGATTACCTCCGAGGGAGTGTTAGGGACGATGGCATGGCCGTAATGGTATTTTATCACGGTACGCCGCCGCTCCATTTTCCCTTCGGTTATCGCTGCATCAATGATGTGCTTTGGCAAACGAAAGCGCATGGCATAACCTTTTCCTTGCTCCTCGCTATAGTTATCGAGTGACAGTAATCGGAATAGGCGCTCTAAAGTATCACGTGGATCTTCAGAGTAGCGCTCTCGGACAGTTGGCTCATATTCTGAGTCATAACTTGGATGTTCCGAAGGATCCCAAGAAGACTGCTTGCGCCGCTTGTCATCAGCTTTTACGCCACGTTCTGCATTGGATTTCGACATTGCAAAAGTGGGAGCAATTGGCTCACGAACTTTATTGTCTCGAGAGACCTGCTCGGTCTGCACATTCACTGATGGGGCGATAAGTGGCACACTAATGTTCGTTGGTGACACGATCATAGTCGAGACCTCCCGAGCATCGCCCTTCCCAACCCAAGTGCTCTTGTTGTTGGTTAGTCTGTTATCGGCCTAATTGGTCAAAAATTTAGCGTTTTGGCGACTTTTTTTACGTTTGGTGACTTGTTTCCTAAATAATGTGACTCTTGACGTAAGTAAGTACTTATCATTGTCCAGAAAAGGCGACAACTTTCTGGCAGAAGGCTTCCGTCTCTGTAATGAAGGGGGCGTGTGAAGAGCTTTGGAATATATGACTTTCGCTCTTTGGCAGCCAAGTGTCCATATCGCTAGCGACTTTGACTGGCACCAATCCGTCTAATCGTCCGTAAAGTCGTAAGACGGGTGCTTGAATCGATGCTAATTGCTGGCGTAAATCGACCTCCGCTAACATGGTTAACCCGCTCAGTAATGTGTGAGGATTGGGTTCTGGGCGGGATAAGACCGCTTGTTTTATCTGTTTAACGTCTTGGCGCGCAGAAGGGCTGCCCATGGCTTGCAGTGCCATAAAGCGTTCTATGGTTAGGCGGAAATCTTCCATTAACTGCTGAGTGAAGTTAGTGAGCACTTGCGGTTGAATGCCACGCCACGGTTTTTCCGCCGCAAACTTAGGTGAACTGGCGACAGTGATCAGTTTTACTACTCGTTGAGGTTGATGAATCGCGATATGACTGGCAACTAAACCGCCCAGTGACCAACCGAGCCAAATTGCGTGCGGTGGTGCCTGTTCAAGTACCTGAGTCGCCATCTCCTTTAGGGACGATGCATGGCGTAAAGCACTGTGACCAAAACCTGGCAAGTCAACGACATGCACAGTAAAGTGCTGGCTGAGAATGTCGATGGTGGGTTGCCATACCGCACCATTCATGCCCCACCCGTGGATAAGAACCAGATCCGGGCCTTGCCCTTGCGTATGCCAATATAAACTTGCTGAGTCGCTCGCGAAAGTATGCACTTTTTTCAGTCCTTTCTGGATGTTGGCGCATGCACAGTAAAGCGATGAGCCGGAATCTATTTTCATCTATGTTAACCAATTGGCGGCGAAAAGCCATGTTGAGCACGCTGGCGAGCTGCATTCCTCGTTGGTGTGAAATCTGCCGTTTGGCGATTGATCCTACGGACAATCATCAACCGATTTGCCAGTATTGTCAGCGCTACTTTTTGACACAGCCGCGTTGCGCTCGTTGCGGGCTACCCACGCTACAATCGGTTGCAATGTGTGGGCAGTGTTTACGCCATCCACCGCCATGGCAACGCGTTGTGTGTGTTGGAGATTATCAGCCGCCACTTGCCGCTTTTGTTCAACAACTGAAATATCAGCGGCAGTTTTGGCTTGCGCCATGGCTCGCGCAGTTGTTGGCAGTACGGGTTGATCATCCGCCACCAATCATCACTTGTGTGCCTTTGCATTGGCGTCGGCATTGGTGGCGGGGGTTCAATCAAAGTGAACTGCTTGCTATGCATTTGGCTCAGCAACTGGATTGCCAGTTTGAGCCCCGCCTTTTTCGGCGACAGAAACATACCTTACCGCAACAAGGTATGAATAAAGCCCAGCGCAAACGTAACTTACGCCACGCTTTTACTATTGATAAACCGCCAAGTTATCCCCATGTTGCCATTGTTGATGACGTAATGACCACTGGAAGCACGGTGTATCATTTGTCGCAATTACTGCTTGCGAGCGGTGTCAAAAGCATCGATATTTACTGTTTATGTCGTACTCCGGAGCCCAAAGATTAAGATTGGCATCAGTGATTTGGAGAAAAGGGCTAGATCTCAAATTTCACAGGAGTAGAATGGTCAGTAAATAGCCTACAAATTTACTCAGGTATTCGTCGTGTCAAATACAATCATTATTACTGAATCCGCCCAGTCCCACTTTGCTAAGCTGCTGGCTCAGCAACCAGAAGGCACTAACATTCGTGTGTTTGTGGTTAATCCTGGAACACAAAATGCGGAATGTGGCGTTTCTTACTGCCCACCTGAAGCGGTCGAAGGTACCGATACTGAATTGGCGTTTAGTGATTTTTCTGCTTACGTGGATGAACTCAGCTTGCCATTCCTTGAAGACGCTGAAATTGACTTTGTGACCGATAAAATGGGATCACAACTGACACTAAAAGCGCCCAACGCCAAAATGCGCAAAGTGTCTGATGACGCACCTCTGATTGAGCGTGTGGAGTACGCGATTCAAACCCAAGTGAACCCACAGCTTGCCGGTCACGGTGGTCATGTGAGTTTGGTTGAAATCACCGATGATGGTGTTGCCATTGTGTCATTTGGTGGCGGTTGCAACGGCTGTTCAATGGTCGATGTGACGTTGAAAGAAGGCATTGAAAAAGAACTTCTTCAACAGTTTGAAGGAGAACTCACTGCCGTTCGTGATGCGACAGAGCATGATCGTGGTGAACACTCTTACTACTAAGTAAGTTGCACATGAAATTCAAAGGGTTGGCATTGCCAACCCTTTTATTTTTTAGCGTAAGGTCAGCAAAGCGGCAATTTCTCTGCTTTGACCTTTTCAAGCCATAGTTTTTTCTCATATATTAACAACACTTGTTAAATCGAAGGAGCGGGCACGTGAGTAAACGGACTCTGCCACAAATACTCGCCAAGCAAACAGTGGCTCAATCTCGTCTTTTTGCTGTTGAATCACTGGATTTACGTTTTAGTAATGGCGTGGAACGAACTTATGAACGAATGCGTCCAAGTGGTCGCAATGCTGTCATGATGGTGCCTGTGACTGAACAAGGGGATCTGCTGTTGGTTCGCGAATACGGTGCGGGCACTGAACGTTATGAATTAGGCTTTCCCAAAGGACTGATTGATTTAGGCGAAACCGCAGAACAAGCGGCAGTCCGAGAACTCAAAGAAGAAATTGGTATGGGCGCCAATCAGCTTACGCCGTTGAAAGAGGTGGTTCTCGCACCGTCCTATTTTTCCAGCAAAATGACGTTATTTGTTGCTCAAGATCTATACTCAGAAAAGTTAGAAGGGGATGAGCCCGAACCGTTAGAAATTGTGCGCTGGCCATTAGCGCAAGCGGAAGAGTTACTGACTCACCTCGATTTTTGTGAAGCACGCTGCATCACTGCGTTGATGTTAGCGTTGCGTATTTTGACCCCGTAATCGCGCTAAGGATGTTGTTGATGCCGACGACCAAAGATCTCTCCCATCTGCTACCGAATGTGATTGAAATTGCACGTTCGGCCGGGCAAGTAATTCTCGATATTTATCAAAAGAAGCAGTATCAAGAGTTCATCAAGAGCGATGATACACCGGTCACTAGCGCGGATATCGCAGCGCATAAATTGATTACTGAAAAGCTTTCTGAGTTAACGCCGGACATTCCGGTGTTATCCGAAGAAGCCGCGGACATTAGCTTAGCTCAGCGAGCTCAATGGGCGCGTTACTGGTTAGTCGACCCTCTGGATGGCACACAAGAGTTCATTGCACGCAGTGGTGACTTTGCCACAATTATCGCCTTAATCGAGAACAACCGTCCTGTGATGGGCGTTGTTTATGGACCCATTTCTGGTGTCACCTATTACGCCTATCACGGCAAAGGGGCATGGAAAATTCCTGATATGGACGAAAGTGTCGCGATTGAGACCCATAAACATGCGGGTTCGGGCTTTCCTATTGCGATGGCAATCAGTCGTCGTCAAGATATCAACCGTATTACCAGCCGCATGAACAGTGCTTGGAATTACGATTTAGTGCCATTGGGCTCGGCGGCTTTAAAAGCATGCTTGGTCGCGGAAGGTGCGGTTGACTGTTATCTGCGTTTGGGCCCCACAGGGGAATGGGATACCGCCGCGACGCAGTGCATTGTTGAAGAAGCGGGTGGCCGCATATTAAGTACTGTGCTGGAGCCGCTCTCTTACAACCAGCGCGATACCTTAGAGAATCCAAACTTTATTGTGCTGGGCGATGAGTCCCTACCTTGGCAGGATATTCTGCAGCGTAAAGATTAATCAAGAGTCAGTGGTATAAAAAAAGGTGGCGATAATGCCACCTTTTTTGATGTTATAAACCAAGATTAAGCTTTTGATTGCGTCGATGTGTTGACCTCTTTTTGAGCCTCTTGGCTTGTCTCTGTCTCAGGCAAAATCAGGTTGAGGATGATGGCTGTTAAACCGCCTGCTGCGACACCCGAAGAGAGAATGTTTTTAATAAACTCAGGCATAAACTGCAATATTTCTGGCTTTTGAGCGATACCTAGTCCCATTGAAAACGACAGCGCCATAATCAGTATGGCGCGACGATCAAGCTCTACGCGAGAGATAATACGAATGCCTGCGGCGGCAATGGTGCCAAACATAACGATGGTTGCTCCACCAAGAACGGGTTCAGGAATAAGCTGTACCATCGTCGCGACGCCAGGAAATAGCCCAAGAATGACCAGCATAGCCGAGATAAAATAACCCACATAGCGGCTGGCGACACCGGTTAGCATGATGACGCCGTTGTTTTGGCTGAATGTTGAATTGGGGAAGCTGTTAAATACGGCAGCTAAAGCCGAATTCAAACCATCTGCGAGCACCCCGCCTTTAATGCGTTTCATATAGACGGGGCCTTTGACGGGTTCACCTGAGACTTCTGAGGTCGCAGTGATATCACCAATGGCTTCCAATGCCGTAATAAAGAAAATCAGCACGAGTGGAATAAACAGGGACCAATCAAAGCCAAGGCCAAATTGCATTGGAATAGGTAAAGCCATCAATGGACTCGTTGACTCATCGGAACTCGTATCAATCATATCAAGGGCATAGGCCAGTAAGCAGCCGACCAGCATCGCAATGACGATTGACGCCACACGAATATAGGGGCTCTTGGCACGGTTAAGAACTACGATCAATGCCAATACCACGCCTGCTAATGCGAGGTTATCCAACTGTCCAAAACTACCATTGCCCATTGCCGCATAGCCGCCGCCCATAGAAATGAGCCCAACTTGAATCAAAGTTAAGCCAATCAAGGTGACGACGATGCCGGATACTAGAGGCGTGATAACGCGGCGTGCATATTCAAGGACTTGCGACAATAAAATTTCGGCAAAAGAGGCGACGAGGATGGTGCCAAAGATCGCCGCCATCATCGTAGGTACGTCCGCACCACCGGCTTGCAGTGCCATACCTGCGCCAATGATTGGACCAAGGAAGTTAAAGCTTGTGCCTTGAATCGAGAGCAATCCGGAGCCAATAGGACCGATGGTTCGAATTTGAATAAACGAAGAAATACCAGAAGCAAACAGCGACATGCTGATAATGGTGTTGGTTTGATCGCTTGGAACGCCAAGGGTTTGGCAAATGATTAAAGAAGGTGTAATCACCGCCACAAACATCGCCAGTAAGTGCTGTAAGGCAGCAAAAACGGTTTGAGGCAAAGGTGGACGATCATTTAATTGATAAACGAGCTCCGATTTAGGCGCGGGTGTGGATTTCATAGTTTATTCCTGTGCTAACCAAACTCCGCTGAATGGGGAGTTGGGGGCGAGTGAATACATCATCTGTGATTGCTGTTAATCAGAATTCACTCAAATCGAGATGAGCAGCGAGCTGCCGATTATTTAGGCGGGAATTATAGAGGTTTTACTCAAAAAGGCAAACGTTTGCTTTTTTGAGTAAACAGCAATGCAAGCATTTGGATCATGGTAACCCTAAAGCTCTAATCGCTGTACATTTTCAAGCTTAAGCTTTGGCGTAAACATTACGATTATCGAGCCAGCGGTCAATAATAGCTTGGGCGTTGTCAGGGTAGTGATCATGAATGTGCCTTGCGATCCGCTGAACTTCTGGAATTAAACGCTGATCTCGAATCAGGTCTGCAATCTTAAAATCAGCAAGGCCAGTTTGTTTCGTGCCCAGCAGCTCACCAGGGCCACGAATTTCTAAATCTCGCTGAGCAATCACAAAACCATCGTTACTTTCACGCAGCACACCAAGGCGTTTCTGCGCGGTTTTCGACAACGGAGCATGGTAAAGCAGAACGCAGTGACTGGCGACAGAACCCCGTCCGACTCGTCCTCGTAACTGATGGAGCTGTGCTAAGCCTAAGCGTTCAGGGTTTTCGATGATCATCAGGCTTGAGTTCGGTACATCTACGCCGACTTCAATCACTGTGGTGGCAACCAAAAGATGCAGTTTGTTATCTTTGAAATCCTGCATTACAGCTTGTTTCTCTGCGGGCTTCATTCGCCCGTGGACTAAACCAATTTTGACATCCGGTAATTTGGCTTGCAGTTCTTCGGCGGTATCGGCAGCGGCTTGTGCTTCTAATACTTCCGATTCATCAATCAGCGTGCATACCCAATAGGCTTGCTTACCTTCATTGACGCAGGCATGGCGCACACGCTCAACAATATCGTCGCGCTTGGTGTCGGGAATGGCGACGGTCTGAATGGGCGTGCGTCCTGGCGGCAACTCATCAATGATTGAGGTCTCGAGATCGGCGTAGGCAGTCATGGCTAATGTGCGCGGAATCGGTGTCGCGGTCATGATTAATTGATGCGGAAAAGCGCCTTGTTTTACGCCTTTCTCACGCAGCTCTAGTCGCTGGTGAACTCCGAAGCGGTGTTGTTCATCAATGATAACCAGCGCAAGGTGAGAAAACGTCACATGTTCTTGGAACAATGCGTGAGTACCGACCACCATTTTTGCTTGCCCAGACGCGATTTTTTCCAGTTCTGCTTGTTTTGCTTTGCCTTTGAGTTTTCCGGCTAACCAAGCCACCTCTATACCCATTTCTGCCAACCAATTGGAAAAATTGATCGCGTGCTGCTCTGCCAGAAGTTCGGTCGGCGCCATTAATGCGACTTGATACCCGTGCTCAATCGCACGCACCGCCGCCAGTGCAGCGACTAAGGTTTTCCCCGAGCCTACATCGCCTTGAACCAAACGCATCATTGGATGTGGTTGAGCCAAGTCGTGTTCGATTTCCTTGACGACTCTTGCTTGAGCATTGGTCGGTGAAAAGGGCAGTTTGGCAAGTAATTTGTCTTTTAACTGATGGATTTCGGCAAGGGGAAGCGCGTTATCTTTTTGCCCCTGACTGCGTACCGCGAGCATGGATAAATTTTGGGCGAGAAGTTCTTCGATAATTAATCGCAGTTGCGCCGGATGTTTTCCTTCATCAAATAGATCGAGGGCGATATCTGGCGAAGGACGGTGAATTATGTGCAGCGCTTCACCGAGTGAGAGTTGATGGTCATATAAGCCGCTAGGCAGTAACTCTTGAACGGCTGATTTATCAAGCAGTTCCAGCGCTTGGTCTGTCAAGTTGCGTAGCGTTGCTTGGCGCAACCCTTCCGTGGTGGGATAAACAGGCGTCAGATGCGCTTCAACATCAGGTTGTTGTTGCGGCGCATAAAATTTGTAGTCAGGATGAATGATTTCTAACCCGGTGTTTCCTCGTTTTATCTCCCCGTACGCATGCACGGCTTTGCCTTCAGCGAAGTTATTTTTCATCGCTGCGGTAAAGTTGAAAAACCGTAGGGTGACGGTACCGTTACCATCGCTGATTTTGACCGTTAACATCTTACGCCGCCCAAATAAGGTATCGACGCTCATCACTTTACCTTGTACCGCAGCCCAAAGCCCAGCATGAAGTTTGACCATCGGATAGATACGCGTACGGTCTTCGTAACGTAACGGGAGATGAAAAAGCAGATCTTGGACGCTATTGAGCCCCACTTTTGCCAGTTTCTCTGCGACTTTGGCACCAACGCCAGATAAAGAAGTTAGAGGAATGGCGGACAGTAATTGGGACATAGGGCTCTCATCACTCACAATATAATTATGTTTAGTTAACCATTGAGCTGTGTTTTTGTACAGGGAAAAGTGATGGAGAGCGAATAAGGTCGCGTAATTTCAATAGCATGAAACACATATCGCGGCTGAAAGCGTGAATTTAGCCGCGTTGCATCTCTTGCCACCATTCCGGTTCTGCGAGGATTTGACCTTGTTCATCAAGTGCTGGATAAGCTAACCCTTTACGTTTGGCGACTTTAGCCAAGACAGGGTGTCCACGTTCAAACAGAATGCGATGGATGGTCTCTGCCGGCAGTTGGCTGATATCACGATCATACATGCCAGCGGCTTGTCGCTGGCGCTGCGCTTCATACAAAATGACCGCACTCGCCACCGAGACATTCAATGACTGAACCATGCCGACCATTGGAATCACGATATCTTGGTCTGCAAGGTCAAGTGCTGCCTGAGAAATCCCTCGTTTTTCGCTACCAAGAATAATCGCTGTCGGCTTGGTGTAATCGACTTCGCGAAAGTCGATGGCAGTTGCTGATAAGTTGGTGACGAGAATCTGCATACCTTGAGATTTCAGCTCGGTAACCGCGTCAATAATCGTGTCATGGGGCTCGACTTCAACCCAATTTCGCGCGCCTGCGGAGGTATGGCTAAGAGTGCGCATTTGATCATTAGGCCATACAGCATGGACCTTGTGTAGGCCTGTGGCATCTGCACTGCGAATGACTGCAGAGACATTATTTGGCTTGTGGACTTCTTCTAGGCACAGGGTTAAGTCGACTTGGCGCGCTTTGAGCACCTGTTGAATGCGTTGATAACGTTCAGGATTCATAACAACGTTCTAACTAATAAAGGTAAGGAGTGAAAATGAAAATGCCCTTAAGTAAGGGCATTTGCTATTGAGTATAGGATGATCAGTTCTTTCTGCGACGCACCCGCAGCGTTTGTTGCATGGCTTTGAGTTTGCGCATAATGCCCGCTAAATGCACGCGATCTTTGGTCGTCAGCAGCACGGTCACGGTATACAAGCGTCCGTCTCGTTCTTCGGTCGAAAGGCCGTGAATATTGGAGCCGGTTTGCGAAATCACGTTGGTGAGTTCAGCCAGCGCACCCTGACGGTTTTGCAGATCGACTTTCAACTCGGTAATAAACTCTTGCTGATAATCATCAGACCATTCCACAGCCATGTATTTATCCGGTTCGCGCTGGTAACCACGCACGTTTGGACAGGTTTCACGGTGAACCACTAAGCCACGACCCGGCGAGACGTGGGCAATGATGTGATCATCGGGTATAGGATGACAACAGTTAGCGAACGTCAGCAAAATACCTTCAGCGCCACGAATTGGCAGTTTCTTGCGTGGTTTGCCTTCGTTTTGCACTTCCGTTAATTCGTCCGCATCTCCAAGTAAGCGTCGAGCGATCACAATACTCATCAATTCACCTAAGCCAATCGCCGCCAGCAGTTCATCGACACTTGGAATTTTCAGGTCGTTGAGCACATGGTTGACGTTTTCTTCACTGATATCTGTCAGTGAGAGATCGCCTAAGGCGTGATTGAGTAGGCGACGACCAAGAGTCACTGACTCTTCACGGCGCATGGTTTTCAGCACTTGACGAATCTTGGTTCGTGCCCGTGACGTCACGACATAGTTGAGCCATGCTGCATTTGGACGTGCACCCGGCGCACTAATGATCTCAACGGTTTGACCGCTTTTCAGCGCTTTACTGAGTGGATACGGATTTCGGTCCACGCGCGCACCGACACAGGTGTTACCTACGTCAGTATGTACCGCATAAGCAAAGTCAACCGCGGTTGCGCCCGCAGGAAGTTCGACAATGCGCCCTTTTGGTGTGAAGACGTAAATTTCATCTGGGAACAGATCAGATTTCACGTTTTCAATGAACTCGAACGAGTTACCTGCGCTTTGCTGGAGTTCAAGCAAGCTTTGCATCCAACGTTGGGCTTTGATCTGGGCTGTGGTGCCAGAAGTGTCACTTCGATCTTTGTATGACCAGTGCGCTGCAACCCCTTTATCCGCCATTTGGTCCATGTCTTCGGTACGAATCTGTACTTCAACAGGCACCCCATGTGGACCAACCATCGAGGTATGAATCGATTGATATCCGTTGGCCTTTGGCACCGCGATATAATCTTTCATCCGTCCAGGACGAGGTTTATACAGACCGTGAACTTGACCCAGTACGCGATAGCAAGTATCGGCATCTTCAACAATCACCCGGAACGCGTAAATGTCCATAATGGTATGGAAACGCTGTTCCTTGGTTTTCATCTTGTTGTAGATCGAATAGAGGTTTTTCTCACGTCCTAATACGCGAGCTTTGATTCCCACTTCTTCTAAGCGACCTTCTATTTCGCTGTGAATCCGCTGAATCATCTCTTTACGATTGCCGCGAGCCGTTTTTAGTACCTCTTTCAACACGCGATAACGGTTGGGGTACAAGGCTTCAAAGCCTAACTCTTCGAGTTCGACTTTAATATTGTGAATACCAAGACGGTGAGCAAGCGGTGCGTAGATTTCGAGAGTTTCACGAGCAATGCGGCGCTTCTTATCAGGGCGTAGAGCCCCTAAAGTGCGCATATTGTGTGTACGGTCGGCCAGTTTGATCAGAATAACGCGAATGTCTTGCACCATGGCAAGAACCATTTTACGAAAGTTTTCTGCTTGGGCTTCCTTGCGATCTCGAAATTTGAGCTTGTCGAGTTTTGAAACGCCATCCACCAACTCAGCCACCGTCGAACCGAATTTGTGTTCGAGTTCTTCTTTGGTGACATCACAATCTTCAATCACATCGTGAAGCAGTGCGGCTTGCAGGGTTTCGATATCCAGACGCATTTCGGCCAAAATACGAGACACCGCCACCGGGTGGATGATATACGGTTCACCGCTAGAGCGGGTTTGCCCTTCATGGGCATCTTTCGCTACCACATAAGATTGACGCAGAGCCTCAATTTGAGGCTCTGTTAGGTATTCTTGGGCAACGTCTTTGAGGCTATCAAATAGATACAAACTTCAGGCCTGAACGTAGATGTAGTCGATGCAGGAATTAACGGCTGTGTGCGATGCTGCTTACGGCAGCAAGCTCAGCGGCTTCCTGTTCCTGTTGTTCTTGACGCTCACGTGCATCAAGTACTTCTTTCGTGATAAGCCCATCTTCGATTTCACGAAGTGCAATCACGGTTGGCTTATCGTTCTCTTCAGGCACTAGAGAATCTTTGCCGCCAGTTTGCATTTGACGTGCGCGGCGAGCCGCAATTAGAACAAGGTCGAAACGGTTGCCAACTTTTTCAACAGCGTCTTGAACAGTTACGCGTGCCATGAGAACTCCAAATAGTTAACTAAAATTTTGAATGACGAGAAATTATACAACCTAATGCGAGTGGATTCTAGCCACGCGCACGATTGCTATTTTTTACATTATTAAGCAAGTAAGGCGTCAAGCATACCTTTATATTTAGCAGCTTGCTTATCTTGCTTCAATCTTTCTGCGCGTAAGATGGCTTTAAAGTCCACCAGTGCGCCATCAAAGTCATCATTGATGATGACATAATCGTATTCGTGGTAGTGCGAAATTTCCGATTTTGCTTCTGCCATACGCTTCGCGATGACCGCTTCGCTGTCTTGACCGCGCGCGTTTAAGCGGCGTTCAAGCTCACCATTCGATGGTGGCAGAATAAAGATGCTTTTGGCTTCTGGCATTTGTTCGCGTATTTGACGCGCGCCTTGCCAGTCAATATCGAGAAAAACATCGATACCTTTTTCAAGATTTTTTTCAATCCACGGACGAGAGGTTCCGTAATAGTTACCAAACACTTCAGCGTATTCTAAAAAGGCGTCTTGCTTGATTAAGTCTTCAAACTGCTCTTTTTCAACGAAGTGGTAGTGAATACCATCTTGTTCACCAGGACGCATGCCGCGTGTGGTATGAGAAACCGAAACTTTCATTGCGTAAGTCGGGTTTTTCTCTATCAAAGCTGAAATTAAGCTCGACTTCCCTGCGCCACTCGGTGCAGAGACAATATATAACGTACCTTTGCCCATTATTCGGTTCCAATTTGGGTTGGATAGAATGCCGAACTCACTGCTCAACATTACTTAAAGATAGCACTGACCTGATGGTTTTCGCAGTGGTCAATGGCGAAATTTAGGTCAGAAAAATGGAGGCGAAGAGTAGCACGATCCTAAGGATCTTCTCAAGAGGTGTGTGATGATTCTCCCCTTTTGATGATTGTTATTGATTAGGACAAACACGCCGCTTTACTTGCGGAAAGCGGCGTGAGCGGTGCTTATTCGATATCGACGTACAACGTTCGCCCTTTGGCTTCGATGTAGGCCTCACCTGTGACCTTATCTCGTGGCTGGTCAAGGAAGTCGATATTTTGATCTTTCCAGCCAAATTGATAGAGGTACGGTCTTAAATAATGCAGCTCAAGGTTAGTAAGGTTTTTATAAGCATCAGATTTCGTCAATTGGTAAAAGTACTCACTGGTTTTGACATTGTCGGCACTGATGACAATTTTGTCGAAACGTTCTGGTTGCTGTAAATAGCCTTGCGTATCACGCTCAACCAGCATCGCTTCGGTGAGAATACGCTTCTCGTTATAGCTGTGATTGTAGTGATGCATTTTATACGCAAATGGAATAAACAAACTCAGTAGCAATACGATTCGCCAAGTTCGATTCTCGACCAGTAACATCATCATCGCTAAGCCTATCGGCAAGGTAATCCCTGAGCGCAAAGGAACTTTGACGCCCATAGCAACCACACTGGCATAGATCGAGAACACCACCATGAATACGACAAGCGTGTATTTAAAGTGATTTTTCAACGCCCACAAAGTGGTTAACGCCACTGGCACAAATAGCCACGGGCTGAGATCTGCAAGATAGAGTGCATTGCGTTCAAAGTTACCTGCACTTTTAAGGATATTACTGATCAGGGAGTCCATATCGCTGGTGGGCGTTGATTTTCGCCAACTCACAAACTCAATGAAGCTTGGGTGATCGGTAAATAAATAGGTATAGATGTAGACGCTGATATTCGCGACGACATAGCCCAATACATAACCGGCCATCCAGACCACCATAAAGAGTACAAACTCTTTAAAGCTGGAACGGCTGATGTCACGAATGAAGAGCAGCGGCATCAGGAAGTAAAATGCGGGGTACGTGGCGAACAGCAGAATACCTGACAGCAGTAAAAACGTGTTGCGCGATAACCTATTGGTGATGCATGAAAATAGCGCTAACAATGCCATCCCCGGTACTAAGGTCATTGGCCATTTAAACAGCATGGTAAAGTACGGCACATTGACCATTAACAGAGCAAAAGCAACCGCAAGCCAAGGTGCTTTGCGCATGCCATTGGCCACTTGGTAACCAAAGATAAACACAAACAAGCTGCATAAACTGACGGCAATAAACTGCGGAACCGCTTGTAGCGCGTGAAATAGTGCAAAGTTAATCCAGCGCCCTTCTGAGACAAATTTGCCGACATAATCGTCCATGTAAGGCATGGCATCATGAGCGACATTCTCAAGCATTGAATAGTAGACGTTATAAAGCGTGACCAGCGCAAGAATGGCGACTAAAGCCCATTGGGCAATACGTAGCCAGTCTAGCTGGATTTTGTCACTGCGTTGTGACGATAACAGCGTATTCATTGATACACCCCACGAGTAAAAATGGTCCGATAACCGAGATAATTAATCACCATGGAAGCGCCGATAGCAAATACTTGCGCTAAGTAGACGTACATTCCAAGGTGGTCGACAAGCAGATATAAAATGCCAGTACTGCAGGCTAAAGAGGTCAAATTGACCACACAGAATGGGACAAATTGACCAGAGCGTTTCGGTTGTTTAAACACAAAACTGCGATTAAGCACATAGCTCACCATCATGCCAATGAAATAGGCCAGGACTGACGCTAAAATATGGCGATGAGTGATTTGGTATAAAGCGATAAAAGCCACATACGCGGTCAGCGTATTGATGACGCCCACCATGGCAAAACGGATTTTTTGCCACAGAGAGGGGCTTATCCAACTACTCGCTTTCTTGGCGGGTTTCACTGTGCTCACCATCCAGTCCTTTCTTAAGAATATACAGTGGTCGGTGTTTGGCTTCGTTGTAAATTCGCGCGACATATTCGCCTAAAATACCAATCGCAATCAGTTGAACACCGCCCATAAATAGGATTGAGTCGACCAAGGATGTCCAACCCGATACCCACTCATCGGTGGCCAAGCGAACATAAATCGAATAGATGAGTAAAAGGAACGCGACGCCCGATGAGATAAAGCCCATTAAGATAGAAATCTTGAGTGGTTTTACCGAGAACGACAAAATGCCATCAAGCGCAAAGCGAATCATTTTACGCAGTGGGTATTTCGATTCCCCAGCAAAGCGCGCTGAACGTTCATACTCCACATACGTTTGGTTAAACCCGATCCAGCTCACCATGCCACGAATAAAGCGTGTTTTTTCTGGCATCTCTTTGAGTTGTTCCACCACTTGGCGATCCATGAGGCGAAAATCCCCAGTGTCGAGCGGAATAGGAATTTCAGACAGTCGATTGAGGACCTTGTAAAACAGCTTGGCGGAGGCGCGTTTAAACGTGGATTCACCGTCGCGATGCAGACGAGTACCGTAAACGACATCATAGCCGGCTTGCCACTTTTCAATCATCTGCTCGATGACTTGCGGTGGATCTTGTAAATCCGCGTCAATTAATACCACCGCATCGCCACGACTGGCGTCGATACCTGCACTGACGGCTTGCTGATGCCCAAAATTGCGAGAAAAAGAGAGGGTGTGAACATTCGCGTGTTGCTTGCTGTAGCTCAGGAGTTTGGCTTCCGTATCATCTGAGCTGCCGTCGTTAACGAAAATCAATTCGAAGCGGTAATCACTTAATCCATTAGTGACAGACAACAATTCTTCAACAGTAAAGTCAATGACCTCACTTTCGTTGAAGCATGGAATGACAACAGAAATCATTTTCTTCATATAAGACCTAAATACCCTTATCGTCCAGCGAGTTAACGCAATGAGACGCTTGATGTTGAACGGCCAAACTTTCGTCTCTCCCACGTGACTAATGAGGCAGAGAGTGAATAACAATCGTACTGATTTAACGAAGGTCTAACGTCAAGAAGCTAGCAGAAAGATGTAAAAGAAATAACAAATTGACGTGAATTCTATCAGTGAGGTGAATAGCTTAAATGGCGTACCCTATACGGCGTGAACCTGCCAAGTGAGTCTTAAGTAGCGTGTTGAAATAACAGAAAAAAGGCAGCACCAATATCGGTACTGCCTGTCTAGGATAGATGAGACAAAGAGAAGGGGGATTTACAGCTGTTGGATCAGTTCGCCAATCGCTGACCAATCGTGCGTATCAAGTAAGGCGGTTGGCACCATCCATGTACCGCCACACGCAATAACACTCGGCAGTGCTAAGTAATCACTAATGTTATTTGGGCTGATGCCACCCGTTGGCATAAAACTTATAGGGTAAACGGCACTCAGTGACTTAAGCATGGCGACGCCACCAGAAGGTTCGGCAGGGAAAAATTTCAGTGTTTTAAGACCCAGTGTCATCGCTTGTTCAACTAAGCTCGGATTGTTAACACCAGGAACAATCGCAATTCCGCGCTGCTGGCAGTATTTGACGGTGGTTGGGTTTAGGCCTGGGCTGACAATAAAGTCGGCACCGGCTTCGATCGCTTGATCCACCTGTTCCGTTGTCAAAATGGTCCCGGCACCAATCAGCATGTCGGGGTAAGCTTGGCGCATAATACGCATCGACTCTGCCGCGGCATCGGTGCGAAATGTCACCTCTGCACATGGCAGGCCATTTTCCATTAATACTTTTGCCAAAGGCAAAGCTTGGTCGACATGATTTAAAGCGATCACCGGCACCACTTTAATGGCTTGAAGTTTTTGTTCGAGCGTTAGCATGTTGTGTTTTTACCTTATAAGAAGATGCTGAGCACGGCGACAATCGTAAAGGCGATCGTGCCAAGCAAGGTTTCCATGACGGTCCACGTTTTCAGTGTGGTCTTTTCATCCATTTCAAGTAGGCGAGATACCAACCAGAAGCCAGAGTCGTTGAAATGTGAGAGCACGGTGGCACCGCCAGCAATTGCGATCACGATAAAGCACAGATCAAGTTCAGACAGACCAGTGGTCTGTGACACAATTGGCGCCATAAGTGCAGCGGTTGTGGTCAACGCCACGGTCGCTGAACCTTGGGCAACACGTAAACAGGTTGAAATCACAAAGGCCGCTACAATCACTGGCATACCGGTATCGGATAAAGCATCAGCCAGCGCTTGGCCAATACCGCTTGAGCGTAATACGCCGCCAAACATTCCCCCTGCGCCAGTCACTAAAATCACCGCACAAATGGGGGCGAGAGAGTCAGTACATAGCTTTTCAAGTTTGCTCATACCGACTTGTTTGCCAAATACACATAGGCTGACCAATAGTGTAATCAAGAGTGCAACCGGGGTTTTCCCCAGCATGCGCAATGTTTCAACCCAGGTGGATGAACCATCAACTACGCCGGCGACAGATAAGGTGTTTAGACCGGTATCCATAAAGATCAGAATCACCGGCAGAATTAAAATCATCAGAACGGTGGAGAATTTCGGCAGATCCTTTTTCTCCTTAAACATCACTTCAGTGTTTAAGAACGCTTTAGATAAGGGTAGGTTAAATTTGCTGCCAGAGTATAGGCCAAATAGATAACCGCCAAAGTACCAGGTAGGCATTGCCACCAGTAGACCGACAACCAGCAGTAAGCCTAAGTCGGCGCCCAATAAATCAGACGCTGCGACAGGGCCAGGGTGCGGAGGGACAAAAGCATGCATGACCGCAAATGCGCCGCCAACAGGTAATGCGTATTTGAGTGGTGAGCCACCAAAACGTTTCGCGACACTGAATAGAATCGGCATCATCACGATAAGCCCCGCATCAAAAAAGATCGGGAAACCAAAGAGCAGTGATGCGACACCGAGTGCAAACGGTGCGCGTTTTTCACCAAAACGATTAATTAATGTATCCGCCAGTACTTTCGCACCACCAGTCACTTCAAGAATTTTGCCGATCATCGCCCCAAGGCCAACCAGCAGCGCCACTGAGGCTAAGGTGCCACCGAAACCGGACATCATTGTTGGCACGACTTGGTCACTGGGAACGCCCGTGGCGATGGCCGTACCTAGGCTGACAAGGGTTAATGATGCAAAGGCGTGTATCTTTAACTTCATGATTAATATCAATAAAGCGACGATTGCACAGGCAGCAATGATCAACAAATGTGTAGGATCAGTAGCGTGGGTAAGTTGTTCCATGTTGTTCACCTTATTTCAGGATAATGTTTGTGTATTAGTTCACAAATCTTCGAGTTACGGGTAACATGTTACTGATAACATCACTAAGATAAAGTCAATTTCGCTAGCAAAGTTAAAAAATGAGATCCAGCTCTTAGTCGCTTTAAGGAGTCTGTATGAGTGGTAGCAGTATTGTCGTAATGGGAGTCAGTGGGTCCGGAAAAAGTACCGTAGGTGCTTTGGTGGCCGCTGAACTTGGCGCAAAATTTATTGATGGGGACGACCTCCATCCGCGCGCCAATATTGAAAAAATGGGTCGTGGTGAACCACTGAATGATGATGACCGCATGCCGTGGCTTGAGCGCATTCGCGATGCGGCATTCAGTTTAGAGCACAAAAACGAACAAGGTGTGATTGTCTGCTCGGCGCTTAAGAAAAGTTACCGTGACCAAATTCGCGATGGGAACCAAGGTGTCAATTTTCTATTCCTTGATGGGGACTTCGATTTGATTGTCGAGCGCATGCGTCAGCGTAAAGGTCACTTTATGAAAGTGAATATGGTGGAAAGCCAATTTGCGACTCTGGAGCGCCCTGATGATAACGAAGTTGACGTGATTAACATCAATATTGACCAAGATATTGATGGCGTCGTGAGTCAAGCGGTTCAAGCGCTGAAACAGCGCCAAGGAGCGCAAGCATGACCACGCAAGCGATTCTGACCATTACTCAGCGTATTATTGAGCGCAGCCAGTCGCTGCGCGCAGCGTTTCTTCAGCGGAGCGAGCAACAAGCGGCGCTCGGGAAAGGGAAAGGATCGCTGTCATGTGGCAATCTGGCGCATGCGATTGCCGCGTGTTCCAGCCACGAAAAAGGTCATGTCCTTGATTTAACGCGGGCCAATCTCGCCATCATCACCGCCTACAATGACATGCTCAGTGCGCATCAAGTGTATAAAGACTACCCCGACCATATCAAAGCCACACTCGCACCGCTTGGGCATACTGCGCAAATTGCAGGTGGTGTACCGGCGATGTGTGATGGCGTGACCCAAGGTCAAGCGGGTATGGATATGTCACTGTTTTCAAGGGATTTAATCGCGCAAACAACCGCGCTATCACTCAGCCATAACATGTTTGATGGCACGCTGCTACTTGGTATTTGTGACAAAATAGCACCTGGACAATTGATGGGCGCGTTAAGTTATGCGCATTTGCCAACCGCATTCATACCAGCTGGACCGATGTCGACAGGCATCAGTAATGATGAAAAAGTCGACGTAAGGCAAAAATACGCCGCTGGTGAGCTTGGGCGTGAGGCGTTATTGGATATGGAGTGCCGTTCTTATCATTCCCCGGGTACTTGCACCTTTTACGGTACGGCCAATACCAATCAATTGGTGTTTGAAGCAATGGGGCTGATGCTGCCCGGTTCTGCGTTTGTCCATCCAGACAGTCGATTACGCCAGGCTCTGACTGAAAAAATCACGGTTGATGTTGCGGCAATGGCGCCAGGATCACCAAACTATCGTCCTTTGAGCCAAGTGGTGACCGAAAAAAGTTTGGTCAACGGTTTAGTCGCTCTGCTGGCTTCTGGTGGCAGCACCAACCATTCGATTCATTTGGTGGCTTTAGCGCGCGCAGCGGGAATCGAACTCACTTGGCAAGATATCAGTGATTTATCCGATCATGTGCCTCTGCTCGCCAATGTTTATCCTAATGGCAGTGCCGACATCAACCAATTTGAAGCCGCTGGTGGTGTACCAATGCTGATGACTCGCCTTCATGAGCGAGGGTTACTGCATAGCGATGTGATGCCAGTCAGTGGTGAATTCTCGGATATGCTAAAGCGTCCACAGTTAATTGACGGTCGACTTGAGTGGATTGAAAGTGAGCAGACGTTGGACTCAAGTGTGATTGCTGCACGCGGTGAGAGCTTTCAGGTTACTGGTGGTCTAAAGGTACTGAACGGCAACTTAGGCCGCGCGGTGATCAAAGTATCAGCGGTGAAAAGTGAACATCGCGTGGTTGAGGCGCCAGCAAAAGTCTTTCATTCTCAGCATGATGTCGAACGCGCGTACCAAGCCGGATTACTGAATCAGGATTGTGTGGTGGTTGTGCGCTATACCGGGCCGGCCGCCAATGGCATGCCGGAGTTACACAAACTGATGCCGATTTTAGGGAACCTGCAAAAATCCGGTTTTCATGTGGCGTTAGTCACTGACGGACGGCTTTCTGGTGCATCCGGCAAGATTCCTGCCGCTATTCATGTTTCACCAGAAGCGCTACATGGCGGCGCTATTGGTTTGATTCAAAATGACGATATGATTCGCGTTGATGCTGTCTCCGGTACACTGGAATGCCTTGCCGACCTAACTGGGCGTCAAATTGAGCACCCAGATAGCGAACTAGCCCAGCAAGATTGGGGACGCGAACTATTTGGGTTGATGCGTCAGAATGTGAGCCGTGCGGATCAAGGGGCCAGCTACCTGTTTGGTCAATCAATTTAACGATTTACAGTGTCTGTCCTTGAGTTAATTGGTAACCTAAATCGTAAACCTTTTGCTCAGGGACAGTGCCCGTTAGTACATCGAGTAGCAGCTCGGCACTTTTCTGGCCGATTTCAAATCGCGGCGTCTCGACACTGGTCAGTTTAGGAATAATGGCTTGGCCAATATCCAACGCGTTGTAGCCAACAACACTGATCTGTTTTGGAATTGCAATTTGATGATGTGAGCAGTACATCATCGCACCGATCGCGATATCGTCGTTGGTACAAAAAATACCATCGAGATTCGGATATTGCGTCAAGGCTTGCTCAAGCAGTTCGCCGCCCATAGTAAAACTGGAGTGTTGCTTGGTTGTAATGTGCATCGACTCAAGCCCTGCAGCCTGCATGGCGCGATCATACCCTTGCATCCTTAATTGGGTTCGCGTATCCAAACGTGCCCCCAGATAAGCCACATTGGTTTTTCCAGCAGCAATCATCTTTGAGACAACTTCAAAGGCGGTCTGCTCGTGATCTAAGCCGACGGCCATATCGATAGGTTCGCTGGGCAATTCCATGGTTTCCACCACAGGTATTCCCGCTTGTTTGAGCATTTGCAGTGTGCGTGGCGTGTGATTGGTTTCAGTAAGAATCAGTCCATCCACTTGATAGGAAAGCAGCGCTGCAATTTTATCCTCTTCTTCGGCTTGGTTGTAGCCAGTATGAGCAATCAAGGTGTCGTAGCCGTGGGCTTTGGTCACTTGTTCAATCCCTTGAACCAAATTAGCAAACACTTGATTCGAGAGCGAAGGTAGAATAATGCCAATGGCTTTACTCGATGATTTCGAGAGCATCGCAGGCACGCGATTTTGAATGTAACCAAGCTCTTCCACCACGGCAGCGATTTTTTGTTGAGTGGCTTGAGCGACGGAGCTTGGATCACGCATATAGCGAGAGACAGTCATTTTGGTAATGCCAACTCGATCTGCGATATCTTGCAAGGTTGGACGAGATTTTCTTTGCATAAGAGCCTTGAACTGACGACATAATGTTACGGTAACATTAGACCTTAGACTCGATACCCAGCGCAAGTCTAATCGCCGTCAAAGCCGTCCCTTAGCGAAAAAACTGACAATAAAAAACCCCGCCAAAGCGAGGTTTCATTAATAAACATTCATCCACTTATTCAATATTTTGGATCTGAATGCTAATTATTATTATATTATTTTGATTTTAAAGGTTTTATTTTTATTTTGTTGACTATCTGTCACCTTTTCTGTCACCAATTGATGTGAGTGATGAAATGAGGCTTTATTCTAGTTATTTTACTTTTTAACGATAGCATTTAACGGCGATAGAGTACCTACATCTCACAAAGCTGAACAATTTTATTCCTGGTATTTTGCCAGAATGAGAATAGAATAATACTATATGCATCTAATAAAGTTTTAAGAGTCTAATCTAAATGTCAATCAATCTTGACGCTTTCAAAAGTGGTACTTATATCGACCTCTTTTCTGGTTGTGGGGGGTTATCTCTAGGTTTAGGTAATGCTGGATGGAAGGGGTTGTTTGCCGTAGAAAAGGATCCTATGGCATTTTCGACTTTTAAACACAACTTAATCGACGGAAAATACGCCCACTTTGATTGGCCTCAGTGGTTACCAAGGGAAGCCACTACTATTCAAAACCTTCTTGAAAAATACCCTGAACAGCTCGCTGCTTTAGAAGGCAACGTTGATTTAATCGCAGGAGGTCCACCGTGTCAGGGATTCTCACTTGCCGGGCGGAGGAATGCTAAAGACCCACGAAACAAGCTCTCTGATGAATACATTAAAATGGTAGAGATTGTTTCTCCTAAGTATCTATTACTAGAGAATGTTCGTGGCTTTAATGCATCTTTCAAAGCTCCTGAAGGCAAAAAAGCTCGCAAGCCTCATTCCATGATAGTTAAGGGTAAGCTTGAGAAACTTGGTTATAAGGTTTTTACAGGTTTTTTATGTAGTGCTGATTTTGGAGTGCCACAGAAGAGAACTCGATTCATAATGATTGGCGTAAAAAAAGAGTTAATTGATGATGCTTTTCTTAATCCTTTTGAATTAATTGCAGAAAATAGAAGGGATTTTTTGATTAGTAAGAATTTACCGTTGCGTCCCGTGAAAGTCAGTGACGCTATCGGTGACTTACACGTTGAAAAAAACGGAGTAATTTATCATTCGGGCAGTGATAAAACTGGATTCAAACAGATTGACTATAAAGTTCCATTAAAGCTTTCAAAATATTTAAAAGTTATGAGGAAAGGTTCGGGTTGCTCCAAACCAAACAGTTTACGTTTAGCTAGGCATAAACCGAGTACAATCGAAAAGTTTTTAAACATCCAGAGAATTTGTAAGCCAGGTATTAGTTTAAGTAATGAGATGCGCTTGGAGATTGGAACCAAGAAACAAGCAATTACGGTTTTAAGTGCGAGTGAACCATCGAAGACACTTACTACATTGCCTGATGATTTACTTCATTACTCTGAACCTAGAATTTTAACAGTTAGAGAGATGGCTAGAATTCAATCTTTCCCAGACAACTTTGACATATTGGGAAAATATACTACTGGCGGTGAGAGAAGAACTCAAGAGTGTCCTAGATATACGCAAATAGGGAATGCGGTACCTCCTTTTCTTGGTGAAGCTTTAGGTTTGTTAATAAATAAATTCAATATGGAATAATATATGAATAGGCTTAAGGAAGAACAACCGTTACATTTCGAAATAAGCTCTGCATTAAAATCAGTCATCGGTCAGGACTTAATTACTAATGACTTTGTGGCAATATTCGAGTTGGTTAAAAACTCATTCGATGCACATGCAAAAAATGTAGATATCATTTTTGAAGATATTAACGGCAAAATTGAAAGAATATTTATCATTGATGATGGTAAAGGCATGAGTTATCAAGATCTTGTGAATAAATGGCTGTTTGTTGCCTATTCAGCTAAAAAAGATGGTTCAGAAGATAATAATGCAAATAGAATTTATGCTGGAAATAAAGGTGTAGGTCGATTTTCTTGCGATAGAATCGGAGGAAAGCTCAAGCTCCAATCAAAATCAGTATCAGATAATAGTGTACATATTTTGGATGTCGATTGGGGAGAGTTTGAAGTTGATGCAAAAACAAAGTTTGAAAATATAGCCGTAAAACATAAATTAGCTAGTGACTTTTCACTACCGTATAAGGCAGAGAATTTAAAACAGTCGGGAGTTGTGTTAGAAATATCAGCTCTTAGAGAACCAGATTCTTGGGACAGGACCAAGTTAAAGAGGCTTAGAAGTAGTTTAGCAAAATTAATTAATCCTTTTGGAAGCTCTGTTTCACCAATTGCATTAAAAATCTTTTGCCAGAGAGAAGTGTCTCAAGATGAAAATCTAGAACGCAAATACATTGAGCAAATTTCTTTGGACCCTGATAACACAATCGAACCACCCACATTAGTTAATGGCCGAATCACTAACGATATATTTCATATACTCAAAGATAAAACGACCTCACTAAATGTTGAACTTGATAATAGCGGTCATTTTGTTACCACTCTTATCGATAGAGGTGAATTGATATATCAAGTCAAAGAAAGTACAAACCAATATCATTTACTCGCAGATTCGGATTTTAGTTGTCAAATCTTTAGTTTAAATCAATCAGCAAAAGCTTTGTTTAAAAGAAGGACTGGTATCCATTCTGTGGCATTTGGTTCCCTTTTCTTATTTAGGAATGGCTTTAGGGTTATGCCGATTGGAGATGAATCTGATGACTCTTGGGGAATTGATAGGAGACACCAACAAGGCTATTCCAGAACTTTGGGTACGCGGGATATTATGGGACGAGTTGATATTGCTGGTCCAGAAACAAAATTTAAAGAAACTTCCAGTCGCGATGGAGGGCTTGTTGAAACAGATGCATCTATACAATTGTTTGATTATGTTTTTACAAAGTGTGTGAGAAGGCTAGAACAGTATGTAGTAGGTGTAACATGGAAAGATAGTATTGATAAACATCATGACACATCTCAGCGACTTAGTTTGGATGAGAATAGAGCTAATATAATAGATTTAGTAACAAAGTTAGCTGGGGCAAAAGATCTTGAACTAATTGATTACAGTAGAGATTTAATAGATGTTTTAAGTGAAAAATCTTCTTACTTTGAAAGTTCTGTCGAAAAATTAGCCGAATTAGCGGAAAATTCAGATGACAGTGATTTGATGTGGAATATATCACAAGCTAGAAAACGTTTTGCTGAATTGAAAAAGTCGGAGGAAGAAGCTAGAAAAATTGCCTCGCGAGAACTTAAAGCCCGTCTAGAGGCTGAGAAACAAGCGAAAGTTGAGAAGGGACTCCGTGCTGAAGCTGAAAAAAGAGCAGAAGCAGAATCTAGGTTAAAATTTGAAGCAGAAAAAAAGGCTAATCGAGAGTTAGAATTAAAAGAACAGGCTAAGCAAGAAGCAGAAAAATTCAACTTAGCATATGAGGAAGAGAAAAAGAGAAATTTATTTCTTTTATCGAATGATAATAAAGATATCGACCAGCTAGAAAGTTTTTTACATCAGATAGTTATATACACATCTTCAGCAAAACAAAAAATCACGTCTACATTATTAAAAATACATAATAGTCAAAATCAAATCGACCGTGATGAATTAATGAATTCTTTAAGTGATTTACTAGAATCCGTAGAGAAAATAATGACGACATCAAGGTTTGCAACAAGTGCGAACTTCAAGCTAGATTCTACAAAAATAACTGATGACGCCTCAATTTATGTAAAGGATTATTTGGAAAAAATATCTACAGCCTACAACAGTAGGATTCAGATTAAAGTTGAATCCGATAATAAAAAATTCATTACAACGTTTACTCCAATAGAGTTAGGTATGGTTCTTGATAATATTGTTAGTAACTCTAAAAAAGCGCGAGCATCATGGATAAACTTTGAAATAAATCGAGAAGGAAATAGTGTATTAAACATAGTCGCTACAGATAACGGAAAAGGATTAGACAAGTCGATTTTAGAGAAAGAAAGAGTTTTTGAAAAAGGGATTACTACTACGCGTGGGTCTGGTTTAGGGTTATTCCATTGCAAAAAACAGATAGAAAAAATGGGTGGGGAAATCACTATTTCAGATAAACAACCATCTCAAGGTTTTAGGATACTAATAAGGCTTAGAAAATAATGAAATCCGAATATAAAATTTTATGGTTTGAAGACCAATTTGATGAAGTAGCTGGTGATTACGAACGCGTCGGTCAGTTAGTTTCTGAATATGGATTTATACCTGATATTACAAAAAAAATTAGTGTTACAGAAGATGAGATCGAACTGTTGTCATCTCAGCTATCATCATATAACCCGTATGATTTGATAATATTTGATTACGACTTAGGAGGGCAAAGTGAGAATGGATTAAGCATCGCATCACATTTGAGAAGCAAAATATTTACCGATATGGTTTTCTATAGTGGTCAGGTACCAAAACAGTTGAGAAAAATGCTTTTTGATAACGAAGTAGATGGAGTATTCATTGTTCATAGAGATTCATTTTATGATGATATAGAGCCGATAATTGAAGACCATATCAAGAAGATGAGCGATATTAATAATATGCGTGGCGTTGTCATGTCGGAAACTAGCAAAATGGACTTGGCGATCAGAGAAATACTTATCGCATGGTCTACTAACGCTGGTATTGATGACAATGAACGTGCATTAAATAAACTGAAAAATCGTTTAACTCGCAAGTTAGAAGAAAAACAACAAAAAATACAAAATCTGACGAGTATAGAAGAAATTATTGGAAATTATATACTGACGACATTTGATAATGTTCGGGTGTCTTTGAAAGAACTAATTGGAGAGGTAGGTAAAGACGTTCTTAAAGATGGCTCGCTACTTCATGCTATTCAAATGGAAAGGAATGTTCTCGCTCACTGTAAGTGTCAGTTAACAGAGGATGGAAAAATGATAGTTGAAGGGAGAGAGCCTAAGGAATATAACTTTGATGAATTTAAGAGATTGAGAAACCAAATTCTGCAAGCTCATGAAGATATTAAAAAGTTAGTAGGATAGTTATGCCAGAACAGACAATTATTGTAGATCTTGATGGTACATTGGCCCTTAACAAGCATCGAAGTCATTTTATTGATAAAAAAAATGGTAGGAAGCCAGATTGGGTATCTTATTTTGAAGCATGCGATAAAGACTTGCCACATACACCGGTGATTGAAGCCATAAATGCTCTTAAGAAACAAGGAAATCGAGTTCATATTTTTTCTGCTAGAGGTGACATAGTTAGAGATAAAACCATCGAGTGGTTGGCTTTGCATGGTGTACTTTATGACGCACTAACTATGAGAGAAATGGATACATATACAGCAGATGAAGTACTTAAGCGCTTCTGGCTACTCGATCTTTATCCAAATTACAAAAATGATATTCTTTGCGTTTTTGATGATCGAGACAAAGTTGTAAAAATGTGGCGTGACTTAGGGATAACCTGCTTTCAGGTTGCGGAAGGAAACTTTTGATGATCAATACTTGCTTACATAGTCATGACTAGTTGGAAGAAATATGAAAGGTTTGTTGCAGAACTGTGTTCTGAGGATTATCAGTCTACAAACACAACTGTGATGCCCAATGCAAAGATTAAAGGCTGTTTGAGTAAAACTATCCGGCAGGTAGATGTGCTTATTGACTCACGGTTTGGTGACGATAGAAATCGAAGAATAATCGTCGATGCTAAAAAGTATAATCGCCCTTTAAATGTTAAAGATGTAGAAAGCTTCCACGGTATGATGATCGATTGCTCATCAAAAGTAGGAATTCTTGTTTGTCCCAATGGTTATAGTGCCGCTGCAAAAAAGAGAGCACAGGATTTTATTAATCTTAAGATAGTATCTTTGGAGGAACTAGAGGATATTGATCTTGATTTATGGGATGATTGTCTGAGTAGTCATTGCGACAAAAAATCTAAAAGGGGATTGGTTCTGTGGGATGCACCTATGGGGATTGGGGCTCTTTCCTCTCCAGTGTCTATTTCCTGTATTGGTAAATGTGATGTTTGTGGTGATTTCCATGTTTGGTGTTGGGATTGCGGCAAGAAGTTTTCTTTAAGTGATGAGAGTGAAGCTAAATGCAATTGTGGACATCCCTGGTTTTGGCTTACCGCAATTGAAGAAGATGAAACTAGCTCCAATGATCACGAGCATTCTATGTCTGTTTATTTGCTACTAGTAACGCCTTCAGATGCTCTAATTGCTGATAGAAAACCATTGAATTAAAGCATACTTACTCTTATCTAAATAGTTATCTCTTCGACAAAATCATGGTTAGGCATTTTTTCATACTGTTGGTCCTTCTTTAGGTGCTCAATAGCTAATGATGAATAATGATCTTGCTTCATCAATTCTGCTAACGCCTCTTTCCTTAATACACCAGTTAACTCCAAGTCTCCATGGTTGGAGCGCACTCGTTCATTGATTTCAGCTTTGTTGATGTAGATATGAGATTCGTCTTTATGGCGACTTAGAGCTACATACGTTTCTCGTTGACCCATTCGCCCCGAGTATAGAGTGAATGTATTACCATCGATGGTGGTACCTTGCGAGCTGAAAATCGTTAGAGCGTAAGCATGGCATAGGTTTAAGCCAATCTCATCACTATACTCTGACGCTCTGAAAGTGATGATACGTTTATCATCAAGAGCAATAGAGAGCTCGGTATCGTTATCGCTTAGTCGTGCGATCTCTATAATTGTACCCAAGGTACCGTTTGAGACTTGCAGGTACCGATATTCGTTTCGACAGAACTTGACTCTATCGCCAACAGAATACTCATATTCAAACTTTTTATCAGCGACGCTACATGTAAGTTTGACGTTTTCGTTGCTCACTTTGCCTTCGCGAATATATATCTTTCGAATCGCCTTGCTCAGTTGTCTAACATCTTTCCATTCACGAGCAATTACTAGCGATTGCTTTTCAGGATTAGATTTCTGATAGTGGTGCCAATCATTGATTAGAGCTTCGATGGCTTCGTCATGGTTGTCCGTCCAATGTATGCAATTGTGCTTTTCTAGCAACGCTAAAGCCGGTTCTGAACGTTTATCTCTAAGATCCATGACAACTTGTTTTGCCCAAGTTTCTCTTTGTCTGCGGATGGTCTCAATCCGTTGTGTTCCTAGTATTTCGGAACGAGATAGAAAACGCAGAGCACCACCACGGTTGATTGCATCAAGCTGCTTATCTTCTCCAGTTAGTATTATTTTACAGTTAGATACTTTGGCTTCGTTGATAAGTAGTTGTAAATCAGTGCTTGGAAGTAGTCCAGCTTCATCTACAACGAGTACATCTACACTGTTTAGCGGGTGTCGATTATTGCTGATATTTGTAATCAGAGAGGCAACAGTATGTGATTGAATACCAGTTTCCTGCATTAGGTTATCCGCAGCTTTTTTTGCAATGCATGCCCCTTTGATATTCATGTTTTTTTGTTCATAAGCAATTTTTGCGGCGAGCATTAATGTTGTTTTACCAGCTCCTGCGCTACCTTGAGTAATCGAAAAGTCACCTGAGCACAACGTGTAATAAATAGCTTCTTTTTGCTCATCATCAAAATAGAAGCCAAGTTGTTCTTCGGCAAGTTTTAGCGCGTTATCGGTTTCAATTACTCCGACTTCTTTTGTAAATCTATTGGCTAGAACTTGGGCATCATTAATCATAAGAGTTTCGCAGGTAAGCACATCGACACTCGTAAACTGTCGAGAAAAAACATTTTTGGGCTGTAGAGTAATCAGTTCTTCACTGTCTAATAGAGAAAGTGATAATTCTTCTGCTTGATCAGCATTTATACCTCGATGTGCAGCTTGTATAGCAATTGTCCTGAAGATTTCCTGCTCTGTAAAAACAGCTTTTTTTTCAGTAATCTCTGATAAAAGTACATCAAGGTTTAACTCTACAGGAAGCTCTGACCTTTCTTGATTGATTAACGTTTCAAGATAAAAATCTGTTAGTCCATAGGTGGCTAGTTCATTAGTCCACTTTTCAAAAAGCTCATTTCTATTCAGCTTTTTTTTTGACTTTCTGTTTTTAGTTTTGAAATAAGCACCTTGCTTACTAGAACTGCTTTTAATTCCTGCTTTCTTTAGTTCATTTTCTATTTCCTGTGCCCTACTAGAAAAAGCATCGCATGCTTCTTTTGGTATGCCTTTTAGATGGAACGAATCCCCATCAGGCTCAATTTCAAACCCTAATTTTTGCGTCTGATGAGCCATTTCTGCACGATAGATTGCACCTGATGCCATTTTCCAAAAATATTGACTATCAAATAATAATGAACCCCAAGTATCATCGAAACGTGGTGCAAGGTTAAGAACCAGTGCGTGAGTATGTAGATGAGGGTCTTCATTTCTATTTGAACAATGCTCGAACTTTGCTATGACAAGCCCTGCTGGCTTTTCTTTGACGGAAGAGCAAGATCCACGGCGAGTCAACGACGCATATTGCTCCATAAATTTGATAGCTTTATCCACTGCTAGTTTCTGGGCGTTCTCGATCTTTTTTTTAAGTACAACGGACGAAATAACCCATGCTAGTGTTACGCTTTTTGGTGCGCTAAATGTGCAGTCCCAGCCTACTCGCCGATTATCTTTTCCTGCGTTCTGCACTAGTCTCTCTCCCGCTGGAGAAAATCCTGTCATTAAATTTATATAGTCATCATCCTTAATGATTTCACCGTGAAGACCAAGAACTCGACTGCCTAATCCTGCCCAATTTCCTTTCGGCTCTCCATGCCCTAAATAGTAATCTTCTAGCGCTAAATCAGAGTAGTAAGCGATGTTATTAATCGGATGAATTGACAGCATGGTTATTGCTACTTCCTCTTATTTAGACGATTTTTTTGTTGGGCTTTTTTAATTTCTGTTTTTTTTGTCCATTCCTTGGGGATCTTTTTTTTGGCTTTTTTCGTGCGTTGAAACAAAGGCCAGCACAGTTTGTAAGCAGCATTTCTCCCTGGAAGGATCATATAACCTTCAACACCTTTTTTACTGGGTTGTTTGAGCTGTGTAAGTTCTGTCGCATTTATCACTGGGACTTCAGCTCTCGTGCCTATTAGTGTCGGGTTATCGTAGTTCGGCACCTCGGCTGTGTACTCTCCAAACATATTGGAGCAGTATTTTGCATCATCTCCTGCTGACCCCATTCGAAACACGATGATGTTTGATAGCAAGTTGATGATTGAATCGGTTTCGTCTTTTCCATAAAGCTCTCTGAGTTGTGAAATAGACTGAGTACAGATAACTGATCTCGCACCGTTTTCACGCGCCAACTCAAGCCATTTCTTGATGTTTGGGTTTCGAGGAAGGTTGGCAAATTCATCAATGAATAACCATGTCTTCCTCTTCGTTGGAAGAGATTCAGACAGATAGTTCTTTGTCATAAACGAGATGATTGCATTACATAGTGGCTCACCAAGGCTTGGGTATTTACTATCGGCCTGAATAATGATGACGCGCTTTGTGCTATTATTTTTAATCCAACGTTTCAAGCTGAATGGTGATTTGTCTTGTCCTGACCAAGCTTTTGCCAGATCTTCAATCCAGCTCAGTTTACTCATGATATGAACATAAAAGCCTTGCGTGGTTTTAGAGTCATTTTCAATAAAGCTCTTTACTATTGGATAGTGAACTATGAACTCAGATTGAGCTTTATAAATACTGGTTGTGAATAACGTATAAAGGTCGAACCAATCCCAGGCTTTTTCTTTCTCGTTGATTAATTTCATCAGCATACTGACTAGAATGACTCTTGCTCCTTGGTCCCATATTGGGTCTGGCGTTTTGGAATCAGGAATTAGGCAAAGCGCCAAAAGCTCTGCATCTTGTTTTGTTCTTATATCTTCGCAGATGTTCCACTTTGCGCTTCGCTTGTCCCATGGTGCGATTAAGATGGAATTAGATTTGTGATAAAAGCTTTCCGTATATTCTCCCTTTTCGTCGTAAATGACAGAGTAATCACCACGATCAATCGCTTGATGAACTAATGGTTTGAATGCGGTTGATTTGCCGGCGCCAGTCGTCCCTAAAATCAAAAAATTGTTTTGTTCCCTTGCTTCTGTGATTTTGAACTTTGGATGAATGTTTATACCAGTTCGAGTCAACTTATTAGTTTTCAGCTCCTTGAAGTGTTCGTTTTTAGCATGACGAATAGCTTTTTGTCCCTCATATAATTTTGGACCGCTAATGTGCTTTAATTCATTTGATTTGAACCTAGATTTGAAGAGCATTGTTATAAATGAGGTCGCTAGAAACACAGATATTGCCAAGATAATAGTACTGCTCTCATCTTGTACTAAGTCAGCTAGAAGGATTTCTCTAGTGTTAGTTTGAAACAGAGCCTTTAGCCATGATTGGCCATCGTTATTGAAAAGGAGTGAGTAAAAGCCCTTCAAAGCAAAAGCGACTGGTATCGTCAGCAGAAGGCTGGACAAAATAAAAACAACAGTCCGATGGAAGTATGAAAACAGACCCATTATTTGAACTCTCTCTTTAGGTTAGAAAGATATTTATTTTTTGCTTTTAAACGTTCTTGTTCATCAAGCCCCGCAACTGCTGAAACCATTTCGAACATCCGATTTTCTAATCTTTTCGAAAAGTTTGTCATATCTGTATCAAGGCCTTTCTTTTTCTTATACAAATCGTATATATGATTTATAAATTCCGATCTGTTCATTTTTAATTCTTCCGCAAAGGTTAAAAATTCGATATATTTAGTCATAGAAAACCGGACGCTAACTAACTGCTGTTTTATTTGATTTTTTGATTCTTTAGGCATAACTATCTCTTTTGTGTATTCAATATCATCACTATGATTTTGTTAGATTTTTTTTGTAGAAAATAGAGTGATTGTATACGATAAAAATCACGCTAACTTGTTGTATTAATTGAAATTAGCGCGTTTTCTGGTTTTTACTAAAGCTTAAGCAGAAGCGTTCAGGTCTGAGTCTTTAATTAGTTCCAAGTAGAGAGCATTTATTGAATCGGGAACATGAATATTAAAGTAGTGCTTTGCAAAGGCATTGTTAGAGTTGAGCTTTGCAAGAAGAACTACCTCGTAGATCGTTAAACTATATACTGATATAGGCCTTTCTAAATCAAGTATAAATAAAACCACTTTACGAAAGTCCGTATAGTTAAGGCTTAACTTTTTATCCTGAGGAAGGTTATTGCTCGAAAACATCTCAATTGTTTCTATTATTGTTTGTTCTACTTCTATAACCAGATCTCGGACATAGATCTCGTATCTAACAAGATTCTCATTAAAGTTTTCTTCATTTGGTGGCATAACAACAAAGCTGTTTACCCATTCAATGATCGTTGCTCTTTCTTCACTAGTAAAAGTTGACATCGTTTTCTTTCCTTAATTTGATTTACATGAAAAAGTATTTTTTGCTATCCAATCCATATAACTAGATAGGGAGTAGCCTAATATACGGTTGTCGAGTTTGACTATGTCGGGAAGAAGGCCTTTATTCAGTGCTTTCCATTCAGTTGTTCGGGACATGCCTGTGAGTGTTCTAAACTCGGCACGAGAGATGATTTTTTCGTATTCTGATAGAAATGACATAGAGCCTCCAACTCGTTAAGTTGGGGCTTATGATAGCGAGGCGAGAAAAACCTAATAGGCTATGAGGGGCTTATGAGGGAAACTTTTTTATGAGCATATGCTTTTTGTTATAGACGTTATGATTCTTTCTGCTTGTGTCTTGGATGGCTCTCCTATCAAATGTCCTTTGGAACTGCGCCTAGTAATTTCAATAATGGACTTATGATATATCCGTGCTTTAAATCCTCGTTTAGACGGATCGTCATCTGTGTTTTTAATTAAGCTTTCGACTAACTTATAGTAATCGTCATAAACAACTTTTTTACCTCCTTTTTTGCCATTTTCTCTGAAGGAGTTCTTAAAATTTTCTAATTTAGATGTGTTTATTGATATATTATTGATTTTTCTATTACTATCTATTTTCGTCCAATCCTGAATGTTTTTCTGGTTAGAGCTTATTTTCCTCATTTCTTCTGTTGCGGAGTCATATAACTCAGAAAACTGAGGATCTTTTAATTGTTCGCAAGAAAGAAGATCAAGAGTGTTTGCTTCATGTTCATCGAGAAATCTTTGATAATTTTCGGGATATAGTTTTACTGTAAGATCGTCTTCAAAACCTATCCCACTGTTAGTCTTTGACTTTAGTTCACTTATATATTTTTCAACGTTATTGGAATGATTTAGGATTTCCTGCTGCTGTAGAATCATTTCTTTAAGCAAATCTAGTGAATTGGGGTACTTGGATAAGATTTCTAATTCTTCATCTGAAAAAGGCTCATAATCATCCGACATTTTCCCGAAGATCATATCTAATATTGCTCTAAGCTGCTCTTTGTTTAACTTCATTTATATACTTCCTCGTGTATATGCTGAGTTTTTGAATGGCTTTAGGGTTCAGAGCTACGTTCTATTAGTCACTGTTACTTGCCATGGTCACTCAATAATGGGGCCTGAATTTATAGTGTTGATTTTCTTTTTTATGATCGTCTGGAATGATTATTGGGCTTAGTAGTTCAGCTAGTTGAGCCAAAGCGTTTCTGCGTTCTTCAAGATAGTCATAGCGGTCGTAAATCCCTTCGACACCTTTTAGCTTATGGTTTAGGCAGCGCTCTGCTATGTGCCCAGGTATACTTATGCTAGCCAGAAGACTTCGAAACGTTCGGCGTAAATCATGAATGGTAAAATGTTTTATACCCGCCTCTCCTAGTTTATTGGCGGGAGGTTCCCCTGAGCGGACCTTCATACCAAAGAGCTTAGCAAGTGCATGATTTAGAGTATCATCGCTGATATAACCTCTACGCTTACTAGCTCTGCGAGCAGGAAATACATACTCAGAGCCGCATGCTCGTAGATATAGTTCTTGAAGATGACTTATTGCTAAAGAAGGTAAAGGAATAGTTATGGCAACACCTGTTTTGCTGCGCTCTTTTGGAATCTTCCATAGTTTTCTCTCTGCATCAAATTCGTTCCATTGCGCAGCGATTAGCTCTCCTTTTCGTACGCCTAAAATTAATAATAGAGCTGTAGCTAAGTAATTCTCACGTGTAAATTGCTCGATATTCTCCCGAAAAACTTTAAAGGTGATTTCTAACTCCTCAAGTGTGAGTACCCGAGTTCTACTGTGTTCGATACCACCCGCATGATGAACAGTAAATGCTTCAGCAGGATTGTTTTTCATTAAATCTAGACGGATAGCGTGACGGAATAGCTGCTTACAATACCCTAGTGCATCGTTGGCAATAGAGGGCCGTCCACTTAGGTTTATGGATTCAATTGCTTGGCGAATATCAAGTGGACTTATCCTTTCTAAGGATAGTTCACCAAAATGAGGGGCTAAGTCATTTTCGAATATGCGGCGGGGGATTTGAGGGTGCTTGAGTCGTTTTTCAATATCGTTTTTAAGCCAATCAGAAGCTAGATCGTTGACGGTTTGAATTTTTATCCCATCAGGTCGCCTTTTCTCTGCTAATGGATCAATACCTTGTTTGATTTCTGCCTTCACCTTTGCTGTTTCTGCGGCTGCATTCGCTAATGATAGATTCGGGTATTTGCCAAGAGTAATTTCTCGTCTCTTTCCATTCACTGTGTAACGTATAACCCAGAATCCAGAACCTTCATTACTTACCCGAAAATACAACCCATTCCCAGCTGCATATCGCCCAGGAGTTCCTTTCTTTAAGAATGACTTTACTTGTTTATCGTTTAGTCTCGCTGCCATTGTTTCCCTCTATATGTTGGTGACAGAAACTAGATAAGGAGAAATATACGACTAGCTACCAATCTTATGTCACCATTTCTGTCACCATTATTTTTAAACATAGAAAAACAAATGTAAACTGTTAAAAACAACAAAGCCCCGTAAATAGGGGCTTTGTTGTGATTTTTGAACCTATAAAAACAGCTTTAAACGCTATTCTATATTCTGGATCTGCTCGCGCATTTGTTCAATCAGCACTTTAAGCTCGACGCCAGAGGCGGTGATATCGGCGGAGATCGACTTAGAAGCCAAGGTGTTAGACTCACGATTGAACTCTTGCATCATAAAGTCTAAACGGCGTCCGCAAGCGCCGCCTTTATTCAAAATATTACGCGTTTCTTTGACGTGTGAATCGAGGCGATCTAACTCTTCAGCGACGTCAGATTTCTGCGCGAGAAGAATCAGCTCTTGTTCTACTCGCGTTGAGTCGAGCTCAATTTTCGCGTCTTCAAATTTTGTGGTTAGGCGTTCACGCTGCCACTCTAGAATTTCTGGCATGCGAGCACGTACTTTCACCACTTCTTGGTTGATTGACTCAAGACGTGCTTCAATCAGCGCTTTCATGTTGTCGCCTTCGCGGCCACGAGCTTCGATAAATTCACTCAGTGCATCATCAAATGCGGTCAGAAGGTCTTTATTAATTGTGTCGAGGTCCTGCTCTGAGCTTTCCATCACTCCTGGCCATTGCATGACTTGGAATGGATTGATGCGGCTTAGCTCGCCGGTCATGCTCATGACTTGATTGGCCGCTTTAATGACTTGCTCAGCAAGAGGCGCGTTGATTGACAGTTCGGTATTGGCCGCTGGGTTGGCTTCAAAGCGCAAGCTACATTCAACCTTACCGCGAGCCAGACGTTTGCGAAAACGTTCACGCAATACCGGCTCAATGCCGCGAAATTGCTCTGGCAGACGAAAGTACGTTTCTAGGTAACGTTGGTTGACCGAGCGGATTTCCCAGATAGCGCTACCCCATTCGCTTTTGACTTCTTTGCGCGCGTATGCGGTCATACTGTAAATCATTGTGTGTCCTTGTTCTCACTGAGAATGTGAATTGAAATCTGAGCTTATAGTAACATACAAACCTAGCACTAGGGCAAAGGCGATTGATGAGACTGGGAGTCATGTTGTGTCATCTTGGTGTCACCGGTTGGTCAGCGGATTGGAGCTTAGGGCTATAGAAAGGAAGCGGCTATGGGCTAGGCACTGCATGCCACTTCCTATATAATGCGCAACCAATTCCAATTGTCGCACTCGACCAGAAGGTAAAGCCCATGCGTCCAAACGACCGCGAGGCGGATCAAGTTCGCCCTATCAAAATCACCCGTCATTACACTGCTTATGCCGAAGGCTCTGTATTGGTGGAGTTTGGCAATACCAAAGTATTGTGCAATGCCTCTGTTGAAGAAAGCGTGCCGCGTTGGCTGAAAGGCCAAGGTAAAGGCTGGGTGACGGCTGAATATGGCATGCTTCCTCGTGCGACGCATACACGTAACCGCCGTGAAGCATCCAGTGGTAAACAAGGTGGGCGCACGCTTGAAATCCAGCGTTTGATTGCTCGTAGCCTACGTGCGGTTGTGGATCTTGAAGCTATGCCAGACCTGATGATCACAGTGGACTGTGATGTGATTCAAGCGGATGGCGGTACCCGTACTGCGTCAATCACTGGTGCGAGTGTTGCGATGGCCGATGCTTTCAATCAATTAGTGGCGCAAGGTAAGTTGAAAGCCAATCCGATGAAAGGACATGTAGCCGCAGTCTCTGTTGGTATTCTGGGTGACGACATTCTATGTGACTTAGAATACGTCGAAGATTCAGCCGCTGATACCGATATGAACGTTGTGATGACCGAAGACGGTCGAATGATTGAAGTCCAAGGCACGGCTGAAGGCGAACCGTTTACCCACGAAGAGTTGATGGATTTACTGTCGGTGGCGAGAAAAGGCATTGCCGATATCGTTGAAGTGCAGAAGTCGGCATTAGAAAGTGAATGATCGAATAGCTCCCAGTTAGGGGGCTATTTTTTTGTCTCGGTCTGGCAAAGCCGGGCAGAATGAGCAGGGTAATAGCAGGGAGTGTGCTGTTATCAGCAGTAATAACGTCGTTTTGTGATAATGAGTAATAAAGAGAGAAAGTGATGAAAGCATACCAGCGTGAATTTATTGAGTTTGCACTTGAGAAAGGGGTTCTTAAGTTTGGTGAGTTTACTTTAAAATCAGGGCGCAAGAGCCCGTGTTTTTTTAACGCTGGCCTGTTTAACACTGGACGCGATTTAGCAAGGCTAGGCCGCTTTTACGCGTCAGCCCTTGCCGATTCTGGTATTAAGTTTGATGTTCTGTTTGGCCCTGCCTATAAAGGGATTCCAATCGCAACCACCACGGCGGTTGCTCTTGCCGACCGTCATGATATCGACACACCTTACTGTTTTAACCGCAAAGAGGCGAAAGATCACGGTGAAGGCGGCAATTTGGTGGGGAGCGCGCTTGAGGGGCGCATTATGCTGGTGGATGACGTGATTACCGCAGGAACTGCGATTCGTGAATCGATGGAGATCATCAAAAATAACGGCGCGGATTTAGCGGGTGTATTGGTTGCGATTGACCGCCAAGAGAAAGGTAAGGGTGAGTTGTCTGCGATTCAAGAAGTGGAGCGAGACTTTAATTGCTCGGTGATCTCGATTGTCAGTCTTGGCGATTTGATTACTTACCTGGAACAAAGTGGCGGCGCCGATGAGCATCTTGCCGCAGTAAAAGCGTATCGTGAGCAGTATGGGATTTAATGGCTTTTAGCAATATCGCTTAGCGGTCGTAAGTGGTCACTTTGAACTCGATTCAGGGTCTCAGACTAAATAGTGTGATAGATGCTGATTTAGATTCTGAATCTGCGCTTCGCTGGTTCAGAATGACGAGAGATATGTATAAGTCATGGTCAATTGAAAAATCGCTTAGCTGTTGTAAGCGGTCACCCTGAACTTGATTCAGGGTCTCAGACTAAATAGTGTGATAGGGGATGATTTTAGACTCTGAATCTGCGCTTCGCGGGTCCAGAATGACGAGAGATACCTTTCAGTCATGACTAATCGAAAAAAGAGCCCAATGGGCTCTTTTTAGTAATGGATTATTTGTAGCGTACACCTTTTGGTGCGGTTTCATCTTCCATAGTCTTGAAGCGTTTATGCAGCCACATCCACTGTTCTGGAGCGCGAAGAATTAACTGTTCGACGTATTGGTTCATGTATGCGGCGGCCGCTTTTTCGTCTTTTTGTGGATAGTCGACCTCTATCGACTGATTGGCAATGATTTCATATTTGCCGTCTTCATTGCGAAACCCAGAGCCCGGAACAATTGCGCATTTACTGGTGTAAGCCAGAATACTGGTACCAGTCGTCGTGCAGGCATCAGGCACAGCAAAAAATGGCACAAAAACAGACTTATTACGTCCATAATCATGATCAGGCAGATAAAACAGACGCTCGCCTTGGCGTAGCACACGAATCATTTGTTTTAAATCTTTGCGGTCAATCAGGATGTTACCATCATGGCTGCGCCCCCAATGCTGAATCAGATTATAAACATCATTATCGTGAGGGCGGAACGCCCCATACCCACCTACGCCTAATACCGCCAAAGCACGAGCGGTAATTTCGAGGTTAAGGGCATGCACGCAGCACAGTAATACGCCTTTGCCGTTGGCATCATGTTGACGAAGGATTTCGGTATCTTTATCGATGATCAATCGCTTAAAGCGCCATGTTGGCCAAAACCAAGTAATGCCCGTTTCAATCAACGCCATGCCCGTATTTTTGAAGTTTTCTTCGACAAAGCGTGCGCGTTCACTCTCCGACATCTCAGGAAAGGCGAGCTCTAAATTACGGTTGGCGACTTTAACGCGAGATTTTCCAAAGCGCATTGCAAATTTACCCACGCCGCGGCCAATTTTTAGCAGCAGGGCGTAAGGCAAAATATTTACAAATAATGCCAGAAAACCAAATCCAAGCCACACCCCCCAATGACGAGGATGAAGCATCGAAAAGCGAAACTCAGGGGCAGCGTATTTACTTTTACTCATAGTGATTACTTGATTTGAGCGCTCAGCAATGCCCAGTACTCATCAAAGTTTTCCGTTGGTTGATATTTGAAATCAGAGCGTACAAAGCGGTTAAGACTGCCCTCAACTTGCCCCAGTAATTGGGCAGCAAGGATATGTTCATCAACAGGAAAGGCTTTATTCTCACGCAGCCTACGCTCTCTTAATATTTGACGCAGTGAGGTCTCAATGCGTTCAAAAAGCTGGTTGATTCTCTCACGAAGTCGTTCATTTTCAAACATTAGAGCATGTCCGGAGAGAATGCGTGTCAGACCTGGGTTACGCTCGGAAAACGCCAAAATCAACTGTAATACTAAACGAATTCGCGTCAGGGTATCTTTCTCTTCATCAAAAATGCGATTGATGCGTGACATCAGCGATTCCTCGATGAATTCGATTAAGCCTTCGAACATACGCGCTTTACTTGGGAAATGACGATAAAGCGCTGCTTCAGACACTCCCACTTGTTTAGCCAGTTTCGCCGTGGTGATGCGAGAGGCGCCTTCCGCAGACTCCAGCATTTCTGCTAATGCTTGCAGAATCTCTTCACGACGATTTGATTTTTTTGTACCGACCATGACCTTTCCCTTTTACATTACAACACACGGTCCTCCTTCAGGCGAAGGACCGAGTAATAGACGATAAATTGACTCAAATGAAATGGTTAATTTGTACTTAGCTTTTGTGAAATCAGTAATAAAATTTGTTGTGCGATTTCATCTTTAGAAGCCAGTATAAGTGATTGCTCACCTTGCTCCCAGTATACGGTGATCATATTGTCGTTGCTATTAAAGCCTTGACCTTCAACCGAGACATCGTTAGCACAAATCATATCCAGCTGTTTGTTTCTCAGTTTACTTTTAGCGTAGCGCGCCACATCTTGAGTCTCAGCAGCAAAGCCAACCGTGAATGGGCGCTGCGAATTTAACGCCGCCACTGAGGCTACTATATCGGGGTTTTTGACCATGGTCAGCGTCATACTGTCGCTATCATTGGTTTTTTTGATCTTCTGCTCAGCAACCTCTTCAGGGCGATAATCCGCCACGGCCGCACAGCCAATAAACACATCATGCTGCGTGGCATGATGCATCGCTTGTTGATGCATTTGCTCTGCACTTTCAACATTGACTCGCGTCACACCAGCAGGTGTGGCTAGGGCTACGGGGCCACTGATCAGGGTCACATCGGCGCCTAAACGCTTAGCCTGCTGGGCCAAAGCAAAGCCCATTTTACCTGAGCTGTGATTGCTGATATAGCGTACAGGATCAATCGCTTCGCGAGTTGGCCCTGCGGTAATGACGATTGACTTCCCCGCCAGAGGTTTAGGGCCAAAGTAGTCTTCACAATGTTTGACAAGCTCCATGGGCTCGAGCATGCGCCCTGGCCCAACGTCACCACATGCTTGTTCGCCGGCGCCAGGCCCCCAAATCATCATTCCTCGACGAGCAAGGGTTTCAACGTTCTCTTGGGTTGCGGCATTGCGATACATTTGCTGGTTCATGGCTGGAGAAACGGCAATAGGCGCATCGGTCGCTAAGACCAAGGTACTGAGTAGGTCGTTGCCCATGCCCGCTGCTACGCGTGCAATTAAATCGGCGGTCGCTGGCGCTAAAAGCACTAAATCTGCCCATTTCGCTGACTCAATATGACTCATCGACGCTTCGGCGCTTGGGTCAAGTAAGCTATCTGCGACAGGACGACCAGATACTGCTTGCATCGTTAATGGGGTAATGAATTCCTTTGCTGCGCTGGTCATAACCACTTGAACTTGTGCTCCTCGCTCAATAAGGCGACGGGTTAGCTCTGCACATTTATAGGCAGCAATGCCGCCACTGATTCCGAGTAAGATCTTTTTTCCGGCTAATGTTTGCATGTGTGCTCTCCAAATTGCTGAATGGATTTTACCACAAACACAAAGCGTGTTTTGAGCATGATGATTGTCAGCTGCGCTTTTTTCCTCATAAAAGCAGGAAGATATCTGGCGGGTAGTCAAGTTCGTTCAAATTAATGCAGTATGGCGCTGAATTTCTGATGGTAATTCTACATACCGATTGCAGTTAAGTTATGACTGCGGCGAACAATCTTCGTATTGCACTCGACATTTAAAACAAAACGCGTGGAATAAGCGCACCATGATGCAATCGAGCGTAATTAAATGGCGATAAAACATTTACCCAGTGAGTCGATGCCAAGGGAAAAGCTACTGGCTCGCGGTCCTAGCGCATTAAGTGATGCGGAGCTGCTGGCTATCTTCTTACGCACGGGGACGCCTGGAATGCATGTGTTAGATCTCGCGGATCAGCTGCTAAAACAAGCGGGCTCCTTACGTGGGCTATTGACGGCCTCTAAAGCTGATTTTTGTCGGCATAAAGGATTGGGAGAAGCCAAATATGTTCAGCTGCAAGCTGTACTGGAAATGACTCAGCGCTACTTACTCGAAACATTGCATCGCGGTGAAGCGCTGACCAGCCCGCAGCAGACCAAACTCTATTTGTCGAGTATTTTACGTGACCGTCAGCGAGAAGCTTTTTACTTACTCTATCTCGATAATCAGCATCGTGTGATTCATGATGAAATCTTATTTGAAGGTACGCTAGATGCGGCGTCAGTGTACCCAAGGGAAGTGGTGAAGCGTGCACTAGAGCATAACTGCGCAGCGGTGATTCTTGCTCACAATCACCCCTCAGGGGTTGCCGAACCCAGTCAAGCCGATAGGCGTATTACACGGCGAATTAGTGACGCTTTGGCGCTGGTAGACATTCGCGTACTTGATCATTTTGTCGTTGGAGATGGAGACGTCGTCTCTTTTGCGGAACGAGGCTGGATATAAGAAGGTAAAAAAATTTATTTTTAAGGATCGAGTGAGAATATTTTTTAGCCAAACCGAATGCGATATCTTGTGATTTATTTTTGAGCATATTTTTACTCATCTCAGCATTTTTTAGCTCAAAAAGACAAAATAAATTTGGTTTTTATCGGCCGGATAATTGGTTTGTGGTATAGCTTGGATTAAGTATAAATTTACGATTTTATTTCCATTAAAATCATAATCTTAATGTTTTAGTGTTAGTGGGTTTATATCAAGGGTTTTGGAGGCCTTGTATAGCTTCAACTACCGAGGATATGAGCTTATTACGTTCGTAGTGACATTTTAGTTGTTCACAGCCCGAATTCTGATACAATCCTCCGACATTTTTTAACTTATAATCAGCTCCGGTTAAAAAAAGATCTCGAATTTCGAGAAAAAGGATCTGTGCGGGTCTTGAGCAATGCTAGTCAAGTTAGTATAATGCGCGACCTTTGATAGCCTTGTATGGATTTTCCATAACGGTTTTAAACCTCTATTTTATTCATTAGCAATAGAGAGGTTCGGCCACCAAGGTTGATATCGAGCTGAAACGATTTGGAGAAGACATTCATGTCCCGAGTATGCCAAGTAACTGGTAAGCGTCCAGTAACGGGTAACAACCGTTCACACGCACGAAATGCTACTAAGCGTCGTTTTCTGCCGAACCTACAAACTCATCGTTTCTGGGTAGAGAGCGAAAAACGTTTTGTTAAACTACGTCTAACTGCTAAAGGCATGCGTATTATTGATAAGAAAGGCATCGATGCTGTTCTTGTTGATATCCGTGCACGTGGCGAAAACGTTTAAGAGGAATTAAACAATGGCTAAAGGCATTCGTGAGAAAATCCGTCTAGTATCTTCTGCAGGTACTGGTCACTTCTACACAACTGACAAGAACAAACGCAACATGCCAGGCAAATTTGAGATCAAAAAGTTTGATCCAGTAGTTCGCCAGCACGTTGTATACAAAGAAGCAAAAATCAAGTAATTGATTGCGACTCTTTGCAGCTTGTATAAAACCCAACTTTCGAGTTGGGTTTTTTATTGCCTATAAATCCTCATCGATACTTCCTCGTTCTCACCCGTTTTTCGAATTTTGGTGATTCCGCCATCCTGAACTCGATTCAGGATCTAAAGCCACTAAGTTAAGATTCTGAATCTTCGCTTCGCTGGTTTAGAATGACGAAAATAGGATTCAGCGCGACTCTTGGAATTCCTCGGCATTGCACCCTCTTGAATTTGTCCCTTCCTCTTTCCTGAACTGCCCATTCTGTCTTCCTGAACTTGTCCATTAGGTCACCTTGAACTTGAGCATTTTGTCATCCTGAACTTGATTCAGGATCTAAAGCCACAAAGTTAAGATTCTGAATCTGCGCTGCGCTGGTTCAAAATGACGAAAATAGGATTCAGCGCGACTCTTGGAATTCCTTGGCATTGCACCCTCTTGAATCTGCACTTCGCTGGTTCAGAATAACGAATGCCTTTATCCACTAGTGTTTGATACCAATATGCCTTGCTGACTAGCGCGATAAATAGCAATTTCATATACTGCATAAGCCCAATTTGATAAGGACTATGTATGCGTGTGTCTCCCGCTCGCCGTCGACGCTGGAATAACATTCTTATTCTATGCATCATCGGTTTTATTGCGTTGATAAATCTGCCTTCATTGATCAAAAGCTATTTATTGGAGCCTCCTGCGACCCCTTATCCATCGGTACTTATTAATGACGCTACCTTAACAGCTTTGCACTTTAATTATGGCGTTCTAGAGCTGCGTGATGGCGAGTGGGAAGCGAATTTTACAGTCAAAGATAGTCCGCCCCAGCTAGCTCAGCGATGGCAAACCCTCGTTGGAACTCCTGTCGATGAAGAGACTTTTGAGCAGCTTGAGCCAAATCTAAAGGGCCCACAATCGATAGAAGCGTGGTATCGAGATCGAGAAGAGCCACAGCGAATTACGATTTATCGCAGTCCACAATTTTGGTTGATGAAGAACGATCAGCAGCGTTGGGTCGCGGTAACTGCAGAGCGAACAGATTTGTTCCCTCCTATACCTAAACAACAATAATGGTATGCTAAATACCTCCGTCGAATCAGTTAGTGAGCATCATGCCTGAATTACCAGAAGTTGAAGTCAGCCGTATGGGGATTTCTCCTCATCTTATTGGCCAATCCATTGAATCTATTACGTGGCGTACACCAAAGTTACGTTGGCTGATTCCTGAAGAACTTCGCCAACTCAGTGGGCAAGTTATTCGTGGTATCTCTCGCCGAGCGAAATATTTGTTGATTGAAACAGACAAAGGTTGTGCGATTGTTCATTTGGGGATGTCTGGCTCCCTACGAGTGCTTGATGCAGCGCTACCTGCGGGTAAACACGATCACGTGGATCTGACATTAAGTAACGGAAAAGTTTTACGTTACAACGATCCACGTCGTTTTGGTGCGTGGTTGTGGTGCGATGTTGATAAGCAGCATAGCGTATTTGCCAAATTAGGCCCGGAACCGTTAACGGATGACTTTTCGGTGCAAACGTTTATCGAACGCGCAAAAAACAAGCGTGTGGCGGTAAAGTCTTTCATTATGGACAACCACGTAGTGGTGGGCGTGGGCAATATTTACGCCAACGAAGCGTTATTCAGTGCGGGGATTGATCCAAGACGTCCTGCTAATCAAGTTAAAGCGAGTGAATGGACGCTGCTCGTGACAGAAATTAAAGCCGTATTGGCAAAGGCGATTCAGCAAGGTGGCACTACTTTAAAAGATTTTGCGCAGGCCGATGGCAAGCCCGGCTATTTTGCTCAAGAGTTACAAGTTTATGGTAAGGCGGGCAAACCATGCCCACAATGTGTAAATTTAATTGAAGAGATGAAAATCGGCCAACGAAATACATTCCTTTGTTCGTATTGTCAAAAGTAATAAATTAAGAAAATTAATTATTATTATGTGTTCAGGTTAATATATTTACCTTTATTTGGGGCGAATATAGAGTTATATTTAAGCTATATACAGTGTGTTGTTTTGTATAATCAATAATACATATGAGTTGAATATGAATATTATTCCTGAGAATCAATTAAAGATTTTTGTTATAACGACTGGAGATTCAGAGCGAGTCTCTAGAATTAAACAATACCTAAAAGAAATTGACTTTGAGTTTGTGTACTCAGATTCTTATGAAGATCTTTTAGGATTGGAAAGAAAATATAAAAAATATTCACATAAGTTTAGACAAAAAGCGATTATGGCAGGTGAGATAGGATGCTTCAAAACTCACTCCAAAGCATGGAAAAAAACTGTAGAATTGTCTAAGCCTTCAATTATTATTGAAGATAATGTTGAGTTTATTGATGATATTTCTAAATTAACTAGCCAAGATACGTTAGAATATATACAAACGTATGGATTAGTGAACTTTACCAGTTTCAGCTATCTATTAGATCCAACAAAACCTTTTAAAGTTTCCGATGTTAAGGAGAAAAAGCCTTTCCCTACGGTCTGTTATGGCGTAACTCCAATGAGAGCCTATGATTTGTTGAAACATATGCGTAAGACGCCTTACTCACTCCCCATAGATAAGTGGCTATCTATTCCAAAATTAAGTGGCTGCTATGGGTATATTAGCCCTCTGGTTTTTGCAAAAAGACAAGAAGACCTTAAAAGTATAGCAAACAAAAGAAAAGGTAAGAAAACAATCAATCCTATTAACTTTTTATATCGAGCAGTTAATAAATTAAAATATAAGTACTAAGCTATATCAATTGGTTTAGTTTACATATTTAAAATACTTTTGTGCGACCAGGAAGCTAATGATTTTCTCTTGTTTGTTATTACGGAATTGAGCAACCCACGCTTGAGCATTTTTTATTATTTTCTCTGCTTCATTAGGGTGAGCTAAATAATAGTCCATCTTTTCAATTAGATCTGAAAAGTCATCTTTGATTTCGACATAATGGACTCCAGCTTCAAGTCTTCCCTCCATAAACCAAGTTTCGTACCTTAGCTTCGGAGTTATACATAATGAGTTTGATGACATGATCCACTTGAGGTTAGTCGCCACATCTTTGCCTTCGAGGCTTAATATAAACTTATACTGGAGTTGCTCTTCAATACTCATTCTCGGAACAACAAATTCTGGTTGTTCACCCTTCTTTGTATCTGTTCGGCCAACGTTACACCTTGGATGGTGAAAATACTTATCAAGTAGTAAACGGCGATTAGGGCGAAAGCCCGTTCCTCGCCATACGACGTCGTCTTTTTTATTTCGATAATCAAGAGTATCGTTGGCAAATTGGTAATGGCGAATAGCATTGAGTTTTAAAAGTACCGAGTTACTGTTGTCCTCGTTGATTGGTCGACTTTTGACAAAGCTTGGATGTTTAGGGACTTCGATAACATCGCCATTGATATAATGAAATTGTTTCTCGGGTGAAAAACACTTTACGACTTTATATAAATCGAAATAGTAGGTACTGCCTCCTGTTTGCTTAAATGAGGCGATTTTTGTTGCCGTTTGAGGATCAAGAGAACATGGTTGGTTCAACTTACAGTAATAGTTGACTCGGTCCTGAAGCTCAATTTTTTGATGTTCTTGCAAGTCAGCGAGCTGCTTTTTTCCATACCAACGCATTAAAAATTTCGGGAGAAGGGTGATAAACCCATGATATAAGTAATAGCGCGCTTTGATCATACGTCGACTTTTTTCTTTACCGCATCACTGATGACTTGAGGAACAAAATTACTAATATCGCCACCATGGATGGCGACTTCGCGCACGATGGTGGAAGAAAGAAAGGCATACTCTTCAGACGGAGTAAGGAAGATGCTTTCAAGACCCGGAAGGAGGCGGCGATACATATTGGTTAACCCAAACTCATATTCAAAATCAACCGTGGTTCTTAGGCCGCGGACCAGTAGATTGGCTTTTTCATCACGAGCAAAATCAACCAGTAGCCCGCTAAAGCCTTTGGTGGACACATTAGGAAATTGTTTCGTTGCTCGCTGAGCAAGTTCAACCCGCTCTTCAAGGGTAAACATAGTATTTTTCGACGGGCTTGCTGCTACCGCAATCACGACCTCATCAAACATATGAGCTGCGCGTTGAATAATGTCTAGATGCCCATTGGTTAATGGGTCAAATGTTCCGGGGTAAATGACTTTATTGGTCATGTGCGACTCGAACCTTCTGATAAATCTCTTGATAAAGCAAAGCAGTATGTTTGATATCAAACGCTCTTAGTTTTTGTTGTGCCCCATCAATGAGTGACGCTCTTAGCTCTGAATGGGTTTGAACTTCAATGATGGCGTTTGCAAGCCCTTGAGCATCGCCAGGAGTAATAAGTAACCCGGAAACTTGATCTTCAATAATATCGGGTATGCCACCAGCGTTACTACCAATAGCGGGTAAGCCTGCCTGCAACCCTTCCAGAATCACAGAGCCTAATCCTTCAGTATAGGAAGGATGAACCATTAAATCAGCGGCTTCAAACCAGCAACCCATGTTGCTTTGCTTTCCCATAAAGCTGACATTGCTTAGCCCATTGGCTTGGGCCTCTAAGCTTGCTCTTTCTTTGCCATCACCTAACAGCGCAAAATGAATATTAGTATGACTAGCTTCAAGTTGTCGGGCAGCTTCGATCGTCACATTAAAGCCTTTGTGTTTTAACATGTTTGCTGCATGAATCACTAAAAACTTATCACCAAATTGTGAGCGAATTTGCGCTACTTGAGAGTCATCTACAAGGTAACTGACCGGAGAGCTAGGAATTTTATAAGTTGTCAGGCTTGGATATGCGGAAGCAATACAGTTGACGATCTCTGTACTTAAGCCGACGGCAGCCTTGGCATTTCGGTAGGCGATATTAGCTAACCATTTCTTTTTCAATGGGTTATCGATTCTACGAGTGACAATATATGGCACGCCAAACAACTTATACTGCAATAGAGCCCAATAGATGGCTCTTCCTTCATGCACATGAATCAAATCACACCCTCGTGTGACGGCGTGTCGATGCGCTTGAAAATAAGTTTTTGCCAGTATTAGTCTGCAGCCTAATTCACGAATCGCTTTGGCAAATGGGCTTTTGGGGTTAGCAACAACCGTCAACTGATAGCCCATCGCGACTTGCTGTTTAATTAACTGCAAGGTTTGGTTTTCACCACCATGGTAACCCGACGCTAAATTTACATGACAAATGTTCATTTTTTTTCAGTCTTTTTTGGTTTGTTCACGTACTCTCTGAGCCACAAGTCAGCGTAGCGGGTAAAAGTGGTATTGGCACTAAGAATCGCAAGCAGCAACCCATGGCGACCATCGAGAAAACCGCGTTTGACAATATACATTTTTAGAAAGCGGAATAACCCGTGTAGCATGGCGCTTGTGAGTGAGGCTGACTTTTTGCCTTCACGTTGATCCGCCCAAGCTTGCATATACTGCTGAGTTTTACGTGTGTACTCGTTAAGTTGCTCATAAGTAAAATGTTTCAATCGCCCTTGTAGAGAAATAACCTCAAACCCCTTAGGGACTACCACACTTTCATGAACGAGCCCGTCGTTGTATTGAGTCTCTTGGGTTCTGAATAAGCGAACAACCCAATCCGGTGACCATCCGGAGTGGTTAATTTGTTTACCAAAGGCCGTCGTCAACCGATTGATTCTGTAAACGTGTTGTGGACGATGTGAAGCGATAGCGGTTTGAATACTGTTTTTTAATTCAGGTGTTACTCGCTCATCGGCATCCAACCAAAGAACAAATTCAGACTGTACATAGCTTTGTGCTAGTTGACGTTGCTTGCCAAACCCTGGCCAATCAGTATTGGTATAAAATTTATCCGTAAACTGGCGCGCGATTTCTTCCGTTGCATCATTGCTGCCAGAATCAAGAATGACAATTTCGTCGACCCATTCGTAGACACTTTCTAAACAGGCCTGTAGGTGTTTTGCTTCATTTTTGACAATTAAGGCAACGGCTAAAGTCGGTTTATTCAATGGTGATATTTCCATTCATTAATTGGAACAAAATTGTTGAATCGCTTTATCCAGCATCGCGATCACATCTTGTGACTGAATGCGCTGCATAGCATGTTTATCTTGGACACGTGTACGCCAATCTAGCTGTTCAACCGGTTTGCTGTGTTCGGCTTCAATGGCTTCTTGATAAGCGGATACTACGTAGTCGCGATATTGATATGGGCAGGTTCGATCTGGGTTATGATGTGCATACAAGCCAATCACTGGTGTATTCATGGCATTCGCCATGTGAGCCGGCCCTGTATCTGGCGCGATGACTAAACTCGCGGCATCAAGTAATGCTAGCATCTGTTTAATACTGCTTTTGCCCACTAAGTTGAGTACGGATGTGGTTAATTGGCGCTCAATGTCACTGGCTAAGTCGAGTTCGACTTGAGCAGGGCTGCCTGCCAAAATAACGCGAAAGCCTTGGCTTTGGGCGTATTCAATGACCTCGACGTAGCCTGTAGACGTCCAGTTTTTGTAGGCTTTACTTGCCGCCGGCACCACAACCAAATTGCGTTGCTCATGGCTTAAATGCTGCTTCGCCCACGCATTATCATCATCACTGTAGGGAATAGACCAAGTTGGCGTCATATCCGAGACACCGAGAGTTCGGCCAAAGGCCAGTAAACCATCCAATACATGGGGCTCGGCAGGAGAAGGCACTTTTATATTAGTAAACCAGGTTTGAAAGTCTTGGCTGCGCTTCGCATCAAAGCCAAGCTTGTAACGTGCCTTGATGCCCAATGTTGCGATGCTCGCTCTAAGGGCATACTGCATATGTAAAAGTGCATCAAACTGGTGGTTGGCTAACTGTTTCCAAAGTTGGCGATAAGCTTTAAAGCCCTGCTTTTTATCAAACACGACCACGTCTATCCCGGGCAAATCCTCGATCAGTTTGGCTTCGAGTTTTCCAGTAATCCAAGTAATCGACGTAGAAGGCCAAGCACGTTGAATCGCTTGCACGGCTGCCACCGTATTACAAACATCTCCAATCGCGGAGAGTCGAAGAACGCAAAGTGAATTTGGTGCAGTTGTAAACAGAGCCATTACAATTTTTTCGGTAACAAAAATTACCAGCGATTATGCAGACCGACCGCGAAAATGTAAAATGGACATCGCTTTTTTGAGCACTGTATGCAAGGCTTGGACGCAGATTATGACAGTATTCCGCAAACCTTTTACGATTTGGGTACGATGAAGACATTAAAACAAACAAATCAAGTTATTTGGTATAACGACACTTTACTTAAAGAGCCGCCGAGTAAATGTTTTGACCCTGCATTTTGGCAGCAAAATGGAAAAGTGATTGGTAGCGCTCAAGGGCGGGGAACCACTTGGTTTGTGCAAACCGAGACCCTACCCGCAGCCTTACGTCATTATCGTCGTGGGGGGCTATTTGGTAAGCTGGTGAGTGATCAATACGGGTTTCAATCGTGGCAAAAGACACGGAGTTATCAGGAATACCAACTGTTAGAGTGGCTAGCAAGTCAAGGCGTAAACGTGCCTAGGCCGATTGCTGCCAGAGCTGTGCGCAGCGGGTTAATTTACCGAGCCGATATTCTAAGTGAAAAAGTAGCCAATGCTCGTGATTTAGTGGACATTCTTCAGCAAGCGCCTCTATCTGTAGAAACGTATCAAGCTATTGGGCAGCAAATTCGTAAAATGCATGATGCTCAGGTCAACCATACCGATCTCAACATTCATAATATCTTACTCGATGATCAGCAACGTGTATGGATTATTGATTTTGATAAGTGCTATCAGCAAGAGGGAGAAAATTGGAAGGCCTCCAATTGGTCGCGTTTAAAGCGCTCATTCCTCAAAGAGAAAGCCAAGCGTGGTATCCATTGGAATGAAAACGATTGGAAGGCACTGTTTTCGGCATCGATGTAAATCGGCGATTCAACGCTTTATCCAATAAGCCAAGTAGAGATTCTGAATCTGCGCTTCGCTGGTTCAGAATGACGGAAAGTGTAGTGCTAAGAACGTCTGTTGGAGCCATCCCTGATTTTATACCTTAATGCATGCCCTGAACTCGATAACTCCATTCGTCATCCCTGACCTGACAACTCGAGACGTCATCCTGAACGTGATTCAGGAGCTAGAGTAGTAAGGCATAGATTCTGAATCTGCGCTTCGCTGGTTCAGAATGACGCAAAGTGTAGCGCTAATAACGTCTGTTGGCGCTATCCCTGATTTGATACCTTAATGCATGCCCTGAACTGGATAATTCCATTCGCCTTCCCTGACCTGACAACTCCGGACGTCATCCTGAACTTGATTCAGGATCTCTTCGAAAAGCCCATGAGAAACCGTAACGGCATCGGTCCAGAATGACAAACACGCTAATTCAGCTCCTTAAAGCCACTCTAACGTGCGTTGTAATGCCCCCGAGTTACGCTCCATGAACTGCTTCGCCTTCGCAATGATATCGTCTTGGGGCTCAGCCAACTGCGTTTCCAGCGCCAAAGCTAACTCATTGGCATTATTGATAACCGATACGACTCCAAGCTCAAGGAGTTCCTCGGTGATTTGCTTAAAGTTATAGTAGCTGGGGCCTGTAATCGACGGCATATTGATTGCTGTCGGTTCAAGTAAGTTGTGCCCACCCACTTTATCGCCAAGCAAACTTCCTCCCATAAAGCATACATCGGCGGCGCCAAGCAGGAGGAGCATCTCTCCCATCGTATCCCCAAGATACACTTGGCAATCGGAATTTATGTCGTGAGCTCCATTTTGTGTTCGACGTTGAGTATTGAAGCCTTGAGTTATGCAGAGTTGATACATCGCATCAAAACGCTCTGGGTGCCTGGGTACCAAAATCAGCAGTGCCTCGGGGCTGCGCTTTAATAGCGCTTGATGCGCTTCAAGAACTTGCTCGTCCTCGCCCTTATGAGTACTCGCGGCTATCCATATTGGTCGCTTCACGCCTAATTGCTGGCGTAATTGCTGGCTTTGTTGGCGAACTTGATCGGCAACTTGAATATCAAACTTAATAGAACCTGTTACATGCAGCTTGTTGGGCTCTACGCCAAGCTGAGAAAAGCGGTCAGCATCGGCTTGGCTTTGGCATAAAATCTGAGTCAGTGAAGGATGCACCAAATTAAAAACTGGTTGGACGCGCTGATAATTTTGTCGGGATTTCTCTGATAGACGAGCGTTAACGACGGTAATCGGAACGCCCGATTTAGCAACACAATATAGCGTGTTGGGCCACAGTTCAGTTTCTATGATCACCATTTTCTGTGGCTTCACCGCTTTAAGAAACCCGCGGACAGCGAAGCAGAAATCAATCGGCATATAACGATGTTCGACTAAGTCGCCGAGCTTTTCGACTTGCTCAGCGCCCGTGGACGTTGTGGTTGTGACCACAATTGGTAAACTTGGGTTGCTCTGCTTCAGTGCTTTGATTAATGGCGTTGCGGCAATCACTTCTCCAACCGAAACCGCGTGAACCCACAGTGGACGCTGTGATGTAATTTCCGGTGTGAGACCAAAATGTTCTTTCCAGCGTTTACCAATGCTTGGCTTACCCGGCTTCTTCTTATACAAGGACATTAGCAACAAGGGAGAAGCCAAGAGTAAGAGTAGGGTGTAGAGCAGCCGAACAATCAACATAACAGTTAAATAATACGATCCATTTTTTGAATGCCGTTAATCACTTGTTGGGGAGAGAGTTCGGTTAAACATTTTAAATGCTTAAATCGACACTCTCGCTGAAAGCAAGGACGGCACTCGATGTCGGTATGAACGATTTCCACTTTCTCGGCCAATGGTGGAGTGTATTTAGGCGATGTCGAGCCGTACACTGCGACAACATTGCACCCAACGGCTGCGGCGACGTGCATGAGCCCAGAGTCGTTACTCACTACGGTGGAGCAGGCAGCCAGTAAGTCGACCGCCTCAATCAGAGAGGTTTGCCCAGCGAGTACGTGGATGTTCTCTTGGCCTTCTAATGACACTTTTGATTTGATCGACTGACAAGTTTCAACATCTTTTTGTGAGCCAAACAGCCAGACTTGTTTGCCATTGTTGACTGCAAACTGGGCCACTTCAGCATAGTGAGCTTCTGGCCACTTTTTCGCAGGGCCAAATTCGGCACCAGGACACAGGCCGATAGCGTCAACTTCTGAAGACAGTTGAAATTTTTCTAGTGTTTTTTGCTGTACTGGGATATCAATCGTCAGTTTTGGTTTCGGTAGAGTGTGTATACCACCCAAAGAGTGTGAACTTTCCATTTCAGTACGTGGATGGGCAAGTGCGACATAACGCTCAACCATATATTGAAAGGCTTTCTTATTTGGACGCAGATCATTGAGTAGAATGTACCGACTTTCTCCTTTCCAGCCCGTTCGTGTTGGAATATTCGCGAACCAAGGAATCAGCGCTGATTTCGCGGAGTTAGGTAGTATGTACGCATGGTCGTATTGGTTACGTAGCGACTTGCCGATTTTACGCCGCCCCCATAAATTAAACTCACCGTGGCCGATAGGCATTTCTAGTGCTTTATTGACTTCCGGCATACGCTCAAGAATGGGCTTACACCAAGCAGGGGCAATCACATCGATGGTTGAATTTGGGTGCTGCTGCTTGAGCGTAATATAAAGAGATTGAGACATCACCATATCGCCCACCCAAGATGGGCCGATAATTAATATTTTCACAATGCCTCCTGTTTATTAAGTTGCGACTTTTCTTCCAGACGAATGGCTAATGCCGCCAAAATAACCAAACCAAATGAAAAGACCAGTATGCCGGAATGATGAGCGAGATAATGCTGAGTTAAGCTAAACCCCATTACCATCAAAATATGCATACAGCCCATTATACTTACCGCTTTGAGTTGTGAACTCTCGACTTGGCATCCCACTCTTAGTTTCCGGTAGAAAAACCGCAAGGGGACGAGAAATAAAGCGAATAACACAGCAACACCGATAAGACCTTTGGTTTGCAACTCCTCTAAATATTGGTTGTGAGCCCGTTTAAACTTGAGCACACCTCGGGTTACTAACCCTTGCTCTATTTGTTTTTGTTTTTCTGCGGGGACGCCGTCATGGCCAACACCAAATAGTGGATGTTCTATGCCGGTATGCAGCGCCGATTTCCACATCTCGAGGCGGTAACCAGAGGAGGTATTGGTTTTGTTGTTAGCGTACTGAGCTAAGTCTTGAATAACTAAATCAACGCGAGTTTTGATTTGTGGGTAGGCCATAAAAGAAATGGCGAAAATAGCACACAGTGCAATCATAAGTTTTTTCTTGTTTAGGCAGTGGCGATAAGCCCACAAACTAAGAACCATAATAAATGGCGTCAATAGCCATGCGCCGCGAGCGCCAGAAAGCAGCGTTGCTAACAAAGCGAATGCAGCGCCACAGCCACAAATAATGGCATAATGTGTTTTCTTTTCATGCACGTAATGCAAAAAACTGATTAGGCTAAGTGTGCCTAACCAAGCACAGATTCCGCCGATTTGAATCACCATATAACCAAATCCTAGGAAGGCTCTTCGATTTAGGCCAACAGAGAAATAAATGGCAATAATCCCGCTGGCAATTGAACCGACAGCAATCGCAACCATAATGGTATTTAGGCGAGGTGGGTATCGATATAACAAACCAAGCGCTAAGGCCGCCAGTAAAGCCCGGCTGGGCATATCAATCGTACTAAACGGTTGTTGGTAAACAACCATTTCTAGCGCATAGACAAGAAAATAACCGCATAAAGCAAAGGTTATCAGCCTAATGTCCGAATTCACGAGATAAACACGCCACGTTTTTGCCACCATAACAATGGCTAAAAGACTCAATGTAATCGCGGCGAAACTGTAAGAGTTTGGCGTGACTGTCAGCGTGGCAAAAAATGCCGCACTAAGGAATGTGACCCAATGCGATAACGTGAGATTGCGAATAGAGTGGCCACGGAAGAAAGAAAAGCACATTTCAAAAATCTCCAGTTAGGCCAAAATTATCTGTAATTGCTGACGCTTGAGCGTTAGGGCCAAATTGGATATAAGTACACCCGTCAAGGAGCTCGTTAAGCCATTCTCCTGCTGCCCCAACATTGATAAGTTGTCTGTCATCTATGGTTACTTCTTTAATTTTTGCTTCGCAAGCTTGTAGACATTACTGCCGTCTTGCTGAGTTTTGAGCAGTTTGAGAATCCACATATATTGTTCAGGGTATTGACCAGCCTGCTGTTCAATAAAAGCGTTCATTTTACGAGCATCTTGCTGTTCAGTTCCTGTCGGAAAATTCTCAAAAGCTGGAAAAATTTCTACCACATATCGACCAGTTTTGGCATCGATCATTGAATAAACTGGGACAATGACCGCTTTACTGACTTTAGAAAGCTTACCTAAACCAGGCAATGTGGCCTTTGTGGTGGCAAAAAAATCGACAAAAATACTGTGTTCGGGGCCATGATCTTGGTCGGGGAGGTAATAACCCAGGTAGCCATCACGCACCGATTTGATAAACGGCTTCACACCGCCGCTACGCTCATAAACCCGGCCGCCATATTGAACGCGTTGGCGGTGCATGAGCCAATCCATCACTTCATTGCTCTGCTTTTTTGCCATCGCGGAAACGGGCATCCCTTTCGATGCCAAAAGTATGGCGGGGATATCAATGGCCCAAGTGTGCGGGACCAACAGAATGGCATTTTTCCCTTGCGATAGGACATTTTCTATATTCTCTAAGCCGCGAATATCACACTGTTGAGTTAACCAATGTTTGCTACGTAGCGTTAACAAGCTAAAGCCAGTGAGAAATACACCTGCAGTGGTGAGCGTTTGCTTCAAAATCTCTTCGCGTTCTTGCTCGCTTTTTTCAGGAAAACATAACTCCAGATTAACCCAAGCGGTAAGTGCTGTGCTCTTACGTTGCTTGGCTAACCAACCTGCAACTTTGGATGATAGCCAGTAGCGAAGACGAATTGGCAACAAAGCGACAGGAATCAGTAAAACCAGCGTTAGCCATGTTCCCCAATATTTGGGTTTAAGAAAATGCCACTGAAACGTGGGATTATAGGCAAGAGGATCAAAATCATTTTGTTGGGAAGCAGACATAAATTACCAAAGCATAAAGGCTTGACGCCGTTATAAATGTCGAAGATATCAGGCAGAAAGTATAGCAGTGAATATTTAGGGTTAACAGCGTATACAAGGCGTGAAAGCGTAGGTTATGAGCTCAATATAACAATATTTGGGTAAAAAAATAGGTAAAGCTTTACTCAAGCTCTACCTATTGACCCTCTAGTATTCAATGTGATGAGTAGTGATTAGTCGCTACCGAACAAATCGCGAGTGTAAACTTTTTGTTCAACATCTTTGAGATCGGCGGTCATGCGGTTAGAAACGATCACGTCTGACTCTTGTTTGAATGCATCAAAATCGGTAATCACGCGAGAGTTAAAGAAGGTTTCTTCTTTTAACACCGGTTCATAAACGATAACTTCAATGCCTTTGGCTTTAAGGCGTTTCATAATGCCTTGAATCGAAGAGGCACGGAAGTTATCTGAGCCTGCCTTCATGATTAGGCGATAGATACCGACGACTTTCGGTTGCTTCTTAAGAATCGACTCAGCAATGAAGTCTTTACGGGTAGTATTGGCATCAACAATGGCACCAATAATGTTGTTGGGCACATTCTTGTAGTTGGCTAACAGCTGCTTAGTATCTTTGGGTAAGCAATAGCCGCCATAACCAAATGATGGGTTGTTGTAATGGCTGCCAATTCGTGGGTCTAAACCAACGCCTTCAATGATTTGACGGCTGTTCAAGCCATGGGTTTCTGCGTATGAATCTAGCTCGTTAAAGTAGGCAACACGCAGTGCCAGATAGGTGTTAGAAAACAGCTTAACGGCTTCCGCTTCGGTTGAGTTCGTGAACAAAACCGCGATGTCTTCTTTTTTAGCGCCTTCAACTAATAGGCTAGCGAACTTCTCTGCACGCTCAGACTGCTCACCGACGATAATACGTGACGGATACAAGTTATCATACAGAGCTTTCCCTTCGCGCAAGAATTCAGGCGAGAACATAATGTTGTCACTACCAAGCTCTTGTTTTACTTTTTCAGTATAACCGACTGGAATAGTTGATTTAATCACCATTACTGCTTGTGGGTTAATCTCTTGTACTTGCTTGATTACCGCTTCAACAGAGGAGGTATTAAAGTAATTGGTTTGCGGATCGTAATCCGTTGGTGTCGCAATAATAACAAAATCAGCGTCTTGATAAGCAGCAACGGCATCTAATGTTGCCGTGAAATTCAAAGATTTATTGGCAAGAAAATCTTCAATTTCCGCATCGACTATCGGAGATTGCCCTTGATTTAGCATTGATACCTTTTCTTCAATAATATCAACAGCGACAACTTGGTGATGCTGGGCTAAAAGCATCGCATTGGATAGGCCGACATAGCCGGTACCTGCAACTGCTATTTTCAAAATAAAACTCCAATCTATTAAAAATTCTTATCAAAACGGGTAAGTGGTTGCCCTAATTTCTATCTATCTTTGATGGCTTTTTAAACAGCCAAACAGCCAAACAGCCAAACAGCCAAACAGCGTGAACATGAACCTCAACCCAAGAGATGATCATCAGCACTATCAACTGTCGTCATTCAAAATCTAAGCTGCCGTCATCCTGAACTTGATTCAGGATCTCTAGCACCAACCCACAACCTGGCCTCTCTAATCCAGAATGACCAAACACACTTTGCAGTTGATGCTTCGGAACAACGTTGTTAATCAAAGATAAATAACGAGCCAACCTCTTTTGTATAATTTAACTCGATTTTATTCGAAGCTCGTGACTCGTTATTAAGAATGAGCGAGATTACTTATTGATAATCGCCATGTATTCTGCAACACCTTGAGCAACGGTTTTAAACGTATGTTGGCAGCCTGCCGCACGTAACTTAGTGAGATCAGCCTGTGTATACTCTTGGTAGGCGCCTTTCAAATGATCTGGGAATGGAATGGTTTCGACTTGGCCTGTCCCGTGATGCTTAATCACCGCCTTGGCCACTTCATTAAATGATTCAGCATGACCTGTCCCTAAGTTAAAAATGCCAGATTGCGCATTTTCCATAAACCATAAGTTAACTGCAGCGACATCGCCTACGTAAACGAAATCACGTTTAAAGTCTTCACTACCAGCAAACAGTTTTGGGTTTTCCCCAGCATTCATTTGGTTATTGAGGTGGAAGGCAACAGAGGCCATTGACCCTTTATGCTGCTCACGAGGACCATAAACATTGAAGTAACGAAAGCCCGTAATTTGCGATAAGGTTTCGCCATGAGCTTTGGCATCTTCCCAAACGCGGCGTACGTAGTTGTCAAACTGCTGTTTCGAGTAGCCATACACATTAAGTGCGCCTTCATACTCTTTTTCTTCAATAAACGTTTCAGTTTCGCCGTAGGTTGCCGCTGAAGAGGCATAAAGGAAAGGAATATCACGCTCTAAACAGTAATGAAGTAACTCTTTTGAATACTCATAGTTATTGAGCATCATATACTTACCGTCCCATTCAGTGGTTGCTGAACAAGCACCTTCGTGAAAAACCGCTTCAATGGGGCCAAAGTTATCACCCGCCATGACTTGGGTAAGGAAGTCATCACGGTCCATGTAGTCGGTGATATCAAGGTCTACCAAGTTTTGGAACTTTCTTCCATTTTTTAAGTGGTCGACTACGAGAATGTCATTGATACCTTTATCGTTAAGAGCCTTAACAATGTTGCTGCCAATCATGCCAGCGCCGCCGGTGACGATAATCATACGTATTCCTTTGAATTATTAGATCTGAGGCAAATATAACATGGCGCGAAGCATTCGCCATCACTAGTGTTTTAAGATAGAATTTTAGCGAATTTTGTGCGTTACCTCTAGATAAGACAAGCATTTTGGGAGCTTCACCCAAGGGCGGTAGCGTACGTGTAAATTGAGAATGGCGAATATATTGGGTGCCCGTCATGATCGGAATGAAGTTAAATTAAAAAATTACTTAGGCTTTAAAAATGAAAATATTGGTTACAGGTGGCGCTGGTTTTATTGGCTCTGCTGTCATTCGTCATATTATTAAAAATACATCAGACAGCGTTATCAATGTCGATAAGCTAACGTATGCTGGCAACTTAGAATCTCTATCTGAGGTATCATCCGATGAGCGTTATTGCTTCGAGCAAGTCGATATTTGCGATAAAAAGGCACTAGAAAAAGTATTTTCAACCCATCAACCAGATGCGGTTATGCATCTAGCGGCCGAAAGCCATGTTGATCGCTCTATTGATGGCCCGGCTGCGTTTATTGAAACCAATATCGTGGGGACTTATACCTTATTGGAAGTTGCACGTGGTTATTGGAACCAGCTTGATCAAGTAGGAAAAGCCGCGTTTCGCTTTCACCATATCTCAACCGATGAGGTTTATGGTGATTTGGAAGGAACGGATGATTTATTTACTGAAAATACATCATATGAACCATCAAGCCCTTATTCCGCTTCTAAAGCTTCAAGTGATCACTTAGTTCGCGCTTGGCTACGGACTTATGGTTTGCCCACCATCGTGACGAACTGTTCAAATAACTATGGTCCTTATCATTTTCCTGAAAAGTTAATTCCTCTTATGGTACTGAATGCATTGGATGGTAAGCCTTTGCCTGTATACGGCGACGGGATGCAAATTCGTGATTGGTTATATGTAGAAGATCATGCTCGAGCGCTTTATAAAGTCGTCACTGAGGGACAAGTTGGCGAAACTTATAATATAGGTGGGCATAATGAAAAGGCGAATATTGACGTCGTAAAAACGATTTGTGCCATTTTAGATGAACTCGTGCCATCAGCGTCTAACCCGAACTTTGCAGCTAAAGGTCATCCTGAACTTGATTCAAGAGCTAACCCAAGCATTCAACAAGCAACCGGCTACGCCAGCTTAATTACCTATGTAAAAGACCGCCCTGGTCACGATGTGCGTTACGCGATAGATGCAGCGAAAATTGAGAAGGAACTAGGTTGGAAACCTGAAGAAACGTTTGATACGGGTATTCGAAAAACAGTGGAGTGGTACTTGCGTAATGAAAACTGGTGGCAACGCGTTTTAGATGGGACATATAATTTTGAAAGACTAGGTAATAATTAACTTAAGTTATTACAATAAGCAGTCTGTACTCTTTGGAATTCTTACTAGGCTTAGAAATACACAAATTATTGAGATTATGAAGTAATGGAAAAATTAAAAGTTATAACCGTATTTGGTACTCGTCCCGAAGCAATAAAAATGGCCCCATTAGTACATGAGTTAGCTAGAGATGATAGATTTGAATCAAAAGTATGTGTGACTGCACAGCATAGAGAAATGCTTGATCAAGTTCTAACTCTTTTCGATATAAAGCCAGACTATGACCTAAATATAATGCGCTCCGGTCAGGACCTTACAGATGTGACATGTGCAATTTTAAGTTCTTTGAAAAAAGTATTTCAGGACTTTAAGCCTGATTATGTACTAGTTCATGGTGATACTGCTACTACTGTATCAACTACCCTGGCTGCATATTACCAAAAAATTAAAGTAGCTCACGTTGAAGCTGGCCTTAGAACTGGAAATATTTACTCTCCTTGGCCTGAAGAAGGAAATAGAAAAATAACTGGCTCTCTCGCTAATTTACATTTTGCACCAACTGATACATCTAAGCTAAACCTTATTAAAGAAAACATTGATAAAAAAAATATAATAGTAACGGGGAATACAGTTATAGACTCGCTGTTTGATGTGATAGGGAAAATTAATAGTAATATTTCACTATCAAAGATGATGGCTGAAAAATTTAATTATCTCGATGATAGTAAACGTTCAGTTCTAATTACAGGGCATCGTAGAGAAAATTTTGGTGGTGGATTTGAACGTATTTGCGAGGCTATATCTATACTATCCGGTACATTTCCTAATGTCGAGTTCATATATCCTGTACACTTAAATCCTAATGTCCGAGAACCAGTAAATAAAAAACTTAGTGGTTTAGATAATGTATTTTTAATTGAGCCATTAGATTACGTTCCATTTATATACATAATGAATCGGTCAAGTATACTTCTTACTGACTCAGGGGGCATTCAGGAGGAAGCGCCAAGTCTTGGTAAACCAGTACTTGTTATGAGGGATACGACCGAAAGGCCGGAAGCTGTCGAGGCAGGTACAGTTAAATTAGTTGGAACTAATATAGAACATATTGTAAGTGAAATCAGCTTGTTATTGACAAATGAGTCTGAATACGAAAAGATGAGTTTCTCACACAATCCTTATGGTGATGGAAGTGCGTCAAGACGTATATGTGATGAGCTTGCTGGAAGATTATGAGCAGAAGTTCTTTTATTCCAAGTATACTCAGTACTGGTTCAAAAACCGTAAGTAACTTTGGGACATTTTTTTTAATAGGTTATTTTTATGACCAAAATACCTTCTCTCACTATATATCGATATCTGTTTTAGCTACATTTCTTGGTTTTTTAGCTGACTTGGGTTTCTCCTCAAAGATTGCTTTTGATTTTACAAAAAAAAATATATCAAAAGCTCTTATTGACTCATTTATTGTTAGATTTTTAGTTTTTATACCAATTACCACCTTTATTTTCTCATATTCATTATTAATGTTAAATGAATGGATTTTACTGCTTTTATTTACAAATGTTGTTTTTTCTCATTGGTTAGAATCTTATTCTTTTAAATTGAGATATGAAAATAAATACTGGTTGGAGCTATTTTTTTCTATATCTTTATATTTGATGCCATTTTTTTTCATGGCAGTGTCTTTTAGTTTTAATAATAATCTTGAATGTGTATTTTTAATATATTCTTCATATAAATTTTTAATATTCATATTCTTGTTTTTAAAGTTTACTAACTTTAAAAACAAGGGAATCAGTGTGAATGTATATGAAGAGATCTCCAGCAGTATTAAGTTTGTGTTAGATTCCCTTCTGTTAAATATACAGCCTTTAATCCAAACTTATTCATGTAAATTAATTCTTAGTTCACCAGATTTCGTGGTTTTTGGGTATGGGTTAAAGATAGTTCAAGGTGTTAATACAATGTTCTCTGCGATAAATAATGTTTTTTATCCTAGAATTGCAAGTGATTGGTGTCATAAGAAAAAAGTAAAAAAACATATAAATAAGTTTGTTGCTGTTATTAACTTTATTCCTATTTCTTTAGCTTTTTGTTTGGTTTTATCTGAAGTGTATAGTTTTGATTTTGCTACTAAATATTTTAAATTTCTAGATGTCTTATGGATTTGCTTAGTATTAATTATAATAAAGCTTAATAGTGCTATTTTGGGAGGTATATTAACATTAGCTGGATTTCAAAAATTTAGAGTCAAAGTTAACAGTTGTAGTTTAATTATTGATACTAGTTTGATTTGGTTGTTTTGTTCCTTAAAGCCGTTTAGCTCATCTGTCTTTTTAGCAATGATTTTTTCATGTCTTGTGGTTTTTATAAGCTACTTTGTGGCTATAAAGTGTAATGGTAGTATATCAAATTTGGTTTTTAGCTTTAGAAATAAGAACTAATAGCTAATCGTTTTGTCATTTCTGTATATTTTAATTTTGTAGGAAAGTAATGAAAAAAGTAAGAGTGGGTTTTTTGTGGCATAATGTATCTTCTGGCAACCTTGGTGTTGGAGCTCTTTCTATTAGTAATATGATTTTAGTTAAAGATGCTTTAGAAAGTATAAATATGGAAGGTGAGTTTTTTACAATAGGAGATTATGAGTGTTCAGATCCTAGTAACCATGATAAAGTAAAATCCCAAATTGCACATAACTTTACTCATATAAGTATTAGTGTCAAGCAGTTGCTAATAAACCCTATAAAATTAATAAAATTTATTAAGTTCATTAAAACTCTAGATCTTGTATTAGATATAGGAGCTGGAGACAGTTTTTCTGATATATATGGCTCTAAGAGGTTTATCATACAGGTATTTACTAAGATAGCTAGTGCGCAATTTGCTAGGATTAGTATATTGTCTCCTCAAACAATAGGGCCTTTTAAATCAAGGTTCGCAGAAAAAATAACAAAGTTTATTATAGAAAAGACTAACTTTTCATATGCAAGAGATACTATTAGCTATGAATTGGCAAGTAGATTAGGTAAATGTGAATTAGCTACTGACGTGGCTTTTTCTATGCCATACCAAGTAAGTAGTAGATTTTCTGATATAGATAATTCTATCCATGTAGGAATCAATGTCTCCGGTTTATTATTAAGTGGTGGTTATAATAGGCTAAACCAATTTGGGTTAAATCACAATTATGAAGAGTTTATACATAAAGTAATCAAAGAGTTTATGGCGTATGACAATGTGAAAGTTCACTTGATTCCACATGTAATAGCTACTGTTCCAGAAAATGAAATAGAAGATGACTATTTAGCCTGTGTTAAGATTAAAAAATCATTTCCTGAATGTGTTTTAGCTAGTCGGTTTACAAATCCAATTGATGCAAAAAATTATATATCAAAACTTGATTATTTTACTGGTGGACGGATGCATGCCACGGTTGCTGCATTTTCTACGGGAGTAGCAGTAACACCATATGCTTATAGTAGGAAATTTAAAGGATTATATAATACTATAGGCTACACAAATATTTTGGAAGCGAAAGAACTATGTTTAGAAGAGGCAGTTAAGAAAGTTATATCAGATTTCAATAATCGTGAAGAACTAAAAAATAATATTATGAAATGTACTTCAAGTATTAAAAAGTTGACGGATGTTTATTTAAAAACCTTAAAGGAAGTTTTGAGTGATTTGCATTGAATCTGTTATAAAAAAGCAATTGTGTAGCGGTTGTGGTTTATGTGCTTCTATGTTTCCTGATAACATAGAGATGAATAAAGATGGCTTTTTTAATAGACCTAAAATAAAAAAAAATCTTAATAAGAAAGATATGAATGTATTCTCTCACATATGTCCTGGCATTAATCAAAGTGCACCGGGAAAAGCTAAATATATAAATCAACATGTTATTTGGGGTAATTATAAAAACTCGTATACTGGTTACAGTAATGATGAAAAAATTAGATATAAAGCTTCTTCCGGAGGTATATTGAGCCAAACAGCCATTCATTTATTAGAAAAACATATGGTAGATGGTGTTATTCATATAAAAGCTGACCCTAGTAATCCTATAATGAATTTAGCGTCAGTAAGTTTTACTCCTAACGAAGTTTTATCGGGAGCTGGTTCTCGATATTCTCCCGCCTCTCCTTTAGAGAATTGCTTACAAGTTCTAAATATGTACCCAAATAAAAAGTTTTGTTTTATTGGTAAACCCTGTGATGTCACTGCCCTGCGGAATTTAATGAAGATACAGAAAGATATATCTAAACGAGTTCCATATCTTTTGAGTTTTTTCTGTGCTGGAACTCCTTCTAGAGATGGTGTAGTCCATCTACTTAAGAAATTAAAGGTAGAGCCCAAAGATATTATAAAGTTTGATTTTAGGGGGAATGGTTGGCCTGGAAAAACCACAGTTGAAACCCTGAAAGATAAGAAAGAAATGAGTTACAGTGAATCATGGGGGGATATACTTGGACCAACTATTCAGCATAGATGCAAAATATGTGCTGATGGTATTGGAGAGAATGCAGATTTAGTCAGTGCAGATGTATGGCATTCTGATGAAAACGGTTATCCATTATTCGAGGAAAGTGATGGAGAGGGCTTAGTTCTCCCAAGGACGAATAATGGAAATCTACTTGTTGAATCTATGAAAGAACAACAAGCTGTTTGTTTAAAACCATATAGTTTAGATAGTCTTAAAAGTGTTCAGCCTACTCAATACGACAGAAAAGGGACTTTTTTGGTAAGGGCTTTAGCTAAGCTGGCTACACAATATACAATTCCCCGATTTTCGGGGCAAAGAGGTTTTTCTGCCGCATTGGAAATAGGTTTGTATAAAAATTTCAAAAGCTTTTTAGGGTCTTTGTTAAGGTCTAAGCAAGGGAAATTGTAATGATTGAAAAGTTGAATATCATTATATTAAACTGGAATAGTGCAGAGGATGTTAAGCAACTACTAGAATCAATAGAAACATCTACATATAAGAACTTCAGGCTTCTCCTTATTCATAATGCTACGGATGATAAGTCTTGTATGGAAGAGATTTATTTTGAATATAAAGAAAAATATGAAACTCACATTATATTCAATGAGTTTAATTTAGGTTATGCAGGTGGAAATAATGCGGGATATAAATATTTATTAGAAAAAAAATTAATGGGTAATATATTAATATTAAATCCTGATATCACGGTTCGACCCAATACTATTGAATGTCTAGTTCGAGCGTTGAATACAAGTTCTAGTATTGGTGCAGCAATGATTAGAACTATGAATGATAATGGTGATAAGCTATATGATGCAATAAGGCTTAATGGTTTTTATCAAAAATATATATCTTGTAACGAAGAAATTTGTGAAACTGATTACGTAGCTGGATCATGTTTTATTATTGAACGGGAGCTAGTTGACCAGATAGGTTTATTCGATGAAAGATACTTTATGTATTGGGAAGAAGTTGACTTATCAATCCGAATTATTTTAAATGGTAAAAAATTAGTAAGTACTACAAAAAGTCATATTTTTAGGAAATCGAATTCTAGTGATAGGTCAGCTAATGCTATATACTTTTCCGCCAGAAATAGTAAAATATTACACGCTAAATTTAAAGATAGGTTTAGCTTTAGATATCTTTTATTTTATTTAGGAAGCAGCCTTCTTTATTCATTATTTTTATCTATAAAGATAAGAAAGTTAAATCCATTCCTTTCCTTTATAAGAGGAGTTGTAAGTGGTATTTAAGCTAATTAAATTAGCTATCTTTTTTATTATTTTTCCGATGATGGCTATACCATTTTTATATGTAAAAATCCCTCCGATATATCAGATTGTTTTTACTTTGTTGCTACCGATTGCTTTTTTTAAAATATTTAAAACTAAGAAATTAAAAAAAGAGATTTTTTATAAATTGTGTGCATGTGTAGTTTTTGTTTGGTATCTTTTTTTTATTGGTAGTCAAATTACGCAGGTGTGTTCTATCCTGTTTTATATTTTAATTATATTGTTTATTAGGTATAATTATAGCTTTTTGATTTTTAGTAATGAAGATAAAATATGTAAAATGCTATTATTGGTTTACATTATCACTTTAGTTATTTGTGGATTTCAAGTTTTTTATTATTATTTTTTTGGAGGGGTTAAGTTAATACCAGACTTTGTTTATTTAACTTCTGGGATTTATTCGCAAGTGTTGAATAATCCTGTTTCTGGTTGGAATGAATCATTTAGGCCCAATGCTTTCTATGCTGAGCCATCATTTCTAGGTTTCTTCTTGTGTATGTATATGTCTTTTATTTTAGATAGAGAAGAAAAATATAGGTATATCATATTGATTTTTAATATACTTTTCTTATATATATTGGGGATTAGAAGTGGTTTTGTAGTTCTTTTTCTTGTTTCTATATATGATATAAGTGCTAAGTTTCTCTCTGAGGGATTTGTAAAGAAATTATTTTTTGTTTTTGTCTTTGCCTCTGTGCTTTTGCTTTATTACTTCTTTGATAATATAAAATTATTTTCTGATGCTAGTAGAAGTATTGATGCTTCTACCTATGAAAGGTTATCCCTGTTAGTTTCAGGAATCGAGGTTTTCTCTGATAATATAATTTTAGGTATCGGCTTGGGGAACTTGAAGGAATATATAGTGCAGAATGGTTTATATGATGGAGGGGTGGCAAATGTTGGTAATTTATATGTACAATTGCTGGCAGAGTCAGGATTAATTGGTATGGGTATCATGATATTAATCTTGTGGAGGGTTTATAATTTTAACCGATCTTTTCTTTGCCTATTGTTAAGTTTTTTCTTTGTTGGTGGTTACAGCCTTTTTTATATGTTTCTTATTCCATTATTTTCAACAATATTTAAGACGAAAAAGTATGAGAGTTCTTTTTAAAAATAGATTTGATGCATTGCAGGTGCCTGGCGGTGATACTGTTCAGATGCTTAACACTAAAAAAGCACTAGAAAAAAAAGGTATAATTGTTGATGTTTGCTTAGATGGAAAAAAAGATTACCGAAACTATGATATTGTCCATGTTTTTAATTTAATGCGCCCTTTTGAGACAACAATGGCTATATGGGGAGCCAAAAAGGCCAAGGTTCCTATAGTTTGTTCTAGTATTTATTGGGATTTTAGTGAGTTTAATCAAGTCGGTAGAGGTTCAAGAATCCACTCTGGTTTACATAAGTGGTTGAATGAGTTTCAAGTTGAAAAAATTAAAGAGTTCATCCGTGGTAAGCGATTTTCTAATAACGTTGAATTTTGTAATTATTTATTAAGTGATTTTAAAACAACTTTGCTTGATGTCAGTTTATTTCTTCCCAATTCTGTAAAAGAAGGTGAGTTAGTAAAAAGTTGCATATTAAAATCAGCAAAATACATTCCAGTTTACAATGCTGTTGATAAAGATAAGTTTAATGTTTTGTCATACGGAAATGTTCGAAAGGATGCTATAATTGCAGCACGAATTGACCCAAGGAAAAATATCAGAAATCTAGTCAGTGCAAACCTCCCCATAAACTTAGATGTTTATGGAGGTAAAACTCCACTGCACAATGATTATTATGAAAGTGTTAGGAATAATAAAAAAGAAAATGTTAAATTAAAAGGCTTTATTGAAAGTGAATCTTTACCCAATATATATAGAAAGTACAGGTTACATATACTGCCTTCATGGCTGGAAACTCCAGGGTTATCTCAGTTAGAGGCCGCTGCATGTGGCTGTAATATAGTCAGTACAGATCGTGGTTCTGCTGAAGAATATTTTGGAGTAATGGCGACATATTGTTCTCCTGATTCTGTTGAAAGTATTGAAAAGGCAGTATTTAACGCTCTTGAAAATGAACGTACTGAAAAAGAAATGAGTGAATATGTACTCGATACATATACTTGGGACAAGACGGCAGAACAAACGTTTAATGCATATGAAATGGTTTTAAATCACTATGTAAGTTAACAGATTATAGGTATTAAAAATAAATAGCGTTAAGGTTGCATTGAAATGAAAGGAATTATTCTCGCAGGTGGGTCAGGTACACGCTTATACCCAATTACTCGTGGTGTATCTAAGCAATTACTCCCAGTGTATGACAAACCCATGATCTATTATCCGTTGTCTACGCTAATGCTAGCCGGAATTCGCGAAATACTCATCATTACTACACCAGAAGATAATGAAAGTTTTAAACGCCTATTAGGAGACGGTGGTGATTTGGGTATCGAGTTGGAGTATGCCATTCAACCGAGTCCAGATGGTTTAGCGCAAGCTTTTATCATCGGTGAAGAATTCATTGGCGATGATAGTGTTTGTTTAGTACTGGGTGATAATATTTTTTACGGACAATCCTTTAGTAAAACATTGCGAAGTGCAGCTACCAGAGAGCATGGCGCAACCGTCTTTGGTTACCAAGTCAAAGATCCTGAGCGTTTTGGTGTAGTGGAATTTGACCAAGATATGAAAGCTGTTTCTATAGAGGAGAAGCCTGTTAGGCCTAAATCTAACTATGCGGTTACAGGGCTTTACTTCTATGATAATCGTGTTGTTAAAATGGCGAAAAGAGTGCAACCATCTGAGCGTGGTGAGCTAGAAATTACGTCTCTAAACCATATGTATCTTAATGATGATTCTCTAAATGTTGAGTTATTAGGGCGAGGCTTTGCTTGGTTAGATACTGGAACACATGAAAGTTTGCATGAAGCCTCTTCATTCGTTCAAACCATTGAAAATGTGCAAGGTTTGAAAGTTGCTTGCCTCGAGGAAATCGCTTGGCGGAATGGTTGGTTAAGTGATGAAGCCCTAACGAATATTGCTCAGCCCATGCTAAAAAATGCTTATGGGCAGTATTTAAATTCATTGCTTAAGTAGTCGGGAGTTAATGTGAAAATTTTAATTACTGGCTCGAATGGTCAAGTAGGCTATTGCTTAACCCAGCGTTTAGAAGAAAAAGCGACCATTTTAAGCTTAGACTACGAGGGGTTAGATATAACGGATAAAAAAGCGGTACAAAAGATTGTTGCTGACTTTAATCCTGATTATATCATTAACGCCGCCGCGCATACGGCTGTTGATCGTGCAGAGCAGGAAGCTGAGCTTTCTTATGCTATAAATCAAGATGGTCCGCTGCATTTGGCTCAAGCAGCAAGCGAATGTGGTGCTGTTATCCTTCATATTTCTACTGACTATGTTTTTGATGGTGAGGGGCAATTGCCTTACCAAGAAATTGATAGTACCAATCCTCAAGGTGTTTATGGGCATAGTAAACTGGCAGGTGAAATCGCTGTTGCTGAATATTGCCCTAAGCATCTTATACTACGTACTGCTTGGGTGTTTGGTGAGCATGGTAATAATTTTGTTAAAACGATGCTTCGACTTGCGCAAACTCATGATGAATTAACGATTGTTGGTGATCAGTTCGGCGGACCAACCTATGCAGGAGACATTGCTGATGCGCTTATCGCTATGGTGGAATATATTGAAGCAGGGAATAAGCCAGCGTGGGGGGTTTATCATTTTTCGGGTATGCCCTATGCGAGTTGGTATGACTTTGCTAAAGCAATATTTCAAGTAGCAGAAGATTCTAATGTATTACAAAAGCAACCTGCAGTTACTGCTATCCCAACATCCGCTTACCCAACGCCTGCTAAGCGCCCAGAAAACTCTCGTTTAAATTGTACTAAGATAGAAAGTCAATTTGGTATTAAGCCGAGTGATTGGAAGAGAGCCTTAAATAATATTCAAGCTTATAAGTAATGACATTATGAAAGTAATTGAGACCAAGATCCCTGATGTAAAAATTATTGAACCTTCTGTTTTTGGTGATGAGCGTGGCTTTTTTATGGAAACATGGAACCATAAACGTTTTGAAGAGTTAGTAACAGGAAAACCAACAGTATTTGTACAAGATAACCACTCCAAGTCTAAAAAAGGTATTTTGAGGGGGCTACATTATCAAACTGAGAACACACAAGGGAAACTGGTCCGTGTTGTATCAGGGGAAGTATTTGATGTAGCTGTTGATGTAAGGAAAAACTCACCAACATTTGGGCAATGGATTGGAGAATATCTCTCTGCAGAGAATAAGCGGCAGTTATGGATTCCGGAAGGGTTTGCTCATGGTTTTTACGTCACGAGCGAAGAGGCGGAGTTTGTATATAAATGTACGGATTATTATAATCCGAATTCGGAAGTATCTATAAAATGGGATGATACGTCATTAAATATAATATGGCCTTTATCACAACAGCCAGAACTATCTGAAAAGGATAGAAATGGAGAATTATTTTCTGCGAGGAATAGTATTTCACTATGACTATATACTTATCAATAGTATCTCATGGGCATGATCATTTAATTAAAGAAATGGGTTGTGTCGATAATTTTTCAGAACAGTTTAAAATAATAGTCAAAAGTAATAAACCTAACGAAAATTTTGATTATTTTAGCGACAAGAGAAATATTACATGGATAAATGATCTATATTATAAAGGTTTTGGGGAAAATAATAATATAGTATATCAATATTGTATTGATAATTTAGGGATAAATAATGATGACTACTTTATTGTTCTTAACCCTGATCTATATATAGATAGTGACGTTATATATAATCTCGTTTCTAAAATGGAAGATGAAAATGTTTCTATTGCAGCTATTAACTTGTATAAAGATGAAGAAAAGAAAGTTTATGATAATTCAATAAGAAAATTTCCTAATTTAATGGATTTTGTAAAATCTTTCCTTGGTCTTGGTAATGATGCAGTATTGGATAAAAATTTAATTAAAGAAAAATACATCGTAGACTGGGCTGCCGGGTCTTTTTTGGCATTCAGGAGTGAACATTATAAAAGTCTTTCTGGCTTTGATGAAGGATATTTTATGTACTGTGAAGATATTGACATTTGCTATCGAAGTAAAAATGAAGGAGAACCTGTTGTCTATTATCCTAATTTTACTGGACTTCATTTAGCAAAACATGCTAATAGAAAATTATTTTCTAGACATTTTTACTGGCATATTTCTAGTGTTTTTAGATTTTTACTTTCTAAATCAGGCTTGGTAAAACCGAAAAGCTCTATAATCGCTAAATAATATAAATAAGTTATTTTATTTATTTATATTATTAGTCTTAATAACCAAGGCTAGATATATAAAAAACATAAACAAAAATAAGTAAAACATAATATATTCTGGAATGTTAAATATTTCTGAATATATCCCTATCCCCGCTAAAATTGCAGAAATTATGCAAATTATTATCAAAGTCTGAGTAGAAGTTAGTCCCATTCGTTGAAATATATGATGTAAATGCTCTCGGTCAGGTTTGAATGGTGAATCACCTCGTTGAATTCGACGGATCATAATTGCAGCCATATCCATCAAAGGTACAGCAATTAACCATAACGCAGTTATAGGTCGCAACGGTGGTGTTTTTCCATTTTGACTAGAAAGTAGTAAGAACCAAATAACGGTAAAGCCTATTAGCATACTACCTGCGTCACCCATAAACACTTTGCGTTTTCTTCCAAAAAAACCTAAGTTGAGTAATATATAGGGAACAATAATTACAACCATAACTAAGCATAGGTAAGAGATATTATATTGGCCATCGTGGGCAAGCATGATCCCAAGGCCACCAAATGTTACAACTGATAATCCTCCAAGTAACCCATCAATACCATCTACCATATTAAAAGCATTTATTGCTCCAATTACAGCAAATACCGTAACGAAATATCCAAACCAACCTAATGTGATGACTTCCCCAGTACCAAATACATCACCTATTGTTTTTAATTCAATATTTCCCAAACTCATCATAGCGATGGACAGCACGGCTTGCACCGCAAAGCGAATTTTGTAACTAATATCGTATTTGTCGTCTAATGCGCCGATAATAACTAAAATACTAATACAGCCAGCGTATAAAAAAGTGTTATGGATAATTTCTCTATTGTTGAAGAGAAAATATAAAATAGTTAGGCAAATGCTTATGCCACCAACAAGTGGTATAGCGCCATTATGATGTTTACGTTCGTTAGGTTTATCAACGAGGCCTACTTTTTTAGCAACTTTACGCATCAAAAATAGGGTAGCTAAGGAGAAGAAAAATAGAAAAGCGAGATCAACAACAGGAATGAGCACGAACAGAGCCTTTTAACTTTATATCTGACGGTATTTTAGAAGATCTGTGAGTAAGGAGGAAGCTTTGTTTTATGTTCTTTTTAGTTTTCATCATGTGTTAGTGATCTCAGTTAAAATTTCAGACGTTTCTCACAAAGTTATTTAATAAACATTTTCATCAATGAGTTCTTTCTAACCCTTCATCGCATTTATTCATTCTTGCAATAAAATTCTACACTCAAATATGCTTGGATCTAGCTACTGTTGGTTTCTAAGAGCTTAGGTGCTCATTATGGATGTTGATATTATTCACCACGGCGGTAAGGATACTGTCACAGGTTCGTGTCATGAACTGGTTTTTGAGGGCGGAAGTCTATTAATCGATTGTGGCCAGTTTCAAGGGCGTGATGAAAAGCCGCTAGATATCGATTTCCCTGTCGAACAAGTGCAAGCGTTATTGGTGACTCACGCTCATATTGATCACATCGGGCGCATTCCTTGGCTGCTTGCAGCGGGTTTTAAAGGCCCTATTTATTGCACTGCTGCAACAGCCGAGTTGATGCCGTTAATGTTAGATGATGGCCTGCGATTGCACTTAGGAATGCAGCGGGCTTATCGTCAACAGGTGCTAAATACCATTCGCCGCTTAATCGTCCCTTTGGAATATGGCGTTTGGCATCCGCTTGCTCAGTTTGAGCAAAGCTATCGTATTCGATTTAGTCCCGCTGGGCACATTCTTGGCTCTGCTTTCATTGAGTTCGAGCTTCCTAATCATGACGTCGTGGTATTTTCTGGCGATCTCGGCTCTTGTGATACACCGCTTCTTCCAGACCCCATCTCTCCTCCTCGCGCGGATATCCTTTTTCTTGAATCTACTTACGGCAATAAACAGCATGAATCGATTGCTCAACGTAGCCAGCGCTTACAGCGAATTATAGAGCGCTCGTTAGTTGATGGCGGCAGCATTATTATTCCCGCATTTAGCGTTGGCCGAACCCAAGAATTGCTGTTTGATATAGAGCAACTTATCCATGCCTCTCAATTAGACGGAGACATTCCGATTATCTTGGATTCCCCAATGGCGCAAGAAGTGACACGCTCTTATCAACGGTTTAAGCAATTATGGGGGAGTGAAGCCAAAGCTCGATTAGAAGCTCATCGGCATCCATTAGAGTTTGAGCAGTGCATCACTGTTGAAGATTACCGTAGCCATCAGAAGTTAGTGAACCGTTTAGCATCCACCGGTGAAGCAAGCATTATTGTTGCGGCTTCTGGTATGTGCCAGGGCGGACGAGTGATGGCTTACTTACAAGCGCTACTTCCTGACAAACGTACCGATGTGATTTTTTCCGGTTATCAAGCTGAAGGGACGTTAGGTAGGTTATTACAAGAAGGCGCAAGGTCGGTTGATATTGATGATCAGCCAGTAAAAGTGAATGCGCAAATTCACTCGATGTCTGGCTATAGTGCGCATGCTGATAAAAGTGACTTAATAAGGTTTGTCACTGGGATTAAACACAAACCAAGGCAGATTCACCTGCTCCATGGAGAGCAAGAGAGTAAACGCTCACTTTATACGCAACTGACGGAGTTAGGGTTCTCTGTTACTAAGTAGTGTCTGTATTCCGTCATTCTGAACAAGCGCAGCGTAGATTCAGAATCTGGTTGATAGTTGGATGGACCCTGAATCAAGTTCAGGGTGACGATCTTTTTGTAGGCGGGGATGACGGCGTTTTTGTGGGTAGGGTGATAGCTTTTTGTAGGCAGGATGACGGTGTTTTTGTGTTTAGTGGCTGTTCATGATTCGACTTCACTGATACGTCATTCTGAACAAGCGTAGCGTAGATTCAGAATCTGGTTGATGGTTGGATAGACCCTGAATCAAGTTCAGGGTGACGGTCTTTTTGTAGGCGGGGGTGACGGCGTTTTTGTGGATAGGGTGATGGCTTTTTGGGGGTGGGATGACGGTCTTCTTTTGTGATGCCAGAGGATAGTTGCCATTTATGGTCGGTACGAATTTTGAAAAGCAGCCGTGTGTTTATATCCTGACTTCTCGTAATAGAAAGGTTTTGTACATTGGTGTAACAAGCCAGTTGAAACAAAGAGTGTGGCAACATAAACATAAAGTGAGTGCTGGTTTTACTGCCAAATATAATGTTTGCGACCTCGTATACTACGAGTTATTCGGTTCAATGAAAGAAGCAATAGAGCGAGAAAAGCAGTTAAAAAGGTGGCGTCGTAGTTGGAAAGATGAACTGATTGTCTCAATGAATCCACGATGGGACGACTTATACGAATCTCTATAATGGGTCATTCTGAACAAGCGCAGCGTAGATTCAGAATCTGGTTGATGGTTGGATGGACCCTGAATCAAGTTCAGGGTGACGATCTTTTTGTAGGCGGGGATGACGGCGTTTTTGTGGGAAGGGTGATGGCTTTTTTTGGGGATGGGATGACGATGTTTTTGTGTTTAGTGGCTGTTCATGATTCGACTTCGCTGATACGTCATTCTGAACAAGCGCAGCGTAGATTCAGAATCTGGTTGATGGTTGAGTAGACCCTGAATCGAGTTCAGGGTGACGATCTTTTTGTAGGCGGGGGTGACGGCGTTTTTGTGGGAAGGGTGATGGTTTTTTTGTGGGCAGGAAGACGCCTTTTTTTGTTGGTAGGGGGACGACCTTATAGCATAGCGTCGTGAGTGAGTAAAAAGGCCAGCATGATGCTGGCCTTTATCGTTTATAGAATCTGTTTCAGGACGCGGTCTGCTTTTACTCTGGTAATTTTTCGAATCAGTTTTTGTACTGGTTCAGGGTAATTTTCGACTTTCTCAAGCTGCTTGTAGGTACAAATGAGCTGAGTGTGCTGAAGAATATTCTCCGCTTCTTTCTCAAACTGCGGAGTAAGGTGATGATAATGGTCTTGAATCAAAATGGCGTTTTCAAGATCCAACTTCCAAGCTCGAGGGTTGAGGTTATTCCCCGTTAGCAGCATGTAGCGTTTATCGACCCAAATCCCCTTGAGATGGAAGCTGTTATCATTATGCTTCCAAAGGTGAATAGAGAGCTTGCGGCTGGCAATATTCGCTTCATTATTTTTGGCAAATTGACGTAAGTTACGCTCATATAAATACGGCAGACCACCAATGGTTTTAAACGGCTGAGTTGGGGGAATATAAAAATCATTCGCGGTTTTATCACCCACCACAATGGTGACTTTTACGCCGCGACGTAGGGCTCGGCGCACTTCCTTAGCCACACTGCGTGGGAAATTAAAATATGGCGTGCAGATGAAAATCTCATCACGCGCAATCGACAATAGGTGATTAATACCCTGATTCAGTCGATTGCGTTTTTTACCAACACCAACCATCGGCGTCAGGGCGACTTGCTGGTCAGACACAGGCTGAGAGTCAAACTGATACATCGCTTTACCCAGTAACGTTCTAAACTGCCGGATATCGAGTTTAATGTCTTTGGTGCTTGGTTTTTCTGCATTCGCGAGATTGTGCACCGCTTGGTGGGCAATCATCTCTTGGTCGACAAAGTTAGCCATGCTATCGGCCAGCGTTGAATTGCCAATCACTTGGTAGCGGTCAAAACGGTAACGTTCTTTATAATTCAGATAGATGTTATTTAAGCTTGCGCCGCTATAAATCACGCTATCATCGATGATAAAGCCTTTTAAGTGCAAAACACCAAACACTTCACGCCCACGTACGGGCACACCATAAACCGGTATTTTGTGTTGATGCTTATCGGCGAACTCTTGGTACATGGTGGCATTGGTATCGCCCGGAGCTGAGCCAATGAGGCCGCGCTGCGCTCGGTGCCAATCAACGCAAATTTTCACTTCTAGATCGGGGATACGCTGCTTTGCTGCGTACAACTCAGAAAGAATTTCTCGGCCTGCTTCATCGTCTTCGAGGTAAAGCGCAACAAGGTAGATTCGTTTGCTGGCCTCCCGAATTGCTTTGATCAAACGCTCTCTAAAATCACGCGCGGTAAATAGCGTCTCAAACTGAGCAGGATCTTGGGCAATGGTTGGTAGCTGATTGAATAAGTTCCTATTGCTTATCATGTGCGATGGTATACCTTAACTGTGTGCAAAATTGCAGACTCCGCATAGTATCAAATCTCATTTGACGATTACCAGAAATCCCCATCAATTCAGTGAGTGTCGATCAAGTAATGCATCGGAATCAAATTTTTACCGCTATTTGTATAGCGGAGAAACAAATTTTTTAACGAATTGGGCAATTGGTCGACTTCTATGGCTTTAAATCCATACTGGGCATAGAAGTTGCTCAAATGGGCATACGCAAAACAGTAGTCGGTTGTGGTTAATACTTGGTTTTGACAATAGGCCATTAATTGATGCGCAAAGCCCTGCCCTCGAGACGATTCTGCGGTCACCATGCCGGTTAACAGCCGAAATGTGTCGACTGAGCGAAAACGTACAACGCAAACGAGTTGCTGCTGATAGTAGCCAACATAGGTTAACTCATCTCGCTTGGCTTTGGTCGATGGGTAATAAGATTTATAAAAACGCGTAACCAACGGCATTTTAATCGGGTCTAAACGAGAAATGGTAAGCGTTGGCATCGTATTTTCCTTATTGAAATGAACGAACCACACCTTCATACGGGTGCAGGCAGGCGATAATAAAGTGTCTTGCCGTGTTTTTCAGCCCTAAAACGACGCTTTGTGATGTGATATTGAGTCGATAGCCGGTTTCTCTGACACGCGTATGTTGTTCGCAGCTTTGGCTATCCTGTAGAATAAGCCACAGTTTCATGACATTAGCCAAGACGATGCAATCACAAACTCAAGCCAATTTATCCGCTTATCACACGTTTGGTATTGACCAAACGTGTCAGCATTTAGTTCACGTTCAAAGTGTTCAAGAAATTATTGATGTCTATCAGCATCGTGAGTGGCAAACCCTGCCCAAACTCATTCTTGGTAAAGGCAGCAATATGCTGTTTACTCAGCCCTATCAAGGGGTAGTGTTAGTGAATCAACTGCTCGGGAAAACGGTGACTGAGTCTACGGATGCTTGGCATCTTCATATTCAAGCAGGAGAAGATTGGCCGTCATTGGTGGCGTGGAGCTTGGAACAAGGGTTTAGCGGTTTAGAGAACCTCGCGTTAATCCCTGGCTGTGCGGGTTCTGCACCGATTCAAAATATCGGTGCCTATGGCATGGAATTTAAAGACGTTTGCGAATACGTTGAGTTTCTTGATTTAACCACGTTTCAAACTCAGCGTTTAACTCGCGAGCAATGTCTGTTTGGCTATCGAGATTCCATCTTCAAACATCAGCTGTATCAACGAGTAATGATTACTGCGGTTGGCATTAAGCTTGATAAGCAGTGGCAGCCAAAGGCTGAATACGGGCCGCTCAAAGCGTTGCCTCAACACGCTCTCACCGCCAATATGATTTTTGACCAAGTGTGCTCTGTGAGGCGTGAGAAATTGCCCGACCCAGAGCGCCAAGGGAATGCGGGAAGCTTTTTTAAAAACCCAGTAATTAGCGAGCAACAGTTTCAGGCCCTGAAACCGCGTTTTCCAGACATAGTCGGGTTCTCGGTGGAAGGCGGTGTGAAAGTTGCTGCGGGTTGGTTGATTGATCACTGTGGATTGAAAGGCCTTAAGCTCGGCGGTGCTCAGATTCATCCCAATCAAGCGTTAGTGATTGTGAATGTGGCTAAGGCCAGTGCCAATGATGTGATTCAACTGGCAGCGAAAGTTAGAGACACCGTGTGGGAAACGTATCAAATTCATTTGGAGCATGAAGTGCGTTTTATCGGCGCTACCGAGGAAACCTATTTGGATCAGCTGGTGGAAAGACAAGCATGAAAGAACATAAAGTGAAATTGGCCATCCTCAAACAGTTATCCGCGGGTGGTTTCCATTCGGGAGAGGAGCTAGGCCAAGAGTTTGGTGTTTCTCGCGCGGCCATCAGTAAGCACATTAAAGGCATTCAGCAATGGGGCGTGGATATCTTTCGAATACAGGGCAAAGGCTATCAACTGGCGGCGCCAATGCAGTTACTCGATGAAAGCATCCTCAAAGCAAAAACGCACAAGCCGCTTGAATTGATCCCGATTATTGATTCGACCAACCAGTATCTCTTAGAGCGAACGGAGCAACTTGAATCGGGAACGGTCTGCATTGCTGAATATCAAGGAAAAGGGCGGGGTCGTCGTGGCCGTGAATGGATTTCGCCATTTGGTTCTAATTTGTACCTATCGGTATTTTGGCGTTTAGATGCAGGTATGGCGGCGGCAATGGGCTTGAGCATTGTTGTCGGCGTGGCAATTGTTGAAGCGCTTCAAGCGTTTGGCATTCAAGGCGTCAAACTGAAATGGCCGAATGACTTGTATTATCAAGACCGCAAGTTAGCAGGCATTTTAGTTGAAATGTCGGGCCAAGCTGGCGGCGCGGCAAATTTAGTCATTGGTATGGGGATAAACCTACGTATGGCTGAGCAAACGGCGGGGATCACCCAGCCATGGACCTCCGTTGGCGAGATCCTTGGCGAACAAAACTTCGACCGTAATTTACTGGCGGTTGAACTGGTTAACGCGATTCATCAAGCCCTTGATGATTATGAGCTGCATGGTATGTCTCACTTTGTCGAACGTTGGAACCCGCTAGACAACTATCTCGGGCGCAAAGTGAAGTTGATCATGGGGAATCGAGAAATCGAAGGTATTGAACGCGGGATTAATGAGCAAGGTGCGGTATTGCTGGAAACCAAACAGGGCATCGAGGCTTTTATTGGCGGAGAGATCTCTTTGCGTGGTCAAGCGTAAGTCGACTGGGAGCAGATGGGGCTCCCTAATCATATCTTTTTTATTCCAGAGTTTTTAAGGCCGTAGTTAACGTCATTGTGGTAGTTAACGCCATTGTGATTGCGGAAACGGAATAATGTTGTCTTGGCGACTGTCTGGGTGGGATGGGCTGATTTCTCCTTCTAACGCACTTTGGAATTTAGACATCTGCTGAGTCAGTTCAGTCATCAAAAGGACGTTCGCTTGATTTGGGTTTTTGCATTTCTTTACTACCAAATCAATATGGCTTTGCTGAGCCCATAACCTATCACGCATCGCAGTGGATGCTGACAAAATCATCTCTTCACACATATCACGTTTAAATTGCTCAAAGGCGGCGGGGTTTTTCTCGGCCAGTTCTACCAATTCATCAAATGGTGGTAACTGCTGATCAGGGCTGGCTTGACGCATGGAGCTTTCCTTACTCAAAAACACACAAATTGCTAAGCGAATAAATGACCAAACAAATTGGTCAACTATTATCAAGCATACTCCAGTTATCAAACTTTATTGGTGAGGATTTATACAATCTCAAAAGTAAGACTTAATTAGGGAGCGATGTCATTTTCTTACGCAAGGAAAGTTGCAATATGCTCAGTGGGCGACTAGCTGGCCATAAATGATGGCTGGGTGTGAGTGGTTACTTCTCTTGAATCTTATAAGTGCAGCGTCGTTGCCCAAGTACAATATGCTCTTGGCGTTCAACTGTGCATTGCTCGCCGAGTAAGGATTGAAACACGTTGAGCTCAGATTGGCATAAGCTTGGGCAGCGAGTCGCTGCTTTACAAATCGGGCAATGATTCTCAACCAACAAATAGCCATCTTCGATATGATGCAGTTCAGCCATATACCCTTCTTGTTCACGTAGGGTGACTAATGCCGCCAGTTTTTGTTCTAAAAGATGACAGTCAGACAGTGCTTGTTGGTAGTGCTCAATGGTTTTGCTTTCTCGTTCTGCTGTGACTTTGGCGATTCCATCTTGTCCGAAAACGGACTCTACAGCATCGATCATCTGAATAGTTAATTCACCATGGCGATCAGCAAATTGAGCGTGACCTTTTTGAGTGAGGGACCAATGTCGAGTCGGTCTGCCGACTTTGACTTTGACATCATGAAATGCAAGTACGCCATCATCTTCCAGAGCCTGAAGATGCTGACGAGCGCCCATCGTGGTCATGTTAAATTCTTCTGCTAATTGTTTTGCTGTCACCGCACCGTCACGTTTGATCGACTGCAAAATCTTATCAACGGTTTTCATAATGTCCTCTTTTGTTCACCATTTCATTATGTCGGATCCAGTTAATAAAGAAAAGTATTTACAATTTTAGCAGACGTCGTGGCTTGCATATGCCATGACGTTCATCACATTTTGTCAAACCAAGATCTTTGTTCATTTCTATTACGAAAAAGTTAACCATTCGTTTTATAAATCATATAATGCATTTGGATTATTTTGTTTAATGAAAACTGATGCTTATGCATCGAGTGATTGGTCGACAAAACAACTTGTCAGGGTAGATAAGTTGAGGAGTGAAGGTGTCAAGATGAACGTAGTACGTAAGCCTGTTTGGGACGAGTCCTTTGTGAAGATTTCCTCGTCGTCTTCTCATCATTCAGCCTCGCATAATGAAGAGATTGCTCTGCGAGAGCTGCTGCTTACGCTATGGCAAGGCAAGTGGCTAATTGTGGCTTGCGTGTTGTTTGCTGGCGCGGTAACGCTGTTCTACGCTCAAACCCGAGCACCTCATTGGTCATCTTATGCGCAAATCTCGGCGCCTCATGCCTCTGATATTATGGGTTATCGTCAACATGTGCAGGCTTACCAACCTATATTTAGCTATCGTTTTGGGGATAGTTCACCAGAACTTAGCGCATTGACTCAGCCTAACCAGCTTTACCGCCAGTTTATTGAGACGTTTAACTCTGCCGATAATAAAGCTCGTTTTCGAGCTTCATTGGGGGAACAAGCACCGTGGATTGGCCAAATCACAGCAACTGCCGATGAACAAGACCGTAAAGAGTACCAAAGCTTAATTAAGCAAGGTGCGGATGTGAGCCAGATTGCGCTTCCAAATTATCAACTTCGGTTGCAAGCCAGTAGCGCGCAGCAGAGCCAACATTTACTCACTCAATATGTTGAATATAGCGTCAACCGCACTCAAGAGGCTGCGAAAGCGAATCTGGAAGCCTTAGTCAGTGCCAAGCGCAATGAGCTACTTCAGAGACAAAAGTTGCTCGAAATGCAGGCTCAAAGTCGTATCGATGCAGAAATAAATCGTACTGAGGCGCAGCGCTTGGTCGCACAAACACAGAACGTGGATACTCAGCGCTATACTCATCATTTGAATCAACTGAAAAACTTAACCAATTACGCCCTTGTCTCACCTGAGCTTAATGGGATTGATGCGAAGCTCGCGGCGTTGCAACAGTTGTCCACAGCACCCATTAGTCGGTTTAATGGCTTTCATAATTTAAGTGATCCCTTGGCGGCCAGCCAGCAAGACCGAGCCTCATCGACACTGCTGTTGCTTCTCGGATGCTTGGTTGGCGGCTTCATTGCTGGAGTGTGGCTACTCGTAAAATCACTTTTTAAACAATGACGCTGTGTCTTGTATTAGAAAAAGCTAAGAGTTTTCTTAAAGTTAACGCATTTCTCATCTTTTGGTGATGTGGCGAGAGCCACTTGTACTAACATTCAATTAAAGTGAGTCCATTCAATCACAGATGACCGTTTCCGTGACCAAGGTTACGACAATGACCTGCAACCCTGTTCAATGCCTTTGGTTACGGTACACTGTTTTTTGTTGAAGGATTTTAAATAGTTGAGAGCACTTTCTCATCTGCGTTGTGAGTTTTAGCGTTAAGGAATGTCAGTGGCGAGCCCAAATTACACCCCAATGAATGTTCACTCTTCTTCATCCCATAGTGAAAATGTTCATCCTCAATCAAATGATGAAATTGACTTAAAAGAGCTGTTTACCGCTTTGTGGCAAGGGAAGTGGTGGGTCATTGGTTTTACCATTTTGGGTGCCGCATTGGCGATTACCTATGCTTTGACCGCGCAGCAGTGGTGGAGTTCTAAAGCGCTGGTGGCGATGCCGCAACAGCAAGATGTGGCGCAATATCGTCAGCAGGTAAAACAATTTCAGCCAGTGTTCGACATCTATCAAGATGACGGTACCGTATTGGTCAGTGAAGAACTTGATGACTTAGTTGACCCAGAAATTTTGTTTGAGCAGTTTGTGTCGGCGTTTAACTCAACCAATAATAAGCGTCGTTATTTGAACTCGAGTACGGAGTTTAAGGAATTTAAAGCGGATCTTGAGATCGCTGATGGGGATGATTCAGAGCAAGCGCAAGATGCGATTCGCAAACTGTATTCAGAATGGTTTGAGCGCATTTCTGCAACCAAGTTAAACCCCAAAGATGAAATTTCTCCCTACACGCTGTCTTTGCAATCGATTGGTAAAAATAGCAGTTATGATCTGCTCACTGGCTATTTAGAAATGATTGATGTGCAAACCCATCAGGATGCGCTGAATAACCTGAAAGCCGTAGTGAGTGCCAAGAAAAACGAATTGGCTCAGCAAAAGAATATTTTGATGGCGCAGGCCAAAGCGCGGCTTAGTGTGGAAGCAGAAAAAGCCGAGTACGCATTAGGTATTGCCGAAGCCGCTGATATTCGCCAGCCGATTCAAAGCGGTGATGGCAGTGAGTTATTTTCAATCGATATGGGCTCAAAAGCACTGGATGCCAAAGTAAAAGCGCTCAATTCCATTAAGAATTTGAGTATTATTGAACCGCGTCTTGAGCAGATTAATGCTAAATTGACGATGTTGGATAATTTAAAGGTCGATACCAACATTAACTTTCAAACTTATAAAATCTTGGAAGATATTGAAAAGCCAGTTTCGCGAGATAAACCAAAGCGCGCATTAATTGCAATTTTAGGTACGTTGCTTGGTGGTATGTTAGGTGTGGCGATTGTGCTGATTCGCTTTGCTTTTCGTAAGCAGCCTGATTAAGCCGCCTTGTTGTTGAGAGTAGATTCCAAAGACATGCTTCGGTATTTTCTGCAATGACGCGTAGTGCGATCATTTTAGAAAAGTTGGAATCTACTCATTTTCGTTAAACAAATCACAAATTTTTATCCTCTCCCCCTTGGAAACCTGATCACACTCCCCCACATATGAACCACAAGGCTTTGATACCTCTGTGGTATCGCGCATTAATCAAAAACAACATGGAATATTCAGGAGAGACGACCGATGAACATTCGTCCATTACACGACCGAGTTATCGTAGAGCGCCAAGAAGTTGAATCTAAATCAGCAGGTGGCATTGTGCTTACCGGTTCTGCTGCGGAAAAGTCAACTCGCGGTGTGATTCTGGCTGTAGGCAAGGGCCGCATCCTAGAAAACGGCTCCGTACAGCCGTTGGACGTTCAAGTTGGCGATACTGTTATCTTTGCTGAAAGCTACGGCACAAAAACAGAGAAGATCGACGGTAAAGAAGTTCTGATCATGTCTGAAAATGACATCATGGCTATCGTTGAATAAAAGCAATCGTTGAGTAGTTCAATTCTGAAAAACAACGACTATCAAAATCGAATTTAGAAAGGAAAGAAAACATGGCTGCTAAAGACGTTAAATTTGGTAATGACGCACGAGTAAAAATGCTAGAAGGTGTGAACGTTCTAGCTGACGCAGTAAAAGTAACCCTTGGCCCTAAAGGCCGCAATGTTGTACTGGACAAATCGTTCGGCGCACCAACCATCACTAAAGATGGTGTCTCTGTTGCACGTGAAATTGAGCTTGAAGACAAGTTCCAAAACATGGGTGCGCAGATGGTGAAAGAAGTTGCATCGCAAGCCAACGATGCGGCGGGTGACGGTACAACGACAGCAACAGTACTTGCACAATCTATCGTCAATGAAGGTCTAAAAGCGGTTGCTGCGGGCATGAACCCAATGGATCTTAAACGTGGTATCGATAAAGCGGTCACTGCGGCGGTGGAAGAGCTGAAAAAACTGTCTGTTGAATGCAACGACAACAAAGCGATTGCTCAGGTAGGAACTATCTCAGCAAACTCTGACTCAACCGTTGGTAACATCATCGCAGAAGCGATGGAAAAAGTGGGCCGCGATGGCGTCATTACGGTTGAAGAAGGTCAAGCTCTACAAGATGAACTTGATGTGGTTGAAGGTATGCAGTTTGATCGCGGTTACCTATCACCATACTTCATCAACAATCAAGAAGCGGGTAGTGTTGATTTAGAAAACCCATTCATCCTATTGGTTGATAAGAAAATCTCTAACATCCGTGAGTTGCTTCCTACCCTTGAAGCGGTTGCTAAAGCGTCTCGTCCTCTGCTGATTATTGCCGAAGATGTTGAAGGTGAAGCACTGGCGACACTGGTTGTGAACAACATGCGTGGTATCGTTAAAGTGGCAGCGGTAAAAGCGCCTGGTTTTGGTGACCGTCGTAAAGCGATGCTACAAGATATCGCGATTCTGACTGGCGGTACGGTGATTTCTGAAGAGATTGGTCTTGAGCTTGAAAAAGTGGCTCTAGAAGAACTTGGCCAAGCGAAGCGCGTTACCATCACCAAAGAAAATACCACCGTGATTGACGGTGCTGGCGAAGAAGAAATGATTCAAGGTCGTGTTGGTCAAATTCGTCAACAGATTGAAGAAGCAACGTCTGACTACGACAAAGAAAAACTTCAAGAGCGCGTTGCTAAATTGGCAGGCGGTGTTGCTGTGATCAAAGTCGGCGCGGCAACTGAAGTTGAAATGAAAGAGAAAAAAGACCGTGTTGAAGATGCTCTACACGCAACTCGCGCAGCGGTTGAAGAAGGTGTGGTTGCTGGTGGTGGTGTTGCACTGATCCGCGCGGCTTCTAAACTCACTGAGCTGACTGGCGACAACGAAGAGCAAAATGTCGGTATTCGTGTTGCGCTACGCGCGATGGAAGCACCAATCCGTCAAATTACCAAAAACGCAGGTGATGAAGACTCAGTGGTTGCCAACAACGTGAAAGCGGGTGAAGGCAGCTACGGTTACAACGCGGCAACTGGTGAATACGGTGATATGCTAGAAATGGGTATCCTAGACCCAACGAAAGTAACGCGTAGTGCACTGCAATTTGCTGCCTCTGTTGCTGGTCTAATGATCACCACGGAAGCGATGGTAACTGACTTACCGCAAAAAGATGCCCCTGCAATGCCTGATATGGGTGGCATGGGCGGTATGGGTGGCATGGGCGGTATGATGTAATCCCGCTGCTACGTTATCCATAACGTACAATAAAAAGCCCGCGGAGAGTTCGCGGGCTTTTTTATACCTAATGCCTACTCTTCCTTTGGTTTTGGCACGTATTTCAGAAAGAAACTGAGTGACAACAACAGCACGCCTGCACTGGCAATAATGCCAACCGGATAAATTAAGTTCCCTGCCATATCCATTTGGCTGTATTTAATCACCATAATCAGCCCTTCTAGAGCTAAAGCGACACATACAGTACCGATAAAACGAGGGAGAGTACGTCGCAGCAGCATAATGACATCATGCTGATCTTCATTTCCATACTCTTTATGGATCACCATCGCGAGTTCAAAGACGGCAAGCGCAATAATATTGGAATTGATTAATTTGATGATGGCGTCAATAAACTCCGGATGAGTGTGATAACTGATAATCGCAGAATAGATACTGCTGATTACGATGACGCCGGAGAAGATATAAAAAAGATAAGCAAAGGCGCGAGCGAAGAGTTTCTGCATCGTCAATAGCATAGATAAAATTCCGTTGGTTGAATAACTTCCTATTAGTCTGACAAATGCCAAGGATTTTGTGTCAGCGTGTTTCTAACGTTTTTAACAAATATTCCAGTATCGTGTAAATTCTCTTGGTTTCACGGCCAAACCTGATATCGGTTTAACGATGGAAATCTCCCCAAGCTTATTGCACTATGGTTTATCTCATTATCGACAGGGAAAGCATATGAAGATCAATGCGCTAGAGCATCAAGCTGGCCTCTACACTCTGAAAGTTGCCCACTGGAATATCGAGCCTCAACAGCACTGGACGGTGTTTAGTTCGCAAAGCCAGTGTCTTGCTGAATTGGTGAACATTTTATGTGGTGAGGTTGAGAGCGCAGCCATCTCAGAACGTCCTGCGCGTATAGGCTGCGTGTCGCTAGCGTTGCAGCAGCAGCTGTTGGAGCGAGAACTTGCCAATGACGAAACGGATTTCCAAGATCATATTGATTATGGTTCAAGTGTTGAGCAACTGGTGATGGAAAATGTGTCTTCATCGCAAGAGTTAGAAAAATTACTGGCTCAAACCGATCTTCTTACCCTACGCCACCGTCCATTTCGTCAGCTTTCGACGGGGGAAACTCGGCGGGTGATGCTGGCTCGTGCGCTGGCAAACGAGCCTGAGTTACTGATTCTTGATGAGCCGTATTCTGGGCTTGATACTGCCCATCGTGCCGCGCTCTCGGCGTTACTCAATGAATGCGCCCAAACCATGCAAATTATCGTTGTTACCTCGCGGGATGATGAAATGCCAGATTGCATGACTCATGTTGCATTATTTGTTCAGGACCAACTTGAGCAAACCATGGAAAAGGCACAGTTTATTGAGCATCCTCTGATGCAGCAATTGCAAGCGCTCTCATCACAGCAAAGCAATGCGATTGTCGATTTAGTGGAACTGCAAAGCGATATTCAGCTAGTCCCTGACCCATTGGTTGAGATGAACAGCGTCAAAGTGGAATATGTCGATGGGCTGATTTTTCAAGATCTTGATTGGCAAATTAAGCGTGGCGAACATTGGCAAATTAGAGGTCCCAATGGTTGTGGCAAGAGTACGCTGCTCGGGTTGATTATGGGGGATCATCCACAGTGTTATAGCAATGATATCCGTGTCCTCGGTATGAAACGCGGCAGTGGTGAAAGTATTTGGGATGTGAAAAAGCGTATTGGCATTGTGTCGTCAGCGTTGCACTTACAATACCGAGTAGGATGTAGCGCTCTGGATGTCGTGCTATCGGGCTTTTTTGATTCGATTGGCTTATATGAAAAGCCAAGTACCCAGCAAATTCAGTTGGCACGTCAATGGCTGTCGGTATTGGAGATGAGCGAGTTAGAACGGGTAGGGTTTAAGTCGCTCGGCTATGGGCAGCAGCGATTATTGCTGATTGCTCGTGCGCTTATCAAGCAGCCTGCCTTGCTGATTTTAGACGAGCCCTATCAAGGGCTGGATTACTTGAACCGTAAGCTGATGTTCTTTGCGCTGAGTCGTATTGCCAGTGCTAACTTGACGCAGCTTTTGTATGTGACACATCATCAAGATGACGCGTTAGATGCGGTGACCAACTTTGTCGACTTTGAACCTGCTGAACAAGGGCACAGAGTGATTATTCGGCGAACTTAACCGCCGTCATTCTGAACCAGCGAAGCGTGGATTCAGAATCTGGTTTTTGAGTTGGGTGAGTGAGATATAGACCCTGAAACAAGTTCAGGGTGACGAATATATTTGTTCATGGTGACGATGACGCTTGTTAAAGATGACAATGATACTTGCTTAGGTTGACGGTAGTGCTGGGTCATGGCAACAGCGCGTACAGAAGGTTATAGAGCGATGGTTCACTGCGGCTCACCAGCGTCATTCTGAACCAGCGAAGCGCCGATTCAGAATCTGGTTGTTGAGTTGGGTGAGTAAGGGCTAGACCCTGAATCAAGTTCAGGGTGACGAAGATATTTGTGCAGGGTGAAATGATGCTTGTGAAGGGTGATGGTGACGCTTGTTCAAGATGAAGATTATGCTTGTTTAGGTTGACGGTAGTGCTGGGTCATGGCGACAGCGCGTACAGAAGGTTATAGAGCGATGGTTCACTGCGGCTCACCAGCGTCATTCTGAACCAGCGAAGCGCCGATTCAGAATCTGATTGTTGAGTTGGGTGAGTGAGGGATAGACTCTGAATCAAGTTGAGGGTGACGAATATATTTGTTCAGGGGGGCAATGATACTTGCTTAGATTGAGGGTAGTGCTGGTTTAGGCTGACCGCAGTGTTGAGCGACGGTTTTGGTGCTCAGGGGACGATGTTTAGTCAGCGTCCCCCTTTATTACCTAAAGAATAAGATCCAAGACTTCTGGGTCTTTACGATCCAAATAATGGGTCGATTTGATACGACGAATAGTGCGGCAGCGTCCACGCACCAATAAGGTTTCTGTGGTGGCGATGTTTCCTTGACGAGTGATACCATCAAGAAGATCGCCTTTGGTGATGCCGGTTGCGGCAAACACCACATTGTCACTGCGTGCCATGTCTTGCATGGTTAGAACCACTTCTGGTGTTACGCCCATTTCTTGGCAGCGTCGTACTTCATTAGCGCCAAGAATACGGTTATCCTCGGTTTCACCTTTGACTTTATGGCGAGGCAGCAAGCGCCCGTGCATATCACCATCGAGAGCACGAATCACGGCAGCCGACACGACACCTTCAGGCGCCCCGCCAATGCAATACATCATATCCACTTCACTGTCTGGCATACAGGTCAAAATAGAGGCGGCCACATCGCCGTCCGGCACGGCAAATACGCGAACTCCCATGGCTTGCATGTCAGCAATGACTTTGTCATGACGCGGTTTGGCCAATGTAACAACGACTAACGTATCTAACGTTTTATTCAATGCCTTGGCGACATTTTCTAGATTTTCTTTGAGTGGCTTATTGAGGTCGATGCAGCCTTTCGCTCCAGGGCCTACTACCAGTTTTTCCATATACATGTCGGGCGCTTTGAGGAAGCTGCCTTTTTCACCAGCGGCCAAGACGGCAAGTGCGTTGGATTGGCCCATGGCCGTCATACGTGTGCCTTCAATTGGGTCGACAGCGATGTCCACTTCGTCACCGCCAAGCCCCACTTTCTCTCCAATATACAGCATAGGCGCATCATCGATTTCGCCTTCGCCAATCACGATTTCTCCTTGGATTTCGGTTTTATTGAGTAAGGTTCGCATCACTTCCACTGCGGCACCATCTGCGGCATTTTTATCACCGCGTCCCAACCATTTATATCCTGCTAATGCTGCCCCTTCTGTGACTCGAGAAAAGGCCATTGCTAAATCGCGCTTCATGTGAAGACTCCCAAAATTGATTGATCGAAAGGGAAAATAAACTGGCGAGATTTTAGCATATCAATGGTTTGAGATTGATTTTTTTGTGGTGATGTAACTTGAACTGCATCAAAGCAAGCTTTTAAAGTGGGGTGGTTTAAGAACAAATACGCGTTCAGGTCAGATCTGTGTTAAATCACGCTGATTTTTTAGCCGAATAGACCACATTTGCAAATATAGCGCGTGTGTCTAGGGATGTGGCTGAGTAGAATGAACGCAGGGTGACACTAAACCGAATGATATTAAGGGTAGGCAAACATGTCTTTTGAAGTACTAGAGCAACTAGAAGCAAAAATTCAAACCGCAGTCGATACCATTGCACTATTGCAAATGGAAGTTGAAGAACTAAAAGAAGAAAAAGCGAAACTGACGACTGAAGCTGAAGAGTTACGCAGCAGCCGTGAAGAGTTAGAGCAAAAATCACAACAGATGCAGCAAGAGCATCAAGCATGGCAAGAGCGTATTCGTAACTTGCTTGGCAAAATGGATGAAGTGGAATAAGCCTTTGCTGCAAAGTGATACTTGAACGAAAAACGCCAATATGAAGTTGGCGTTTTTTTATGGGATAAACATGGAGGCGGTCAACCCTTCATGTTGGGTGTCCCGTTACGCTTTTGGGCGCACACCTAGCGTATGACACAGGGCGTAAGTCATCTCAGCTCGGTTCAGGGTGTAGAAGTGGAAGTCTTTCACCCCTTCACGGCTAAGCACGCGTACCATATCGATCGCTTGGCTCGCTCCGACCAGTTGGCGAGTGGTTGGATCGTCGTCCAATCCTTCAAATTGACGTGCCATCCAACCGGGGACTTTGACGTTGTTTTGCGCCGCAAAGCGGGAGGCCTGCTTAAAGTTTGAAACCGGTAGGATGCCAGGGACGATTTCGACATCAATACCAGCGGCTACGCAGCGATCACGAAAACGCAGATAACTTTCTACATCGAAAAAGAACTGAGTAATCGCGCGATTGGCGCCCGCATCTACTTTGCGTTTCAGGTTCAAAAGATCGGCTTGCGCACTTTTCGCTTCTGGGTGAACTTCAGGAAATGCGGCAACCGAAATATCAAAATCGTGGCGCGACTTTAACAATTCAACCAGATCGGACGCATACATTTGTGGTGCGCCGCCACCCGGTGGAATATCGCCACGCAGAGCAACAATGCTCTCAATGCCATTGGCCCAGTAGTCATCGGCAATTTTTGTCAGCTCTTCGCGGCTGGCATCAATACAGGTGAGGTGGGGTGTGGCGACCAAGCCGGTTTGAGATTTAATTTCTTTGATGATCGAATGCGTGCGATCACGCTCGCCAGAGTTCGCGCCATACGTCACCGAGACAAACTTCGGTTGCAGTGTTTTTAGGCGATGTACCGAATTCCACAATGTTTCCTCCATCTTTTCGCTGCTTGGCGGAAAGAATTCAAATGACACATTGATGTTGTCTGACAGTTCAGCAATGTTCTGGTTTAAGGCGTCAATGTGCCCAGCGTGCGTATATCCCATGTGTTTTCTCCTGTGGTGACCAACCACATCCATCAACTAAAAATTATTTTTACGTTTAGACGTCTATATGTCCAAAGAATGTAATGAATAGCTTTTAATGTCAACTGTCTCATTATGAATTTTTCTCAAGTTAATAATGAGGGTTTCTCAATCATTCGTTGCATCAAGCGTTCTGGTGGCTATTTAAGCATATCGGGGTTTGAGCAAGTTGCGAAACTGTGAGGTGAAACAGCGGTGGGGAAGAAGGGAAGTGAACACAACAAAGCCGCCACTTACATTATGCAAGTGGCGGCCTTTAATCACAGCATGCTGGCCAGAAGGTTCAAGTCTGATTGAATCGCGCCAGCGGTGACTTCACGCCCTGCTCCTGGGCCGCGAATCACCAGCGGGTTGTCTTTGTACCACTTACTCTCAATCGCGAAGATATTATCGCAAGGCAGTAGGTTAGCGAGCGCATGTTCTTTATTCAAGGCTTCGACACACACGCTAGCTTGACCATTTTTCTCAAGGCGAGCCACGTAGCGCAGCACTTTCTCTTCCCGCTGCGCTTTCTCTAAACGTTCCGCTAAACGTTCGCTCAGAAGGTTGCCGTTATCGAGGAAGTCGTCCAGTGTCATCTCGCGCAATTCTGCAGGGACTAAAGACTCGACTTTAACCTGTTCGGGTTCAAGCTGAAGCCCTGATTCACGGGCCAAAATCACTAATTTACGCATGACATCTGAGCCATCTAGATCGCTACGAGGGTCCGGCTCGGTCAAGCCTTGCTGCCAAGCAAGATCCACCAGTTCGATAAACGGGACGCTGCCATCATATTGCTGGAAAAGCCATGATAGGGTACCGGAGAAAATACCGGATAGGGCGACGATTTCATCGCCGCTTTCGCGCAAGTCGCGAACGGTATGATTAATCGGTAACCCAGCACCAACGGTTGCGTTATATAACCAATGACGGTTGATTTTAAAGAACGCGTCTTGCACTTGATGATAATAATCACCCGATGCAGAACCCGCGACTTTATTCGCCGAGATTAGGTGCATGCCTTGCTCTGCGATTTCTAGATAGCGCGCAGCAAGTTCTTTGCTGGCGGTGACATCCAGTACCACGGCATCATCAAAACTTTGAATTGCCCCAATGCGTTGGATCCACTCGTTATCTTGGTAGGAGATTGCTTCATCGGCGAATCGAGCATCGACGGTATTGGGATCGATCCCTTGTTCATCAAACCAATATGTTTGGCTATCGACCACTGCAATTAGCTCGAAATTCATGCCGTGACGTTTTTCGATTTCCGGTTTTTGCTCTGCGAATAGTTTAAGCCAACTGGTTCCGATATTGCCTTTACCACACAATACGATGGCCACGCGCTTTTGCGCTTGAAAAAGCTGAGTATGAATGCCTTCAACCAGACTTTGAGTTTCCGTTGAGCGCAGTACCGCCACCAAACTGAGCGCAGAGTCGGTCTCAGAAATAAATTCAACCGGGGCGTTTTTCAGTTGTTGGTAGAAGCCATAACAGTGATTTGGGTTTTTGGTGACGCCGGCCCCCACCGCGGCGACTAAACAATACCCTTCTTTAAGTTTGAGATCGGCTTCGGTTGCCATGTCTTGAAGAAAGCTCAGCGCGCCCGTGGCGATTTCCGCCGTGTACGCCAACTGAAGAACATGTTGGTCACTTTGTACTTCATAGGCTAAGGGTTGAAGCTGGGCTCGCTTCAAGGTCTCTAACACATTGGTTTGCAAGCGCTTAAAATCATGACCTGAGGCGAAACTGAGCTCAATCAGTAGGACATCGTCCAGTGAGGTAATGATCTTTGCACCGCGACCCGAGGCGAGGACACGTTCAATACGAGTTGAGCCAGACTCCGGTTGATAGCTGCAGCGTAGGTGAAGATCCATCGCACTTTGCGCCACGGGTTGCAAGGTTCGGCTGTGTAATACTGGCGCGGCCAGCCTTGCTAATTCACTGGCTTCATCAAGGCGGAGCAATGGCAATAAACACGCCTCAGAGACGATTCTTGGGTCAGCACTGAATACGCCAGCAACGTCACTCCAAATCGTGACCTGGCTGACTTGAGCCAATGCGCCAATAATGGTTGCCGAGTAATCTGAACCGTTACGTCCAAGAAGTACCGTATGCCCTTGATCGTTTTGCGCCATGAAACCTGTTACCACGATGCGATGCCCAGAATGCTGCGCCAAAATCGCTTGTAATAGAGGGTATGAAGCACCTTGGTCAATCTCGGGTTGAGTGCCCGTTTGTGCACGCAAGAAAGCCCGTGAGTCTTGAGAGACACTGTTCAGATCAAGCTGTGTTAAAAGCGCAGCAAGCAAGCGCGCTGACCACGTTTCGCCATGACCGAGCACCGCCGCGCGCTGCTCTGCAGTAAGCGGCGCATTGAGTTCACCCAATGTGGTAAATTCATCTTGCAGTGCTGAGAGTAGCGGTGTTTGTGCATCTTCTTCTAATAGTTCACAGACCAAATCGGTCTGAAACTGGCGCAGCGCTTGCAAAACTTCATGGGCCACTCGGCCATCTTTATGCAGGGCGTCAGTAAACTCAATTAAGCGGTTGGTGGTTTTGCCCGCCGCCGAGACCACAATCAAGTCATCGGCATTTGAGTACTGCTTTAAAATGTTGGCTACACGGCGGTAGCATTCGGGGTCTGCTAGGCTGCTGCCACCGAATTTATGTAGTTGTCGAGGGTGAGTCATCACCACCTCTCCTTAAACGAGATTGAAAGCTTGGTCGAGATCGGCAATTAAGTCTTGTGCATCTTCAAGGCCAACTGAAAGTCGAAGCAGTTGATGTGAGACGCCAGCTTCCGCTAAAGCGGCTTCGCCCATAGCACGATGAGTCATGGTCGCCGGATGGCAAATCAGGCTTTCGACGCCACCAAGGGACTCGGCAAGTGAAAACAGTTTTAAGCCGGTTACAAAGGTTTGGAGTTGCTCATAACTGCCAGCAAACTCAAAGCTGAGCATCGAGCCAAATCCTGATTGCTGTTTTTTCGCGATCTCATGGCCTGGATGTTCAGGCAAGCTTGGATGAAAAATAGCGCCAACCAGAGGTTGGGTTTTGAGGTAATCAAGAATGCTCAATGAGCTCTCTTCATGCACACGCATTCTTGCGCCCAAGGTACGAATTCCGCGTAGTGTTAGGTAGCTATCAAATGGCGTGCCGGTTGCGCCAATGCAGTTACCCCACCAAGCGAGTTGCTCCGCGTGCTCTTGCTGTTTAGCAATGACTACCCCACCAATCACATCAGAGTGACCATTAATAAATTTAGTGGTGGAGTGAATAACAAAGTCTGCACCGAGTTCTAAAGGCTTTTGGTACACCGGTGTCAAAAAGGTGTTGTCGACAGCAACCAGAGCGCCGACTTGTTTGGCTTTTTGGCATGTTTTTTCGATATCAACCACGCGTACCAAAGGGTTAGACGGGGTTTCTAGCAAAATCAGTTTTGGTTTTTTCGCAATCGCCGCATCAAAGGCGGCTTGGTCGGATTGGTCAACAAATTCGACCTTGAAATCACCTTTTTGTGAGCGGGTATTAAACAAGCGGTAAGTGCCGCCATAACAGTCATGGGGAGCAATAATCAGATCATCAGGGCCAATAAAGGCTGATACCCATAAGTTCAGAGCAGAGGTGCCACAGTTGGTGACAACGGCCCCCTGACCGGATTCCAATTCGTAAAGCGCTTGTTCTAATAGCCCGCGGTTTGGGTTACCTGAGCGCGTATAGTCATACTTAGGCACATCACCAAACGCAGGGAAACCATAGTTGGTTGATAGATAAATCGGTGGCACAACCGCGTGATGTTGTGTGTCAGATTCAATCCCAGTTCTTACCGCTATTGTGGCAGGTTTGTGAGTACTCATAAGATTTCCTTGCGAAGAGAATGACTTGTTAATTGGAATGCGCTATATATGGGGAGTGAATCGGTTATAGAGTGAACAAACTGCTCAAAAAACACCGATTCATTCATTTCCATTCCATACCCCGTCACTTTACTTTGCTAAAAATGAGACGTCAACACTTCTAGACGTCTATATGTCTTTGCTTGTAGACTTAAAAGCCGCTAAAATTGTGGGTCTAAAACTAATTCCTAAACTTTTACGAAGGTGCGCAATGGCAGACTGGAATGGGGAATACATAAGCCCATATGCTGAACATGGCAAAAAGAGTGAGCAAGTAAAAAAAATTACCGTATCTATTCCATTGAAAGTATTGAAAGTTTTGACTGATGAGCGTACTCGTCGTCAAATCAACAACCTGCGTCATGCCACCAATAGCGAGCTGTTGTGTGAGGCGTTTCTGCATGCGTATACCGGGCAACCCCTGCCAACGGATGAAGATTTGCGCAAAGATCGCCCAGACGATATTCCTGCTGAAGTGAAAAGACTGATGACAGAAATGGGTATTGAGTTTGAATCTTACAATGACGAGTAAGTCTGCTGTAAGAAATAGTGCTACTTAGATTCCACTTTTCTAAATTGATGGCGCTGTGTTTACACAAAAAAAGGTTGGCATTTGCCAACCTTTTTCTATCAAGAACCACATCTAAAGAGCCTCAATGCGCGCTTTGGGTTTTCACCGCTTTGCGCTCGATTCAGGCCTCTCATGATGCTTAATCTTGCATATAGTTTTCTGGCATATCGATACGCGCCACACCCGATTCAACCGCCGCTTCAGCAACGGCACGGGCCACTCGAGGGAGCAATCGCTTATCCATTGGTTTGGGAATAATGTATTCAGGACCAAACTGTAGTGATTCCACGCCTGCGGCGTTAAGTACTTCGGCAGGAACGTCTTCTTTGGCGAGTTGGCGAATGGCTTCAACCGCCGCCAATTTCATTTGATCATTAATCTCGCTAGCACGCACATCCAGTGCGCCACGGAAAATAAATGGGAAACACAGAACGTTATTGACCTGGTTTGGGTAGTCACTGCGTCCGGTTCCCATAATCAAATCATTACGCACTTCGTGAGCAATCGATGGCTTGATTTCAGGATCAGGGTTAGAACACGCAAAGACCACTGGCTTATCTGCCATCAATTTTAGCGCGTCAGCAGAAAGAAGGTTTGGACCAGAAACACCAAGGAAAAGATCGGCGCCTTCAATCACATCTTCTAAGGTACGTTTATCGGTGTTGTTGGCAAACAACTGCTTGTATTCGTTAAGATCATCACGGCGAGTATGGATGACGCCTTTGCGGTCAAGCATGTAGATTTTTTCACGCATTGCGCCGCATTTAATTAGCAGTTCCATACAGGCGACTGCGGCCGCGCCAGCGCCTAGACACACGATGGTTGACTCTTCAAGTTTCTTACCCTGTAGCTCAATCGCATTGAGCATACCTGCGGCGGTGACGATGGCGGTACCATGTTGATCATCGTGAAAAACGGGCACATCACAACGTTCAATGAGGCGTTTTTCGATTTCAAAGCAGTCAGGAGCCTTGATATCTTCAAGGTTAATGCCGCCAAAGGTGTCCGCAATATTTGCAACGGTATCAACGAATTCGTCAATGGTGCGATGTTTTACTTCAATATCAATGGAATCCAACCCTGCGAATCGCTTGAATAACAGCGCTTTCCCTTCCATCACTGGTTTTGATGCCAGCGGTCCTAAATTCCCTAGACCTAAAATAGCGGTACCGTTTGAAATCACCGCTACCATGTTGCCCTTTGCTGTATAGCGATACACCGTGTCTGGATTTTGTGCGATTTCACGAACCGGTTCGGCAACGCCTGGGCTATATGCGAGAGCAAGATCAAGTGCTGAGTCAGCAGGTTTGGTTAACTCAACTGAAATTTTACCAGCGGTTGGTTTGGCATGGTAATCCAGGGCTTGTTGGCGAAATTGCTCTTCCGCAGAGAGCGTTTGGTTGTCATCAGACATATGTTTAGGTGCTCATTTGATGGGGGAAAGATAATTTTAATCTATGGTACCGAGGCTGCCTAGACACTAGGCTGACTTAGATCAGTCAAAATGACTAAATATCGAAGAGATAAGACCAGATAACGTTTTGTATCGGTATTATTTGAGGTTAGAGAGGTTGTAGCGGAAAGGTTAAATCAACAGGATCAAAAAAGGACGCCGTAGCGCCCTTTTTGTATCAATCAATAATCGAAATGGATTATTTGCTTGATAGGTTGCCGAAACGCTTGTTGAAGCGATCAACACGACCACCGGTATCAACGATACGTTGTTTACCAGTGTAGAATGGGTGACATTTGTCACACACATCTAGGTGGATTTCTTCTTTACCAAGAGTTGAGTTGAACTCAAAAGTGTTACCGCAAGAACAGTTTGCTTTAACGGCTTTGTATTCTGGGTGGATACCAGTTTTCATGGGAGAACCTCAATTTAGGCCGTGTCGCTATCCGATTCAAAGCCGGACACCACACGTAGTTAATAATATAGAAATGACATACCGCTGAATCGAACTCGTCGAAGCAAGCCATATGGTCAAGGCGCAGTATAGTAATGTTTCCCTGAGCGTGAATCAATAGTTTTGCCTCAATTGATTGCTACTTTTTTCACCATGTTATTGTTGTTCATCGACAGTCACCGCAATCACCACGAAACTATCAACTCATGAAGTGATCGATTAAACTGGGTTTCGTCTTAGCAAACTGAGAGTTACCCGCTTATTTATGCAGCCTGCGATTGCGCGTGTCGCGCTTCCTGTTCCTCTAGATAAACTGTTTGATTATTTGATACCAAGTGGTGCTTACCCGGTGGTTGGAGGGCGTGTGTCTGTCCCTTTTGGTCGCCAAACCTTGGTTGGCATTGTTATTGAGTTAACGGATCAGTCGAGTTTTGCTCGTGAGCAGCTTAAAGCATTGTATCAAGTTCTGGATCATCAGCCGCTATGGGCTGCGCCGCTCTATAAGCTATTAATGTGGTGCAGTCAGTATTATCAATATCCTCTTGGCGAAACGCTCAGTAATGCGATGCCGAGTGCTTTGCGTAAAGGCAAACCAGCTGAGTGGGCAAAAGTCGTGGAGTGGCAGCTTACCGAAGCGGGTAAGAATCAATTAATGCAAGGGCTAGGGCGAGCAGTACAGCAGGCGAAAGTGATGAACATGTTGTCATCGGGAGCACTTTCTCAGCAAGCGTTTATCGATGCGGATGTGTCGAGTTCGGTGCTGAAAAACCTGAGAGAAAAAGGCTGGATTGTCTGCGTTGATAAAACGCCCCACCGCGCCGCTTGGCCACAAGCGATTGAGGCCGAGGTTGATAAACCCAAGCTTAACCAAGAGCAAGCAGTTGCCATTGCGGCAGTGAATTCACGCCAAGAGTTCGGTTGTTACCTACTAGAAGGGGTGACCGGTTCTGGCAAAACAGAAGTGTATTTAAACCTGATTAAACCCGTGCTGGAACGAGGTGCTCAGGCATTGGTGTTAGTACCGGAAATCGGTCTCACTCCTCAAACCATTAATCGATTTAAAAAACGCTTTAATGTGCCAGTGGAAGTGGTTCACTCGGGACTGAATGATACGGAGCGTCTTAATGCTTGGCTTGCGGCAAAGGATCGCTCGGCTGGAATCATTATTGGAACGCGCTCTGCTTTGATGACTCCGTTTGCCAACTTGGGCATCATTATTGTCGATGAAGAGCATGATGGTTCCTACAAGCAGCAAGACAGCCTGCGTTATCATGCGCGAGATGTCGCGGTGATGCGCGCAAACCAAGAGAACATTCCGATAGTGTTGGGTTCGGCGACCCCGGCATTAGAGACACTGCATAACGCGCTAAGCGGTAAGTATCACCACTTAATTTTATCAAAGCGTGCGGGGAATGCGCTGCCAACAACCAATAAAGTATTGGATATTAAAGGGTTATATTTAGATAGTGGACTGTCTGCCCCTTTGATTGCTGAAATGCGTCGCCATTTAGCGGCTGGCAACCAAGTGATGTTGTTTTTGAATCGCCGTGGTTTTTCTCCTGCTCTTATGTGCCATGAATGTGGCTGGATTGCCGAATGCAAGCGCTGTGATGCTTATTACACCTATCATCAAAGTAGCAGCGAAATACGCTGCCATCATTGTGGTTCACAGCAGCCCGTCATCCATCAGTGTCAGGGATGTGGCTCGACACACCTTGTCACCGTCGGCGTAGGGACTGAGCAATTGGAAAACAAACTGGCAGAGCTGTTTCCTGAGTTTAAGGCGATTCGAATTGACCGAGACAGCACACGGCGCAAAGGCAGCTTGGAGTCGGCATTAGAAGCGATTCGTAAAGGGGAGTACCAAATTCTCATCGGTACGCAAATGCTGGCGAAAGGGCATCATTTCCCTAATGTTACGCTGGTGGCTCTGCTGGACGTTGATGGATCGCTTTATAGTAGTGACTTCCGCGCATCGGAGCGCTTAGCACAGCTATTTATTCAAGTGGCTGGACGAGCAGGGCGAGCGAGTAAACCTGGTGAAGTGGTCCTGCAAACCCATCATCCTGAACACAGCCTACTTCAAGCATTACTTGAAAAAGATTACCGCCATTTTGCGCAAAGCGCGCTGGCTGAGCGCAAGTTGGCCATATTGCCCCCATTTTCCTATCTGACCTTATTTAAAGCAGAAGCCAATCACTCAGCAATGGTGGAAGACTTTTTACGTCAAGTCAGGCAAACATTGGAGGCCAATCCTCTATTTGATGAATATTGTATGGTACTGGGGCCAACCCCATCACCGATTGCGAAGCGGGCAGGTAAATTTCGCTGGCAGCTATTACTGCAAACGCAATCGCGTCCGGTGATGCAGAAATTACTCAATAGCGCAAAACCAGCGATCCAGATGCTGCCAAGTGCCAAGAAAGTCCGTTGGTCTCTGGATATTGAGCCTCAAGATTTGAGTTAAGTGGGAAGTTTGTTAATACGTCACTGGCTGCGTATCAATTAAAAGAATTGTCATCATTTTTCATTTATCTGTGACGAAAATCACCAACAAACTGCCTTTTTTGTTAATCTAGCCGTAACTTTATGTTTCGAAATGAATAAACTAAGTCCTGTATACTTTTTTATTCATTCTTATGAATAAGGTAAACGATTGCGTAATGCAATCAAGTTAATATAAGAAATGAGCTTTAGTTCATCACCAAAAATCATAAATCTAAAAGAAGTGGCGTCTTGGCTACTTGGAAAGGAATTGAGAGGGTTAATTTTTTATGGCGACAATGAAGGATGTTGCCCAGCTCGCAGGCGTCTCAACCGCAACCGTATCTAGGGCGTTGATGAACCCTGAAAAAGTCTCGTCAGCCACACGAAAACGGGTTGAAGATGCCGTGCTGGAAGCTGGATATTCACCAAATTCTTTGGCGCGCAATCTGCGCCGTAACGAATCAAAAACAATTATCGCGATCGTTCCTGATATTTGCGATCCGTACTTCACTGAGATCATTCGAGGTATTGAAGATGCGGCGATGGAACATGGTTACATCGTATTACTTGGCGACAGTGGTCAGCAGCGTAAGCGCGAAAGTTCGTTTGTGAACTTAGTGTTTACCAAGCAAGCTGATGGCATGCTGCTGCTTGGGACCGATTTGCCATTTGATGTCAGTAAGCCCGAACAGAAAAACCTCCCACCGATGGTGATGGCATGTGAGTTCGCACCTGAGCTTGAACTGCCCACTGTACATATCGATAACTTGACCTCAGCGTTTGAAGCGGTGAACTACTTGACGCAAATGGGCCACAAACGCATTGCGCAGATCTCCGGCCCGGAAAGTGCAGTTTTGTGTCAGTTCCGCTATCAAGGTTATCAGCAAGCTCTACGCCGAGCTGGAATAGCAATGAATCCTAGCTATACCTATTACGGCCATTTTGGTTTTGAAGACGGCGCTAAAGCGGTGCGTCAGTTATTGGCTTTACCTGAGCCACCAACGGCCATCTTCTGTCACAACGACTCGATGGCAATTGGCGCGATTCAAGAGGCGAAAAAATTGGGGTTACGTATTCCTCAAGACTTATCGATCGTGGGTTTTGATGACATTAAGTATGCTCAGTATTGTGATCCGCCGTTGACGACGATTTCTCAACCGAGGTATGAGATTGGTCGTCAAGCGATGTTGATGATGCTGGAACTGCTGCGAGGGCATGATGTTCGTGCAGGATCTCGTCTGCTTGAAACGCAGCTGATTGTTCGAGAAAGTGCTGCGCCACCGCGTCTTGTTTAAAGAAAGGTTGCGGCGGGTGATGATTTGACGTGCCGCTTCCATTTCAATGCTGTCATCCTTTCGTATTCTGCATTACCATATCGGGCTATGTACTTAATTGTTGATGTTTGACCGTGGCAAATAAAGATTATGTAAAGCGTGGCCGTGGAGCCAGTGCTGCAAAAAAGCCAGCCAGAAAAAATACGCCGCCGCGTAAACCATGGCGTAGTGGGCTGATTGCTTTGGTGTTAGCTGGCGCATTTGGTTATGGATTGTATATTCTCAGTAACGATCCTGAGCCGCCAAAACCGGTGGTTCAAGAGGTTGAGACTCAGCCGATCGTTAAGCCGAAAGCACCAAAGCAGACGCTTCCACCTCCACCAGAAGAGAAATGGGACTACGTTGAGTCGCTACCAAAGCGCGAAATTGAAGTTCAGGCCAAAGAGCAAGTGGTGTCTGAGATCCCTTATGTGATGCAGTGCGGTGCGTTTAAAACCATGCAACAAGCGGAAGAGCGCAAAGCTAATATCGCGTTTCAAGGCCTCAGCAGCAAGATTCGCAAAAAAGAGACCAGCAGTTGGTATCGTGTCACCTTAGGCCCTTATAAATTTAAACGGGATGCCGAACGAGACAAGCATAAACTGCAGCGCGCCAAGATTGAACCTTGCGCCATCTGGAAAGATAATCAGTAATTTCCTCACAAAGGCTAGCCACTCGGTTAGCCTTTGTGCTTTTTGATCCCGCCGTGGTCACTTGATTTTTTTTATTGTGATCCTCATATATTCGTTATCTTCCAAGTGAAAAGAATTAAGAGGCCCTACACGTGACTACTATCGTATCCGTTCGTCGTAATAATAAAGTTGTCATCGCCGGAGATGGCCAAGTGTCGCTGGGTAATACCGTAATGAAGGGCAATGCCCGTAAAGTGCGTCGTCTATACAACAACAAAGTGTTGGCCGGGTTTGCTGGTGGTACCGCCGATGCGTTCACGCTGTTTGAACGTTTTGAAAGCAAGCTGCAAATGCACCAAGGTCATTTGACCAAAGCGGCAGTTGAATTGGCTAAAGATTGGCGTAGCGATCGCGCACTTCGCAAACTCGAAGCTTTGTTGGCGGTAGCCGATGAAACGGCGTCGCTGATCATTACGGGTAATGGTGATGTGGTTCAGCCAGAAAATGATCTGATTGCGATTGGCTCAGGCGGTAACTTTGCTCAATCGGCGGCCATCGCTTTACTTGAAAATACCGAATTAGACGCTCGTGAAATTGCAGAAAAATCGCTAAAAATTGCTGGCGATATTTGTGTGTTCACCAACCAATTCCACACTGTCGAAGAACTAGAAATTGACGCGAATACCGAAGCTGAGTAAGCCGAGTACGCAACATAAATAGATAGTGGTAAACGCATCAAATTAAGGAATTCCCTATGTCTGAAATGACTCCCCGCGAAATTGTTCATGAATTAAATCGCCATATCATTGGCCAAGATAAAGCCAAGCGCGCAGTCGCGATTGCGCTACGTAACCGCTGGCGTCGTATGCAGCTTGAAGAGAGCTTACGTGTTGAAGTTTCACCAAAAAATATTTTGATGATTGGCCCGACCGGTGTAGGTAAAACAGAAATTGCTCGCCGCTTAGCGAAATTGGCCAATGCGCCATTTATGAAAGTCGAAGCCACCAAGTTTACTGAAGTCGGTTATGTGGGCAAGGAAGTCGAAACCATCATTCGTGACCTTACCGACGTTGCGGTCAAAATGACGCATCAACAAGCGATGGAAAAAGTAAAATTCCGCGCCGAAGAGCAAGCAGAAGAGCGCATTCTTGATGCGTTGTTGCCGCCGGCACGTGATGCTTGGGGACAAAATGAGCAGAGTGAAGAGCAATCAAGCACTCGCCAGTCTTTCCGCAAGAAATTGCGCGAAGGTAAGCTCGATGATAAAGAGATAGATATCGAAGTTGCCGCGCCGCAAATGGGCGTTGAAATTATGGCGCCTCCAGGCATGGAAGAGATGACCAACCAGCTACAAGGTATGTTCGCTAATCTCGCTGGTGATACCAAGAAAAAACGTAAGATGAAAATTTCGGATGCGTTTAAAGCCTTGACTGAAGAAGAAGCGGCTAAGCTGGTTAACCAAGAAGAGCTGAAAGAGCAGGCGATTTATAACGTTGAGAACAACGGCATCGTGTTTGTCGATGAGATTGATAAAATCTGTAAGCGCGGTGAGAGTTCTGGCCCCGATGTGTCTCGCGAAGGGGTTCAGCGTGACTTACTGCCATTGATTGAAGGCAGCACAGTGTCAACCAAACATGGTATGGTGCGCACGGACCATATTCTGTTTATCGCCTCAGGGGCTTTCCAAGTTGCCAGCCCATCGGATTTGATTCCTGAATTGCAAGGTCGCTTGCCGATTCGAGTTGAACTTGAAGCGCTCTCTTCGAGCGACTTCAAACGTATTCTCACCGAGCCAAAAGCATCGTTGACCGAGCAATACATGGCCTTGATGAAAACCGAAGACGTGACAATCAGCTTTACGGATGATGGTATTCAGCAAATTGCTGACGCAGCATGGCAAGTTAACGAAACCACGGAAAACATCGGTGCCCGTCGTTTGCATACGGTGATGGAACGTTTGATGGATGAAATCTCGTTTGATGCCACTGATAAAGCGGGTTCGACCTTTGAAATTGATGCCGCTTACGTTAAAGAGCGTTTAGGTGGCTTTATTGAAGATGAAGATCTGAGCCGCTTTATTTTGTAATGTTGGCGTTATTTCGTTGAAGCAGTAAAAAGGCGAGGAAATTCCTCGCCTTTTTTGATCGCAATCGCTGGTTAGAACAGCATAATGATAAACACGACAGCCAGCAGTGAAATACCGCCTGCGACGCCATAACACAACACTTTGCCAACGACCCCAGTATGCAGCTTAAGGTCATGCATACCATGATACACACGGTGCATGCCATGCCACATAGGCAGGGCTAGTGTTGCGATAATAAAGAGTGCGCCGATAATGCTGGTGGCAAAGTCCTGAACTCGATCATAGCTTAACGCTTCGCTGTCAATAATACCCAGCGGCACTAAAATACCGAGCACCAGTATCGTTACTGGGCTTATCATGGCAAACCAGCTACCGCCAGCGCCAAATAACCCCCACCAAATCGGCTCATCAGAGCGAGCCGGGTTGCGATCTACGCGATCGTTGTGATTACTCATAACACGCCCCTTAGACAATAATTAAAACAACCAAAGAAATGAACGCCACAGCGGCCCATTGCCCGAGAACCAACACTTTCGTATCCACGGTTTTGCCTTTGAAACGAATCGGCATGACTTGAGGAAACATCTTAAAGAAGGTGTGAGCATGGAATAAGCTACCGGCTAAAGCGACGAGGTTAATTGCAATCACGATAGGGTGAGCCATAAAGTTGAGCCATGTTTGCCACGCATCGGCACCTTTGACCAAAGCCGCTAAGCCTAAGGTCAAAAATAGTGTAAACAGAATCAGTGGCAATACCGTTGCTTCGCGTAGCATGTAAAAGCGATAAAACGGATGACTTTTCCACCATGTCGCTTTGACTTCACGAACATAAGGCTTACGGTTACTCATCTTAGCCCTCCTTTTGAGCTGATTGACCATCAGGCTTAAACATGGCGATGATAAAGTCCGTACTTGAGGCCACTTTGCCTTGGTTGACTGCTGCTGCTGGGTCGACATTTTTAGGACACACTTCTGAGCAGTAACCGACGAACGTACAGCCCCAAACCCCATTTTCACCATTGATGATTGGCATGCGTTCAGCTTGGCCATGATCACGGCTATCAAGGTTATAGCGATGAGCCAGCGTCAACGCGGCAGGGCCAACAAACTCTGGATTAAGCCCAAATTGCGGACATGCGGCATAACACAAACCGCAGTTAATACAGGCGGCGAATTGCTTATAGCGCGCCATTTGCTCCGGTGTTTGTATGTTGGTGCCATCTTCTGGTTTGCGGTCGTTACCGATGATGTATGGCTTAATGGCTTCTAAACGCTCAATGAACGGCGTCATATCGACGATTAAGTCTTTCTCGATAGGGAAGTTTGCCAGGGGTTCAATCTTAATGCCGTCTGGGTAATCACGCAGAAAGCTTTTACAGGCCAGTTTTGGGACACCGTTGACCATCATGCCACAAGAACCACATATCGCCATGCGGCAAGACCAGCGGTAGGCGAGGTCTTTGTCTAAGTTGTCTTTGACATACCCCAGAGCGTCGAGTACCGACATGGTCTCGTCGCACGGAACATCGAAGCGTTGGAAGTGTGGTTCAGAATCACGCTCTGGGTCGTAACGCAAAATATCGACTTTTTGAATACGAGTGGATGACATAGAACTTACTCCTGTGAACCGGTTTGCGCAGCTTCTTGCGCTGCAGCTTGCTCGGCGGCTTCGCCGTAGAGGCGTGCTTTGGGTTGCGATTTGGTGATGGTGACATCACTGTAGTCAATCGTCGGCGCCGAATCTGGCTGATAAAAGGCCAGTGAGTGTTTGAGGAAATGAATGTCATCACGTTCGGTGCATTGTTCATCAAGACGTTGATGCGCCCCTCGCGATTCTTTGCGCAAAATGGCTGAGTGCACCATGGCCTCAGCGACTTCAAGACCGTAGCCAACTTCAATCGCATACAAAAGATCAGTGTTAAAGACTTTACCTTTATCTTTAATGCTGACTTTTTTGTAGCGCTGTTTGAGTTCACTGAGTTTGTCGATGGTTTGCTGCATCAAGTGTTGTTCACGATAGATGCCGCAACCTGCTTCCATGGTGTGGCCCATTTCCGTTCGAATGTCCGCCCAGTTTTCATCACCTTCTTGCGCCATCAAGGCTTGGATACGTGCTTGTGTGGCTTGGACTTGTTGCTCAATTGCGGCGTCATTCCAGCCAGTAAATTCGGCGGCGCGTTTAACGGCGTTTTCTCCGGCAACGCGGCCAAAGACCACAAATTCAGCCAGCGAATTTGAACCGAGACGATTCGCACCATGAAGGCCGACAGAGGCGCACTCTCCGACTGCAAACAGACCATTAATGCGTGTTTCACAATCCTTATTGGTTTCAATGCCCCCCATGGTGTAATGCACGGTTGGACGAATAGGAATCGGTTCCTTGGCTGGGTCTACGTTGACATAGGCTTTCGCCAATTCGCAGATAAACGGCAAGCGTTCATGTAAATATTCTTCACCTAAGTGGCGCAGGTCGAGGTGGACGACGTCGCCAAGTGGATGCTTGATGGTGTTGCCTTTTTGCTGCTCGTGCCAGAAGGCTTGAGAGACTTTGTCTCGTGGGCCGAGCTCCATGTATTTGTTCTTGGGTTGGCCCACAGGGGTTTCTGGTCCCATGCCATAATCTTGTAAATAGCGGTAGCCATCTTTGTTGACGATAATACCGCCTTCTCCGCGGCAGCCTTCAGTCATCAGAATTCCGGTTCCGGGTAGGCCCGTTGGGTGATATTGCACAAATTCCATATCACGCAGAGGAACGCCATGACGATAGGCCATCGCCATTCCATCGCCAGTGACAATACCGCCATTGGTATTGCAGTGGTAAACACGTCCAGCGCCGCCAGTTGCTAATACGACGGACTTGGCTTTGATGGTGACCAATTCGCCTTCCGACATATGAATCGCAATTAAGCCTTGAACTTGGTCATCGACGACCAATAAATCCACCACAAAATACTCATCAAAGCGTTTGATATTGGTGTATTTCATTGAGGTTTGAAACAGGGTATGCAGCATATGAAAGCCCGTTTTGTCAGCCGCAAACCAAGTACGTTCAACCTTCATACCGCCAAAACGGCGCACATTGACTTCGCCGTTTTCTTTTCGGCTCCAAGGGCAACCCCATTGCTCCATTTGAATCATTTCGCGTGTGGAATTTTCTACGAAATACTCAACAACGTCCTGTTCACAAAGCCAATCCCCACCCCCGACGGTGTCGTTAAAGTGATTATCTAAACTGTCTTCTTCCTTGATAACTGCGGCTGAGCCCCCTTCAGCTGCGACGGTATGAGAGCGCATTGGGTACACTTTGGAAATCAGAGCGATTTCGAGCTCAGGGTTTGCTTCAGCTGCCGCAATGGCAGTGCGAAGACCAGCGCCGCCGGCGCCGATGACTGCGATATCTGTGGTGATCGTTTGCACAGTTATCCTCCAGTGATTTTATTATTTTGAAGCCAATTGAGTTTGGCTTATTCGTCCTAGCCGCGACCGTCTTGGATGAAGATGACTTTCGCTACCGTGCACTCTCTTGAGTGCTGCTGCTAGTTTAGGAGAGGTGTTTTGGGGATATATTGATTTATTTAGGTTTTTGTTTGAGTAGTACAAAGATTGGATTGGTTTTTATGTCTTATGTGAGAATTATCACGGATAGCTGGGTTGTTAACGATATTGCTGTTATTAGAGTCATTGACCCACGTTTTGAAAGCGCTAGGCAGGCTGAGATTCGCACGATAAAATGCCTGCTTTGCGATTACCATAGAGCCTCTTGCTATGTCGACTGATTGGCAACCGACCGCCACCATTAATCAACTTCAACAACGAGCAACGATTGTACGTTCAATTCGAGAGTTCTTTTTTCAGCGCGGTGTTTTGGAAGTGGATACACCAGCCATGAGCCATGCCACAGTGACCGATGTGCATTTAGATACCTTCAAGACTCAGTTTATTGGCCCGGGTTATGCAGATGGCCGTGAGCTGTATTTGATGACCAGCCCAGAATTTCACATGAAGCGTCTTTTAGCCGCGGGAAGTGGCAGTATTTATCAACTGTGCAAAGCGTTTCGCAATGAGGAAAATGGGCGCTTTCATAATCCAGAATTTACCATGCTTGAATGGTACCGAGTGGGGTACGATCATCATCAATTGATGGATGAGATGGATGAATTATTACAGCAGGTTTTGGATTGTGACGCAGCCACTCGTCTGACGTATCAGCAGGCATTTCTTGAGGTACTTGGCGTTTGTCCGTTGCAAGCAAGTATGGACCGCCTAAAAGCGGTGGCGGCTCAGTTGGGGTTGAGTGATATCGCTGACCCTGAGCAAGACCGTGATACCTTACTGCAGCTGTTATTTAGTATCGGTGTGGAGAGTAAAATTGGCCAAAAAGCGCCTGCATTTGTGTGTGACTTTCCTGCCTCGCAAGCGGCGTTAGCCAAAATTAATCCTGATGATTCACGCGTTGCTCAGCGTTTTGAAGTCTATTTTCAAGGTATTGAGTTGGCGAATGGGTTTTACGAATTGGATGATGCTGTTGAGCAACAAAACCGGTTTGAGGCGGACAACCAAAAGCGGCAACAGATGGGGTTGAAGCCACAGCCGATAGACCATCATTTACTGGCGGCGCTAAGTTCGGGGTTGCCTGACTGCGCTGGGGTTGCGTTGGGGGTTGACCGCTTAATCATGCTGGCGCTTGGCGCCGAGCATATTGATCATATTACCGCCTTTCCCTTTCCGCGAGCATAGCCGCGAGTAAGAACATGACGCCCAATGGATTGACACTGGGCGTTATGGCTTATTGGAATCGGTTTGGGCGTTGTGACCATGGCGAACGTGGATCAGTGACGTCAAATAACTGATATTTCTTATTGAGCATCTGCCCACCATCACGTGTGATCGGTTGCCAGTTAATGGCCGCGCGATCGGTGCTTGGTTTCACGGTCATGATGTCGAGAGGCAGCGAGATGTAAAAGCCTTTGTTGTAACTGCCTTCGCCATAATCTTCGGCTGTCAGATCGGTAATTGTCGCGTACGCTCCCACAATCACACCAGAATCAAACTGCTTAGAAAAGTCGATACGCGCGCCTTTGTCGCCACCTAAAAATTCACCGACGCTAACCTTAAACAGCGTATTTTCCAAAAGTGACCATTTCGGCATGTAATAACCAGTGAGATGTCCCGTGGTGCCTTGGCTTAAAACATAGGCTTGGCATTCGGCTGTTGTCTCGCTGCAGCTTGATGCGTCATAAAAGAAGTAATCATCGCTGTAGAGGCCAAACCAAGAGTTAGGGTCACGCTGAGAGACTAAGTTTGCATCAAGACCAACCGCCCAGTTTTTGTTGTTTGGTCGATAGAGAACCTCGCCGCCAATACCTGCAAACATGATTTCAAGATAGCCAGCATACGCTTGAGTGTAGATATTGTTACTTGGCCGGTTAAACCAAGTGAGCTGGAGGTTGTTGAGGCGTACGGGGTTATCACTGACGTAGGCTCGGAACATGGTACGAACTCGAGGTACGGCATGGTTTTGGACGTGCGGCGAGTTTTCAACATAGTTAAATTTGTCATAGTTATCAAAGAGGTTGAAATACACCGAGCCGCTTAATTCCAATTGATTTGTGAGCCAGTAACGCGAGATTGCATTGACGCCAAATGAATACAAGTAAAAAGACTCTGGTGCGCCAACGCTTTGTGACAGTACCGGCTCAATACCATAAGAAAACGCATGATATTGTTTGGCCAGTTCTCGGCCCGATACGTTTTCAGGATCTTGATCTACGAAGGTTTGCTTGGGATCACTATCGATGTCTTGATAGGTGGCTGCGCTAACAAAAGCACGGCGATCAATATGAGTCTGGCTAACTGCTAACCCTTGGTTTTGTTCAATAATCGTAAAGTGATCAATATTATCCCCAGATGTATTGTGCAAAATCGTTGCGGCACGTTCTAGCGATTCATTTCGGCCACGATACTTTTTCGCCGTTGCGGTGACCACAATCCCACGACCATCTTGATAAACATGGTTTTGGGTATAACCGGCGTTAGCGGCGAGTTGGTTTGCTGCTGAGGACCAATCTTGAGAGGGACGCTGGCTGAGTGTCGGTTTTGGGTCATCAAGCCATGTCGCTTGCATATGGTTAAAGTTAGTATAGAAGTTAAAGCCAACGGTTAAGGTATTACCACGTTGATAGCTGAGGCGAGTATCTATCCAATCGCTAACTCGGTAATGCACGCCCAGATTCCAGGGAGTGGCCTGAGGCATGGCTTTCCCGCCTTGAACATAAGGAAAGTCTTGGCTGTAATCATTGCCTTCGTATTCAACTTTTATCCGTAGCGGCTCATAAGGCGTTTGATATTCAATGCCACCAAATACCGAGGCCGGGCCTTTAAACCATCGCTCGGAATCGATGCTCCCACCTGTTCCTTTATAGCCGTTGGGGCGCGAGCAAAAGCTATCTTTAAAATGACAAATAGGATTGCTGATGTTACCTCTCTGTCCCAAATATCCCCACCCCAGGCCTAAGGTCACATCAAGGTTACCAAAGCGTTTTGTTGCGGCGATAAACTCCCCATCAAACAACCCAGTTCCGCCAAGGTCACGAATACCAATAGACGTTTCTGGGAGCCAGTAACTTTCGTTTAGGATGCGCGCTTTGACATCAATACCTTTGTCGGTATAGAGATTATCGCCACTGTATTCGCTGTCGTTACTGAATTTGACATCTGGGACACGAGTGTAGCGGACCGTCGTTTCTAACCAGTCCAACAGTTGGAGTGACGCCATATAATGTTGATAGTCGTCGTTGATGGTGGCGCCAAGATTAAATTCCCCAGGTTCTGCCATTCGGCCGCTTGGGGTTTGCATCAGCCCGGTTCCGCCAAAATCAGATTGAGAAACTTTAAAAGGGGCTTCGGCGGCATGGGAGAAAGGCATCATCGAGAGCGCAAAGGCAAAAGTAGTGAGGCGAGGGATATTCATTTGATGTCTTTCTTCCATCCGATAAGTAAAACAATGTCTTGCTCGAGCTGTTGCAGTTTGGCTGAGGGCGCGTCAAAGCCGATATAGAGTGTGGAGCCCGGCGGAACGGGAGTACGTTCATCATTCCAATAGGCGTAGCCAATTTGACGAGTTTCACCATCTGGGTAAATCAGCCAAGCGAAGCTCTTGTTGGCACCGGGAAGCAGAAGCGCATTATTGAGATAGTCTGCAGCAGTATTCCCCGCTTTGACTTGAGTTTGTGATGGCGAGTGGATCAAACCAGCGATAGTGATGGTCTTCGAGCGTGGTGGTGCGATCAGCGAAAAGTGCCCGCGTAGCATAGGGTTGCTGGCCGGGGTGATTCGCACTTCATCAATATCAAGGCTTAATCGTTCTCGATAACCGACGTTCCAACTTGCTACTTGATCTGCAAGATCCAGTAACGGGCTTAAATCGGTTTGGCCGCGACTAAGCACACGCAACTTCGAGACAGTGCGCCGTTGGAGCTGTTCTGCCTGAGATTGTTTTTGATGATTAAACAAACGGTTAGCGATTGCGTAGTCTTGCAGTGAATACGCGTTTTTACTGAGTTGAGTTTGTGCATCGTCGAGCGCTTTTTCTAGACGTACCGCTTGCGGATACTGCAGGCTTAGATTGAGCTGAGGATAATCAATCACAAGTGGTGCGGCTGAAAAGCATGCACTGGACGTTAATAAACTGGCGACTAAGGCATAAATGCGAAACATGGTTACATTGCCATTAATTAGATGAATACGGTTTGAGGATTTCTTGCTCGATGTAGAGCTGGTTTGGAATTAGCCACTGCTGAGATTTCAATACCTGACCTTGGTCATCGGCCCAAAATACGTTTTGCATGTGCTGTGAAGACCCCACAAACTTGATGTCTTCCTGCCATACATTTAGGCGTTTTTTCCATAAGGTGGAACGCACCCATTGCTGGCCGTTTTGATAGCTATTGATGAGCGCGGTGTGGTCATAATCGTAGTCAGGTTGCCAATCATAAATGGCACGCCACTGTTTTTGACTACTGCTAAAGTTAAATAAACCAAACCTTGGCGTGACAGCTGAAAGATTATGCTGAGGAAGGTTGAGGGTTTTTATCACTCGGCCATTTTCAGTCACAATCATCGCGTTGTCTGCCGACATCCATTTTAATTGCATGTCGCCACTATGTGGGTTTTCTTCAGCAAAGGCTAACACCATAAATATACGTGCAGAGTTATTTATTTTTACGTAGCTACTGGCGTACGGAAGATCACTGATATGCTGACGGTCTAAATTTATATCGTCTGTTCCCCACAGGGCTTGTTGAATTGTCTCACCAGTAATTGCTGCTTTTTGTGAGCACCCTGTGAGTAGGCTTAAAATAAAAATAAGCAGGAATTGTTTTTGTATAGGGAATGTCATGGTTCTGCCGTTAGCTACATAAAAAAGCACCCTAAAGATCCCCTCTTTAGGGTGCTGTATTTATATTAAATTAATTTGTGGTGCCGTCTGTTGTGCCATCGTTTGATGAAGATGACGCGACTGCAACCGCAGCGGCAGCGGCAGCGCCAACGGCAACCGCTCCAGCTGTTGCTGAGCCAGCAGCAGCCGCTGTCGCAGCACCTGCACCCGCGGCAGTACCACTGGTTGTTGCGCTTGCGGCTGCCGCTTGTTCACCAACAGCAAAGGCATTAGAAGAAACGCCTAGTACCATCAGCATGGCTAGAAAAATATTTTTCATTACCTATTCCCTTTCATTTATAAAATAACCATTAAGGCATATCAGATAAACCTCAATAAAATTCTATTTCACAACTCAACTATTGTACAAACAAAAAAAATATTTTAATTGGCATGTTGTTCTGTATGTTTTGAGTATTTTATCTATAAGTTATTTATTGCGAAAGATATCGATGTTTATTTTTATCTCTATGTAAAGAAAGGATTATTAAATAGTACCTCGTTCTGTAATATAATTAACTTGATAGACAAGTTAATTATTCGTTGAAATAACAAACAGATTATTATAATTTCGCTTCCAAAATTTGGCTCCAATATGATTTAGCCAACTCAAATTATTTAATAGGTTTTGAAATACGTTGGTGTGTGAGGGTTTTGTAAAAAATAAAAAAGTCCTAGTGCTTTTATTTGTTTCTGCTAACGGGGTGGCGTCTCCTTGGGCGGAAGTGAATGACCCATTTTTGCGTTCTGATATTTTAGCATTAGCTGATTCAGGGATGATTGAAAACCCGGTTAATGCTTTCCCATTACCTTGGTCATCGGTGGGTGTCATTGCTCTTGATGCGAACAGCGATGATCTAACAATGGCGCGATCGCATGTGTTATATCAGCGCTCAAGTGCGCAATTAAACCGTGGAAATCGTGCCTTGACCTTGTCGGGCTGTGACGATTGTCGACAAGGTTATTTTGCCGCACCAGATGACGAACAAACCTCACTTGGCGTCAGTTATGAACATGCCAGTAGGCGCTGGGCATATCGTATTGCAACTCAGGCGATTTATGACCAAAGCGATTATGACTATCAGTGGCAAGGCAGCTATTTAGCATGGCAGGTTTTTGATAGCACGACCGTCACACTCGGTTACTTACCGCGTTGGTGGGGCCCGAGTTGGCAGCATAACTTGACTCTGGATACGAGTGGCGATGATGTCAGTGTTGACCTCACTTCAGGTGGGCAAAACTTACTGGGTGCATGGCATATCACTAGTGTGCTAACGGATGTAGACCGTGATGGGTACCACTATCTCTGGTCCAACAGAGCGCAAATCAAACCAGCCTCTTGGCTTGAAGTTGGATACAGCGCTCATTATTGGTTTGATAAGCAAAATCAACCATCCAGTTTACAAGACGACGTTCAGCAATCTGCCGATATTCAAATTGCGTTCCCGAATGTGGCGGGTTGGTCTCAGCGCGTTTACGGCGAGGCAACAACGCAAGCAGAGGGGCATGACCTTGGTGCCTATGTGTTGGGGTGGAGTGGACAAATTGGCTTTGATCGCCATGCGCTGCGTTTGGTGATTGAGTCGCAAACGGTGGCTGATGAGTCTCAATTATCATTAGAGAAAGTCGCGGATTCGATGAGCGTCTCGCGGAGATATCAATATCAGCACAGTATGTCTTTCGCCAGTTACCTGCAATTAAGTAACGACCATCAATTAAGTTTTATTTTATCAAAACAATACGATGGCTATATAGAAGACGAAAGGAACCTTGAGGTGAACTACCAGCTACCACTGCTTAGTGGCCGTTTTAATATTGGCGCGGGGTTTTCATCATTTGATGACCAAAGTATTTGGTCTCGTTATCAGTTTAGATTTTAGTTTTTGTTTGGAATTGGTTTATTTATGCCTAGCTTAATTCGCAAAGTTGCTCGATATAGTGCAATTTTGTCTTTTTTAATTACTGGTCATTTTGCGCATGCGGCGACGCCGACAGCTGCGCAAGTGGCGCAGTTTCAGTCATTATCGCCAAGTCAGCAGCAGGCGGTAGCGCAACAGTTAGGTGTTGATATGTCAGCATCAAGCACAAGCTTGGAAGCACCGGCGGAGGTTGAACCTGTAAAAGCACCTAAGCGTGCGACCACTAAGGTTCGAATTGCGCAAGGTAGCGGAGTCTCTGACTCTGCTTCTGTACCTTGGTTTGGTTATGACCTGTTTGCTGGTAAAGCGAGAGATTTTTCGGCGATTGATAATATGCCTGTACCACTTGATTATGTCATCGGCCCTGGTGATGAAATTCAGGTGATGTTGTTTGGTAAAACCGAAAAAAACTACCGCTTGAAGGTGGATCGTGAAGGTAAAATTACCTTTCCGGAGCTTGGCCCTGAATATGTTGCTGGCAAAAGCTTTGAAGAAGTTCGCCAGCACATTAAAGGTTTAGTAAAGCGCAAAGTGATTGGGGTGGAAACCGAAGTGTCACTCGGCTCGCTGCGAGCCATGCAGGTATTTGTGGCCGGAGATGTTGAGCAGCCAGGCGCTTATAATGTTAATGGCATTACCACCATTTCACAGTTGCTCACCGCTTCTGGAGGTATCAAGCATACCGGCAGTTTGCGAGCTATCCAGTTAAAACGCCGCGGTAAAGTGGTGAGTGAATTTGATGTTTATGACATGCTGCTGAATGGCGATGCTTCGCAAGATGTGCGTTTGATGGCGGGCGATACGCTTTTCGTTCCGCTTAAAACCAATGACGTAGTGGTTCGCGGACATGTTCTTCGTCCTGCACACTATGAACTCAACCAGCACAAAACAATAAAAACCCTGATTGAATATGCAGGTGGTACTCAAGCCAATGCGTTTCTTTCGCAAGTAAATGTTGTTCGTTATACCCCTGAAGGGAAAACCCAGATCACGCTGGATCTAACCAAGCCACAAAATTGGGACTTTGAGTTACACAATGGCGACCAAGTGACGATTTTAGCCATGAGCGACCGACTGAATCAGGCGGTGGCACTGCGCGGTGAAGTGGTACGTCAGGGGGCTTATAATTTTAAACGCGGTATGCGAATTACCGACTTAGTCTCGAATGCTCGTCGTGACCTAAAACAAACTGCTGACTTGGAATACGCTCTCGTGGTGCGTGAAAATCCGCTTAGCGGCCATATTCGAGTGATCCAATTTAATCTTTCTTCAGCCATTCAACACCCACAATCTTCCGATGACATTGCGTTGCAAGAAGGCGATCAAGTATTTGTGTTTGATAACGGCATTGATAGCCATTACTGGTACCAGCGGCAAAGCAACGGGAAAGTGTCCGCCAACAACATCGCGCCAAAGCAAGTTGAAGTGCTAGACCGTGAAACGGGCGCCATGGTGACTCGGGAATCTGAGCCTGTTGGTTCTGAAGATATGGAACAGGTCGCTAAAGCCGAGGTGGTTAAGCAATCAAGTCGTGCAGTACTTCTTAAACCGATCATTGAACGGATCAAAGCTCAAGCGAGTATTCATGACCCTGCGAAGTTAATAGAAATTACCGGCGCGGTGAAATTCCCTGGGGTATATCCACTTGCCCAAAACAGTACGTTCGCTTCGGTTATTGATGCTGCTGGGGGGTTAACCGAGCAAGCTTACCTTTATAAAGCGGAATTGAGCCGTTATCAAAAAACGCGTGACAGCTTTAATGTGTTGCATCAGAGCTTTTCGCCTCAACAAGTATTGGCAGGGCAAAGCGCACTGAACATTGAACCGCAAGACAACATCATCATTAAAACACAGCCCGATTGGCAAAAAGGCAACACCATTGAGCTACAAGGAGAAGTAGTGTTCCCTGGCACTTACGCATTTCAGCGTGGGGAAACCCTTAGTGATGTCATTACGAGAGCGGGCGGCTTGACCTCTTTTGCCTACCCACAAGGGGCGGTATTTAGTCGTGATAGCTTGAAACGCCAGGAGCAAGAGCGCTTAAAAATGCTTAACCTCAAGCTCAAACAGGAAATTGGTAGCTTGGCCTTAAGACGTCAGACCGCGAATGCCAGTTACACTTCGAGTCCCAATGAGGCGATGGCGGTGGCTAACCAATTAGCGAAGGCTGAAGCTGTGGGGCGTTTGGTGATTGATTTACCGGATGCGTTAGCGCAAGACCCAACCGCGGATCTGATGTTGGAAAAAGGCGACAAGCTCTATATTCCAGCCAAACGGCCAGTGGTGAGTGTCATGGGCGAGGTGCAATTTGCCTCGAATCATACCTTCGATCAAGCCATGTCTGTCGAAGATTATATCTCTGCAGCAGGTGGCACCAAGAAGCAAGCCGATGTCGACAGAATCTATGTTGTGCGAGCGGATGGATCTGTCTATCTCCCGAACAACTCGTTCTGGTTTAGTCGCCAATCAACGCCGTTAGAGCCGGGCGACACCATCATCGTGCCAATCGATACCGATTACCTTGATGGTTTAAGTACCTTAACCTCCGCCACCCAAATTCTGTACCAAATTGGTGTTGCGTGGAGCGCAATTAAATAACTTTTGTATACAACTACTCCAGTGCTCAACAATGGGCACTGTCGTTTAGAGGCTAATTATGAGTAACCCTGCTCTTCACGAGCCATCCATCTCTCAGGTACAGAGTATTCCTCTGTATAAAGAGAGCGATGAAATCGACCTAAAAGAGTTGATCATTGCCCTTTGGAATGGCAAAAAAATCATTATTGCTGTCACCGCGCTATTTATGATTCTCGGTGTGGCGTTTGCTTTATCAAAACCGAATACTTATCAATCCAGTGCGACTCTGGTTTCTGCTCAGGGTGAGCAAGCTGGGTCACTCGCCGCCGTTGCCAGCCAGTTTGGTGGTTTAGCATCGTTGGCGGGAGTCTCACTAAAAGACTCTTCTACCGATAATAAAACGCTGGCACTGGCTGAACTCAAATCACGTAAGTTTATTAATGCCTTCATTGATAAATATGACCTTTGGGTTCCGCTCATGGCTGCAGAAGATTGGGATGCCAAACACAATAAATTGGTCATTAACCAAGATCTATATAACTCAAATACTCAAGTCTGGCAGGAAGATGAAGAGGGGGATTCCCTTAAACCGAGTTACTGGGAGGCGTACAAGCGTTTTAAAGATTTACTCTCGGTCGCTGAAGATAAAGAGACAGGGTTAGTGACGGTCAGTATTACTCACTTTTCACCGTATGTTGCGCAGCAATGGGTTGCGTGGCTGGTGGATGAGCTCAACAGTAAAGTCAAAAATGATGCTCTCAACGAATCACGCACTAATATTAGCTACCTGCAGCAGCAGTTGGAAAAAACCAATGTTGTTGATATGCAATCTGTGTTTTATCAGTTAATTGAAGATCAAACCAAGTCATTAATGCTGGCGGAAGTGCGAGATGAATATGCATTCAAAACGGTCGATCCTGCCGTCGTGCCTGAAGAAAAAGTTGGGCCGAAACGTGCTCTCATTTGTATTTTGGCAACCTTACTCGGCGGCATGCTAGGTACGGCTATTGTCTTGGTGCGTTTTGCCTTAAATCCATAAACTCGCTCTGGCTCAAATCATTGAAGCCAACACTCGCCTCAGCACGGTATCCCAGTTATACTCCAATCTGAATTTTTATTAGGGAGGCTTTTCCTCCCTTCATCTCATCTGTGAAGAGCAAGAATATGCAAGAGTATGTAGAATTTTTCCAACAGAATATGATTCTTTGTTTGGTTTGGGTTGGGGTGTTTATTGCCCTGCTAGTCAGTATTTTTAAATCTTCCACTGCAGCTTATAAGCAAATCAGTGCGGCGCAAGTGACTCAGTTGATGAACCGTGAGAATGGCGTTGTGGTGGATATTCGAACCAAAGATGAATTCCGCAAAGGCCACATTACTGATGCAGTTCACATTTTGCCGTCTGATATTAAACAAGGTAACTTGGGTAGCCTTGAAAGCCATAAATCTGACCCCATCATTGTGGTATGCAAAACAGGTCAAACGGCTCAAGAAAGTGCCAATCTGTTGGCAAAAGCAGGCTTCGAAAACGTTAACCTGCTTAAAAACGGCTTGGTCGCTTGGAGCGAAGCGAACTTGCCATTAGTAACCGGGAAAAAATAATACTCGACGGTTTTTCGGCAGCGGCTAATTTCGTTTAGCGGCTGCGTCTGAGAAATGTGACTATGACGAGAAAGCGTACATCACGTCTTCACAAATCATCTTCTCAGGGTAGTCTCATGAGAGACTTTGAATTTTGAAATAAAGGATTTAGATATGGCTGAAGCAGCACCTCAAGAAGCGCAACAAAACTTTGCGATTCAACGTATTTTCTTAAAAGACGTCTCTTTTGAAGCACCAAACTCACCGCAAATGTTCCAAAAAGATTGGAATCCAGATGTAAAACTTGACCTTGATACGCAAAGCCGTGAACTCGGTGAAGGTGTTTATGAGGTTGTTTTGCGTTTGACTGTGACAGTGAAAAACGAAGAAGAAACGGCATTTCTATGCGAAGTACAACAAGGTGGTATCTTTACTGCTGAAAGCATGGAGCAGGGCCAACTTGCTCATTGTCTTGGCGCGTTCTGCCCGAACATCTTGTTCCCATACGCACGTGAAACGATTTCTAGCCTGGTTGTAAAAGGGACTTTCCCACAACTTAACTTGGCGCCAGTTAACTTTGACGCGTTGTTTATGAACTACCTACAACAGCAAGCTGCGCAAGGCGAAGCCTCTACCGAAGCGTAATTGCGGTGGAGCTTGACTCCAAAATAATGAAAAAATGCACAATGCACCTGATTTTCAGATCTGCCTTGTGCATTTTTTGTTTACAATAATCGCTCACTCTCATTTTCAGGCGGAATAATGACAAACGAAAAAATCGATAATGCCTACGGTAAAGAGATTGCTATGACCGTGATTGGTGCTGGCTCCTACGGGACTTCTTTGGCGATTTCACTGGCTCGTAATGGCGCGAACGTCGTGTTGTGGGGGCATGAATCTGAACATATGGCTCGCCTACAAGCTGCCCGAGAAAATCAGGCGTTTTTGCCTGGCGTGAGTTTTCCTGAGTCACTGATTATTGAAGCGGATATTGAACGCGCTGTCAGCGCCAGCCGAGACTTACTTGTGGTGGTACCAAGCCACGTATTTGGTCTCGTGCTAACCAGCCTGAAACCATACTTACACGCGAATTCACGTTTGTGTTGGGCCACTAAAGGGCTCGAGCCAGAAACAGGGCGTCTACTTCAAGACGTCGCGCATGATGTGCTTGGCGAACAGTATTCATTGGCGGTGTTGTCAGGGCCAACTTTTGCTAAAGAGCTTGCGGTTGGTATGCCGACGGCTATCTCGGTGGCCTCGCCGGATGATGAGTTTGTCCGTGACCTTCAAGAAAAGATTCATTGCAGCAAAACATTTCGTGTCTACGCCAATAAAGATTTTACGGGCATGCAACTTGGCGGTGCTGTGAAAAACGTGATTGCGATTGGTGCTGGTATTTCTGATGGTATCGGATTTGGCGCGAATGCGCGTACCGCATTGATTACTCGAGGTTTGGCGGAGATGACTCGCCTAGGTGTTACTTTAGGCGCCCAACCTGATACCTTTATGGGCATGGCAGGGTTAGGGGATTTAGTGTTAACCTGCACGGATAACCAATCACGAAACCGTCGTTTTGGTTTGGCCTTGGGCCAAGGTAAAGATGTTGATACCGCTCAGGATGATATCGGACAAGTGGTCGAGGGTTACCGCAACACCAAAGAAGTGTGGATGCTTGCTCAACGTAAGGGAGTTGAAATGCCCATCGTTGAACAAATTTACCAAGTTTTATATCAGGGTAAAGATGCCAAAATGGCTGCTCAAGATCTTCTTGCTCGTGATAAAAAGACCGAAAACCAGTAATGAATCGTGTGATTAGGTCGATGCTTTGACGCTGAGAAAGATAACGGTTCGTTAGGCAGGAAGGATTTGCCACCTAGGAAAGAAAATGAAACATTGTCAAAAACAGAATGTATGGCAGAAGGTGGTTCGAGAAGCTCGTGACTTAACCGAGCAAGAGCCGATGCTCGCCAGCTTCTACCATGCAACAATCATCAAGCACGATAGCTTATCGTCCGCGCTTAGCTACATTCTTGCGAATAAATTGAATACCCCATCCATGCCGGCGATGGCGATTCGAGAAGTGATTGAAGAGGCGTTCGCCGCCGATTGTACGATCACCGAATCTGCCGCGTGCGATATTTGCGCGACGGTGAATCGAGATCCTGCGGTGTCAATGTATTCGATGCCATTGCTGTATTTGAAAGGTTACCACGCGCTACAAGGTTACCGAGTTGCAAATTGGTTATGGAAACAAGGGCGTCTAGCGTTAGCGACGTATCTGCAAAACCAAATTTCGGTGGCGTGTCAGGTCGATATCCATCCGGCAGCAAAAGTTGGACGCGGCATCATGCTTGACCACGCAACGGGTATTGTGATCGGTGAGACTGCTGTGATTGAGGATGATGTATCGATTCTGCAAGACGTGACCTTAGGGGGGACAGGCAAAGAGAGCGGTGACCGTCATCCGAAAATTCGTGAAGGGGTGATGATTGGCGCAGGGGCCAAGATCCTCGGCAACATTGAAGTCGGTGAGGGGGCGAAAATTGGCTCTTGCTCTGTGGTTCTGCAACCTGTCCCGCCGCATACAACCGTTGCTGGGGTACCCGCTAAAATTGTCGGTCGACCGAAGTCTGAGCGCCCTTCATTTGATATGGACCAACAGTTTAACGGTAAAAATCAAACGTTCATCAATGGTGATGGGATTTAAAGCCCAGACGATTCAATACACAAAAAGGCGACCTTCTGGTCGCCTTTTTTCACTGATCATTCAATGCTGTCGTTGCACTGATTTATTGTGATAGTGCGTTTAACTCAGCCAGTGTCTCTTGCGCCCAATCAAGCCACGCTTGGCGGCTAAATAAGTTGCGACGGAGCGTTAAACGTTCCAAGCGTTGCTGGGTATCTAACAGAGAAGGCGTTGGATAGTAGGCCGCTTCAATCTCTTTATAGTGCGCGATTAACTTCTTCGATTCTTCAATCAACTCCGCCAGTTGTACACGGAACAGTTCTGATGGTTGTACGGCGCATGCCATTAATTTTGCTGAAAACTCATCGCGTACGGTTGGATGAGCTGTTGGCTGTTCAAACCATTCGCCTAACGCTTTTCGTCCTGCGTCGGTGATAGAGTAAACTTTACGATCTGGTTTGCCTTCTTGTGGCTCAAGGACACAAGTGACGAGCTCGTTTTGAGCCATTTTGTTGAGTTCGCGGTAGACCTGTTGATGGCTTGCTTTCCAAAAATAACCAATGGTAGAGGAAAACTCTTTAGTAATATCGTAACCCGTTGCATCACGAGTGCTGAGTACGGTCAAGATAACGTGCGGTAATGACATGTCTTCAATCCAAATAGTCAATAAACTTCAAACTCACTATCGTGAACACTGGTGTGCTTCTTTGGCACATTTATTCAGTTCTGTTCGATAGTGGCCAACACTGTGTTGGCAATGTCACCTCAGAAAAGCCGTTTATCACCTAGATGAAATCGAGGCTAGAAAGCCCGAAAGGAGCGAATATAAATTTTATTCTGTTTCGCTAGGATGAGTAGTATATCTAAATAATAAGCATTAGGTAGAATAGATACGAGTGATTTATAAAAAAAATGATAATTCACTCAATATTTACATTTAGCAGAGGAATGTATCATTAGCATTTATATATTCAGGATAGATGGATTTTTGTGCTAAATGATAGATAAGAAAAAGACAGAAAAAAGGGGAAAGCCAATTACGCTTTCCCCTTTTAGTAGTATTAGCCGGTGTTACGCATACCGGCAGCAATGCCGGCGATCGTCACCATCAATGCCTCTTCGAGGTCAGGAGAGGCTTGCTCAGTACTTCGTGTACGGTAGAGAAGCTCAGCCTGTAGCATATTCAATGGTTCGACATAAATATTCCGTAAACGAATAGATTCCAGTCCCCATGGGTCGCTCTGCATTAAGTTCTCGTTGTTTTCGACGTTAAGCACCGCTTTGATGTCGCTTTGTAGTTGCTTACGCAAACGCTCACCAAGTGGAAGTAAGTTGGCATCCACCAAGCGCTGATCATAGTCACGAGAGATATCGATATTACATTTAGAGAACACCATCTCTAACATGCCGAGACGAGTGGAGAAAAATGGCCATTCGCGACACATCTCCTCAAGTAGGGCTTGATGGCCTTTGTCGACCGAGAATTGAATGGCTTCACCTGCCCCTAACCAAGCTGGCAGTACTAAACGGTTTTGGCTCCATGAGAAAATCCACGGAATCGCACGTAAGCTTTCCACGCCACCATTCGGGTTGCGTTTTGATGGGCGAGAACCGAGTGGCAACTTACCTAGTTCTAGCTCAGGGGTGGCTTGACGGAAGTAAGGTACAAAGTCTGGCTCGCCACGAACGATGTTACGATAAGCTTCACAGCTGACATCAGACAGCGTTTCCATGAGATCGCGCCAATCTTGCTTTGGTTCCGGAGGCGGCAGTAGATTGGCTTCCAGAATCGCACTTGCATAGAGGTTGAAGCTATTGACGGCAACGTCTGGCAAGCCGAGTTTAAAGCGAATCATCTCGCCTTGTTCTGTTACGCGCAGGCCACTCTTCAAGCTTTTTGGTGGTTGAGAAAGTAGTGCTGCGTGTGCAGGTGCGCCGCCGCGTCCAACGGTACCACCACGGCCATGGAACAGTGTTAGCTCAATGCCTTCACCTTCTGCAACTGCCACCAGTTTTTCCATCGCGCTATATTGTGCCCAGCCTGCCGCCATCACACCGGCATCTTTCGCCGAATCGGAATAACCGATCATCACCATTTGATGGTTCTGAATAAAGCCACGATACAAGTCGATACTCATCAACTGTTTAATGACGGCTTCTGCATTGTTCAAATCATCAAGCGTTTCAAACAGTGGGCACACGTCCATACGGTATGGACAGCCGGCTTCTTGGAGAAGTAAATGAACAGCGAGGACATCCGAGGCTGTGCGTGCCATCGAGATGACATACGCACCAAACGATTCACGAGGCTGCGCCGCGATAATACGACAGGTATCGAGAACTTCCTTAACCGGTTCTGATGGCTGCCAGTCACGCGGTAGTAATGGGCGTTTTGAGCTCAGTTCATTGGTTAAGAAGGCAATTTTATCTTGCTCGCTCCACTGATCATAATCACCAAGACCAAGGTAACGAGTCAGTTCAGAAAGAACGTCCGAGTGGCGAGTGCTCTCTTGACGAATATCTAAGCGTACTAAGTGAACACCAAATGCTTTGACGCGGCGTAAGGTATCCAGCAGAGAACCGTCAGCGATAACGCCCATGCCACACTCATGAAGGGATTGATAACACGCGTACAATGGTTCCCAAAGCTGGTCAAGATGTCGCAGCGGCGCTTTAACCGACAGTTCTTGTCCGTGCAGTTTAGCGTCTAAAATTTCTTTGGTTTCAACCAGTATGCTACGCAGCTGTTTTAATACCGCACGATAGGGTTCATGCTCATCTTCACCCGCTAACTGACGAACGGCATCGTTACACTTCGTGATCGATAACTCACTGATCAACTCGTTGATGTCGTTTAAGTAGAGATCAGCGGCTTTCCAACGAGAAAGCAATAACACTTCGCGAGTAATGGTATGAGTCACAAATGGGTTACCATCACGGTCTCCACCCATCCATGAAGAGAAGTGAACAGGGCGTGCGTCAATAGGCAGCCCTTCATCTAGGTGTTCTTTAAGTTTGTCATTGAGTTCGCGCAAAAACTCAGGAACTGCTTCCCATAGCGAGTTTTCGACAACGGCAAATCCCCATTTCGCTTCATCAAGCGGGGTTGGGCGTTGCTTACGAATCACATCAGAGTGCCAACTCTGTGCGATCAGCTGCTCAAGACGACGCTCGGTTTTTTGGCGTTCTTTAGGCACTAAGTCGCTGTGTTCTAACTTAGAAAGACACTCGTTAATTTTCACCAATTTATTAATCATGGTGCGACGAGTGATCTCGGTTGGGTGCGCTGTGAGTACAAGCTCGATGTTAAGATCACGAATAGCCTGTGCGGCGTCGAGTTTACTGACGCTGTTTTCTTGTAGTTTTGTAAATAGGCTATTGAGGGCATCAGGCTCATTAATATGAGATTCACAGTGGCGTGAGATAGTGTGGTACTGCTCGGCAATATTGGTCAGATTCAAAAACTGGTTAAACGCGCGTGCTACTGGCGTTAGATGTTCATCTGGAAGGTTTTTTATTTCTTCAATCAGATTGTTTCGGTCCGATTGATTGCCTGCGCGGGCGGATTTGGAAAGCTTACGAATGGTCTCCACTTTCGCAAGGATTTCATCTCCGTGAGCATCACGGATAGTATTCCCTAGCAGATGCCCAAGCATACTAACGTTGCTTTTGAGCGCAGAATATTTCTCGTTCATTGTCGTCCTGCCTTGTAAAAAAATTACATCCAATGTTCTTTTATTCAAGAGAACAATCTAGCGAAAAATGGAATGCTGAGCAAATTTTGATAGGTTAACTTGCCTGTGATAGCGCACCAAAACTGCGAAATTGTTCAAATATTTCCGGTTGACGTACTGAAAAAAAATTACAAATTTAGGTGAAAATAACGTCCTGTCTGTCTTTATCGCCAATCACACCATCACGTGATGTGTGAATTATTGAAAACAATATTTGCGAATAGAGTCAGTTAAGATTCTCACCGTTGGGTTGATAAACTCAAACGCCAAGAATTCGTCGGGCTGATGAGCTTGGTCTATTGAGCCGGGCCCCAGCACGAGCGTTGGGCAAAGTTCTTGTAAAAACGGCGCTTCAGTACAGTAATTGACGGTCTGTGATGGCGTGTCACAGATGGTTTCCATCTCGTGGATAAACGGGTGGTTATGATCGCATTCATAGCCTGGAATCGCATCGTGCAGCGGGCGAATGTCGATCAGTCCTGGCCACTTGGCTTCGACTTCTTTTAGAGCGCCGCGTAGCATGTTATCCAATCCGTCTAAGGAAATGCCTGGCAACGGTCGAACATCATAATGCAGTTCACAGCAGCCACAGATGCGGTTCGGGCTATCACCGCCATGGATATGGCCCAGATTCATAGTCGGGTTTGGAATGGCAAAGCCTGGGTGATGGTACTCTTTGACCAGTTTGTCACGCAGTTGCATCATCGCAAATAAGATTTCATGCATGATTTCGATGGCATTAATGCCAAGAGAGGGATCGGAAGAATGTCCTGAACGTCCAGTGACACGAATCGCGTTTGCTACGTGACCTTTATGTCCACGTACTGGAACCAGACTTGTGGGTTCGCCAATAATGCAGTAGTCGGGTTTGATCGGCGCTTCATCAGTGAAGCGGCGCGCGCCCAGCATAGTGGTTTCTTCATCACATGTCGCGAGAATATAAAGTGGTTTATTTTGCTTCGACCAATCAATACTTTTAACGGCTTCAAGAATAAACGCAAAGAAACCTTTCATATCTGCCGTGCCAAGGCCGTAAAAGCGGTTGTTGTCTTCTGTTAGCGCGTGCGGGTTGTAATTCCACTTACCTTCATCAAATGGCACTGTATCGCTGTGCCCAGAGAGAAGCAGGCCGCCTTCTCCTTGCCCCTTCTTAGCCAATAAATTGAATTTACCTTGCTCTTGTTCGGTAATGTGCAGCTCAAAGCCTAAGTCTTGCAACCAGCCTGCGAGTTTGTTGATCACTTGCTCATTGCCTTCATCCCAGCTTGGGTCTGTAGAGCTGATGGAAGAGGTTGAAATGAGGTCGCGATATATCTCAATAAATCCTGGTATTTGCATAATATTCTCGCCTTAGCTGTTGACAGAGATTCACTTAAAAGGTAAAAGACATATTAAATCATTTTTTATGAATAAAAAATCAATAAACCTGAAAATTTCTAAATTTATAATCAGTATTCAGGTTGGTTTTTTACCCCGAATTTTGGATGCTAAAACATGTTAAAAACCACAATAATCGGAGCTAGCGGTTACACCGGCGCGGAACTGGCCATAATGGTTAATAAACATCCGTCGCTCACGCTATCAGGTTTGTATGTTTCCGCCAACAGTTTAGATGCAGGAAAGCCGATTTCTCAATTGCACGGACAGTTGGCGGGCATTGTGGATGACGCTATTTTGCCTTTGACAGACGTAGAAGCTGTTGCACAAGCGTCAGATGTGGTGTTTTTAGCCACCGCTCATGAAGTGAGCCATGACCTTGCTCCACAGTTTTTGGCGGCGGGTTGTAAGGTCTTTGACCTCTCAGGCGCTTATCGTGTCAATGACGGTGAATTTTATCCAACATTTTATGGGTTCGAACATCAACACGGCAGTTGGCTAGAAAATGCGGCTTATGGCTTAGCCGAATGGAACGTGCAACAGATCAAACAGGCGCAGCTAATTGCGGTTCCTGGTTGCTATCCTACGGCTTCACAATTGGCAATGAAACCACTTATTGAGGCTGGCCTTATCGATACGCAGCAATGGCCAGTGATTAACGCGGTAAGTGGTGTGACGGGCGCAGGGCGTAAAGCGACCATGACCAACAGTTTTTGTGAGGTCAGCCTTCATTCCTACGGCGTGTTTACTCACCGCCATCAACCTGAAATTGCCAGTCATCTCGGCTGTGACGTTATTTTTACGCCGCACCTTGGCAACTTCAAACGAGGCATTCTTGCAACGATTACCATGAAACTGGCTTCCGGTGTCACTGAGCAGCAAGTGGCGAAAGCGATGCAAGAGGCGTATGCAGACAAACCGCTGGTGCGAGTTAAATCCGCGATGCCACAACTGCAAGATGTGCAGAAAACGCCATTTTGCGATATCGGCTGGAAAGTCCAAGGCGAGCATATCATCGTTGGTTCGGCCATCGACAACTTATTAAAAGGCGCATCAAGTCAAGCGATGCAGTGCGTCAATATCCACTTTGGTTACCCTGAGCTTACTGCCTTACTTTAGTTAGGCATAGCGTAGTGCAAGGAAATGTTATGACAGAGACAACTCAATCTCCGCTTGTCATCAAGTTAGGTGGCGCGGCACTGTCGAATAGTGAAACCCTAAGTCAAGTATTTGGGGCGATTGCCACTTACCAGCAGCAAGCTCAGCGACGAATTGTGGTCGTTCACGGTGGAGGCTACCTAGTGGACGATCTTATGGCGAAATTACAACTTAAGTCGATCAAAAAAGATGGCTTACGTGTAACGCCTTATGAGCAGATTCCAGTGATTGCTGGTGCTCTTGCAGGGACAGCAAACAAGATGCTGCAAGGTCAAGCGATCAAAGATGGTTTGAATGCTGTGGGATTGAGCTTGGCGGATGGCGGGCTGTGTGTGGTTGAAGAACTTGACCCGGAGCTGGGCGCGGTGGGCAAAGCGACACCGGGCAACGCCACGGTTGTCGAAGCGATTTTGGCCACTGGCGCTCTACCGATCATTAGTTCCATTGGTTTGACGCAAGACGGTCAAATGATGAACGTCAATGCAGACCAAGCGGCAGTAGCTGTCGCGGGGGCATTAAACGCGGAATTAGTCCTGCTTTCCGATGTGAGCGGTGTGCTGGACGGCAAAGGCCATTTACTGCATAGCCTAGATGCCGAGCAAGCGAAAAAGCTTATCGATGGCAAAGTTATTACCGATGGCATGATTGTTAAAGTCAACGCGGCCTTGGAAGCGGCGAAAGAGCTTGGACAAGCGATCGAAGTGGCGACTTGGCGTTATCCAGAAAAGCTCGCGACCTTATTTAGCGGCCAAAGCATTGGCACACGATTTTTACCTTAGTGGCTAAACCACTAACGATTACACCACGAATTTAGAATTAAATCCTTAGCCTGACCGCCGAGAGCAGAGCTAAGTGTTAGGAGAATTAACATGAGCAAAGTTGACGTAAATAAAGTTGTTGTCGCGTATTCAGGCGGTCTAGATACATCCGTGATCATTCCATGGCTAAAAGAAAACTACGATTGTGAAGTGGTTGCTTTTGTGGCCGATGTAGGCCAAGGCGCCGAAGAGCTTGAAGGGGTTGAAGCAAAAGCCAAAGCGTCTGGCGCTTCAGAGTGCTATGTCGTTGACCTTAAAGAAGAGATGGTGGCGGAATACATCTACCCAACGCTTAAAACGGGCGCCTATTATGAAGGAAAATACCTACTTGGTACGTCCATGGCACGCCCTATTATTGCGAAAGCTCAAGTGGAAGTTGCCCGTAAAGTTGGTGCTGATGCGCTTTGCCACGGTTGTACAGGTAAAGGAAATGACCAAGTGCGTTTTGAAGGTGCCTTTGCAGCGCTTGCCCCTGATTTAAAAGTGATTGCCCCTTGGCGTGAATGGGATCTTGTTAGCCGTGAAGAGTGTCTAGATTACCTAGCTGAGCGCAACATCCCTTGTACTGCGTCACTGACGAAAATTTATTCACGTGATGCAAACGCATGGCACATCTCTACAGAGGGTGGCGTGTTGGAAAGCACTTGGAATGCACCAAACGAAGATTGCTGGGTATGGACTGTTGACCCAGAGCAAGCGCCGAATGAAGCTGAATATGTGACTGTTGGTGTAAAAAATGGTGAAGTCGTATCGGTTGATGGTCAAGCACTTAGCCCTTACCAAGCGCTGGTTACGCTAAATGAAAAAGGCGCGAAGCATGGTGTTGGCCGTATCGATATCGTCGAAAACCGTCTTGTTGGCATGAAATCTCGTGGCTGTTATGAAACACCAGGAGGCACCATCATGATGGAAGCGCTACGTGCCGTTGAACAACTGGTATTAGATAAAACTTCGTTCGAATTCCGTGAAGAACTAGGTGTAAAAGCGTCGCACCTTGTATACGATGGTCGCTGGTTTACGCCGCTTTGCAAATCGATCATGGCAGCGGCAGAATCTTTAGCAGCAGACGTGAACGGCGAAGTTGTGATTAAGCTGTATAAAGGCCAAGCAACAGTAACGCAAAAACGTTCTGAAAACAGTCTATATTCTGAAGAGTTCGCGACATTCGGCGCAGACGAAGTTTACGACCAAAGCCACGCTGGCGGCTTTATCCGTCTTTACTCTCTCTCAAGCCGCATTCGTGCTTTGAACGAAGCTAAGAAATAACCAAGCACAGCTGATGAGTCGGGCAAAGAACTCGGCTCACACCATCACTAGAAGCTAAGCAAAGATCGCGATGTCGCGGTCTTTGCTGCAATCAAATTCGAGTCATAAGCAAGAAGGTAACTTGTGGCTGGAAGTCGTAGGAGAGACGCAATGGCATTATGGGGCGGAAGATTTTCCCAAGCAGCAGATACTAGGTTCAAAGACTTTAATGACTCGCTTCGCTTTGATTACCGATTGGCTGAACAAGATATTGTTGGTTCGATTGCTTGGTCAAAAGCCCTACGCTCAGTTGACGTGCTTAGCGAAGAAGAGCAACAGAAGCTGGAGTTAGCATTAAACGAGCTTAAGCTTGAAGTGATGGAAGCGCCCAACCAAATTCTACGCTCAGATGCGGAAGATATTCACTCTTGGGTTGAACAGCAGCTGATCAGTAAAGTGGGTGACCTTGGTAAAAAACTCCACACGGGACGTTCACGTAATGACCAAGTCGCAACAGATTTAAAGTTGTGGTGTCGCCAGCAAGGGCAACAATTGCTGCTTACCCTTGATCGCTTGCAAAAGCAGATGGTAAACGTGGCCAAACAGCACCAAAATACCGTGCTACCGGGTTATACTCACCTTCAACGCGCCCAGCCAGTCACATTTGCTCACTGGTGTTTGGCTTATGTTGAAATGTTTGAGCGTGACTATTCGCGTCTGTCTGATGCGTTAACACGTCTTGATACCTGTCCATTAGGCTCTGGCGCATTAGCGGGCACCGCCTACTCAATTGACCGTGAGCAACTTGCTCATAATCTTGGCTTTCGTCGTGCAACTCGTAACTCTCTAGATTCGGTATCTGACCGTGACCACGTGATGGAGCTGATGTCTGTGGCGTCGATTTCTATGCTGCATTTGTCTCGCCTGTCTGAAGATATGATTTTCTACAATTCGGGTGAATCTGGCTTTATTGAGTTGGCCGACACCGTGACGTCAGGCTCTTCACTGATGCCGCAGAAGAAAAACCCAGATGCGCTAGAGTTGATTCGTGGTAAAACAGGCCGTGTGTATGGCGCACTATCCGCGATGATGATGACGGTGAAAGCGCTGCCGTTGGCTTACAACAAAGACATGCAGGAAGACAAGGAAGGGCTGTTTGATGCGCTCGATACTTGGAATGACTGTATGGAAATGGCCGCTCTGTGCTTTGATGGAATCAAAGTGAACGGTGAACGTACGCTTGAAGCTGCGAAGCAAGGTTATGCGAACGCCACAGAATTAGCGGACTACTTGGTGGCGAAAGGGATTCCATTTCGTGAAGCTCACCATATTGTTGGGGTTGCGGTCGTCGGTGCTATTCAACAAGGTTGTGCATTAGAAGAGCTAAGTCTTGAGCAGCTCAAAACCTTCTCTCCTGTGATTGAAGAAGATGTTTACGCCATTCTCACCATCGAGTCCTGCCTTGAGAAGCGCAGTGCATTGGGTGGGGTGTCGCCTCAACAAGTCGCTTACGCGGTCGAACAAGCGGATAAACGGGTGCTAAAGCGTGACATTTCTACCGTCAAAGTGCGTCCTGCACGTTTAACCGATGTTGAGTCGCTAGAAGGTATGGTTGCCTACTGGGCTAACCTTGGTGAGAACTTGCCCCGTTCACGTAATGAGTTGATTCGTGATATTGGATCGTTTGCGGTGACCGAAAATAACGGCGAAGTCACGGGCTGTGCTTCGTTGTATGTCTACGATTCTGGATTGGCCGAGATTCGGTCATTAGGTATTGAGCCAGGATGGCAAGGCCAAGGCCAAGGCAGCGCAATTGTTCATCATCTGGTGGAAAAAGCTCGGCAAATGGCAATCAAAAAAGTATTCGTTTTAACTCGGACTCCAGAGTTCTTTATGAAGCAGAGCTTTTTGCCCACCTCGAAGTCCTTGCTGCCCGAGAAGGTTCTTAAAGATTGTGATCAGTGTCCTCGTCAACACGCGTGCGATGAGGTGGCGTTAGAGATTAACTTGGTTGAACAAGTTATTACTAAGGTCAGTGTTGCATAAGAGACTGATTTCTAAATGAAGTAAAAAATCAGCTAAAAATGATCAAAAAAGATCGTTACTTCGTGGAACTATCAAGAAAGGTGAGGGTCTATTTAAGTACCACTGCTTTTTCTTAGAAAGTTCTCTAAGAGAGCCCCAAACCTGTTATTGGTTTTGGGGCTTTTTTGTATCTAGCGTTTGTGGTTGTGCTGATGAGATTTATGCCGTTGTTGCCAAGGCAGGATGACGAAGCGCATGCCGAGATGTAGAAACAGCAAGCCATTAAAGGCGAAACCCGAGACAATCAAGGCGATGGATTGGATTGACGTCGGCTCTTGGCGAAAGGCAAACCACCATACTAACCAACATACCACTGACAACACCGTCAGCTGATCCATACACCGTTGACAACGACCAAGCTTTTTCCAAAACCAATCGGATTGGCAGTAAGGGCAACTCATAGGCTTCTCCGAAAATAAAAGAAGATTACTGGAATGCTAGCAGAGATAGGAAAAACAGGCAGCTTATGGCGCTGGTTTTTGCGCAGTAATTAAAAGAATCCCCAAAGTCAGAGGAGAGAGTAACTGACTTTGGGGACCTTACCCATAGACCTGAGGGACAGTTTAGCCACTCAGTAGTGCACGTTACGATAAGCGGCTAACTCAAGCACCATGGGCTCAATAGTGTAGTGCTGACACTATTGTTAGAAGGGGGGCTTAACCAAGACAAACCAGTAACACTCGAAAAGCCCCACCTAATAACTCGGTATAATCGTTACTGGTTAAGATAGGTATCCAACTCTTCGCTACCACCAATATGTCGACCACCAATGAAAATTTGCGGCACCGTTGTACGACCAGAAATCGCACGCAAACTCACGGTTGTGGCATCTTTTCCTAAAATAACTTCTTCATACTGAAGATCATGATCGATCAGCGCTTGTTTGGCCTTAGCGCAAAATGGGCAGCCGGGTTTACTGAATACCGTGATTGATTCTTGGGTTTTAAAGTCAGGTGCGATGTAGCTGAGCATGGTATCGGCATCAGACACTTTGAACGGGTCGCCTGGCTCGTCAGGTTCAATGAACATTTTTTCAATAATGCCGTTTTTCACGAGCATACTGTAACGCCATGAACGTTTACCAAAGCCCAGATCCTTTTTGTCGACTAAGAGACCCATTCCCTCGGTAAATTCACCGTTACCATCAGGAATAAAAGTAATGTTGTCGGCTTCTTGGTCTTGTTTCCAAGCGTTCATGACGAACGTATCATTGACCGAGACGCATAAAATAGCGTCCACACCGTGTTCTTTAAATACTGGAAATAGCTCGTTATAGCGTGGTAAATGGCTTGACGAACATGTCGGCGTGAATGCGCCGGGCAAACTAAACACAATCACGGTTTTATCTTTGAATAGTTGATCGGTCGTAAGCTCTGACCAACTGTCGCCTTGGCGAACGGGAAAAGTGACTTGTGGTACCGGTTGGCCTTCTTTCGATGCAAACATAGTTACAATCCTTAAATGAATGAATTAAATGTGTTTGATGGCGTCTTCAGTGTAACGACAATCCGCTTTTACCTTCTGCCTAGTTGGTGACATTATTGAAAAAAAGCTTTGATAGCTCTAATCGTTTGGTGCTATGGTTTTGATAGTTTTTTTCTATGGGTAAAGCGATGAATATTCGAGATTTTGAGTACTTGGTTGCGCTTGCGGAACATAAGCATTTTAGGAAAGCTGCGGAAGCCTGTTTTGTTAGCCAGCCAACATTGAGCGGACAGGTGAGAAAACTTGAGGATGAATTGGGTACCGCTCTGCTTGAGCGCAGCAGTCGTCGTGTTCTATTTACCGAGTCTGGCTTGCAGTTAGTTGATCAAGCGAAACGTATTCTTACCGAAGTGAAAACCTTTAAAGATATGGCCAGTGGGCAAAGTGGTGAAATGACGGGCCCCATTCATATTGGCTTTATTCCAACGCTTGGGCCGTATATTTTGCCGCTGATCATTCCTTATCTAAAAGAGCATTTTCCGCAATTAGAGTTATTTCTCCATGAAGCGCAAACCAAACAACTGATGCGCGAATTGGAAGATGGCAAGCTCGATTGTGTGGTGTTGGCGTCGGTCGCTGAGACTGAGGCATTTAAAGAAATTCCGATTTATGATGAACCTTTAAGTGTTGCAGTGCCTTGCGATCATGAATGGGCCGAGCTTGAGCGGATTAATATGGACCAGCTCAAGGGCCGCACAGTGCTGTCGTTGGGGGATGGGCACTGCTTACGAGACCAAGCGCTGGGTTACTGCTTTGCTGCTGGAGCTAAAGATGATGAGCGCTTTAAAGCGACCAGCTTGGAAACGCTGCGCAACATGGTAGCAGCCGGAGCCGGAATCACCTTGCTTCCTAAATTGTCGCTGCCGCATGAAAAGCGCAAAGATGGCGTATGCTACTTAGAAGCCTATAATCCGGAGCCTTCGCGTAATATTGTCTTGGTGTATCGTCCTGGTTCACCATTGCGTTCGCGTTATGAGCAATTAGCCTCGGTGATTCAAAGTCGCTTAGTCCAGTAAAAACGAGATATAAAAAAGGGTCGGCGTTGGCCAACCCTTTTTGTTTTCTGTGGTTTAGAACAGCTCTTGTGACGGTGACTCCGAGTAAATACTGTCAGTAATATCATCACTTTGGTATTCCGTCGGTTCTGTCCCCTCTTTGAAGTATTCAAACATCGAGCTGGCATCAGACTTGTTGCTCAGCAGCCCCGAGTCACGGTCGATACGTGCGCGCACAATATGTGGCGGGACTTGTTTCTGTTGCGGTGGCGTGTTTTCAAGGGCGACGCGCATAAAGTCTATCCACGCAGGCTGCGCGGTTTTCGCGCCAGCTTCTACGCCAGATACTTGATCTTTACCAAGGTTCGGGTTGGGGGCAGTGCGGCCTAAAGCGCGATTGTGGTTATCAAACCCGACCCATGCCGTTGCGACAATGCCAGGACCATAACCGCTATACCAAGTGTCTTTGGAATCATTGGTCGTCCCGGTTTTACCACCAATATCACGACGATCAAGAACTTGTGCACGCCAACCTGTCCCATTCCAGCCAGTACCTTGACCCCAGTTACCGCCACCCCAAACATTGCTGTACATCATTTCACGCACCAAGAATGCGGTTTGTTCAGAAATGACTTGCTTCGCTTGTTGAGGTTGTTGCTCGTCGCTAGCAACATCTTGCTCGTTAAACTCACTCTCGACTGTCGAAGTCGGCTGACAGTTTTCACGACAAATCAGCTGACTTGGCGCTTGGTAATCAAGTTGACCAAATGGGTCTTCCACTTTGCTGATGTAGTAAGGTTCAACGTAGTAACCACCGTTGGCAAAAACCGAAATACCTTGCGCCATTTTCACGGGGGTGAGGCTGCCAGCACCGAGTGCTATGGTTTCTGAACGCGGCAGGTGATCTTTATCAAAGCCAAAACGTGTTAGGTAATCGCGCGTTTTATCGAGCCCGACCTCACGCAAGACACGCACCGCCATTACGTTTTTCGATTGCGCTAAACCAATGCGCAGACGCGTTGGGCCGCCATAAGTCGGTGGCGAGTTTTTCGGACGCCATGCAGTACCTTGGCTTTTATCCCATTGGTTAATAGGAGCATCGTTAATCAAGCTCGCGAGAGTCATGCCGTTATCCAGTGCCGCTGAGTAGATAAACGGCTTAATGCTTGACCCGACTTGACGTACAGATTGGGTTGCACGGTTAAATTTGTTATGAACAAAGTTAAAGCCGCCAACCAGCGCTTCGATAGCACCATTCTCTGGGTTCATGGCAACAAACGCGGTATTTGCGTTTGGAACTTGAGCCAGTCGCCAATGAATGGGTGTAGCAGGTTCGGTATTATCTTGTTCCTGTTGCTCGAGATCTTCCTCTTCAACGTCAGTGACTTGCTGTTGATTGTTGTCATCAAGGTTAATGGTTTCACCGCGCACCCAAATTTGCTCACCGACGGCAAGAATGTCATCAGTGCTTTGTGGTGCAGACCCCTGACGTTCATCGGTTAAGTATTTACGTGCCCACTTCATTCCATCCCAATCGAGAGATTGTGTGCCGTGATTTTTAACGACAACTTGCGCTGTTTTCTCTCCGCGAGCGACGACCACAGCAGGTACCAATTTGCCATACGTTGGTACGGTTTTAAGGTGTTCTTCAATGTCATCTTTAGACATTGGCGCTTGGTCTGGTTGCCACAGTACTTTTTCTGCACCGCGGTAGCCGTGACGCTCATCGTAGCCAATTAAGTTATTCACCGCGGCTTGGTTTGCTGCACGCTGAAGTTTGGAGTCGACCGTGGTGTAAATATTGATACCGCTGTCGTAAACATCATCCCCGTAGTGTTCAACCGCCCATGCTCGAGCAAGCTCTGCCACATACGGTGCATTGAGTTTGATCTCTGCGCCATGGTAACGTGAAACTAAAGTTTCAGAACGCGCCTGTTGATACTCTTGCTCGGTAATGTACTTTTCATCCAGCATACGTGCTAACACCACATTGCGGCGGTTGGTTGCACGTTCAATCGAGTACAGAGGATTCATGGTTGAGGGCGCTTTTGGCATACCCGCGAGGGTGGCAATCTCACTGAGGCTTAAGTCTTGAAGATCTTTACCAAAGTAAACACGAGCCGCCGCGCCAAAGCCATAAGAGCGATAGCCCAGGAAGATCTTATTAACGTACAGCTCCATGATCTCTTGCTTGGAGAGTAACTGCTCGATATGAATCGCAATAAACACTTCTTTGATTTTTCGCATTAACTTCTTCTCGTTAGAGAGGAAGAAGTTACGCGCCAGCTGTTGAGTAATGGTACTGGCCCCTTGCTTCGCAGAGCCAGATAGCAAAACAACCACGGCGGCACGAGTAATACCAATAGGGTCGATACCTGGGTGTTCGTAGAAACGGCTATCTTCGGTGGCGATCAGCGCATCAATAAGATGTTGAGGTATATCTTCATATTTGACGGGAATACGACGCTTTTCACCAAATTGGGAGATCAATTGACCATCTTGACTAAAAACCTGCATTGGTGTTTGCAGTTTGACTTCTCGTAATGTCGCGACATCGGGTAGATCGGCTTTGACATAGTAGTAGAGGCCAAAAATTGCACCGACTCCAAGAATCATGCAAATCAGTATGAAAATAAAAAAACGCTTTATGAACTTCACCGGAGAATCCCTGATTAGTTTCGGTCTGCTATAGGCAAACCCTTGTACTCTAAGCTAAAACTTAGCTCAAAATTTGTTTTGTGCTAAATGGTGCGCCCATTTAAACACAAGAGCCAAGCGAATAGTATGGAGCTGAGCTAAATGGGTAAATCTATCATTACTGGCATAGACATTGGTCATGACGGCGTAAAGGCGGTCACAGTGAAACCAATCGACGACCATTTTATGCTTATGGACTATCAAGAATTGCCAATAAAAACGGGTATTTTCTCCGATAACCATAAGACGAATTATCAGGAAATTGTAAAGAAACTCAAAGAACTAAGGAAGAGCTTGCCTTTTCTTCAGCGTCGAGTGGCACTGGCGATTCCGGATAATTCGGTAATTAGTAAAGTATTACAACTAGATAGCCAACCTTCAGACCCCGACATTGAGTTTATTATCGCTCAGGCATTTTGTGCTCAAATTGCGTTGAATATGGACGACATTCAGCTCGATTTTGTTCCGCTCCATCATGTTGCTCATTCACATTCTCTGGTGGATTACCAAGTTTATGCGACCAAGAAAGAAGTGATCGAAAACCATTGCCATCCGCTACAAGCCGCCAAATTATCGCCTGTTTTTATCACGATTCACGCCCACACTTTGCTCCAGCTTTGGCATGTCAAGGTCCAGAGAACGCACAGCCGCCAATGGTTATTGGTCAACGTTGATGCGGATGGGGTTCAGATGGTCATTGATTTTTTAGAGGTTGATCCATTTACGCGCAGTATGCCTTTGCCTCATAACGGCCGCTCTTCGCCAGAGGTGATTCAGATTATGGAGGAGACGGCCCGTAACGAGAATGAGTCTCTGCGGTTTGTTATTGGTGAATTGCAGCGCTGCCGACAGCAGCTTTTGGCACTGCATGGGTGTCATATTGAGGGGATTTGGTTGTGCGGGCGAGGCGCATCGCCGTTCAGTGCTGAACAGATCGAGCATCACCTTGGCATCACCTGTGAGCTTTTTGACCCTTTTGACCTACTGGTGACCAAAAGCTCTCAAGGCGATCCTGTTGCTCACTCCTCGTATGCGATTGCAACGGGGTTAGCGATGCGAGCACTTTGCTGGCAAGGGCAATCACATGTTGCATGAGATCAATTTACTGGCATGGCGAGCGACGAGAAGAGCAGCTAATCAACGCCGCGTGCAGTGTTTATTGGGTTTCACCTTTGGGCTGTTTCTGATTGCTAGTGGCCTAGGCGGTTATCTTATCGACCGCCAGATTGAGATTCAGCAGCAGCGGTTGACTGATCTCAATCTTGAGTACGAGCGGTTAAATGCTCGCTCAGCCCAGCAAGAAACGCGTGAAATAGCCCATCAAATCGAGTTAAAGCGCTTTGCTCAGTATGCCGAGTGGCATCAATACCGTAATCAACCAGTGGAACTGATGAATATGCTGGCCAAGCAGGTGAGCGAGGAAGTGGTGTTCTCTCATCTCGAATTACGAAGCGGCGTTGTAACAGCAAAAGGTGAAACCGCGACAACCCAAGCACTGACACAAGCCCTGACTCGTATGGAAGCGACAGAGCGAATTTCTAAGGTAACGCTTCATGCGTTGACCAACTCTTCATTGTCATCGCAACGCTCAATGAGTCAATTTCATCTTTCATTCACTCTTCGACCACGAGGGCTGGAGGCTTTTGGTTATGAGCCATGAAAACGCTTGGTGGCAGTATTTTGAGTCGCTGGAAACCTTTGCCGAGTCACCACGTTACATACAGTGGTTAACGACAATCTTACTGGCATTGTGTTTGGGCATCGCAAGCTATGTTGGCTATTTTTCGGCTAAGTTGATGACACTTGAACGCTTAATCATGCGTGAAACCGAGCAAACGCTCAGCTTGCTTGAGTCTCGTTCGCAAGTGATCGAGAGGGGCGAAACGCAAGTGAGTTATCGAGCCGTTGAGCATCTGGTTGATGACTTTACTCAGCGTATTCCGTTTCAACTGGAACAGGCGACAATTGTGAGTGACGTCGACAAGCTCGCTCAGCGTTTTGGGTTGGGAGTCACGCATCTCAAATGGGGAAGCAAACAAACGATTGAACCATTTCTGCGCATGCCTTTGCATGTCGAGCTCCATGGTCAATATCACGCTATCGGTGAGTTCATGGCTCAATTAGCGCAAATGGAACAAGTCATGACATTCGAACACATGATCTGGCAACAACATAGCCCCACTGACGATAGCGTGAGGGTCACCGCCAACATTCATTTCTATTGGCAGGGTGAGCGCAATGGATTGTTATAAACTCATCCTCAGTGGGGTTGCGCTTGTGCTCACTGCGTGCGGCAATGAATCTTCGCCGCTCAATATTCCGCCTCTGCCAACTGAACCCGCGACCGAGCTCTCGTCAAAGGTGAGTGAGGCATATTGGCAAGTGTCTGACTACCGAGGACGTCAATATCGCTCCCCGTTCTCTTTGCCGCAGTCATTACCGACAGGCAACGTAGCGTCTGCAGTGAACCTCAATACGTCTTGCCGTCCTTTATTCGAGGCTCATCAAGCGACGCCATTACTCCAGTATCCACTCTCGATGCTGACCTTATCGGGTATTGTAAGCAGCCAAGATCAACAATTGGCGCTATTTGAACTGCCAAACCAATCGATTTACAGCGCGAGAAAGCACAGTTATATCGGCGCTGAGCAATATCAAATTACCGATATCACCCCCAATCATATCGAGCTACGTTCCTCTTGTGGAGAGGTATCGTCGCTGGTTTTAACCTCAAATTACGCTTTAGAAAAGGAACGACATGAGCCATAAACTACTCAGGGAAGTGATGAGTCATGTCGTGCTCATCGCGTTATTGGTCATCCCCACCGCGGCCGAAAGCTCGCAGGTGTTGAATGTGGCTGAAATGTTGGATTTTCAAGTCGATGCGGACCGTGATGCCAAGCTCTTGATTAAGCTCGATACTCGGAATGTGGTGATTAAGAGCGAACGTCAAGATGAGAAACTATGGATTGAACTCACCAATATCACCATGGCAGAGAGTGATGCTCTGCGACTGGATGTCAAAGAGTTTGGTACATTAGTCAGTCACATTGATGTGCAGCCCACCTCTCAGGGCGTCGGCTTTCTGTTAGCAATTGATCGGAAATATGAGTATCACCATCAGCTGCGGGACGGAATGATCGTGATAACGCTAGAGCCTGATGAACAAGCCACAAAACAGCAAGACAATCACTCACAGCTCTCGATGAATTTTCAAGATATTGATTTACGGCGTGCCTTGTATTGGCTTGCCGAGTTTAGCGATATCAACTTAGTGCTTTCTGATAATGTACAAGGCCGTTTAAGTTTACGCTTGCAGTCGGTCCCGTGGAGCCAAGTCTTGGACGTCATTTTGCAACTTAAACAACTCTCCAAGCAAGTTGAAGGCAATGTGATGGTTATTGCCCCGCGTGACGAATTGCCCGCTTCGGGGTTACTTAATCGCTCACAACTTGGGTCACAAGTCATCGAGGTGCAATACGCTAAAGTCACTGACCTTGCGAACATGCTTAACGGCGAGCATTCAGGTTTACTGTCGGATCAAGGTTCATTAGCGTTTGACGAACGTACCAATACGCTGGTCGTACATGACTATCCGCAACAACGAGCTGAGATTCAAAAAATGATTGATGCTTTGGATGTGGCGGTGAAGCAGGTACAGATTGAGGCGCGGATTGTGTCACTCAATCAGGGCAGTTTGGAGGAACTGGGCGTACGTTGGGGTGTTATGTCACAGCAGCAAGATTATTCGATTGCAGGCTCGATTGAAGCCAATCAACCTCCACCTTCAGGAGAAAGCCCGGCATTTGACCAACGGTTAAACGTTAATTTAGGCGCGACAGCAGCCAATACTTCGTCAATCGCATTTCAAATTGCCACGTTAGGCAGTAATACGCTGTTGGATTTAGAGCTTTCGGCGCTGCAAAGTGAGTCCAAGGCCGAAATTATTTCCAGTCCAAGTTTGCTGACCACCAATAAACAGCCTGCTTACATTGAGCAAGGTACTGAAATCCCCTATGTTGAAGCCGCGTCGAGTGGTGCCACGGCGGTTAAATTTAAGAAAGCGGTGCTCAGTCTCAAAGTCACGCCGCAAATTACGCCGAACAACAAGCTAATATTGGATCTTAATGTCACGCAAGATAGGCCCGGTGAAGTGGTAAAAACCGGGACGGGAGAAGCGGTTGCTATTCAAACTCAGCGCATCGGAACGCAAGTGCTCGTGGCGAGTGGGGAAACGGTTGTGCTTGGCGGTATTTATCAACATAGTGTGAGCGATACCGTGGATAAAGTTCCGTTATTAGGGGATTTACCATTAGTTGGCGCTTTATTTCGCCGTAGCTATCAAAAAATGGGTAAAAGTGAACTACTTATCTTTGTTACACCGAAGGTTGTCATTCAGTAAATATAATAAAATCGAAAATAAATTTGCATTAGTGACACCTTATCTAGATAATTTCGGGTCTTATCACGAATTATCTGTGAGGAATTGGTGCCACAAGCACTTTTTATCGTCGGCTAAACCCCGACAAACTTGTGGCGATGTCATTGAATTAACGTTGTAAATTACTGCTTAACATGGCTGAGAAACGCAATATTTTCCTTGTTGGCCCTATGGGTGCCGGCAAAAGCACAATTGGTAGACACCTTGCTCAACAACTTCATATGGACTTTGTCGACTCCGACACAGTGATCGAAGAGCGCACAGGTGCGGATATCGCATGGGTATTTGATGTTGAAGGTGAAGAAGGCTTTCGCATTCGCGAGGAAAGAGTGATCAACGATCTGACGGAAGAACAAGGTATTGTTCTCGCAACAGGCGGTGGTTCAATCAAAAGCAAAGAAAACCGTAATCGTCTTTCTGCTCGCGGCATAGTGGTCTACCTAGAAACAACCATTGAAAAACAACTTGCACGTACTAACCGTGACAAGAAACGTCCTCTGCTACAGACTGACAGCCCTCGTGAAGTGCTGGAATCGTTAGCGGCAGAGCGCAACCCTCTATACGAAGAAATTGCGGACTATACGGTCCGTACTGACGATCAAAGTGCAAAAGTGGTAGCCAACCAGATCGTAAAAATGCTAGAAGAAAGCTAAATCATTTTTATCTAGCTTTTTTGGAGATTGCCATGGAACGGATTACGGTCAGCTTAGGCGAACGTAGCTACCCAATTTCAATTGGTGCCGGATTATTTAATGATCCGGCCCACTTTTCTTTTCTTCCTGCAAAACAAAAAGTCGTTGTCATCAGTAATGTGACAGTGGCGCCTTTGTATGCGCAGAAAATTATTCAGCAGCTTGAGCAGCAAGGTTGCCAACCTTCGTTACTCGAATTGCCGGACGGTGAAAAATACAAATCCCTAGAGACTTTTAATCTGGTGATGAACTTCCTGCTTGAAGGTAACTACAGTCGAGATGTGGTGATTGTTGCGCTCGGCGGTGGTGTGATTGGCGATCTTGTTGGTTTTGCCGCGGCATGTTATCAGCGAGGCGTTGATTTTATCCAAGTACCCACGACCTTGTTATCACAAGTCGACTCTTCCGTGGGGGGGAAAACGGCCGTCAATCACCCATTGGGTAAAAACATGATTGGGGCTTTTTATCAGCCTAAATCGGTCATTATTGACACCGATTGTTTGAAGTCTTTGCCAGACCGCGAGTTTGCTGCGGGTATGGCCGAAGTGATCAAATACGGCATCATTTACGACCGTCCTTTCTTTGATTGGTTGGATGATAACCTTGATGCCTTATATGCCTTGGATGAACAAGCGCTGACTTACGCCATTGCACGATGTTGTGAAATCAAAGCGGAAGTGGTTGCACAGGATGAAAAAGAATCAGGTATTCGCGCATTGCTGAACCTAGGTCATACATTTGGTCATGCCATTGAGGCCGAGTTGGGGTATGGTAATTGGCTACACGGTGAGGCAGTCTCATCGGGGACGGCGATGGCGGCAAAAACTGCTCAGCTTCAAGGTCTTATCAGCGAAGAGCAAGTCGAAAAAATTGTCTCTATACTGAAAAGAGCTCACCTGCCAGTTCATACACCAGAGAGCATGTCGTTTGATGATTTCATGCGTCACATGATGCGCGACAAAAAAGTCCTTTCTGGTGAACTGAGATTAGTGTTGCCGACAGACATTGGGCGCGCTGAAGTGGTGAAAGGAGTGCCAGACTCGATCATTGAACAAGCTATCGATTACTGCCGCACCCTCTGATTTATTTTGCCAGTCAATGGTCAGTAGGACGACAATTACATGAATGTAACGCATCAACCACGCGTGTTGGAGCTTGATACGCAGATTGATCTGCTAGAACGCTTACAGTTGTTAACCAATTATGGTTCCAATTTTGTCACCGTGGGCGGTGCGTTTGGTTCAGGTAAGACTTGGCTCGCTCAGCGCTTTCTTGAAGCTTGGGCTCAAGATAAAAATCAGTCACTTTTGATGTGTCACCCAAGTCAAGATGACGAATCTCGCCGTACAACCGTCTTGACTCAACTGCTTTCTGAGCCTTTATTTAACCCTCACGACAGCCTTGTCGACAGTTTTTCTCGTCTGAAAAGTGATGATAACTGCAATATTGTGATCGTCATTGATGATGCCCATCTCTTGAGTGAAACATTTGTTTCTGAGCTGTGGATGCTCGTCCTTGAAGCGCAAAATACCCCGAAGTGGGACATTAGCGTGGTGATGTTTGCGCAGGAAAATAGCCTTGAACCACTACTCACCCGTCTCAGTTATGGTCAAGAGCAAAAGCCGATTGATTTAGAAATAGAACCTCTAAGTCGAGATGATGCCGACAGATTCTTTGAACAACTCGTGATACGCTTTGTCGAAGACAGTGCCGAGAAGCGAGTCAGAAACGCCTATCGTAAAGCAGGACGACTACCGGGAGAGATTATGGCCTTGGGTGACCACAAGCCAGAAAAACGTATCGTGATCCGTTCGATTGTTGGATCGCCACTGATGATTACTCTGATTGTGTTGATTTTGTTGCTGCTCATCGGCGGCGGCTATTGGTGGATGATGAATCAGCCAACCGCTCAACAAAAAGCACAACAGTTGGAAACACAGATGGAACAAACCGTGATTCCAACCTTGGAATCAGAGCCACAAGAGCGCAACATGGAAAATGTTGAAGTGCCAGTGCCTCCTGCTGCCGATGATGCTGCTGAGGATGACTCATCAGCTTTGCCACCCGATGTCACACAGAGCACCACCAGCGTTGATAGCCAAGATTCTGGTGAACAGCGCGTCGTGATCACCTCTGATGTGGTGGATGCATTACTGGATGGCAAACCGCAAGAGGTCGATACCTCAGCGATGATTCAAGCGATTGATGCGGCTAAACTGCAAGCGCAGGATGACGATGGCCAAAACCAGGTCTCCAGCTCAGAATCTGAACAGGCAGCACAAGCTCAAACGTTGAGTGACCCTGCGCCTCAAACTGCAGAGGCATCCAGTACTGCAGACGCTGAGTCCGCTCAGCCAGTCATTACTTTCTCGTATACACGTGAAGCGCTAAAGGCGTTCTCGCCACGCAGTTATACTCTGCAATTGGCCGCACTCAGTTCAGTGTCGGAGGTTCAAGAGTTTTTGGATCGCCATAACCTCGACGGTGATGTGTATATCTACCCAACAGTGCGCAATGAAAGAGATTGGTTTATCGTCTCTTACGGCAACTATCCAACCATTCAGTTGGCACGTGATGCGGTCTCGACCTTACCAAGTGATGTTCAACAGTTGGAGCCTTGGGCAAAATCGCTCAGTCAGGTCCATCGTGAGATTGACCGAGTGAAATAACGCTGAGCTTAGCGATAAAATATGTTACATTTCGCAGCCTTAATTTGTGGTTGAAAGATAAGAACAGTTGATGAAGAAGCAGCGGGCGTTCCTAAAGTGGGCGGGTGGAAAATACGGCTTAGTTGAAGATATTCAGCGTCACTTACCAGCAGCAAAGAAGCTGGTGGAACCCTTTGTTGGGGCTGGCTCTATCTTTCTTAATACCGATTATGAGCACTACTTGCTGGCCGACATCAATCCGGATCTGATCAATCTCTACAACTTATTGAAAGAGCATCCAGAGCAGTACATCACGGAAGCCAAGCGTTGGTTTGTTGCGGAAAATAACCGCAAAGAGGTTTACCTTGATGTGCGACTGCAGTTCAATCGTACGGAAGATACCTTCTATCGTTCCTTGGCTTTTCTTTATATGAACCGATTTGGCTTTAACGGTCTATGCCGTTACAACAAAAAAGGCGGTTTTAATGTACCGTTTGGTTCCTACAAAAAACCGTACTTCCCAGAGCAAGAGCTGGAGTTTTTTGCTGAAAAAGCCAAGAAGGCAACGTTTGTCTGCGAAAGTTATCCCGAGACGTTCAAACGAGCTCGTAAGGGCTGTGTGGTGTATTGTGACCCGCCATACGCGCCGCTTTCAACGACCGCTAATTTTACTTCGTACGCAGGTAACGGTTTCTCGCTGGATGATCAAGCGGCCTTGGCTGATGTGGCTGAGCGTTTAGCGAAAGAACGTGGCATCCCCGTCCTTATCTCGAATCACGATACCACCTTAACCCGCCGTCTCTACCATGGTGCGGAGCTTAATGTTGTGAAAGTCAAACGCACCATCAGTCGTAATGGCGCTGGGCGTAACAAGGTTGATGAACTATTGGCACTGTTCAACCCGCATACTATTGAAGCGATGCTAACCAACTCAAAGCAACGCTAGGATCTCAGCGCTGGCTTAGGTAGAATCGATGTAAATTAACGCACGAAAAGTGTGATAAGCATTGATGCGATTTGTTAGCCATTGAGGTCAGGTATGAAAGATTTTCTTATTGCTCCATCCATTTTATCCGCCGACTTTGCACGCTTAGGTGAAGAGGTTGAAAATGTCCTCGCGGCTGGCGCCGATGTGGTGCATTTTGACGTAATGGATAACCATTATGTGCCTAACCTAACGTTTGGTGCCCCAATCTGTAAGGCGCTACGCAACTACGGCATTACTGCGCCGATTGACGTGCATTTGATGGTAAAGCCGGTTGACCGCATTATTCCTGATTTTGCCAAAGCGGGCGCTTCAATGATCACGTTTCACGTCGAAGCCTCTGAACATGTCGATCGCACTCTACAACTGATTAAAGAGCATGGCTGTAAAGCGGGCGTGGTCTTAAATCCGGCCACACCATTAAGTTGCCTTGATTATATTCTTGATAAAGTCGATATGATTTTATTGATGTCCGTGAATCCTGGTTTTGGTGGCCAATCCTTTATTCCCCATACGTTGGATAAACTGCGTGCCGTTCGTAAACTCATTGACGCTTCAGGGCGTGATATTCGTTTGGAAATTGACGGTGGTGTTAAAGTTGACAACATTCGGGAAATCGCCGAAGCGGGCGCGGATATGTTTGTCGCTGGTTCGGCCATCTTTGGTCAACCGGACTACACAGCCGTGATTGATGAGATGCGCGCGCAGCTCTCAGATGTTCAGTAACGATACTCCCTTAATTAGGAAACCATTTTGAGCCCAAATTTAGACCAGATAAAGCTAATTGCTTTCGATCTTGATGGTACTTTACTCGACAGCGTGCCAGACCTTGCGGTCGCTGCTGACAAAGCCGCTCAACAGTTGGGGTACCCAGCGGTGAGTGAAGACCAAGTACGTGACTACGTTGGCAACGGAGCCGATATCCTTATTGGCCGCGCGTTAAGTCAGAGCCTGACGGTTGATCCAAGCTTGAGCGATGAACTCAGAGCGCAGGCGCGTCAGCTGTTTGACCAATATTACGCTGAAACCGAACACAAGCTTAGCCACCTATACGCCAATGTGGCTTCAACACTGAATACTCTGCATCAAGCGGGGTATACTCTCGCGGTGGTCACGAATAAGCCGTCACAGTTTGTGCCTGATATTTTGGCTCAGCATGGTATAGCGCATTTGTTTAGCGATGTATTAGGCGGTGACGCATTTGCTGAGAAAAAGCCAAATCCTGTGGCGCTGAATTGGTTATTAGAAAAGCATCAATTAACGGCGCAGCAAATGTTGATGGTTGGGGACTCTAAGAACGATATTCTTGCGGCGAAAAACGCAGGCTGTGCCTCATTCGGCTTAACCTACGGCTACAACCATGGTGAACCGATCGCCCAATCTGAGCCGAGCTTTGTGGCTGACAACATCGCGCAGTTGCTCGAGCTTGTGCCTGTATCAGCATAAATGGCTGAAAAGGGCTAGTAAAATACTCATCAATGAGTACACTGCTAAAGCCGCACAAAGCATGTGCGGTTTTCATTTAACTATTAAGAAGTCAAAGGAATCATTCTCATGAGCAAACCCATCGTATTGAGTGGTGTTCAACCCTCTGGTGAACTAAGTATTGGTAACTACTTGGGTGCTCTACGTCAATGGCAACAAATGCAAGATGACTACGACTGCCACTACTGCGTTGTTGACCTGCACGCAATTACGGTTCGCCAAGATCCGCAAGCGCTGCATGAAGCAACATTAGATGCGCTGGCGATCTGTCTTGCGGTTGGTGTTGATCCTAAAAAGAGCACGCTATTTGTTCAGTCACACGTCCCAGAGCATGCTCAACTAGGTTGGCTTCTTAACTGTTATACCCAAATGGGTGAACTCAATCGCATGACCCAGTTTAAAGATAAATCTGCCCGTTATGCGAATGATGTGAATGTCGGTTTATTTGATTACCCTGTATTGATGGCGGCCGATATTTTACTGTATCAAGCCAACCAAGTACCGGTGGGAAGTGATCAGAAGCAACATCTTGAATTGGCTCGCGATATTGCAACACGCTTTAATAATATTTATAGCCCAGAGCAGCCGATTTTTACCGTGCCTGAGCCTTACATTCCTCAAGTGAATGCGCGTGTCATGAGCTTACAAGATGCGACCAAGAAAATGTCGAAATCGGATGATAACCGTAAGAACGTGATTACGTTGCTTGAAGATCCGAAATCGATCCTCAAGAAAATCAATAAAGCACAAACTGATACTGAAACTCCGCCACGTATTGCTCACGATATTGAAAACAAAGCGGGCATTTCGAACTTGATGGGGTTGTACGCTGCAGCGACCAATATGAGCTTTGCTGAGATTGAAGCTAAGTATCAAGGCGTAGAAATGTACGGTCCGTTTAAGAAAGATGTGGGTGAGGCTTTGGTCGCGATGCTTGAGCCGGTACAAGCGGAATATCGACGTATTCGTGATGACCGCGCCTACCTCGATTCAGTAATGAAAGCCGGCGCAGAAAAGGCGTCTGCAGAAGCAAATAAGACCCTCGAGCAAGTATTTAAAGCGATTGGTTTTGTTTCTCGTACCTAATTGCTAATTCCATCAATAAACTTCTAAAAACCTTCGCATATAGCGAAGGTTTTTTTATATCTAAAATTTGATATCTAGTAAAAAAGTTTATTTAAATCAATGCGTAATATTAATGTCTTTTTCCTATCTTACTTTGTTTGTTGAAATCATGCGCAATCTATAAATATCTGTCCTTTGTATGAGATTTATCTCTCGATAGGCTGGGTGAATGGTTTGAATTTGCACAAAAAACTTGAACACTGTACGCGCAACACTAGGTTGCAAATAACAACATTGAGACATGGAAGGCCTTTTCAGTAATCACAACAACAAAGCTGAAAAGGTGATGAGGGACTTATGGAAAGTAAACGAACTAAGAGCGTGTTGGCTACGGCCATCGGCTCAATGATGGCAATGTCGGCCCACGCCGAGATTGTTATCTCACAATATGTGGAAGGCTCAAGCTACAATAAAGCAGTCGAGATTGCCAATACTGGCAGCGAAACCGTAACGCTAAATGGCTATTCCATTGCTCGTCAGTCAAATGGTGGCACTTGGCAAGCTGCCACTTCGTTAGAGAGTGTTACGATCTCCGCTGGCGATGTGTATGTCATTGCTCACTCAGGTGCCAATAGTGATATTTTGGCCGTCACCGATTTACAAGACAACTCAGTAGCCAATTTTAACGGCAATGATGCCATTGGTTTGTACCTTAATGATGAGCTGGTTGATGTGGTGGGTGTGGTCGATAGCGACGAGAGCTGGGGGGAGAATCAAACCTTAGTCCGCTATCATGATGCATTGACACCTACCCCAGTGTTTAATGCCTCACAGTGGGCGAGCCTAGCACAAAATAATATTGATGGTTTGGGCTCACTCGATGACGTGGAAGCACTGGAAGCCTTTACCTGTACGCTCGATGGCAGTGCGCCAAGCTTTACCGCGATTCAAGACATTCAAGGTGAAGGCGCTACGTCGCCTTTGATTCCTGATGGTGTTTACATTACGGATGAAGAATATTTTGTCGAAGGCGTGGTGAGTGCGGTAACGACGGGACTGACTCGTGGTTTCTACCTGCAGGCTTTGTCGGATGACGGCAACCCTTTGACTTCTGAAGGCTTGTTTGTATACACCGGGCAAACCACCTCCGATCTCGAGCCTGGTGATGTGGTGTGCGCGAAAGGTCAGGTGCAAGAATACTACAACCTGACTCAACTGTCGGTTGGTAACAATCAGTGGGTTGTTGAGTCTCAGCAATCTGCGCCACAAGCTCAACCCATCGAGGTGATAGAGAGCGATCAAAGCTTTGCCGATACGCTCGAACGCTACGAAGGCATGTTGGTTTCATTACCACAAAGCTTGGACATGCGTGTCACTCGAACCTTCAGCTACGACTATGACGCCAGCCGCAATAATATGGTGGTCGCGCAAGGTCAGCTGAACTATCAACCAAACCAGCACTTTGCAGCCGGTTCTGCTGAGTCGTTGCAGGCGAGTGCAGATAATGCCGATCGTCGCCTGTTTGTTGAGTCCGACCAAAGAACGTCTAACGCCACCATTCCTTACTACCCAGATTTCGGGTTAACCGATGCCGATCAAGATGGTTCGACAGAAGATTATATCCGTGTTGATGATACCTTGGTGGGTGCTGAAGGTGTGATTTCATATAGCTATGATGAGTATCGTTTGATTGTGACCAATCAATTGGATAGCAGTCATTTTGTGCATAACTCACCGCGTACAGAGGCGCCGAACGTGTCCGATGACGGCGATTTACGCATTGCCAGCTTCAATGTTCTTAACTACTTTAATTCGCCATTTGGTGGAGACAGCAACCAGTTTGGTAGTAATCGCGGAGCGGAAAGTTACGAAGAGTTTGAAGTGCAACAAGCCAAGATCGTGGCGGCGATTGCCGCGCTTGATGCTGATATTGTCGGCTTGATGGAAATTGAAAATAACGGCTTTGGTGACAGCGGGGCGATTCGTCAGCTAGTTGAGCAATTGAACGCTGTGATTGATGACCCTGAGAAGCAATATCAATTCGTGGCGGTTGACTCAAATGGCGATGGGGTGACCAACGAGGAGGACTCTGTTGGTACGGATGCGATTTCTGTTGGCGTGATTTATCGCAGTAGCGTGGTGAGCTTAAGTCAATCTCGTGTGATTGCAATGCCTGAGCAGCATGCGCCCGCCGTGGTGGATAGCGATGGCGATGTTATCGAAGATGGCGTTAACTACCAACGTGACACGCTTGCCCCAAGCTTTACCTTGGCTGATGGAAGCCAAACCATCACCGTGGCGGTGAATCACCTAAAATCCAAAGGTTCAACCTGTTGGGAAGATGCCGCGCCGGAAAGTGAAGGCGGACAAGGAGGGGAGGATCCCGACTTCCAAGGCTCATGTGAGAACTTCCGTGTCGCAGGGGCGGTGGCGTTAGGTGATGCACTGGCGAATATCGATGGTTACAAGGTGCTACTTGGCGATATGAACGCTTATGCCAAAGAAGACCCTATTTTGGTGCTTACCGATTATAGCGCTGAAAAATATGGTAAAGAGATTCGCGCAGCGCGCAATACTTCGATCGATGGCCAAGAGCAGTTTGGTGACGAAGGTGCTGTCATCAGCCAAAACTACGGCTACATTAATGCGGTTGAGCTCTTCCATGATGACAGTTGGAGTTATTCATACAATGACGAAGTCGGCACACTGGATCACTTGTTGATCAGCCCAAGTTTAGAGGCATTTGTGGTTGATGCAGGGGATTGGCATATCAATGCGGCGGAATCTACGGTGTTTGACTACAGCGATGATTACAAGGGGGATGGATTTCCTAAATACCGTGATCAATTCCGAGCATCAGACCACGATCCCGCGGTGTTGGAATTGCGCTTTAGTGATAGCGACCCAGATGAGGAAGAAGAGGTCGGTTCATTTGGTTTGGGCTTGATTCTGAGCCTTGCGAGCGTTGGCTTATGGCGTCGTCGGCGTGGCCAAGCGTAATCGCTGATTCGTAACTAAAAGCCAAGCATCATGCTTGGCTTTTTTATGTCTAACGCAGCGCTGGCTGCGTCTCTCCTTTCAGCCGAGCATCACGCGGCGTGGTATGAAAGACTTGTTTAAACTTGGTCGAAAAGTAGTTGCTATCTTGGTAGCCAACATCAAACGCGATGTCGGTAATTGACTGTTCGGTATAGAGAATGGCTGATAATGCACGGCAAGCCCGTGTGTAATGGAGATATTGGTTAAAGCTCATGCCGGTGTATTTTTTGATGCTATTTGTCAGTTGACGCGGAGAGAGTTTAACTTCCTCGGCAAGCGCATCGATATCATGCAATTGAGAGTAACCACGCTGAATTTTTGCCAGGGCGTAACAGATTTTATCGTCGTGGCTAAGGGTGTCTATTTCGGTCACTTTTCCTCGCCATAACTCGACAATCAATTGCTGAAACAGGGCCTGGGCAATGATCTGTGATTCATCACTGTCGATGTGTGATTCGACATCCAATCGCTGAATAATTTGGTTAGCACGATGCGCTGTTTCTTCACTGATAAACCAACCATGCTGATCATCATCACTTTGCGGAATGAACTTTTGTAGTTCGGCACTCAAGGGGAGTTTATCGCGCTCGAATAATACATTGCTCAAAAACAGATTATCGACGTGATCAAATAAGTGACGGTCTTGACGAGCGACAAAACACACGTAGTTTTTACTGATGTTCATCGGCACATCATTCATGACATGCGTCCCGCTGCCGTGGGCAACAATAATCAACTCTTCAAAGTTATGGGCATGTTCTGGATACGGTTCTTGTGGCGCTCGTAGTTCCGTGGTCACAGAACTGTGAGAATTCATGAAAAACTCGTTCGATTTTAGATAAATCATGACATCAGCCTCCTCATCAGATACCCGATTTTAGAAGCATATCGACGATATTTCTCCTCAAAGTCTCCCACTTTTTTTCTTTAGATTTTAAGAATGTTAAAAGTGTGAACAACGCGTCACCCACCTTAATAAACTGACCGAATTGCGCCTCGAGAAGCGCCAAATCGCCAAGGTTTAAATTGCTCAACTTCGTAAGCTAACAGCGCAAAAACTCACGTTTTCATTTCACCCTACCTTAGCGAGAGCGATGAGTCACAACAATAAAAAGCCGCTGGAAAAAATGACGGTTGAAACAAAAGCTTATGAATAGCAAGGAGACGATAATGTCTACAACTATTACCTCTACGACGACTGAGCACAGTAAGACTGAGCTCAATGAGTACGAACAAGAACGAGTGCCGCAGCATAAGTTGTTAGGATGGCGGCACTTTCTCGGGACCTATTCTGGTGAGCACGTCGCCGGAACTGAATTTGTGATTGGCGCGGCCTTTGTAGCATGGGGTGCCAGTACTTTTGATATTTTAATGGGGCTGTTAGTCGGCAACGTTATGGCCGTGCTGACGTGGGCGCTGATCACCGCGCCGATTGCGACCCAATCACGGTTAACTGTGTACGAATATTTGAGACGTATTGCAGGCCCGGGTTTCAATAAAGTGTATAACGTGGTGAATGCGGTACTGTTTTGCGCGTTGGGTGGTGCCATGATCACGGTTTCAGCATCAGCGGTACGAATCTTATTTAATATTCCAGCCCAGACCCATTGGTACCCAAACAGTGGGGCGTTCATTGCGGTGGCGTTAGCCGTGGGCGCGATTGTGGTGGCGATTGCGGTGCTTGGATTTAAAAAGTGTGCGCAATTTGCCACGGTATGCTCACCTTGGTTGCTGGTGGTATTTGTGACCGGTGGCATGGTGTGTTTGCCTGCGTTAAGTAACCTTGGCAACGGTGAAGCGTTTACCGGATTTGGTCAGTTTACGGCATTGGCGGATCAATATATCTGGACGGGGCAAACACCAGATGGCTCTCCTTCGATGACATTTTGGCAGATCGCAGCATTCGCTTGGGTCTGTAACCTCGCGATGCATGGTTCCCTTGGCGACATGGCTTTGCTGCGTTTTGCGAAGAGCCCGAAATACGGTTACTTCTCTGCCTTTGGCATGTTCTTTGGCCATTATATCGCATGGATTTGTGCCGGAATTATGGGGGCCGGTGCGATGCTGTTATTGCAAACCACTATGTCTAACCTTGATGCGGGCGGCATTGCTTACGCAGCGTTAGGAGCAACTGGCATTATTGCAGTGATCATTGCAGGCTGGACAACCTCTAATCCGACGATTTACCGCGCCGGTCTCGCGATTCAAAGTATTTTCCCCAGTAAATCTCGAGCGTATATCACCACCATTGTTGGCATCGTGACAGCAATCATTGCGTGTTTTCCATTTGTGTTTACTCGTCTTTTAGACTTTGTCGGTTATATGGGACTGTTACTGGCACCCGTTGGCGCAATCGTGGTGTCTGAGCATTGGGTCTTTAAAAAAATCGGCTTAACGCCACTGTGGTCTCAGTATCAAGGTAATAGCTTGAATAAGGCAGCACTGCTGGCATGGGCAATTGGCGTGGTGTTTGCGGTGAGTTGTGAGCAGTTAGGTATTTTGCACCTGTTCTTCTTATTTGTGCCAACGTATCTGTTATCCATGGTGGTGTACATCTTACTCGCGAAATCGATGGGAGCGGGCGACGATTACCGCGTACAACAAGCCGAGTACGAGCAAAGCCTAGAGCGAGAAGCTCAGCGTCATCAACAACAAGCGAAACAGGAACATCAACAGCAACCGGTACATAAACCTGCAGGGACACTTGAGAAAGTCAGCGGCGCGATCGCTCTCGCTTGTTTAGCAGCGATGGTGTTATCGGCGCTGAAAGTGTGGGGTTCTGGGGCGGATTATCAAGCGGCATTTGACTCGTTCAAAGCGTTTGTCATCTACCCAACCATCCTTTATTTCATTGCGGCCACCACTTGGATCACCCAGCGTGATAAATCGTAGTAAGGAGTTTTTTTGTGAGTGAGTTAATTCGTAAAGCCTTTGTGATGCAACTGAATCAAGGTTGTAAAGCAGAATATCAGAAACGCCATAACGAAATATGGCCAGAGTTAGTCAAAGAACTGAAAGCGCATGGTGGGCACAATTATTCGATCTTTTTCCATCAAGCGACTCACCAGCTATTTGGCTATGTGGAAATCGAAGATGAGGCTCTCTGGCAGCAGGTTGCTGAGACTCCTGCCTGCCAAGAATGGTGGGCCTTTATGCAAGACATTATGGCGACGAACGCTGATAACTCACCACAATCGTTGGAGTTAGAGTCGGTGTTTTATCTCGCATAACGATGGCGATTATTTGGTGTCAAAGCCCCACTTCGGTGGGGCTTTTTGCATTGCAACGTGCCAAATTGGTATGAGGTTCAGCTGGGTCACAAAAATTTGAAATGCCGCATAAGCTTCTTGAAAAAAACGCAGCATTTGCGTTTTTAAAGGACGATATTTGAAGTTATTTGCTGGCTGAAAACGCTTTAATACCTGTAAAGAACAAGAGGTGTTATTGACGATGAAAGCGGTAATAGCAATAGACCTAGGTGCGTCCAGTGGGCGCGTGATGGTCGGTTATCTGAAAGATAAAAAGATCGAACTTCAAGAGTTTCATCGATTTCAAAATCAGCAGGTGATGACAGAGGGAGAATCCTGCTGGGCGCTGTACTCGATCCTCGAAGAGATCAAAGTGGGTATCAATAAGGTGTTGGCGGCAGATATTCCTGTGTGCTCGCTGGGTATAGATACTTGGGGTGTGGATTTCGTACTGCTGGATAAGTTTGGCAAGCATTTGGGGGAGTTTGTCAGTTATCGAGATAAACGTACGCAAGGCGTTCTTGACCAGCTATTGGTCGATAGCCAACTCACTCGCGAAGAGATTTATGCGACCACGGGCATTCAGTTTCTGCCGTTCAATACCCTTTATCAACTTAAAGCCATCGCTGATCAGCAGCCATCATGGTTTGCTGATATCGATACCTTGCTATTTATTCCAGATTACCTCAACTACAAGCTGTGTGGTGTAAAGCATTGCGAATACACCAATGCATCGACTAGCCAGATGCTCAACTGCGAAGCCAAAACCTGGAACAAAGCATTGGTTGAAGCGTGCGGAGCAAAAATGGATTGGCTGCTTGAGCCTAGAATGCCAAATCGCATTATTGGTCAATACCAAATTGCGGATGTGCACATTCCTGTGTGCTCTGTCGCCAGTCATGATACAGCTTCTGCTGTTGCTGCAACGCCTATCGCCGGCGACAACATGGCGTATTTAAGTTCGGGCACTTGGTCTTTGGTTGGCGTGGAAAGCGAGCAGCCTTACACCGGCGAATTGGCTTATCAATACAATCTTACTAATGAAGGTGGCGTTGATGGCCGCTATCGCGTGCTGAAAAACATCATGGGTTTGTGGCTTATTCAGCGTATTAAAGCAGAGAATCCTTCTTTGATGTTTAGCGACGTTGCCATGCTGGCGCGCCAAGCAACGCCATTTGAGTTTGTGCTTAATCCCAATGACAACGACTTTCTTAACCCTGATTCGATGACGACTGCCATCAAGCAGTGGTTTATCAAACGTGGTCAACCTGCACCAGACACGCTATCTCAAGTGCTGCGCTGCGTGTATGACAGTTTAGCGCTGGCGTATGACGAGGTACTTGCTCAGCTCAGTGAAGTCACGGCAAAGCCGATTCGTGAACTGCGTATTGTCGGTGGTGGAACACAAGACAAACTGCTTAATCAACTGTGCGCGGATGTCTGCCAAATCACGGTCTCAACCGAACCAACAGAAGCCTCTGCGCTAGGCAACGTGGTAAATCAATTTATTGCCTCGGACATCATTACCTCGCTTGAAGAAGCGCGACAAATCATTGATGCGTCTTCTGATGTTCACTATTTCCAACCCAATAACGTCGAGGGATTAGCCCAAATCAAATCCCGCTACCAACAGATCAAAAAATAGGTACCCAACATGAGCAACGAACACATTACAACTGCATATCAAAACGCCAAACAAGTGTTTGCCCGCTACGGTGTCGACACCGAGCAAGCGTTAGCCGAACTAAAAACCACGCCGATCTCCATTCACTGCTGGCAGGGCGATGATGTGCGAGGGTTTGAATCTCCTGATGTGGCGCTAAGCGGCGGTATTCAAACTACAGGTAATTATCCAGGTGCCGCAAGCACGCCTGCCGAACTGCGCGCGGATATGGAAAAAGCCTTCTCATTGATTCCAGGCAAAAAGCGCGTCAACTTACATGCCATTTATCTCGATAGTGATGAGCATGTCGAGCGTGACCAAATTAAGCCTGAGCACTTTGCTCGCTGGGTTGAGTGGGCAAAACAACACGATCTTGGGCTCGATTTTAATCCAACTCTTTTCTCTCACCCTAAAGCGGATGATGGCTTAACGCTTTCACATCCCAGCGAAGAAGTTCGTCAGTTCTGGGTGGAGCATGTGAAAGCCTCACGCAAGGTCTCAGAGTATTTCGGTCGTGAATTGGGGTCGCCGTCAGTAATGAATATCTGGATTCCCGATGGTATGAAAGACATGCCCGTTGACCGCCTTGCACCGCGTCAACGTCTATTGGATGCGCTGGATGACGCGTTGGCAGAAAAGATTGACCCGGCTTACCACAAGGACGCCGTTGAAAGTAAATTATTTGGTATCGGCGCAGAAGCATACACCGTGGGCAGCAATGAATTCTATTTGGCATACGCGTCAACTCGCAACACCGCGCTGTGTTTGGATGCTGGCCATTTCCATCCCACAGAGATGATCAGCGACAAAATCAGCGCCTGTTCGCTCTACGTTCAAGATTTGCTGCTACACGTGACGCGCCCTGTTCGTTGGGATTCGGACCATGTGGTTTCGTTTGATGATGAAACGCAAGCCATCATGCGTGAAATCGTACGTAATCAACTACAAGACCGTGTCTCAATCGGTTTGGATTTCTTTGATGCGTCGATCAACCGAGTGGCGGCATGGGTGATCGGGACACGTAATGCGCAAAAAGCACTGCTTAAAGCGCTATTAGAGCCGACCGCGCAGCTTAAAGCGGCAGAAGCCGAGTTTGATTTCACAACGCGTTTGGGTTTGATGGAAGAAGCGCACTCATTGCCATGGGCTGCGGTGTGGGATTACTACTGCGCGCAAAACCAAGTACCGGTGGGCTTTGACTGGATGAAAGACATTAAAGATTACGAAGCCACCATCAACGAAACACGTTAATTCCCCTGAATGTCGAGTAAGTAAGAGAGAGCGGGCTCCTGATGCGCTTTCTTGCTTACTCGATAACGTGTTTTCACCCTATCGAATTTTAAAAGGTTTAGTTATGACTCAGTTAAATGACGCAGTAAAAAACGAAATCGCCAAAGTCAGCGAAGTGTCCCAATACCTTTGGCAGCGTGAGTGGGCCGAGCGCAATGGCGGTAATATTTCCGTGGATTTAACCGATATTTACGGTGATGTTGGTGAGGTGAATAGCCCAGAAAAAGCGCTGCCATTGCAACTACCCATGGAAAGCGCAGGGCGTATTTATTACGTCAAAGGCACAGGGCAGCGTATTCGTGAGCTGCGAGACCCTGATTACGCTGGTTGCATTCTACGCATTAATGACCAAGCGAATGGTTACCGTATTTTATGGGGGGGTAAGGCGAGTGACAACTTTGCACCGACATCAGAATTTATCAGTCATATCAAAATATTAGTCGCGAAGCGTCAAGCAGGTTCTGATCATAAATCTGTGGTTCACACCCATCCCCTGGAGTTGATTGCACTCTCTCATCATCCGGATATCTCTAAAAGTAGCGAACTGTTCACGTATACCTGCTGGAAAATGCTACCCGAGGTACGGGCATTTGTGCCACGCGGTGTCGGCATGATTCCTTACTGCTTGCCGTCTTCTGAAGAGTTGGCCGACGGAACCACGGCGTCTTTGCTGGTCAATGATGTGGCGGTATGGGAGAAGCATGGCGCAACGGCCTCCGGCGCTGATGTTCTACAAGCTTTTGATTTTATTGATGTGGCTAACAAAGGGGCCAAGCTGTATCTGATGTGTACATCAGCAGGTTATGAGCCTGAAGGGGTCACCAAAGAGAACATGGAAATTCTCAAACAAGAATTTAATCTATGAGGTAAACAACATGAGTGTGTTTAAACTAGCGTTTCCAAAAATTAACTTATCTGGTGTCGGTTCGATTGATGCATTGATCGAGCGTCTGACAGCAGAGCATGCCGGTGATAAAGGGTTGTTGATTTGCGACCCGACCTTAGTTGAACTCGGATTTGCCAACAAACTGATGGAAAGTGAACTCGAACTCACGCTGTTTAAGGATGTTCGTCCTAATCCAGATACCAATACCGTCAACCAAGCATTGGCGATGTACCAAAAGAGTGACGCTCGCTACATTATTGGTTTTGGAGGCGGCAGCTCGATTGATACCGCAAAAGCGATTCGTATTCTTTCCGCGAATCCAGCGCCGATAGCCAACTACAATGGGGTAGAAAAAGTCTCCAAGCTGGGGGCGCCACTGTATGCGATTAATACCACTGCCGGCACTGCAGCAGAGGTCACCAGTAACGCGGTGATCACCGATACCGCGACTCATGTTAAGCATGTCATCATCTCGGATAAAATTATTCCGGATATTTCAGTGAATGACCCCAGTGTGATGCTTGGCATTCCGAGCGCGACCACTGCAGCAACCGGTATTGATGCGTTAACCCATGCTCTAGAGTCCTACGTTTCGGTGGGCGCTCATAAGCTGACGGATTACATTTCTCTTGAGGCCATCAGTACCATCGCCCAAAGTTTGCCACAAGCGGTCGATGACGGCTCTGACATTAACTCGCGTGAAATAATGGCGTATGGTCAGTTTATCGCTGGCTTGTCGTTTAATAGTGCTGGCCTCGGTATGGTACACGCCATGGCGCATCCCGCCGGCGCGCACAAAGACTTACCTCACGGGGTATGCAATGCCATTTTGCTGCCGATCGTCAGTGAGTTTAATCGTCCATATCGAGTCGAGAAATTTGCTCAAGTTGCCAAAGCGTTGGGGGTAGATACGTCCGATATGGACAGCGAGCAAGCCAGTGTTGCAGCCATCGATGCACTCAATGCTTTAAATCGCCGAGTGGGAATTCCTCGCGGATTTGCCGAATTGGGGGTGAGTGAAGAAGATATTCTGGCTTGGGTAGATGATGCATTGGCCGATCCTTGCGCTGGCGGTAACCCTGCGCCAATGACTCGTGAGCAAGTGATTGAGCTTTATCATAAAGCGTTGTAGTGCTTTGAGAGCTTTTGGTTACCTGTAACCTAAAAGCAATAAAAGCCAATCTCAATATTGAGGTTGGCTTTTGTGTATTTTAATTATGGTGAAATTTTCGTCAAACCGAGTCAAAACTTTGTCATGTGTCACATTTTGGTGATAGGATGATTTTGTAATCAATGAGTTATAAATGAGTAAACCGTGATGCTGTAAATTCAAATCGGTGCTGGCGCACCGCAAATTAAGATTAAGGACTTCTCGCGATGACGCAATCGAATGACCATGAATCTGACGCTCAATCTCAAGATATTCGCCCTCCTCTTGAGCGCTCTTTTAGCCGTTATGTAAAACAACCTTTTAACGAGTTTGTTGATAATCAGACCACAGGGGCGATTATTCTTCTCGCTTCAACATTTATCGCTCTGTTTCTTGCTAACTCAGACTACGCCTCGTTTTACCACCAATTTGAAAAAGTCACTCTAGGCTTATTTGTTGATGACTTTCGTCTTGAAATGGATCTCCATGAGTGGGTCAATGATGGCTTGATGGTGCTGTTCTTTTTCATTCTCGGGCTGGAAGTAAAGCGTGAATTTATTGCCGGAGAGTTGAGTTCGATTAAAAACTCGGCGGCGGTGATTTTAGCGGCGGTGGGCGGCATGATGTTTCCCGCACTGATTTACTACGCGATTAACTACGGCGGAGAGGGCAGTAGTGGTTGGGGTGTGCCGATGGCAACCGATACCGCGTTTGCATTAGGGATCATGGCGCTACTTGGCAGCAAAGTGAATCCAAGTTTGAAAGTGTTTTTGGTCGCCCTTGCTATTGTTGATGATATTGGCGCGGTGATCGTCATTGCGCTGTTTTATACAGACCAAATCGTGTGGAATGCGCTCTACATCGCCGCCGGATTCTTCGTTGGTTTATTGGCGTTAAATCGCTTTGGTATTCGCGGCCCGTTTTGGTATGTGGTCTTGGCGCTCGGGCTGTGGTATTTCATTTTGCAATCTGGGGTTCATGCCACCATTGCCGGGGTATTGGCGGCGTTGGCGATTCCCGCTAGACCGAAAATGCACCCAGGGCATTTAGCGCACTCCATGAAAAATACCGCAGGTGCGATTTACCAGCGGCTTAGCGACCCTCAGCAATCCACAGACGAAGAGCATCGCGAAGTGTTAAGTGATGAAAGTAAAGATTCAGCTCTTGGAGAAATTCAACGCAAAGCCAGTTTAACCCGTACGCCACTGCGTATATGGGAAAACCTGCTTGATAAACCAGTGAGTTTATTGATTGTGCCAATCTTTGCGTTTCTCAATGCCGGAACGGAAGTGACGCAGCAAGCGTTGAATAATATGCTGCATGCGCCGATTGCCTGGGGGATTGTATTTGGTCTGCTGGTGGGCAAACCGCTCGGCATCTTCAGCTTAACTTGGTTGTCGGTCAAAACCGGTGTCGGTGAAATCAACAGTTCGCTAAACTTCAAAGAGATATTTGGTTTGTCGATCCTCGCTGGAATGGGCTTTACCATGTCGATGTTTATTGCGCTTTTGAGTTTTGATGACAGTCAGCAGCAGCTTCTGGACGCCAAGCTTGGGATTATGCTTGCGACCTTAATAGCGGGTATCCTTGGCTATTTATGGCTGCGCTTTGTTACGCCTTACCAAGGTGAGTCTTCTTAACTCAGGTTTATCGATTCAGGCTTATCGATTAAGCAAAGCCCCGCGCCGTGGCTGTCCATAGCGCGGGGTTTTATTAGGTTGGTGAGGTGGTTGGCTTTAGGCTGGCTGCGCTCACTGCAAACACCGATAAGACAATCAGTGATAGCGCTGGCGCCAACACGCCCCAATAGCCGCGTTCAATATAAGGCATTCCCTCAGCAAGAATTCTCCCCCACTCTGGGCTAGGTGGTGGTGAGCCAAGCCCTAAAAAGCCCAGCGACGCCAGTGCGAGTGCAATGCCTGGTATACGTAGCATCGCATGCCTCAGCAGAGACGGAAACACCGCTGGGAACACGTAAAATACATTTGCGTGTAACGCGGTAATACCGAGTAGCGGCAACATCTGAATGTAAGGGCGCGCTTTGACATCACTGATTAAACTTGCCGCATGGGCCGCTAGAGGTGCCCAACTGACAATCACAACCGCTAAGGCTGCGCCAAATCCACTAGGGCCCAAAGTCGCGGCAATGATCAATCCAGTGAGAACCGGAGGTAGCGCATTAGCAACTTCAATCGGCCCAGCCATTAAACGTGGAAATTGACCGATCATAAAGCCAATCACTAAACACACGACAGCGACGCACAATGCGACAAAGCAAGTATGTAGGCTGCCGTGAGCCACGCGAGCCAGTAAATCACGACCCATCGCATCCGCGCCAAACGGCAGGGTGAGCGAAGGGGCTTGTAAGCGAGCATACTCAATGGCAAACGGGTCCCGAAATAAACCCAAGCCAACAATACCACCAAGAAATAGCGCGCAGAAAATGGCCATCCAGCGCGTGACTTTTCCAGTGGTGATGCTGCTCTCTTTGGGGGTTGGCATCGCACCTTGACGCAGAGCCTTGCCAACGAGCATGCTGCGCAGCATATTGACGCAAACCCCTACCGCAAAGGCCAGCAGCAAAATGAGCAGCACACCCAGTTGCAAGCTAGGCACATCTTTGGCAATCGCCGCGCCAAGAGTTGCACGGCCAAGCCCGGGAATCGCAAACACTTTTTCTACCGCAATTGCCCCGCCAACTAGAGACACTAATACTAAGCCAATTAAAGGCAGTGTGGTTGCCAGTGCTCGCTTTAATACCGCGCGAACGATAGCAAGGCGACTGACGCCAGCAACGCTCCATGTGGTAATCCACGCCTCACTGAATACTTGGGCTACGGTATCGGAGAGTAGACGTCCCAAATAACCGCCAGCAGGAATTGCTAATGCCAGTGCAGGCAATACAACCTGTACTGGCTGCCCCCAACCAAAGGGCGGAAACCAGCGTAACCATACTGCGCCAATCAGCAACAGCAAAGAGGCAAGCAGAAATTCAGGCAGCGCGGTTAAGGTGACCGCAAGCATTCCGCTGCTACGATAGGCTTGGCCCTGTAATCCGCGGCGTAATGTAGGTAACGTCAGCGCAAATGCGATCAGCAAAGCGCCAACAAGCGCAAAGCTCATCAAAGACACAGAGACGCCGCTCGCTTGCAGCATGCCTTGGAGAATGGGGCGCCCCGATACCCACGAGATACCCGCATCACCTTGTATGATGCCGCCTAGCCACTGCCACATGAGGGCGATTGGCCCTTGGTCGAGCCCTAATGACTGGCGTATCGCTTCCAACGCTGCGACACTTGGATTTTGTTCCGCTGAACGCGCTCGCAAAATGGCCAGCGCGGGATCTTGTCCCGATAGCCAAGGCAGCATGGCAACTAACCATACCACCGCGGCCAACGTGACCAAACGAGATAATGCCGGAAGCCAAGCGTAAGGTCTCGTTTGGCCCCATGGTATTATGCGCTGCTTAGATTTCATCAGAGCGACAAGCATAGTGGTTTAACCTTTACAGCGCTTCATCGCGGGCGATGTAGGTGTGGTTATCAATCAGTTCACGCTCTCGTGGATCACGCAGCGCCCCACGAACATGAGCCGCTTCTCCTTGAATCACACGTTCATGGAGCATTGGAATTGCCGCATCACTTGCCAGAATGGCATTTTCGGCAGCGATAATTGCTTTTTGACGTTCAACACCAGTGAGTTGAGCAGCCTCTTTTAATGCTTGATCAATATTGGGGTCGCATAGCTGTGCGATATTGAATGAACCTTCGCAGCTAAAATCACTGTATAAATAAGCAACGGGATCTCCAGAGTCGAGTACCGTCGCACGTGATAAAATAAACGCATCAAACTTGCCGGCTAATGCATCGGATTCTATCTGCGAATACTCGCGTACATCTTGCTTGACGTTAAAGCCGGCATCAGTGAGTTGCTGTGCGAGGTAGATCGCCACTTCTGGTAATTCCGTTCGGTCGGTAAATGTGGCTAAAGTAATGGTTTGCCCTTTTGGCTGCGCTGCTTGCACAGGGTAATTAACCGGTTGTCGCCATTGTTCAGCCCAAGCGACTGCTGGCCCAAGCAGACCTTTGGCGATATCAGCGCGCTGTTCATAAACATTGTTGACAAGTTGCTCACGATTAAGTGCTTGGCGCACAGCGGCACGCATCGCTGGATCACTCATCACTCCGCGACGAGTGTTGAGATATAATGTATTGGTGTGCGGCATCGGAACTTCATGCACTAAGTTTTGATCAACAAGAGGTGCCTGAGAAACGGGTATCGCCTCGACAATATCGGCGCTTCCAGTACGCAGTGCCGCCGCTCTTGCCATGCCGTCAGGTACAAAGCTGACATCGATACCCGGTGCTTGTGCCTTTTCTCCCCAGTAATCATCGAAACGTTCTAACGTGGCAGAGCTAGTGCCATGGAGAGCGGTAAGGACAAATGGTCCGGTTCCTGCTTTAACCGGGCTGATCACCCCGTTTTCACCGTAAGCATTGAGAGACAATATAGAAAGCTGAGGGCTTGATAGCCGTTGTGGTAATAGCGGATCGCGAACTTGAGTACGGATGATGATCGCATGCTCACCATCAGCTTGCACCGAGAGTTCAACGCCATCCAAAATACGAGGCTTTGGTGAAGCAGATATCGCCACATTTAAAGCATTAACCACCGCCTGAGAGGTGAGAGGGGTGTTGTCATGAAATATGACCTCAGGACGGATCTCAAATCGCCATTCGGTCGCGTTTAACTGCTCCCAACTGGTCGCTAGTGAAGGAAGTAGGTTGGCTTGCTGGTCAAGTTTGACCAAGGTTTCTGCTGTGCTCCAACGGGAGAGTTTAAATGCGTCATCACTGAGCGGGTTCAACGCGGAACGAGGTGGCAATAACATGGCCAACTTGATGCGTTGAGATGATTCGCTCTGTTGCGCTTTTTGTTGTTCGGCTGTGGATGACGAACGGTCAAAGCAGCCGGTGAGCAGAGAGAGTGAGGCAATAAGACCAAGCCATGGCCACTGCTTTGGTTGAATCATGGAGTCATTTCCTTTTTGGTTTTATTAGGCTTTGTAAGCGTGTTGAGCGGCGGGCAGACTTGGCACCGCTTGCAGTAATTGTTGGGTATAGCTGTGCTGCGGAGACGCGAGCAGCAGATCTGTGGGGCGGTCTTCGATAACGCTGCCGTTGTTCATGACCAATAACCGTGAGCACAGCCCACTGGCGAGTGAGATATCGTGAGTGACTAACAGCAATCCCATGCTGTTCTGTTGGCATACGTTGATCAGCAGTTGCTTTATTTGCTCACGTAACGGCAGATCAAGACCGCTGGTCGGTTCATCTGCGAGGAGAAACTGGGGCTGTACAATCAAAGCTCTGGCCAGCGCGATACGCTGAGCCTGCCCGCCGGATAATTCGGTAATGTTTCGGTCTAATATTGCCTTCGGTAGCTCAACTTGGTCTACGGCTTGGCATAATTGACGGTACGAAGCACGAAGGCCTTTTAAGTGTTTTAACGGGGTGCTCAGCACTTGAGCCACGTTTTGGTTTGGTGGTAACGAGGTATGGGGCTCTTGAGGAATATATTGTACCGCTTGGCGGTAATCCTTGAGTTGACGAGCCGACGCCTGTTGCAGCGCTTGTTGTTGCCAGTACACGTGACCATTTTGTGGCTTAGCAAGCCCAAGAATGAGTTTGATGAGGGTGGATTTACCGCTACCAGAGCCGCCAACCAGCCCTACGCACTCGAGAGGGTCTAAAGAGAGTGATACACCGTTGACGCTCGGCGTTGTACTTGAACGCCAGGCATAATAGACCTGTTCTAACTGTAAAAAAGACATCGCGTGATTTATCCGTTGGCAACGTTTTGAAAAGGGGGCTGGGTCACTCGCGCGCTGTTGGTTTGATACGCCGCGTGAACTAACTGCTGGGTATAAGGGTGCTGAGGTGCACTCAGAAGCTGAGCCATTGTTGCTGATTCGACAATGCGCCCATTTTCCATCACTAAGGCGCGTTCACAGAGCTGAGCTGCAACGCTGATATCATGAGTGATAAACAGTAACGCTAACGGATTACCATGCAATTGTTCATTGTGGGAGCAGTGGTGTCCGCTGCATTGCTTTAATAGCTTCACCACTTGTTGTTGGTTAATCACATCAAGAGCCGTCGTCGGTTCATCGGCAATCAATATATTGGCGCCACTGAGCAAAGCAAACGCGATACAAATTCGTTGACGCTGCCCACCCGATAGCTCGCTCGGTAAGCGGTTCATCATCTGCTCGATATTGTCCAATTCCATCTGTTCAAGTAACTGATATAGCGCATGCTGAGAGCCAGCATTGACGCTCAATGCCAACTGCTTGCCAACCGGCATTAACGGATTTAATGCACTGAATGAATCTTGAAAAATCGTGGCGACACGTGCTGTTGATGGGCGGGCGAGTACCGGTTTATGACTCACTTCTTGTCCATTTACCTTGATGGTACCGCTACGCTGGCAATACCAAGGTAAAACCCCGCTGATCGCTCTTGCGGTGAGTGATTTTCCTGACCCGGAGGCACCGATCAGACACACTCGTTCACCAGCGGATAATGAGAAGTTGATGTCATTAACCAAGGTATGACCTTGGATTGTGAGGCTTAAGTCATTAACTTCAAGCACTGGTGGCAACAGAGAAAAACGAGAATTCATGCAATGTTATACTATAACTTATAATTTGTTATAACATAACAAATAGTCATTCTCCGAGTAAAGAGTAATTTGACGACTTCATTGCGGAGATATAGAAAACTCGATAAACCAGTACGTTAGGCACCGGTTCTCATAGGGCTTCGATTAACCGATGGCTTGAGTGACCAGCGCAAACTGAGTGCAGTCCGGGTTTATGGTTGGTGTAGCGCCTTTGACCATTTGACTCACATCGTCCACTTGCATGAGTCCAAAGGTTGTCAGCGTCGCTGCAATCATTCGATACTGACTGGGAATATCGATACGCACAAATTGCCCCGATACTCCGGCTAAAAGCTCACGAATCAGATAGCAGGCTTGATCCTCCGTTTGTGCGATCACTGGGCCAATACATAAGCCTCGCCCAAACTCGCGCAAGCATGCGTAGCCAGTGATTTGCTGCAGGTGTTTGAGTACGATGATGCGCTGAGAGGTTTGGCACAACCAATCAACAATTTTGTCGCGGTTCATCTGTGTTGCGCTTTGCATAAGTTGCTGTAATGAAGCGCTATCGTTAGGTCGATAGTCATCAATCGTATGCTGCGATGGGCGGTTTTCAGGAACAGGAGTGAGTGGTTTCACCTTGGCTTGATATTGGTGTACACGTTGATAGTGACGAAACCCTAATTTTCGATACAGTGGCTCGCCAGCCAGTGTCGCGGTTAAATACCAATCCACGAGAGGGGAGTGATTGATTAACTGCTCGACAATCGTTCTCCCAAGTCCTTGTTGCTGATACTTTTGGTCAATGACCACAAGTCCTATGCTTGCGTAGTCACCTTGAGGTAACACCGCCCCAGTCCCGATGAGCTTTGAGTCATCTTTGAGCGCGATAGCGTCTCCTAAGTCGAGAATGTGTTGCCAGTCTTGTTGGCGATGCGGCCAGCCCAAAGCCTGGGTCATCGCATGAGCCAGAGGCAAATCAGCGGAGGTGAGTGGGAGAATCGAGTATTGCATGCCACGCTCTTGTTAATCTGTGTGTGAGCTATTTTCTAAAAGCAGCGGTAAGAGTCAAGAATAAGTGACCTAGTTTTTAGGGTACATATCGGGGCACATAAAATGAAAAAAGCCACTAACTCGGAAGAGCAGTGGCTTTTGAATCAATGACTTAACTAATTGAATTAGTTCATGCCGTATTTTTTAAGTTTCTTGCGAAGAGTACCGCGGTTGATGCCCATCATCGTTGCTGCGCGAGTTTGGTTACCGCGAGTGTATTGCATGATGGTATCTAGTAGTGGCTGTTCAACTTCAGCGAGAACTAGCTCATATAGCTCTGTAACTTCTTGGCCATTCAATTGTGCCAAGTAGTTTTTAAGAGATGCTTTAACAGAGTCACGTAAAGGCTTCTGCGTAATTTGATCTTGTGACGTTACTGTCGTTACTGTTAATGCTTCTGAAGTCAGATTTTGTTCGAACATATTCGGTCTAGCTCTTCTCTTAATTATGATGCAACGTTATCAAAATAACCTTCCAACACCTCGAGTTGCTCATTCGCAGCTTCGAGAGCGTTGAAGGTACGGCGAAACTCACTCGCTTGTTCGTGTTCTTTTAGGTACCAACCCACATGCTTACGAGCGATGCGAGGGCCTAAGAACTCTCCATAAAATTGATGAAGAGCATGAACATGACCAAGCAGGATGTCTTTCACTTCCGCAACTGGAAGTTCAGGCATCGTGGTGCCGTTTTCCAAATAGTGGTGGATTTCTTGAAAAATCCACGGACGTCCTTGGGCAGGACGACCAATCATTAAAGCGTCGGCACCAGTGTACTCTAGAACCTGCTTTGCCTTTTCTGGGCTATCGATATCACCGTTAGCGATAACCGGAATTGAAATGGCTTGCTTGACCGCTTTAATGCTGTCGTATTCGGCCTCACCTTTGTACATACACGCTTTTGTTCTGCCATGCAGAGCAAGAGCTTGAATGCCGCAGTCTTCGGCTAATTTAGCGATATGAACACAGTTTTTATTGTCTGTGTCCCAGCCAGTGCGGGTTTTCAATGTTACGGGAACATCGACTGCCTCCACCACGGTTTTCAGAATATCTTCGATTAATTCTGGAAACTTCAGCAGCGCAGAGCCGGCTAGCTTCTTGTTCACTTTTTTAGCAGGGCAACCCATGTTTATGTCGATGATTTGCGCACCGTTTTCAACGCTGAATTGCGCTGCCTCTGCCATCAACTGCGGATCAGAACCGGCAATTTGTACAGAGCGAATGCCCGATTCGCCTTCATGTACCATGCGCTGTTTTGACTTTGACGTTTTCCATAGTTTGGGATTTGACGACATCATTTCACTGACCGCCATACCTGCACCATATCGAAGACACAACTCTCTAAACGGTCTATCGGTGACACCCGCCATGGGAGCAACGATCAGATTGTTGTTAAGTTGGTAATTTCCGATTTTCAAAACGTCATCACAGTTGTGTAGCAGTAAGGGCGCGCATTTTACGCATTTTTTCGGTGCGTGAAAAGACTATTATTTGAGCATTTACAATTTGTTTTTGTAAACTGTATGTTTTTCAAACAATTAACGCGCAAACTCTTGTTTAATCTCGCTTCGCGCCAGAGATTCGGCACCACTCATTTTGCTCTTTAATTACATCTAATGAGAATTGTTCTTGGTAGTAACTCGCGACATCTTGCGCTTGAGTATCTAAAACTCCCGACATGGCAAGGACACCATTTGGTTTCACTAATCCGCTGATAACGGGTGAAAGCTCACGCAAAGGCCCGGCCAAAATGTTGGCGACGACGACATCTGCGACCAGGTCTTGCGGCTGGTCTTGAGGCAGGAAGACGTTGAGCTGATCAGCAACTCCGTTACGTTCAGCATTGTCTTTAGATGCTTGCAATGCTTGTGGATCAATGTCGATACCAATCACGCGCTCAGCGCCGAGTTTGATTGCAGCAATCGCCAAAATTCCGGAACCACAGCCAAAGTCGATGACGGTCTTACCAGCAAGGTCGAGACCTTCTAACCATTCTAGACATAGCGCTGTCGTTGGGTGGGTACCAGTGCCAAAGGCGAGGCCGGGGTCAAGCATAACATTGATCGCATCTGGCTCTGGAATATCGCGCCAGCTCGGGCAAATCCATAGACGGTCGCCGAATTTCATTGGGTGGAAGTTATCCATCCACTCGCGTTCCCAGTCTTTGTCTTCAAGTTGCTCCACTTTATAGGCAAAGTCTTGGGCTAACATGTGGCTGGTTTTAATTTGCTCGATAACCCAATTGCTATCGCATTCGGCGTCATACAGCGCCAGGATGTCGGTATCTCCCCACAGGCGGGTTTCTCCCGGAAGCGGTTCAAATACAGGCGTGTCATGAGCGTCGAGAAACGTCACGGAAAGTGCTCCGGTTTCTTCCATCAACATATCACCGATCTGTTCGGCGTTTTGGTTGGTGGCATTGAGCTTGATTTGAATCCAAGGCATAGCATTTGCTCTTTCAATGATTGAATTGGCGCAAAGTGTAGCAGAACTCACCGGTGAGTTTGAGCTTATATCGCGCGCAAATAAAAAATGCCCACCGAAGTGGGCATTAAGAAATGAGTAATTCGCGGTATTTTGCGAATCAGGCTTATTGTAAACCCAGCTTCTTCTCTAGATAGTGGATGTTGGTGCCACCGTGTTGGAAGTTTTCATCTTTCATGATCTCTTCCTGAAGAGGAATGTTGGTTTTGATGCCTTCAATGATCATTTCACCCAGCGCATTGCGCATACGAGCAATTGCTACATCACGGTTTTCACCGTAAGTGATAAGCTTACCAATCATTGAATCGTAGTGTGGCGGTACACTGTAGCCAGAGTAGATGTGCGATTCCCAACGAACGCCCATGCCACCTGGTGAGTGGAAACGTTCGATCTTACCAGGGCAAGGAAGGAAACGTTCTGGATCTTCCGCGTTAATACGACACTCAACGGCATGGCCGCGAATCTTGATATCGTCTTGAGTGAAAGACAGCGGTTGACCTGCCGCAACACGCAGCTGCTCTTTGATAAGGTCGACACCTGTCACCATTTCCGTTACTGGGTGCTCTACCTGAATACGGGTGTTCATCTCAATGAAGTAGAACTCGCCGTTTTCGTACAAGAATTCAAAGGTACCGGCACCGCGGTAGTTAATTTCAAGACATGCACGAGTACAACGTTCACCGATGTATTTACGCATTTCTTCAGTAATGCCTGGTGCAGGAGCTTCTTCAACCACTTTTTGGTGACGGCGTTGCATTGAGCAGTCACGTTCACCAAGATGGATTGCGCCGCCTTGACCATCAGCAATAACCTGAACTTCAACGTGGCGAGGGTTTTCTAGGAATTTCTCCATGTAAACCATGTCGTTGTTGAACGCTGCTTTTGCTTCTGCGCGGGTCATGGCAATCGCTTGGATCAGATCTTTCTCAGCGCGTACCACACGCATACCACGACCACCGCCGCCGCCAGACGCCTTGATGATGACTGGGTAACCAATGCGTTTTGCGTGCGCTTTGTTTTTGGCATCATCGTCATCCAAAGGACCGTCAGAGCCTGGTACACAAGGAACACCCGCTTTCTTCATCGCATTGATGGCCGCGACTTTGTCGCCCATGATGCGAATGGTTTCCGCTTTTGGTCCAACAAAGATGAAGCCACTCTGCTCAACTTGTTCTGCAAAATCAGCGTTTTCAGACAGGAAGCCGTAACCTGGGTGGATGGCCACCGCGCCCGTTACTTCTGCTGCTGAAATAATACGAGGAATATTTAGGTAGCTGTCGATACCGCGTGCTGGACCGATACAGATAGATTCATCTGCAAGCAATACGTGTTTTAAATCGCGGTCAGCGGTTGAGTGGACAGCTACGGTTTTGATTCCGAGTTCTTTACAAGCGCGAAGGATACGAAGTGCGATTTCACCTCGGTTCGCGATGACTACTTTATCTAGCATAAGGCGAGCCCCGCTTATTCGATAACAACGAGTGGTTGGTCGAATTCAACTGGTTGGCCGTCTTCAACTAGGATGGCAGTAATCACACCAGATTTGTCTGCTTCGATTTGGTTCATCATTTTCATTGCTTCAACAATGCAGAGCGTGTCGCCAGCTTGGATTGATTGACCAACTTCGATGAATGGTTTTGCATCAGGGCTAGACGCACGGTAGAACGTACCAACCATTGGAGAAAGAACTTGGTGACCCGCCGGTGCGGCAGGGGCTGCTGGTGCCGCTTCTGCTACGGGTGCTGCTGGTGCCGCCGCTGGTGCAGCAGGCGCTGGAGCCGCAGCGTATTGAATCGGTGCTGCTGGAGCAGGAACGCCATTACGGCTAATGCGTACCGATTCTTCACCTTCGGAGATTTCTAGCTCAGCAATGCCAGACTCTTCAACTAATTCGATAAGCTTTTTAATTTTACGGATATCCATCTTTTCTTTCTCTTTTATCTTGTGAGTAAGACAGCCCCAAGAAGGGCTGGGAGTGTCTGTGTTTACTTCGACTGCGTCAATTTAGTAATGGCGGCAGTTAAAGCGAATTCGTAACCTTGCGCCCCTAATCCGCAAATCACCCCTTCCGCTTTATCAGATAGGTAGGAGTGGTGGCGAAATGGTTCGCGAGCGTGGACGTTCGATAAGTGCACTTCAATAAATGGGATCGACACGCCAAGTAAAGCGTCGCGAAGTGCTACGCTTGTATGAGTAAATGCGGCAGGGTTGATGATGATAAAATCGACCTTTCCGTGAGCGGCGTGAATGGCTTCAATCAACTCGTATTCACGATTAGACTGAAGATGTTCGAGCTCTATGCCGGCTTGCTTGGCTTGCGAAGATAGGGTCTCTACAATTGAGTCTAAGGTCTGTTTTCCATAGTGGCCTGGTTCGCGTAATCCTAAAAGGTTAAGGTTTGGCCCGTTTAGAATTAGAATGCTTAACTTTGTAGACATATTGCAGCTATCTTCCCTTATTGTGAGTTAATTACCGATATTCCCACATTTTTATCAAATCAGCATCAGTTTTAAATGAAAAAAGTACCGATTTTTAGAAATTGAATAAGATTATAGCTAATTCACGGCAAATCGCAGCAATTTACTGGTCTAATGACCTGCTTTCTTCCCCAATGTTCCCTATTTTTGGTAAATCAATTTTCTGATCTTTGAACTGGGTTCGGAAATTGAAGTCGGCACTTCACGTTCATTCTTTCGATGATTGGGTGTTCATTCATTTGAATGCGAAATAGCGACACAGACACGTTCTTAATTCAAGCCGATGACGGAAATTTATAGCGCTTTATTCGCGGTATAAACCCCTATATATTGTGCGACCATTTTTTGTTCGTTGGCCACATAGTGAGGCATCGAAGCGTTATGCGATCGATGGTGGCTACAATCATAAGGATTCATATTATGAAAAAAACACTATTGGCAACACTCTTTATTCCAATGCTGGCTTGTGCTCAAGGTGAGGTGAAATCCAATCAGGAAAAGTTGGACGATGACCCGACCAAAGTGATCACCAAAGTTGGTATCTCTTACGCAAACAATTTTGATTTTGACGATAGCAACGTGGCGTTCTCTGGATCGTTGGCCATTGATGAGGCCCGTAAACTGAATGCTCGAGTCAACGAAGATGCCCATGAATGGCGAATTGGCGGCTCATGGTTGTTCCCTGTCGGCATTGTGAATTTTAACTTTGGTAAGAACGAGTACTCGAATGGCGCGACGCAGACCAACTATAGTGTCGGTACCTTCATGCCACTGAGTTACTTTGGATTTGAACCTGCAGGTTTTCAAATTTTTCCGATGGCGGGCTACACCTACAATGATGGGGAGTACCTAGATTGTTCTGGAGCGTCTGATGCCAAGTGCAGTGATGACTCTTTTATCGGAATGCCGTCGCCTGAAAACGGGTTTACCACGGTCAGTTCTGGTAGTCACAGTGCCTATGTTGGCGCGTTCAGCCTGAAATCGTTAACGCCTCAATTGACGTTAATTGCATTTGCTGCAGGGTCTTATGGTTCAAAAAACGAAGAGGGTGAGAATTACAAAGGGGCCTTTGGTGGCTTAGGTGGTGGCTACCGTTTCAACAAAAATAATTCGATGAACGCATTTGTGTTTATGCAAGACAACAATACTTATCTCGATGATGCGGATAAGCGTATTGTCGCTTCTTATACCTATCAGTTTGATTAAAATAGAAAAAGCACCCGTTGGTGCCTTTTCTATCAGTGATTGCGCCAGCTAGCTCGATACTGGCGCGTTCAAAGTTGGTTGATTCGAGTGGTTAGCAAAGTTCGGCTTGCTCGGCAATGAGCTTGTCGACCACACTCGGATCCGCAAGGGTCGAAGTATCACCTAAATTACTGGTATCGCCCGTCGCAATTTTACGTAAAATGCGACGCATAATTTTGCCTGAGCGTGTTTTAGGCAGTGAATCGGTCCAGTGCAAGACATCGGGTGTCGCGATGGGGCCAATTTCTTTACGCACCCAATCTTTCACTTCTTTGTGCAGCTCGGCACTCGGCACTTCACCGTCGATCAAGGTGATATAAGCATAAATGGCTTGGCCTTTGATATCGTGTGGAATGCCGACAATCGCTGCTTCAGCGATTTTATCGTGAGCCACTAAAGCCGATTCTATTTCTGCTGTTCCCATGCGGTGTCCTGAAACGTTCAAGACATCATCGACGCGTCCGGTAATCCAGTAGTAGCCATCTTCATCTCGGCGTGCACCATCACCGGTAAAATACATACCTTTGAAGGTTGAGAAGTAGGTTTGTTCGAAGCGGTCATGATCACCATACACCGTACGCATTTGTCCCGGCCAAGAGTCTAGAATCACTAAGTTACCTTCGGTTGCACCTTCAATGACATTACCTACGTTATCAACCAGCGCCGGTTGAACGCCAAAGAAAGGCCGAGTCGCGGAACCTGGTTTGAGCGCTGTTGCGCCTGGTAGCGGCGTAATCAAAATACCGCCCGTTTCGGTTTGCCACCAGGTATCGACAATCGGTGATTGGCTGTTACCGATGGTTTTGTAATACCACTCCCATGCTTCTGGGTTGATCGGTTCACCCACAGACCCCATGATGCGCAGGCTACTGCGGTTTGTACCTTTGATGGCTTCGTCCCCTTTAGCCATTAACGCACGAATTGCCGTGGGCGCAGTATAGAGGATATTGACTTGATGCTTATCGACCACCTCACTCATGCGGCTGGTGTTTGGATAGTTGGGGACGCCTTCAAACAGAATGGTTTTAGCGCCATTGGCGAGAGGACCATAAACTAAGTAAGTGTGGCCCGTAATCCAACCCACATCGGCTGTACACCAGAAAGTCTCTCCCGGTTGGTAGTCAAAAACGTATTTGAACGTCATTGTCGCGTATACCAGATAGCCGCCAGTGGTGTGAAGTACTCCCTTAGGCTTGCCAGTTGACCCTGAGGTATAAAGGATAAAAAGAGGGTCTTCTGCGTTCATTTCTTCGGGTGGACAGTCATCCGATACCGCAGCAGTAGCTTCATGCCACCAGACATCACGTTCGCCATGCCAAGCGACGTCACCGCCTGTGCGCTTGAGCACCACGACTTTGGTGTTATCACTGACGTCAGGATTGGTAAGTGCTTGATCGACATTTTTCTTTAAAGGGACCGCGCGTCCACCGCGAACTCCTTCATCTGCGGTGATCACTAATTTTGCATTGGAGTCGATAATACGCCCAGCAAGCGCATCGGGTGAAAAGCCCCCAAACACCACGGTGTGAACGGCGCCAATACGCGTACAAGCCAGCATGGCAACCGCGGCTTCCGGGACCATTGGCATATAGAGGCACACCACGTCGCCCTTTTTGACCCCTTGCTGTTTGAGAGCATTAGAGAAGCGACATACTTGCTGATGCAGTTGCTTAAACGTGAGCGTTTTGTCTTCGGCAGGATCATCGCCTTCCCAAATAATCGCGACTTCATCCCCTCTCGAGGACAGATGGCGGTCGATGCAGTTGGCGGAGACATTGAGTGTGCCATCTTCAAACCAACGAATATCCACATGCCCAGTATCAAACGAGGTATGTTTCACTTTAGAGAAGGGTTTAATCCAGTCAACGATCTTACCGTGTTCACTCCAAAAGCCTTCAGGATCACTGACGGATTGCTGATACATGTTCTGATAAGTGTCGTTATCCGCGTGTGTATTGGCTTTAATATTATCTTGAACCGGATAGATATGGGCTTCACTCATGGTTGTCTCCTTGTGAATTCAGCAAGTGCTCATTCGTCTGGCAAAGTTGAAATTGTTGTTACTTGTCATCACTTGCTCTGCGAAGGGTGTGCCTATAACTGTCATCTACCGGCCGTGATTCGACAATTAGACTTTAGGATTAAGGAGATGGAGAAAAAGTGAATTGGGTGAAACTGCTCTCATTTTGGTGGTTCGCTTGGGTCGAATTACGAAGAATTTGGGACATTAAAATTAGGTAAGTCGCCTTTGGTTAGGCGCACAAACACCATCGCGGCAGCGATGGCATCCTCTAAAGCATCATGTTTATCTTCTTGCATCGGCAAGTCGAGATGGCGACAAATGGCTTCTAAGCTAAGGTCAAAATAGGCATTAGGCAGGTGTTTTTCCAATTTGTCGTGGTAGATTTGGCTCACTTCAATCACGGGGTTGGGTAATGGAAACCCCAAATGACGCAGGCACGCGAGGTCGAGAATTTTTTTGTCGTAGCGAATGTGATAACCAACGAGTGGGCACTGGCCAATAAAGGCAATGAGTTTGAGAAGCGCGGTTTTTTCATCAAGGCCATCAGCAAGATCTTGATGACGAATTCGATGGATTTTTACCGACCCGGAATCGAGAGATTGCGGGGCTCGTAAGTGCACCTCAAATGGCGCACTGGTGATGATGCGATTATCGATGATTTTGGTGGCAGCGATGGTCACCAGTTCAGCTCGCTTGGGATCAAGGCTGGTGGTTTCACAATCGACAGAGACAAATTGACCAGCCGTCACGCCGGAAAACAGCGCCTGATAAGGAGAACCTCGCAGCTTGTAATGCCAATATTTCCTTGCCAGCCAGTTCATCTATCTCTCTTTAATCGCGAATTTGAAAGTGGTGAGCAAGCAGCTGCTTGAATTTTTTAACCACGTGAAAAGCATGGCGCAGCAGATCTCGCTCCGAGCGCTCAAGCTGCTTGAGATCAATACGGTTGTGAGAATGTTGCTGGCTTAACTGTTGGGTCAGGCGTAACTTAAAAAAGAGCTTAAGTGCTTCGGTGAGGTTATCGGCAGTTTCTTCATCGAGAATCTGCTTATGGTGTAAGGCATCGATACGGTCAAAGGTGTTTTTGGGTATGAGGGCGTATTCAAGAGCTAAGGCACGAATTCCATGCACAATTGGAAAAATTCCCCCACTTTTAACATCAAGTCCTTGTTTGTCGTCTTTGACGTTGCCGAACAGAGTGAGCGGTGTTGAAAATTGCAATGCAGGTTGAGTGAAGGTTTGCAACACCAACATGCGGTTCGCCATGAGTGACGACAGGTGTAAACTGACGGGCTTGAGCAGGGCTCGGTTTCCTGCCACGGCGGTGGCATCGGCCATGATCGCGAGATCGAGCATCTCTTCGGGCTGGGCTTGTTCCACCCAACGGCTAATTGTCTGCTTCCAGTCGGTTTGGTTCTTCACCCATTTGCGATTGTTGACCATCACGTTGCCCGGGCACAGCGGATACCCCAGCTGTTGCAGAGTATGAGTTAGTGTCTGCATCACGCTTTCACACTGATGCCACTCCAAACCATCTTTGATAATCAGTGCGTTGTCTTGATCGGTTTTCAGTACTTGTTCACCGCGTCCTTCGGAGCCAAGTACCAGAAGGCAGCAGTGATCATGCAGCGCTGGGGGCACGACCAATTCAAACGCTTTTTCGATGATGTGTTCGTTGACGGCAGAAATTAGCTCCATAATAAAACGGGTTCGAATGCCGTTTCGGAGTAAGACTTCAACCAGATTACGTTGCCGATTTGACGCCAGGGCTAACTCTTCAATCGACGACGCTCGAGCAATGCTCAATGTCAGGACATGAGAATGGGTGGAAAAGGCGCTGAGGATTTGCGTCATATCCAGCATGCCAATGGCTTGTTTTCCATCGCAAACCATAAGCCGTTTCATGCGGTGGCGCGTCATGGTGATCATGGCATTAAACAGGAAGTCATCGCGTTCAACATGAAACACAGGGTATGAAGCGACTTGATGCACTGGTGCGTCAAGGTCGACCCCTTCTAGCATCACTGCGTGAAGCAGATTGGTTCGGGTGACAATCGCGTATGGAAGAGGGCTAAGCGCCTTGTTGAGTCTTGGGTTATGCGCACTGAGTTGAATCAACGCCGCGTCGCGACCATTGTCTTTAAGGATTTGAGTAACGGCCTTTAACGGTTGATTGGGTTCCAAAATAAGTGGTGGATGATAGATGTCGTCAGTGACTTTGGTCAGGATGAATTCGGCTAAGTTTTGTTGCTGATGGGCAGCATCAAGCAAAGCTTGGCGTTTCGCGAGGTTATTATCAAAGTACGCCGCAAATTCCCCATTTTCATTATAGAGCTCGAGAAAGAGTTCTTTTGGCAACTGGTAAGTTAGGGTGTCCTCCAAGGCCACATAGTGATGTTTGCAGCTGCCTTCAAATAGCGAGCGAACATCAAATAAATCATCATTCGCATAGTGAGCGTACACTTCGTGGCCATCAGCAGAACGTTCTTCAACCGCACCTTTAATCACGACATGCAAATGACGACTTTCCGCCCCTGTTTGCAGAATTTTTTCCCGTTGGCGAAAGTAAGCGACATCTAGCGATGCGCGTAATTTTTTCTGTTGTGGTTCGCTTAATCGGTCAAAAGGCGGTGATTGGGTGTTGAATTTGTCCGGCATTCGTGTGACTCATAGATCCCTTAAGTTGTTTTAGTGTGGCAAATCTTTGTCTAAGCTCCAGACGACTTTGGTCGTACTGGTGCAAAATGGGAAACGCTGTTTGTCTGATAATTCCCTTTTTCAAGAGACACTTCCAGTAGATAATAGCCCGCGTTTTCATCGTTATTTTAATCAAGGATCGTGAATGTTTAAGCCCTCTCCCTATGGCTGGATCTCCCAGTATTTATTAGGTTTCTTCTTTGCTTATGGTGTGTACTTGCCATTTTGGGCGTTGTGGTTTGAAGGGCAGGGAGTCTCGCCGACAGACATCGGTTTATTAGTAGGAATTGGCTTGGCTACGCGCTGTGTGGCGAACTTAGTGTTGACGCCGCGTGTGCATCGCGCAGAACAGTTAATGCCTGCGCTACGACTCATCACATTTGCTGGTCTACTTTTTATTGGTTTTCACTTTTTTACTGGCGGAAGTTTTTGGTTAATGGCGCTCGCCACGGTGCTGTTTAATATTTGCTGTGGCCCTATTTTGCCGCTCTCTGACTCGGTCGCCAATTATTACAATCGCCTAAAACTGTTGGATTATGGGCGAGCCCGGTTGTGGGGGTCTGTGGCGTTTATTGCGGGTTCAACTGTTGTCGGTTTCCTCGTCACGCATTTTGGCACTGATATGATTTTATTCACCGCTCTGGCAGGGTTTACTGTTGCGGTTTTATTTTCATTGCGCGCAACCAACCCGATGCCAGTGACCGAGCAAGACTCTAAGGTGCCGCGTCCAAAATTGACCGAATTGCTGCGCGATAGTGAGGTCGTGAAATTTTTGGCTCTGGCGGCCCTGATTCAAGGTAGCCATGCGGCGTATTATGGCTTTAGCACCATTTATTGGAAGCAGGCGGGATATTCAGAAGATATTATTGGTTATCTATGGAGCTTGGGTGTGGCAGCGGAAGTGTTTATTTTTGCTATGAGTAAACGGCTGTTTATCGGGCTGTCATTACGGACTCTATTTTTGATCGCTGCCTGCGGAGTGATTATGCGTTGGGGTTTAACCGCGTCAACCACCTTCCTCGCTGCGCTGGTGGTGATACAACTGTTGCATGGGATTACCTTTGCGCTATCCCATGTGGCCGCGATTCAATATATTCAAAAGTCACAACCGAGCCGTATGGTGGCATTACAAGCCCTGTATAATGCCATTGCACTTGGTGCTTTTACTGCCTTGATGACCACTTTCAGCGGTTGGGGATACGAGCATTGGGGCGCGAACGTCTTTTGGGCCATGGCTGCGATGGGCGTGGTGGCGTTATTTATTAAGGTCACGCCGACAAAAACCTCGTCACCGGTCACGGATACTCAGATTAAAGCGAAGGTTGAAGCACAGAATTAGCCTTGCTACGTTGAGTTTATTCGAGCTCCTTTGTTAAATGAAAACTCCCCTTGTCGGGAGTTTTTTTATGCCAAAACAGAGGATGTTCAATGCAAGGATGGTTCGTCATTCCGGTTTCGATTATCTACCTTGGGGTGCTGTTTCTCATCGCTTGGTATGGTGATAAACGTAAAGGTTGGCTCGCACATTGGCGGCCTTGGATGTACAGTTTATCGATTGCGGTTTATTGCACGTCATGGACTTTCTTTGGCACGGTGGGACAAGCCAGCACTAACCCTTGGTCATTTCTACCTATCTATCTTGCGCCGATCATTGTCTTCACTTTAGGCTGGCGAGTGTTGGCGCGTTTAATCTTGATCGCCAAGCGCGAGCATATTACATCGATTGCGGATTTCATTGCCGCTCGCTACGGGAAATCTCAAGGCTTGGCGGTGGTGATTACTTTCATCGCCGTCATTGGTATTTTGCCTTATATCGCCTTGCAATTGCGGGGGATTTCGATGGGGCTTAACGTGATTGCTCCCGACTTTACTCAGCGAGTGGGCACCGATGGAGTTGATGTCTCTCTGTTTGTGGTTGCGGCGCTGGCGGTATTTACCATCTTATTTGGTACTCGCCATATTGATAACACCGAACATCACCGCGGCATGATGATGGCCATCGCCTTTGAATCGATCGTGAAATTGGTTGCGTTCTTAACCGTCGGTGGGTTTATTGTGATGATTGGTTTTTCAGAGTCAAACTTTCATTTTGACCAAATCATTCCAGCCACTTATCAAGCGCCGAATTTTCCAACGCTCTTGATACATACCGCACTGACTATGATGGCTTTAGTCTGCTTACCTCGGCAGTTTCATACCATGATTGTCGAAAATGAGCGTCCTCAAGATCTGCATACGGCGCGCTGGGTTTTTCCTTTGTATCTTGTGTTGATGGGGTTGTTTGTTTTGCCGATTGCTTGGGTCGGCCAAGGGTTAATGCCCGGTGTCAGCAGTGATACCTATGTCCTTAGTGTCCCGATGCGCGTCGGCGCCGAAGAAATTGCTTTATTGGCTTTTTTAGGCGGCACCTCTGCTGCGAGTGGGATGGTGATTGTCTCGACCATTGCGTTGGCGATTATGGTCTCCAATGACATGGTCATGCCACTGTTATTGAGACGAATGCGTTTATCACAGCGAAATCATCGTCATTTTTCGCGCTTTTTGCTGATGATACGCCGTGCTTTGATTCTCTTGATTTTGCTCGGGGCCTGGCTGTTTTTTCAGGTGCTCGACAATATTCATTCGTTATCCGCTATCGGCTTTTTATCGTTTGCGGCGATCACTCAATTTGCTCCTGCATTACTTGGCGGGATGTACTGGCGATTGGGCAACCGTAAAGGCGTGTATGTCGGGTTAGGTTTTGGGTTTGCGGTATGGCTGATTACATTGATGTCGCAAACCGGCATGTTAGCGGGTGATGAACAAACCAACCCATTACTGTGGGTAATTACGCCACCTGAACTGCTGACCGCATGGGGCATTGAGCGTGCAGATTGGGGGATGATGTTTAGCGTTGTGCTCAATGCGATCTTTTACATTGGTGTCTCTTTGATCACGCGTTCGAGTTTGAGTGAGCGGTTGCAATCAGCGGCGTTTGTTGGAACGCCTTTACCGGAAGGTGAAAACATCAGCCTATATCAAAATCGGGTCACGGTGGGTGAATTGGAAATGCTGGCCTCTCGGTTTGTAGGCCGCTCGCGAGTACGGATGGCGTTTAATCAATATTGGAGTCAGCAACGGAATACCTTATTACCGAATCAACAAGCGCCTTCTTCGTTGATTCGTCATACCGAGCGTGTCTTGGCGGGAGTGTTTGGGGCCTCGTCGGCGAAGTTGGTGCTGAGTTCTGCGCTGCAAGGGCGCAATATGCAGCTTGAAGAAGTGGCGACAATTGTCGATGAAGCCTCTGAATTATACGACTTTAGTCGTGGCTTATTACAAGGTGCGATTGAACACATTGGGCAAGGTATTGCGGTGGTCGACAAACAGTTGCGTTTGGTGGCATGGAATCAACGATACTTGGAGCTATTTGATTTTCCACCTGGGTTGATTCAGGTTGGGCGACCGATTGCCGATGTGATACGTCACAATGCCCAGCAAGGGTTGTGTGGGCCTGGTGACCCTGAAGATCACGTTCGTCGGCGTATTTACCACCTTGAACAAGGAACACGCCATACCTCCTCTCGCGTACGCCCTGATGGACGAGTGATCGAGGTGCAGGGCAATCCGATGCCTGGCGGTGGATTTGTGATGAGTTTTACCGATATCACCGTGTTCAGAGATGCAGAGCGTGCATTACAACAAGCTAATGAAACCTTGGAAGAGCGGGTCAAAGACCGTACCCAGAAACTCGAAGCTTTGAATAAGCAACTGGTCGAAGCCAACCGGCGTTCGGAATTTGAATCGCAGTCTAAGTCACGATTTTTGGCTGCGGTTAGCCATGACTTGATGCAACCGTTGAATGCGGCGCGGCTCTTTTCTTCATCATTTACCGAAGTGGCACCCAATGAACAAACCAAGACATTGGCCCACCATATTGAGAGTGCGCTTGGTGCAGCAGAAGACTTAATTGGCGACCTGCTGGATATTTCACGTCTTGAATCTGGCAAGTTAGATGTCAACATGAGTCAGTTTGCCCTTAGAGATGTATTGGCTAATCTGAATGCGGAATTCAGTGCACTTGCCAAAGAGCAAGAGATTGATTTCCATATGGTCAGTTCGTCCTTAATGGTTTATTCGGATCCGAAGTTATTACGCCGAGTGGTGCAAAACTTTCTCACTAACGCCTTTCGCTATAACCCGAAAGGCAAAGTCATCCTTGGCGCCAGACGAGTCAATGGCGAGGTGCGTATCGATGTTTGGGATAATGGGTTAGGGATTGAGCACGACAAGCAGCAAGAGATTTTTGAAGAGTTCAATCGCGGCGACCAGCAGCGAAGCGATCAAGGTCTTGGACTTGGTTTAGCGATTTCGAAAGGGATTGCTCGAGTGCTTAACCACACCATTACGATGCGCTCATGGCCAAAGCAGGGAAGCGTGTTTTCGATTACGTTACCTCGCGTCGATCATATTGAGCCACCAGTCTCAACACCCAGTGCGCCCGCTCCAAGTTTTGATCTCAATCACCTCAAGGTTTTGTGCGTGGACAATGAGCCGGATATTTTAGTTGGAATGGAAAATCTGCTGTCGCGCTGGGGGTGTGATGTTAGGCTGGCCAGTGACCTCGAGGAAAGTGTGCAATGCATCGACGATGATTGGCATCCCAAGGTGGTGCTTTCTGACTATCGATTGGACCATGGACGCACTGGAATTGAGGTACTGGAGCGCTGTCGAGCGGAGCTTGAAGAACCGTTTATTGGGGTGATTATTAGTGCAGATCGCACCGATGATCTATTGGCAGAAATCAATACGCGACACTTTCACTTTATTGCAAAACCCGTTAAACCATTGAAACTGCGTGCGTTACTCAATCGTGCTACGGCAGAGGCGTAAGTCTGCCGAGCTCGAAAAAATCAGACCTTACTCATCAAGTAAGGTTTTGTAAGTGACAAACTTGGTTTGGGTTTCACCATAGTACAGAGTGTCGTTGGACTGAACCACGACGCGTAACCAGTCACTGTCAGTTTTCGGTGCTGGAAGGGATAATTGCCAATGCTGCATCGAGTCGTCATTGGGCTGCATGTCGATAGGTTGCCCTGCTTGCTGTTTATCGCTGACCAGTGATAGCTTGGCGTGTTGTAATGGAAATTGAGAATCGAGGCTCAATACCAAATGTTCGGCAGTCAGGTCTTCACTACGAAACTTCAATTTAAAGTCACCATTCTCCATGTTGCATAAACCACTGGTGTAACGGCAGTTCGACTGGCTGGCTAATTTGTAACTTTCCCCTGGTTCAGCGCTACTCGGCTTCTCACTCACCGCGAGATCAGTTCCGATATACGCAATAATAGAAAGAATGGGAGCAATGAGAAGGGCAAGGATAAAGTGCTTATTTTTGAACATATTTAGCTCCTTACAACAACAGCTTAATGATGGCTAAATTACAGCAATTGATTGAATAAAAAAGCCCCCGTGGGGGCTTTTGTGGTCTAAGTAGTGTATTAATGTGATTGCGCTTCGCCTGCACCTGCAGGAACGCGAACGTGCTCAACCAAATCCTTAACTTCTTGTGGTGTTTCTGCCGTGACGCGAGAGACTAAAAATGCAACGATGAAGTTAAACACCGCACCGACGACACCAAACGCGTTTGGCTCAATGCCTAGGAACCAGTTGCTGCCCCAGCTTTCTAAGTATGTCCAGTCTGAGATAAATAGAATCCCTTTGTGTTGGAATACATAGAATAGTGTGATGCTGATACCTGTGATCATCCCCGCTATTGCGCCTTCTTTATTGATAGATTTGCTGAAGATACCCATCATTAACGCTGGGAAAATCGATGAGGCAGCAAGTCCAAACGCCAGCGCAACGGTCCCTGCGGCAAAACCAGGTGGATTGAGGCCGAGATAACCTGCGACGGCAATCGCAACCGCCATGGATATTCGACTGGCGAGCAGCTCTTTTTTCTCCGAGATATTTGGATTGATAACCCCTTTTATCAAGTCATGGGATATCGCCGATGAAATCGCCAGTAGCAGACCTGCGGCAGTTGAAAGTGCAGCCGCTAGGCCACCGGCTGCAACCAAAGCAATCACCCAGTTCGGTAATTTGGCAATCTCTGGGTTCGCTAACACCATGATATCGCGATCAACTTTAAGCTCATTGGTTTCGGCATTCGACGTATATTGAATTGCACCGTCACCGTTTTTGTCTTCAAAGCCAAGCAGACCAGTCTTTTCCCAGTTCTTGAACCAGTCCGGACGCTCGTCATACACCAAGTTGGTGGTTGGTGTTGGGTTGACGGTATCCATCAAGTTTAAGCGTGCCATTGCCGCAACAGCTGGCGCGGTGGTGTAAAGAATGGCAATAAAGAACAGTGCCCAGCCCGCAGAGGTACGTGCGTCACGTACTTTTGGTACGGTGAAGAACCGAATAATAACGTGTGGCAAGCCAGCGGTACCGATCATTAGCGACATGGTATAAGCGAACATGTTGAGCGTGTCGCCTCGCACTTGGGTGGTGTATTCACTAAACCCGAGTTCCGTCACCACTTGATCGAGCCTATCAAGCAAGTACTGGTCGGTTCCGGCCATTGTGCTTCCCAAGCCAATCTGTGGTAAAGGGTTGCCGGTGAGTTGCAGAGAGATAAATATTGCTGGAATGGTGTAAGCAAGAATGAGGACGCAATATTGAGCAATCTGAGTATAAGTGATGCCTTTCATGCCGCCCATAACCGCATAGATAAAGACGATACACATCCCAATGCCAAGGCCTGTCGCGTAATCCACTTCGAGGAAGCGACCAAACGCGACACCGACGCCTTTCATCTGCCCGATAACGTAAGTCACGGATGCAATGATCAAACACGCTACGGCGACGACGCGAGCCGCGTTTGAGTAGAAGCGTTCACCGACAAACTCAGGTACGGTGAATTTACCAAACTTACGTAAGTAAGGCGCAAGGAGTAGAGCTAACAGAACGTAACCGCCTGTCCAGCCCATTAAAAATACCGAGCCGCCATACCCCATAAAGGCAATCAGACCAGCCATGGAAATAAACGAAGCTGCTGACATCCAGTCTGCAGCGGTGGCCATGCCGTTAGCGATTGGGTTTACCCCGCCGCCAGCAACATAGAACTCTTTGGTTGAACCCGCTCGCGCCCATATCGCAATGCCGATATAGAGTAAGAAGGTCGCACCAACGACGATATAGGTGATGGTTTTTAAATCCATTGCTGAGACTCCTTACTCATCGACATTGAATTCGCGGTCAATCTGGCGCATTTTCCACGCGTAGTAGAAAATAATGGCTAAAAATGCATAGATTGAACCTTGTTGAGCGAACCAAAATCCGAGTTTGTATCCGCCAAGTTGAAATTGATTAAGCTCATCGACAAACAAAATGCCGCAACCGAAAGACACGACAAACCAGATAACCATTAAGGTCACCATTAGCTTCACGTTCTTCTCCCAGTAGGCTTTGGCTTTTTCCTGACTTTCAAACGCCATTGCCGTCTCCTTAGTTGTTTGTTGTTAATAAAATGTTTCGAGAAATACAATAGCAAGGGATATGCAATGCCGCTTTTCAACTTTAGTCGGGCGTAAAAAACGAAAAACGCCCGATTAACGGGCGTTTATGTGAGTCGAACTCAGAAAGTGGAATGTTAATATGTCGTCAACTTAGCCAAAGGTCTAAGTCGTTTGCATGATCTAAACCGCTAAATAAAAATCTTTTATTCCCATCAACAAATTGTTGACGGCTACGGCTGCCAAAATAAGACCCATTACGCGGCTGATAATTTCTGCGCCAACGTCGCCAATCAGTTTATGAATTTTGCTCGCGCCGAACAGCAAGAATAAGGTAATCAGAAGCACTAGAATCATGATGCCGGCGGTCATCAGCTGATCCATCACGGCATAGCGATGGTTATCCGTTAGCATCACAATCGCCATCATTGCGCCAGGAGATGCAATCGATGGGATCGCGAGAGGGTACACAGCTAAATTGGCTAATTCAGATCGCTTAAGCTCCTTGGATAACTTGCTTTCTGTGCCGGGTTTGCTTTCGCCGAAAATCATCGTCAACGCAAACAGCAATAGAACTAAACCTCCTGCGGCTTGGAAAGCAGGAAGCGGGATTTGCATGGCCTCAAGTAAAAACTGACCTGCGATCAGGAAAAACAACAACACGCCCGTTGAGATGGCGACGGCTTTTAACGCCACCAGTCGACGCTGTTTTGCGGCTAAATGCGTTGTCTGTGATAGAAATACTGGAACAGTGCCGATAGGGTCAATGACCGCCCAAAGCACAACAAACTGAGTAAGGAGTACGCTCAACAACATCGAATCCCCTGATTCTATAAGTGAGTTGGTCGCCGCGTATGATGAATTGCTCGCTGACGTTTATTCAGTCAATAACATGACATTGTTGAATAGTTTATCAGGTCTGGAGTCCTAAGTGTGAATAGATAAGATGGATAAAATTGCAACAAAATACCCCTACAGTTCAGGGGCATGGGTAGGGCTTAAAGTTGAGTTTCCAGTTGTTGGAGTAAAATCACAGCTTGAGTGCGATTTTTTACATCTAGCTTACGGAAAATCGCAGTCATATGGGCCTTAATGGTAGCTTCTGAGACGTTAAGCTCATACGCGATTTGCTTGTTGAGTAGGCCATCGGACAACATACCAAGAACTTTATATTGCTGCGGTGTTAACGTGGCGAGTTTTTCGGTCAATTGCTGACATTTAGGATCGTTAATGATCAATCCTTCAGGGAAAAACGGTTCACCGTTTAACACGGTGTGCAGGGCATTGACCAATTCACGCATATCACTGGATTTGGGAATAAACCCAAATGCGCCATGATGTTTGACTTGAGTGACTACCGCCGGTTCTTCACTGGCAGAAATAACCACGATCGGCAGTTCAGGGTACTCGGTACGTAATTGAATTAACCCTGACATGCCATTGGCGCCAGGCATTTTTAGGTCAAGCAGCAATAAGTCAGGTTCTGGCTCTTTTTTTAACAATTCAAGTAATGCTTCAAGGGAATCCGCTTCAAGAAGATTCGCTCCACTAATCGCCATATGCACCGATTGAAACAGGGCATTACGAAACAAAGGATGGTCGTCTGCGATGATGATGGTGTAAGTGGAATCCATGACGTTAATTTCTTTTAACTAAATCGTTAATGAAATTATTGTCAGCTTTAGGCGAATGAACAATATTGAACCATTAAAAGTCTGAACTAAATCGACTTTTATTAGTAAATTTGCATATAAATGACGATGCCAACGCTATGGCCGGCATCGTATGTTTATAAACCGTGAGCCTCGAGATGGGAAAGGAACGGCTGCGCTTTAACAAAACCGGTTAGGCGAGCTGCTGGAACATGGTTTCCTTGACTATCCCAGAATTCGATCGTGGGTAATCCGAGGACTTTCATGTAGGTCATTAGCTCAATGTCATTGGGCATGCTTTTGGTGACATCAGCTTGAATCAAAACAAAGTCTTTTAGCTTGTTTTCAACGTCTGGCTGGTGAAAGGTGTATTTTTCAAACTCTTTACAGGCAACACACCAATCCGCGTAGAAATCAAACATCACCGGTTTTCCAGCCTGTTTTGCATCGGCGAGTTGTTGCTTGAGTTCATCTAACGTGCTGATTCGCTTGAAAGCAATGGTGTGTGTGGCTTGAGTTGGCGCTGATACCCAGTAACTGATTAGTGGCTGAGCGGATGCGACCAACCCCAATACTGCAATAATGGCGACGACACTCTGTTTCCAGCCACCAAAGGGGAGGCTGTTTTTGGCGTGATATAGCCAACCAAATGCTGCAATACCCAGTAACGACCATAAAGTGAGAGACCAGCTTTCAGGGAGGATTCGCTCCAGTAAGAAAATCGGTGCGGCGAGGAGAATGAAGCCAAACAAGGTTTTTACTCGATTCATCCATTCACCGGCTTGTGGGAGGAGTTTATTACCAAACACCGCCGCGATGATCAGTGGAATTCCCATACCCAGTGCTAACGTATACAGTGCAACCCCTCCGGTCAGCAAATCACCGCTTTGTGCGACGTAAAGTAGAGCGCCGGAAAGTGGTGCGGTAGTGCACGGGGAGCATACCAATCCCGAGATCGCGCCCATAGCAAAGACGCCCCATAATTTGCCGCCTTGCTGTTGATTACTTAAGTGGCTAAGCCAAGTTTGAACTCGGTTTGGCAGTTGGATGGTATACACGCCAAACATCGATAATGCCAAAGCAATAAATAAAACGCTTAAGGTGATTAGCACATATGGGTGCTGCAATGCCGCTTGGAACTGTAACCCTGCTGACGCGACAACTAAGCCGAGTAAAGTATAAGTGAGCGCCATGCCTTGCACGTAGACAAACGCTAAGCCTAAAGCACGCTTATGACTCAGTTTCCCGCTGCCAAGCACAATACTGGTTAAAATGGGGTACATCGGTAGCACGCAAGGCGTAAAAGCGAGGCCGATACCGAGTAGTAAAAACAGCAAGGGTGTCCACCATTGCTCCGCAAGTTGATGAGCAAGCCCACTTTGTTGGGAAGTTGGCGTTTGTGATGTAGAAATGGATTGTGGTTGTTGAGGTTGAGATGTCGATGCTGACGGTTGTGCGCTACCTACTTCTTTCACTGGCATCAAAGCCAGCTCACGCGTTTCTGGTGGATAACAAAAACCGGCTTGCGCGCAACCTTGATATTGAATCAAAAGACGGCCGTTTTCGCCCACTTGAGTCAGCGGGACTTCGGCTAATAAAGGTTCTGTATAGATGTGCACGTCACCAAAAAATTCGTCATGGTAGGGCGTACCGTCTGGATATTGAACCTCGCCAAGCTGTGCATTTTCAGCGCTAAAATTAAGGCGCTCTTGATACAGGTAATAACCCGGCTTAATTTGCCAGTCGATATAGACGCGATCACCTTGTTGATAAGCATTGAAGACAAACGCTTCATCGACAGTCACGAATTGATTACTGCTTGAGCCTAAGCTGTTAATCGTAGAACTGGCGGGAGGGTTAAAGTCAGCAATTGCTGACCATGAAGCCAATAAAGTAATGAATATCAATAAAATTTGACGGGTAACACGCTGCATAATGGAATCAAATTTGGACGTTCTGTGGGCTAGTGTAACTCAATCAGACCCGTTTGATCGCTAACAAGTTTCATCAATACCAATATTTTGCGGCTTACGCGGATTGTATGTCACAAAATAAAACACGCATGGCGGCACATTGGCCGCCATTAAATGGGGATGATTACAGAATTAGGCTGCCAAAACCAAAGCCCAAAATCACTGAACTGGCAATGGTCACCACACCAGGAATTAAAAAGGGGTGGTTAAAGATATAACGACCAATTCGGGTTGAGCCTGTATCATCCATTTCGACCGCGGCCAGTAGTGTTGGGTAGGTCGGCAGTACAAATAGCGCACTCACTGCTGAGAATGACGCCACGGCGGTCAACGGTGCAACACCAATCGCTAATGCGGCAGGCATCAAAGCCACAGTCGTTGCGCCCTGGGAATACAGCAGCATTGACGCTAAAAACAGCACTAAGGCAAGCATCCAAGGGTGTTGTGATAGTAAAGAACCCGCAACGTGTTTGATGTCTTCGACATGGGCATTCACAAAAGTTGATCCTAGCCATGCGACGCCGAGGACACACACACAAGCGGTCATGCCAGAGCGAAAAGTTGCGGCGCTTGGAATTTTTGAAGCGTCCACTTTGGTGGTGAAGACAATAATACCTGCTGCTGCGAGCATGACTGCGATAATGGCTTCATTGCGCCCTAACGCCGGATCGGTGATTAATCCAATTGAGTTTGAAATTGCAGCGGCATAGCATACAACCAATAAGATCGCGCCAAGAAAAATAAAGGTGGCCGTTTTGGCTGTTGGCAGAATCTGGCGTTGTTGTTGACGTTCGAGTTTGATTTGACCATCATTTAAACGCTGCTGATAAATCGTGTCATCTTTTAGCTCACAGCCCATAAAGTTGGCAACAAACGCACCGATCATGCAAGCAATGAAAGTGCTTGGAATGCAGACAGCGAGCAGCATGATATAATCCACGCCTTGTGGCGCTAGCATCGCTGCAAATGCAACGACCGCGGCAGAGATGGGCGACGCTGTGATAGCGACTTGAGAAGCCACGACGGCGATAGATAGAGGACGAGAAGGCCTAACGCCTTGCCCTTTGGCCACTTCGGCAATGACGGGTAAGGTGGAAAACGCGGTATGCCCGGTGCCTGCCATCAAGGTCATTAGGAAAGTCACAATGGGCGCATAGAAGGTAATACGCTCGGGGTGTTTTCGCAGAAAGTTTTCGGCTAATTGTACCAACCAATCCATACCTCCAGCCACTTGCATAGCGGCAATTGCAGTAATGACGGACATAATAATTAAAATGACGTCAACCGGAATAAAACTTTGGCTGGTGGGAACGCCCAGCACTACTGATAGCGCAATGACGCCCGCGCCTCCCGCAAGCCCAATCCCGATGCCACCCATTCGGGCGCCCAGATAGATAAACAGCAGGACGATAAGTAACTCAAGTGTGATCATGAATAAACCTTAATAATGAGTAATACCAAACATGATTGGATAAATAATGGGAATGGCGTACCAATAAAGGCCAACAAAAAGGGCTCGACGGATCGGCCCTTTGGTTAGCGATTTATTGGTTAGTAGCGTTTGGCTTTGTATTTCGGATGCAGGAAGTTATCGACACATAAAATATCGTCAATTTCCTCTTCGCTAAGCAAGCCACGCTCAAGGACGACCTCGCGTACGCTCTTGCCTGTCTCTGCACAGATCTTTCCGACGATGTCGCCTTCATGATGACCAATGTATGGGTTGAGGTAAGTGACGATACCAATCGAGTTGTAGACGTAATTCTCACACACCTCTTTGTTGACGGTGATGCCATCAATACATTTGTCACGCAAGTTAACGCAGGCATTTGAAAGTAGAGAAATTGATTCAAACATACTTTGTGCGATGACCGGTTCCATCACGTTTAATTGAAGTTGCCCACCCTCTGCTGCAAATGAGACCGTGTTGTCGTTACCGAGAACTTTAAAGCACACTTGGTTAACCACTTCCGGTACCACAGGGTTGACTTTGGCGGGCATGATTGATGAGCCAGCTTGCAGTTCAGGTAAGTTGAGCTCATTGAGACCCGCGCGTGGTCCTGAAGATAGCAAGCGCAAATCATTACAGATTTTGGAGAGCTTAACGGCGAGGCGCTTAAGAGCGCCATGAGTCATAACGTAAGCACCACAATCAGAAGTTGCCTCAATCAAATCTTCGGCAGCGACCACATCTAATCCCGTTACGGCTGCTAAATGTTTGATAGCAAGTTCTTGATAACCTTCAGCGGCGTTGAGGCCAGTACCAATGGCTGTGGCGCCAAGGTTGATTTCAAGTAACAGTTTTGATGTGTATTCAAGTGCGCGAATTTCCTCATTCAAGGTCACAGACCAAGCGTGGAACTCTTGGCCAACCGTCATCGGCACGGCATCTTGCAATTGAGTACGGCCCATTTTCAAAATACTTCCGAACTCTTGGCTTTTAAGGTCAAAAGCGCCTTTTAAGTACTCGATGGCTTCAATCAGTTTGTGCACGGAGTTATACACCGCGATACGGAAACCGGTTGGGTAAGCACAGTTGGTTGATTGGCTACGATTGACATGATCGTTAGGGTTAACGAACTGATATTGCCCTTTCTCTTTTCCCATCAACTCTAAAGCAACGTTGGCAACCACTTCATTGGTGTTCATGTTGACTGATGTGCCAGCCCCACCTTGGAACACATCAGAAGGGAATTGATCCATACATTTTCCTGTGTCCAAAATCAGGTCACAAGCTTGAATGATGTAGTGAGCGACTTCACTAGGAATGACGCCAAGTTCTTTATTGGCTAAAGCTGCCGCTTTTTTAGTCATGATCATGCCACGAACAAATTCGGGCACATCAGAGATGGTGACGTTGGAAATGTTAAAGTTTTCGATGGCGCGTAGGGTATGAATACCGTAGTAAGCATCGGCTGGAACGTGGCGCTGGCCAAGCAAGTCTTCTTCGATGCGAGTCGCGTTGCTGGCTGCTGCTGGAGCGTCAGTAAAAGTCGACATAACAGGATCCTTAGATAATTATTTTGTATTTAAGATGAATCGTTTGCCAATCTAAAATTAAGAATCCATTCGTTAGAATATGTGGCGGTAAATCGCTCCCGACTTAGCCGCTACATAATACTGTTATCGACACTGAAATATAGAGGAAAAGACGGGTTTTTTATCATCGTGTGATAAATATCAGTCGTGGGAGTGGCTTTTTATAATGTGCAGCTGTTCTTTGCCATGGATGGTTACGCAGTTTTTGCCTTTGGCTTTAGAGCGGTAAAGTGCCTCGTCAGCGTGGCTGAACGAGTGTTCGGGCTCAAGCTCAATTTGAGCAATGCCGACACTGATGGTGAGGGAATAAGCTTGTGAGGTTTCAATCGTTTGGCATACACGACGCATGAGCAGTGCTGCTTTATCGGTATCGGCATGTTGAATGATTACGGCAAACTCATCGCCGCCAATGCGGGCGATAAAGTCGGTTTCGCGCAGTAACGCGGCTAACTTATCAGCGACATATAAAATGATTCGGTCGCCAACGGAGTGACCGAGAGAATCATTAATTTGTTTGAAGTTATCAATGTCGATAATCGCGAGGCAGCTTGGCGGCTGCTCTGGGTAGCGCTGATATAACTTGGAGTAATGCTCCAAGACATGATGAAATTTACTTTTGTTCCACAGTTCCGTTGCTGGGTCACGTTCTGTTTGACTCTTAAGTTGTTTGATTCGTTCATATTGTTCAGAGATATCGCTAATCGAATACAGATAATGACGATTACGATTCCAACTTGAGGAAGAGGTGGTAACTTCGGCTTGGCAAATACGCTGTTGGCCACTTTTGGCGAGAAAGGTGAGCTGACCTTTCCAACTATCCGCTAAATATAAATCGTGCTCGATGGATTTTGCTTGTTTGGGATCGAGGGTAAATTTGAAAATATTGGCGTTTAAAACGTCAGATGTTTCTTGGTCGACTAACTCACAGAAACGACGTGTGGCGCGAGTAATACGATGGTGACTGTCGGTAATCACGATAGCGGTGCCACTGGAGAGCACCAGCTCAGCAAATTTTTGGTCGAGTAATTCGCGCTGTTTGGCATCCCAAACCAACGCCAGAATACCACTGAGGATGCCGGAGAATAACCAGATGATGACCAACTCTTGTTGAATATCCGTCGACAAAGCATCAAATTGTGCTGTGATGTCAGCCGCTGGTATATGAGTCAACATGATGAGCGGGCTTTTGGAAACGAACAGCTTTGACTCCATCGGCTTGAAAACATATAAGCCATTGGGGCTCATATACTTCCCTCTACGAGCGTCGCTTGCTTGAATTTGTCGCCATAAATCGATGTTTTCGTTACGAAGATTATAGTGATATCTATCGGCGATGAGGTCACCAAACAGTTTGTCGCTTTGCTGGCTAAGGCGATAGAAACCGAGTTCATTAACGAAATCGATCGATTGATTGGTTTCAACGTTTGATGCCGTCAGTTGGCGTACAATTTTAAGAACTGCAAGATTCGCAATTAGGTAGCCATAGCGGGTATTGTTGTCGCTGATGGGGTGGATAATACGATAGCCAGGAAGGTATGGTATGACAGGCCGGCCATGTTCATATTCAATATCGACGCCCACATGCCCTGTTGTATTATTGGGTAGGGATTTGGCATAGGCGACATAGTCGCGATGGCTCTTATCTTGAAGTTCCTCATCCGCAACAACATATGGTCTAGGATTACTGGTATTATGCTCGACACGAATTTTTTCCTTGCCTTGCGCATCAAGGAAGCGAAGTTGATAGAAGTAATCAGAGTTGGCGCTGACTAACGTCCATTGGTTTTCGATGTAGCGTTTGAGATTCGCATCCTGAGTTTGAGCGTAATCGAGCAGTAATGATGACGAGTAGAGTTCGCGATAGATATTATCGAGATTCTTTTGAATACGAGTCGCCCTCGTATCAATGTACGATAGCAATTGAAGGTTTTCACTGGTTAGCTTCGCTAATAATGACTGGTATGATTTATCTGAAAGATGAAGATAAACGCCGCCAATAATTAATGAGCATCCTAGCCATATGATCACCATTTTATTAATAACCGTGGCGATGCGTCTCATCTCATGATCAAGTTCGAAGTTAACTACTACTTAAAATGTAGTCACTCACCGGTCAATTGCAACTAAAATTTTAGCAACTTATTGCATATTATGAGGTGGGGTTTAGCGACCAATATTGACTTAAATTGTGAGAGAATTTTGCTCGTGAGGTGCTGTGCTTGAAGTTGTCGAGGGATACGTCTAATGTGGTAGCCAACTGAGGAGGCGACGTGTTCCCACTATTGCTACTGTTATTTATTTTTGTGCCAATTATAGAGATTGGACTGTTTATTCAAGTCGGTGGTTTTCTTGGCTTATGGCCGACCATTGGGTTAGTTTTGCTCACCGCATTCGTTGGTGCATCTTTAGTACGTAGCCAAGGTATTCGTACTCTGATTAACGTACAACAACGTGTGCAGCAAGGCGAACTGCCTGCACAACAAATCGTTGAAGGTGTTATGTTAGCGGTATCCGGAGTCTTACTGTTGACGCCAGGCTTTATGACGGATGCTTTAGGGATGGTGGTTCTGCTTCCTGCGCCGCGTGCGTTGCTCGCGAAATACGTCATGAGTAAAGTCGTGGTGAAAGGGGCGAATGCGTTCCAGCAAGGCAGCTTTTATGGCCAACAAGACAATAATCCATTTGGTTCTCAGCGCTCTGACCAAGGCGACACGTTCGAAGGTGAATACGAGCGTAAAGACGAAGATAAAAAAGACGACTCCGACGACCACCATAATCGCCTTCGTTAACGAATAGGTAAAACACTGGCTCAAGCCAGTGTTTTTGTATGGGTTACTGCGCGCCGTCAAACCCCATTTGTCGCCATGCTTCAAAGGCAATGATGGCAACGGCATTGGATAAGTTTAGGCTTCGTGCTTCGGGCATCATTGGAATGCGAATACGCTGTTCCATCGGCATGCTTTCAATCAACTCCGCAGGTAAACCTCGTGTCTCCGGGCCAAATAGCAATACGTCCCCCGCTTGATAACTTGGGTCAACATGATGGCCTGTGGTTTTTGTTGTACAAGCAAAAATTCGATATGGCTGCGCGCGAGCATTCAAGAAGTCGACAAAAGCTTGATAGTTTTTATGGCGTGTCACTCGCGCTAAGTCGTGGTAATCCAAGCCCGCACGACGAACTTTCTTTTCTTCTAAATCAAACCCTAATGGCTCGATAAGGTGAAGGTTGGCGCCGCAGTTAGCGCATAAGCGAATGATGTTTCCGGTATTCGGGGCTATTTCAGGTTCGTAAAGGGCGATATCAAACATAGTTAAGCGGTGGTGAGCTAAGAATGGCAAGCAGTATAAGGCGGCGAAGCGAATACGCCAAGCCGCCTGTCCATTTCGTCGTCAGTGTTTAAAGTGCGGCGTGGTAATTATCACTTACTGCATCCCAATCAACGACATTCCACCAAGCGTCAATATATTCTGGGCGGCGGTTCTGATAACTGATGTAGTAGGCGTGTTCCCAAACATCCAGCGCTAGAATGGGTTCGCCTTGTTCGTTGGCAACGTCCATCAGCGGGTTATCTTGGTTGCTGGTCGAGACGATCTTTAACTCCCCATCTTTGACCACAAGCCAAGCAAAACCAGAGCCAAAGGTATTGATCGCCGCTTGTGCGAATTGGTCTTTAAATGCCTCGAAGCTGCCAAATGTGCGGGTAATGGCGTCGCCAAGCGCGCCTTTCGGTTCGCCGCCACCATTAGGAGACATGCAATTCCAATAAACAATATGGTTGTAGTAACCGCCACCGTTGTTACGTATGGCTGGCGACAACTTGGAAATATTAGCAAAAATATCTTTTAGACTTGTTGATTCAAGTTCTGAGCCTTTGATCGCGGCGGTGAATTTATCGAAGTAGGTGCGATGGTGCTTGCTGTAGTGCACCTCCATTGTTTTCGCATCGATATAGGGTTCTAGCGCATCATAGGCGTAAGGCAATTCTGGAAAAACATGTGACATGGTAAATCCTCCTTAGTTGGAGAATTTACTGTAATGATAATCGTTCTTATTATCAACATTTGAGTTTGTAAGGGTATTACTTGCTGAATTATTGATGAAATAGTGACTAACGCTTACTTCGCGATGAGGGGTAATGTCATATCAATCCTCAGGCCACCTAACTCACTTCGGCTAGCGACGATGGAACCATTATGCTGGCGAATCGCATTTTGGGTGATGGCCAGCCCGAGGCCTGTCCCTCCACTGTGGCGATCGCGTGCGGTGGAAACTCGATAAAATGGACGGAAAATGGCGTCCAGTTCATCATCTGGGACACCGTCACCATTGTCTTCCACGCGAATAAATAGTTGATCATTCTGATCTGAAAGCGCTACTTGAACCTGATCTTTACTGTAATAAATCGCGTTACGGACCACATTATCGACTGCGCTCATCAATAGTTTGGGATTACCTGAAATCTCACGTTGTGGAATGGCGGTGAACGTTAAGCTTTTGGCAACTTGTTCGGCCTCAAACTGCGCATCGCTAAGAATTTCTTCCCATAAGCTTTGCAGAGGCTGAATTTCACGTGTGAGGTGGCTGCCGGCTTGAATGCGTGACAACGCAAGCAGCTCGCCTATCATCTGCTCTAACCGCTGTGCTTCGGTATCAATACGGGTTAGTTCTTGGCTCTCTCCTTGTTTACGTGCTGCCAGACCTGTCGCCATTCTTAGCCGTGTGAGAGGGGAGCGTAACTCATGGGAAATGTCAGACAGCAGACGCTGCTGGCCCGAAATCATCTGGTTGACAGCCTCAACCATTTGATTAAAGCTGGCGCCCGCTTGGCGAAACTCCGATGTGCCTTTTTCAAGTTGTGGATCCACCACAAATTCGCCTTTTGCAACGCGCTGTGCAGCACGCTCTAACTTACGCGCTGGTTGGCTTAATGCCCAAGCAAGCCATAGCAGTAATGGGGTGCTGGTTAGCATGACGGCGAGTAATAAGGTGAAAGGTTTATCCAATATGGTCAGTAGGAATGGTGGTGGTCGATCCCATTTGACGCCAACATAAAGCAATAAATTTTGCTTGGCTAACTGCACGGGCAGTGGGCCGGCGATCATAAAGCGGCCATAGAGCTTTTGTTGCGGTGTTTCTGGTGACTCCGAGGTAGTAATAAAGTTTTGTAGAGCTCGTTCTGGAAAGTTATGTTGGTTGCGGACAGAGAGTGGCTGACCTTCTTGGTCGGTGATGAAAATACGCATTTTACGATCTGGTGAGCGGCCACGAGGATCATCTAAAGCAAATAGAATACGTCCAAGGTCGCTCTCATCGTCAAACTGCTGTTCAATGCCATCGCGAATCTCCTTAAGGTGTTGAAGATGATCTGAAGAGATATCTTTGGCCTTGCGGGGGTCAAAATGAGGCAGTGACAAAGCAACCATCAAGACCAGAAACATCGTAAACCAAAAAATAGCAAAAATACGCCCATAGAGGCTGGTGATTCTAGGTAAACGCATCACTCTTCCTCAACCAGTAAGTAACCCCGCCCACGCAGTGTTTTTATTCGTGGTTTGCCGTCGGCACGTTCCGGTAACTTTTTACGCAAATTGGAAACATGCATATCGATAGCACGATCAAACGCCGCTAAGTGCTTACCAAGCACCTCTAGGCTCAGTACCTCTTTGGTCAGTGTTTCTCCGGGGTGTTCGACAAAATAACTCAACAGAGAAAATTCTGTGGTGGTTAATTCTAACAGTTGGTCTTGGCAATAGGCCTCCAAGCGGCCCGGGTAGATTTTGAGGTCTTGGTATTGCAGGCAATCACTGTTTTTTTCTTGGTGAGGCTCATTGTGGATTTGGGTTCGGCGTAAAATCGCGCGAATGCGAGCCAGCAACTCTCGATCGCTAAAAGGCTTTGGTAAGTAATCATCAGCGCCTAACTCTAACCCAATGACGCGGTCAATCTCTTCGCCTTTGGCGGTGAGCATAAGGACCGGGGTTTCCCAATCGGCACGTAAACGTTTTAGCGTTTCGGTGCCATTAAGCTTGGGCATCATGACATCAAGTAAAATGAGGTCCACAGTGTCATCGATCAACGCTAAACCACTCTGGCCATCATTTGCTTCAGAGATAGTAAACCCTTCGAAGGTCAGGACCTCCTTAAGTAAGCTGGTAAGTTCGGTGTCATCGTCGATCAGTAAAATGTGGGCCATAAAAATACCTTAGCGTCTATGTGCGTAGCCTTATAGTAGTGCGAAATTCGGTGACAGTAATCCGCTCTTTACGAACATTTACTGTTCACCCACGTTGCTTTACGTCGTGCCCTGTATTCTACCCTCAAGCACTGTAAAACAGTCCTGACCAATAAATATAAGGGTATGAATATGAAAGCAACAAAAAAACTTGTACTGATGGCATTGATTGCACCAATCGCGTTAGGTTCTGCTAGTGTGTTGGCGTTTGGCGGCGGTAAAGGTGGACATGGTCCTGAGCATCGTGGTTTTGATCAACAGTGCCGCGGTGGTGGTGAGCGTGGTGTGTTGAAACAACTCAACCTGAGTGATGAACAAAAAGCGCAGCTTAAACAGATGCGTGAACAATCTCGTCAAGCGATGAAAGAGGAAATGCAAGGTCAGTTTGCTGAGCGTCAGGCCGAAATGAAAGCCTTTCATGCCAAGGAGCAACAATTGGTGCTAGCGGATAATTTCGATGCACAAGCGGCCAATGCATTGGCATTGGAAATGGCAGAGAAACAAGCGCAAATGCGAGTAAAAATGATGAATCATCGTCATGATATGCTGAGTGTATTGAGCGATGAGCAAAAACAGCAGTACGTAACGCTAGTCGAGGCGCAGCAACAAGAGTGTGCGCAGAAAATGGCTGAGCATAGACAAAAGCGCCAACAAAAAGCCAATAACGATTAAGGCTCCATTGTTTGAAGAACGTTCAAAAAGCGACCCAAGTGGTCGCTTTTTGTGTTTGGTACGCTTTTATTTTCAACTCAGGTTATACTTGGCGACAATAATGGAAACTGAAATCTATATATGAAACAAGAATATGCACGCTTGGTATCCCTGGCCGCTTGGACAGCGACCGTCGTCGCTACGCTTCTTTTGGTGGTCAAGTTAGCCGCATGGTGGGTCACCGGGTCGGTCAGCCTATTGGCTTCATTGATTGATTCGATGTTGGATATTGCCGCGTCGTTGGTCAATTTAGTGGTGTTACGCTACGCCTTGCAACCGGCGGATCAAGAACACTCATTTGGTCATGGCAAGGCCGAATCCTTAGCGGCACTGGCTCAAGCTATGTTTATTTCTGGCTCCGCGATGTTTTTGATTTTGAATGGGATTGATCGCTTCTTTCGGCCCCATGATTTGCAGTCTCCTCAGTATGGTGTTTATGTCAGTCTGTTTTCGATTTTGGTCACCTTCAGCCTTGTGCGTTTTCAAAAATACGTGGTGAGAAAAACGGGCAGTCAAGCAATAGAGGCGGACTCATTACATTATCAATCCGATCTTTATATGAACGCGGCCATCATGGTGGCACTGATTCTCAGTTGGTTTGGGCTCAAACAAGCTGATGCGATATTTGCGATTGGAATTGGTGGGTACATTCTGTATAGCGCGGCGAAAATGGTCTACCTTGCGATTCAAACTTTGCTCGACCGTCAGCTTCCTGAACATGAAGTTGAACAAATTCGTGACATCAGCGTGTCGGTGCAAGGGGTTCTTGGTGTCCACGATATTCGGACGCGCATGTCAGGGCCAATTCGTTTTATTCAGTTACACCTAGAAATGGAAGATAGGATTTCATTACTTGAAGCCCATCAAATTGCCGATAGAGTCGAGGCTCTCTTATTTTCGGCATTTCCTGACTCCGACATCTTAATCCACCAAGACCCTTACTCTTTGGTTCATGAGCAAGAGACATCGCCTATTCTCAACAATGGTGATGGGTTGGATTAGGACAAATACACAGTTATTGTCTACGTTGTTAGTGAGCGATAAATCGATGGATACTGACATTTATCAACAAAGTGAGGCAGTGAGCTGTAATACAATTACAGAAGTAAAAAAGTTACGTACATCTGGATAAATATCAGTAGTATTCCTATCCAGTACGAGTAACATAATCAACAAACTAAACAATTATTGATCATTGGCTTAAAGCGAATGACGCAACTTTTTTTTGAAATTTGATTCCCATATAATCGAGGGTGAGCATGATTAAGAAAATCGGTGTCTTAACGAGTGGTGGTGACGCACCAGGCATGAACGCAGCAGTTCGCGGTGTTGTTCGTACTGCGCTATCTGAAGACTTAGAAGTGTACGGTGTTTATGACGGTTATCTAGGTCTGTATGAAGATCGTATCGTAAAGCTTGATCGCTCTAGTGTTTCTGATGTGATTAACAAGGGCGGTACCTTTTTAGGTTCTGCTCGTTTTCCTGAGTTCAAAGAAGAAGCTGTTCGTCAGCAAGCGATCGAGAACCTAAAAAAGCATGACATTGACGCACTGGTTGTGATTGGTGGTGATGGCTCATACATGGGCGCGAAAAAGCTAACAGAAATGGGCTACCCATGTATCGGTCTACCTGGCACGATTGATAACGACATCGCTGGTACGGATTACACTATTGGTTATCTAACGGCGCTAAATACGGTTATTGATGCCATTGACCGTCTGCGTGATACCTCTTCTTCACACCAACGTATTTCTATTGTTGAGATCATGGGACGTCACTGCGGTGACTTGACCTTAATGTCAGCGATTGCGGGTGGTTGTGAGTACATTATCAGCCCTGAAACCGGCCTTGATAAAGAGAAGTTGATTGCCAATGTACAAGATGGCATCAAGAAAGGTAAAAAGCATGCCATCATTGCTCTGACTGAGTTGATGATGGACGCAAACGTACTGGCAAAAGAAATTGAAATGGCAACGGGCCGTGAAACACGCGCCACGGTATTGGGCCATATTCAGCGCGGTGGTCGACCAACGGCATTTGACCGTGTTTTGGCTTCTCGAATGGGCAACTACGCGGTGCATTTGTTACTGGAAGGTCATGGTGGTCGCTGTGTGGGTATCGTTAAAGAGCAGCTTGTGCACCACGATATCATTGATGCGATTGAAAATATGAAACGCCCTGTACGTGATGACTTATATAAAGTAGCTCAAGAATTGTTCTAATCCACGAGTAAAAAGTAAAACAAAAAACCACCTGTTAGAAGGTGGTTTTTTTTATCTTATTTGAGGTCAGGAAGTTCTTCCGCCATACCGCGGCGCGGACGTTTACGCCGTTTTATACGTTGATGTACACCACGTCGTAGGGCGTGAATCCGATTCTCCGCTTTATCAACACCAAGCAACACCGCCAACGCCAGTACAGTTAACAGCACCGATTGCTGCATATGACCAAGCCCAATCATCATACCGAGCGCGGCCAATACCCAAATGACAGCAGCGGATGTGACACCATGAATTTTTCCATCTTGAGTCATCATGACCCCGGCGCCCAAAAAGCCCACGCCGGTAATGATTTGCCCGAGCACTCGTGCTTGATCCAAAGTATTCGGTGATAAAGACACCGCCATCGACATAAATAAATAGGTACCGGATATGATCAAAATGGCGGTGCGAATGCCAACAGGTTTGCCACGTGTTTGACGCTCTGCGCCGATCAGTACACCGTTGATTGCGCAGCAAAGTAGCGCTGACCAGCTAAATGGTCCGAGATCGAACCAAGATGAAAGTTCGTTATTCATTGTTATCTTCCCCATAGAATGGGCGAAGTATGCATACACCCTAAGGGTGAGGCGAACAAAATATTTCTATGGTGACGATTAATTATTCAAGGTGGAGATCAAGTGGCGTTTTACTTGGCCGGCCGCCGATTTCACGAGTTAGTTTCGGTACTAAGTACCCTGATACTTGAGTGATTAATCCAGCCATCAATTGACGTGCTTTATCATCACTGACATAAAAATGCGCCGCGCCCTGAACCTTGTCGAGAACGTGAAGATAATAAGGTTGGATTCCTGCATCGAACAGTCCTTCACTCAAAGCGACTTGCGCTTCCACGTTATCATTCACGCCTTTGAGTAGCACACTTTGATTAAGTAGGGTTACGCCCGCTTGCTTGAGTTTGGTCATCGCATGACTAAGGGTTTCATCAATCTCATTCGCATGGTTAATGTGCGTAACAAAGATGACTTGTAACCGCGTGCTTGCAAGTAGTTTGAGTAACGCTTCGGTGACGCGAGCGGGAATGACGACAGGCAAACGGGAATGAATGCGCAGCCGCTTAAGGTGGGGAATCGTCGCCAAGCGTTCAACCAGCCAACTGAGTTCGGCATCTTTTGCCATTAACGGGTCACCCCCAGAGAGGATGACTTCATTCAACTCTGAGTGATGTTCAATGTAGTTGAGTGACTGTTGCCAGCCGAGTTTGTTTCCCGGGTTATCTTGATATGGGAAATGGCGGCGAAAACAATAACGACAATTAATCGCACAGCCCCCTTTGACGATCATTAGCGCACGATTGCGATACTTGTGCAGCAATCCAGGTACAGCATTGTCTTGCTCCTCAAGGGGATCCGCCGAATAACCGTCATGAACCTCAAATTCTTCGCTTAGCGGTAAGACCTGACGTAATAAAGGGTCTTTGGAATTGCCTTTTTCCATGCGATCGATAAAACTTTGCGGCACACGCTGCGCAAAAAGCTTTCGAGCTTCAAATCCGTGTTGCCATGGCGAAGGATCAATGTTCAAAGATTTGAGCAAGGTTTCAGGATCAGAGATCCCATTCGCTAACTGTTTGAGCCAGTTTTGCTCAACAGCGTCGACTTTTCGGGTTATGATATGCGGCATTTAAAATTAACTCGAAGATGGTAAGAGGAAATAATGGCTACTGTTAGCACGAATGAATTTAAAGGCGGTCTTAAAATTATGCTTGATAATGAGCCGTGTGTCATTCTCGAAAACGAGTATGTGAAACCGGGTAAAGGTCAAGCGTTCAACCGTGTAAAAATCCGTAAACTGCTTTCTGGTAAAGTATTGGAAAAAACCTTTAAGTCTGGTGAGACGGTTGAAACTGCCGATGTCATGGATATCGACCTAGATTACTTGTACAACGATGGTGAATTCTACCACTTCATGAACGCAGAAACGTTTGAACAAATCGCTGCAGACATGAAAGCGATTGGTGACAATGCGAAATGGTTGGTAGAAAACAATACTTGTATGCTAACGCTTTGGAACGGTAACCCAATCGCGGTGACGCCACCAAACTTTGTTGAGCTAGAAGTGGTAGAAACCGACCCGGGTCTGAAAGGTGACACGCAAGGTACAGGTGGTAAGCCGGCGACATTGAGCACAGGCGCTGTGGTACGTGTTCCGCTATTTATTGCAATTGGCGAAGTTATCAAAGTTGATACGCGTAGCGCGGAATATGTGAGCCGTGTGAAGTAATTGAAATATTGTTGAAAAAGACCACTTCGGTGGTCTTTTTTATTTTTGTGACACAAAATATGATGTGACACAATTCTCACTTATCGATAAGCCGCTAGTATTCAAGTTATGAAAGATTCGATCCGTATCTGGTATGAAGCGGCCAGACCGAAAACGCTTCCATTGGCTTTGATTTCAATCACCACGGGAAGTGTCCTTGCGTTTGCTTCTGATCATTTTTCTTGGATGATCGCGGGGCTGTCGTTTTTGACCGCGACATTACTGCAAATCCTTTCCAATCTCGCGAATGACTATGGGGACTCAGTGCAAGGCACCGATAATGAATCACGTATCGGCCCTGTTCGCGCCATGCAAACGGGGATGGTCACGCCAAGAGTCATGAAGCAAGCCATTGGCTTTAATATCGTATTGACGATTCTTGCTGGGTTAGCGCTCGTCTTTTATGCGTTGGATTCTTTGCAAAGTATCTTAACCTTCATTTGCCTAGGGCTACTCGCTATTTTCGCGGCGATTGCTTATACCATGGGCAGTAAGCCTTATGGGTATGTTGGGTTGGGCGACGTTTCGGTGTTTGTCTTTTTTGGTTTATTGGGAGTGGCTGGCACCTATTTTCTGCATACCGGAATCGTTGACTACTCGTTGATTTTGCCTGCACTTGGCTGTGGGTTCTTAGCCGTTGCGGTGCTTAACATCAATAATCTGCGTGATATCGAAAATGATCTGGTATGCGGTAAACGTACCGTTGCAGTTCGTCTTGGCCAAAAACGAGCCAAGCAGTATCACTTTGCGTTGCTGTCAGGCGCGTTAATCACGTTCCTCGCGTATCTGCTGTTACAGCCAAGTCCTGTCTGGATTTGTCTACCGTTCTTACTCAGTATTGTGGTGCTTTTTCGCCATGGTAAAGCAGTATGGGTTGCCACTCAGCCAGCGCAAATTGCGCCAATGCTACCTATGGTTGTTAAGTGCTCTGTTGTCACTAACCTGTTGTTTGCAGGCGTGGTTATAGCGCAAACTCTCGTCAGTTAATTTGCGTATTGTCATTGCAAAGACACAATGACTCGATATACTCGAAAGACGTGACCATCGGTAATAAAGAAGAGACGCTATGGAATACAATACCTCAGCTCTATGCGATATTTATCTCGAACAAGTCGATGTAGTAGAACCTATGTTCAGTAATTTCGGCGGCAGTGCGTCGTTTGCTGGGCAAATAACCACTCTTAAGTGCTTCGAAGATAACGGTGTCATTCGAGAAGTTCTGGAGCAGGACGGTGAAGGCCGCGTGCTACTGATTGACGGTGGTGGCTCTTTGCGCCGCGCGCTGGTCGACGCTGAAATCGCCTCAATCGCTGAGGAAAATGACTGGGAAGGTATCGTTGTATACGGCTGTGTGCGAGAAGTCGATGAGCTTGAAGATATGAATATTGGTATTCAGGCATTGGCATCAATTCCGGTTGGTGCAACCGCTCAAGGCGTCGGTGATGTGGATATTCCAGTCAATTTCGGTGGCGTAACGTTTCTACCGGAAGATTACCTTTATGCCGATAATACCGGCATTATACTCTCTCAAGAGCCACTTGATGTCGATATGAACATTGTCGATGATGAGTTGGATGAAGAGGAAGATGACGAATTGGTGTAATGCTAATCCGCTTGGTGAACAGCTGGCTAGATGCCAGCTGTTTTTGTTTCTGGGTGACTAAACCGTCAATGGCGAGCAATGTTGGCGTCGTAAGCGCAATGCATACAGGTACCCAAACACTCCGGCCGCAATGTTACCGACGCCTATTCCAATGAATAGGCCTTCAATGGCATAGAGCTGGCTTCCCATCCAAGCACACGGGAGCACAAAGAGAAACAAGCGCATAAAGTTCCATTGAAAAGCACGTAGCGGCTGGTGCAGGGCATTGAGCGCAGACACTAGCATCATCACAATGCCTTGAAAGCCGTAGCTTACTGGAACCACTAACAGATAGTGCCAAAGCAGGTCACGAACACTTTGCTCCTGAGAAAATAGCGCGGAGAGTGGAATACTCAGAGGCACCATCATCACAAAGATCATGATTTGAAACAGTACTGAAAAACGCATACTCAGAAACAGCCCGGCGAAGCTGCGCTGTGGATTTTCTGCGCCGAGATTTTGTGCCATAAAGGGTGTTAATGCCGAGGTGAGCGACATCAATACCAAGATCAAAATAGATTCGACGCGCTGCGCTGCCCCATAGGCTGCCACCGCGGTTTTACCACTCTCTGAAATCATGACCATGAGTAGAGCGCCAGACAATGGCGTCATCGCATTAGAAAAGGCAGCGGGTGTGCCTATGCGAAGGATGAGCCCCCAATCTTGAGTCAAGCGTCGTAAAGACGGCATCGCCAGCAACTTATCTCGATAAATCAACATGTAAGCGGAGCCGAGCAGCGCCCCTAACCAACTGAATGCACTGGCTATCGCTGCGCCCTGAATACCCAGCTCAGGAAAAGGACCTAGGCCCAAAATGAGTAGAGGATCGAGTACACCGTTAATAAGCCCGGATAGCATCATCAGTTTGGCTGGTGTTTTGGTATCACCCGTGGCGCGAATCGCACTGTTACCCGCCATGGGAAGAACCAAAAGCGGCACCGTTAAATACCAAACCTGCATATATTGCTCGATAAGCGGCAGGAGGTTGGCATCTGCGCCAAGCTGAGTAAACAGTGGCGTTATGGTGGCCAGACCCAGCAGCGAAGCGAGCGAGACTAAGATAAACGCCAGTAACAATCCATGCGTTGCCAGACGAGCGGCATCTTGAGGCTGGTTTTGTCCCAGTAAGCGTCCAATGCTTGTCGAGATACCAATCCCCATCCCCATGGTAATGCAGTTAACTGCAAAAGTGACGGGAAAGGTATAACTGATGGCGGCTAAGGCATCTGTGCCTAATAACGAAATAAAGAAGGTATCGACAAGATTAAACATCAGCACAGAGACTAATCCAAACGTCATCGGAATCGTCATTTGACGCAGAACGTTGGGAATGGAGCCAGTCAGCAGGCCGTGTTTGTCCTTCATAAATCGAGTCGCTTGCAAGGAAAAACGTTAGGATACTCGATCATCGAGAAGGGGGGTAGCGCAAAACAAAAAGGCCAGCAATGCTGGCCTTTTATCGACAAATACTTAAACGGATTAAGCTTTTGCTGCTGCCGCTGCTTTTGCAATCGCAGCGAAGCTTTTCGCATCAAGAGATGCGCCACCAACAAGAGCACCATCGATGTCTGGTTGTGAGAAGTAAGCTTCTGCGTTTTCTGGCTTAACGCTACCACCGTATTGGATGATAACTTGCTCAGCGACTGCAGCGTCTTTCGCTGCAATCAGTGCACGAATAGAAGCGTGGATGCGCTGTGCATCGTCTGCTGTTGCAGCTTTACCAGTACCGATAGCCCAGATTGGTTCGTAAGCGATGATTGCACCGTTTAGCGCTTCAACGCCGTAAGCGTCGATCACTGCGTTGATTTGACGTGCACATACTGCTTCAGTTTCACCCGCTTCGTTTTGTGCTTCCGTTTCACCGATACAGAAAACAGGTTTTAGACCATTTTCTTTTAGGAAAGCGAATTTTTTAGCAACAAACTCATCAGATTCATTGTGGTAATCACGACGCTCTGAGTGACCGATGATGATGTGAGTCGCGCCAAAGTCTTTTAGCATTTCAGGAGACATGTCGCCAGTGAATGCGCCGCTGTTGTTTACATCAGTGTTTTGAGCACCAAGAATAATTTTGTTGCCACCTTCTTTAATTAGGCGTTCAGCAAGATCGAGGTAAAGTGCTGGTGGTGCAACAGCAACGTCAACACCTGAAACACCTTCAAGTTCCTTATTAAGACCAGTTAGCAGCTCAGTGACCATGGCTTTGCTACCGTTTAGTTTCCAGTTACCCATCACTACAGGACGACGCATAGGAATTTCTCCGTTTCATTAAATGTAAAACAAAATTGATTGCGAACGAATATAACAGAATAAATTCGTTAGATCATGATTCTAATCATGTCTAACGAGAAAGCTAAGATCTCAGCGTGAGTGATCCAGTAAACAGAATCATAGCACTAGTGTCGGTTTTGGTTGCCGAAACGCACTTTAGTCGAGACACTCTTAACTTTGGTTATCCGCTGCGTTGCAAGGAGCAACACTATGCCACATTTAGTCATGGAGTACTCTAATTCGGTTGAAGAGCGGCTGAATATTCCCGGCTTATTGGAAGATTTACATCAGGTTGCATTGGACAGTCAGCTGTTTGATGTTCCATCGGTGAAATCCCGAGCAGTACGCTGTTACCATTGGTTGGTAGGGGAGTCCGCGGACAGTATCGACTTTATTCATATTACGTTTTCGTTACTTGAAGGTCGCAGTGAGGAACAAAAAGCATGGCTCTCGACCCAATTGATGACGCTGCTGGCTGCAAGTGCTGGTCAGGTTGAAAGCTTGACGGTCGATATTCGTGATATGGACAAAGGTACCTTTCAACGTCGAGCACAATAAGCAAGCTTGGCATTCAAGCTGTCAGTAGAGGAGTATTATGGACTTTCAATCATTGCTGTTTTCTTTTGAAGGAAGGATTGGGCGTAAGACCTTTTGGGTTTGGAACGTGTGCTATTACGCCGCAATCATTATATTGATTTCACTGGCGAACACTTTAGTTCCGTTGTGGGCACATTTGTTAGTCCCAGTGATTCTTTTAGTTCTGTTGTACCCTGATTTGGCGATGACAGCGAAACGTTGGCACGATCGCAATAAATCCAGTTGGTGGCTATTGCTCAATGTTCCATTATTGATTGGTCGCTTAGCGGCGCCAGTGGCTGCATCAGCGGCAGACGAGCCGATGATGACTTGGCAGACGACCATTTCGTTTGTTGCGCTGTTTTGCGGCGTATGGATTCTGGTGGAATGTGGTTTTCTCAAAGGCACCCCGGGCGAAAATCGTTTTGGCCCTGCTGTGGTTTCGTCGTCTTGAGATGAGCGTCTATTTACGGAGTAGAACCTCTTCCACTAAGTGATTGACGCCTTTCTTCAAAATTAGCTGGGCTCGCTCACGAGTAGGCAGAATATTGTGTTTTAGATTGACACCATTGATTGAGCGCCAGATATCCCGCGCTTTTTCAATCGCCTCACTTTCGGGCAGCTTGGTGTAATGGCTAAAATAGGAGCCAGGCTTTTTAAATGCGCCTTTTCTAAATTTTAAGAAACGTTCGATATACCATTGTTCAATGATGTCGCTCTGTGCGTCGACATACAGTGAAAAATCAAGGAAGTCAGAAACAAAAACGCGCAGTGGGTCATGAGGGTAATCCATCCCACTTTGTAGAACATTCAACCCTTCAATAATCAGCACATCTGGGCGATCAACCACTTTCTCTTGATCGGTAATATCGTAAGTGACATGAGAATAGACGGGGACGGTTAAGTGAGGCTTACCGGCCTTGACGTCAGACACAAAATCCACCAAGCGACGAATGTCATAAGATTCTGGAAACCCTTTGCGTTGCATGATACCACGCTCGTCGAGAACCCGTTTCGGATACAGAAAACCATCGGTCGTCACCAGTTCGACCTTTGGATGGTTTTCCCAACGAGATAGCAAGGCTTGCAGCAAACGAGCGGTGGTGCTTTTCCCAACAGCAACACTGCCTGCAATACCGATAATGAATGGCGGAGCTTTTTCTTCATTGTGCAGAAATTGCTGAAGCACAGAATTACGGCTTTGACGAGCTTCAATATAGAGGTTGAGTAAACGCGCTAAGGGAAGGTAGATTTCAACCGCTTCACTCATCGTGAGTTTTTCATTAACACCTTGTAGCTCTTTCAGGTCGTCTTCAGACAATGTCATCGCAACAGAATTACGTAATTCTGCCCATTTTTGGCGACTAAATGAAAGATATGGCGTCATCAATTTACTCGTGTTGATTGCAAAGCTGGGAGCTGCGAACATACATCATGCTCAGGCGATTGCAAATGACTAAGCTGAGATATTTGCTCTAACACGGTAAATTTGCACGAAAAAACAGCAAATAAGCGTAAAAGTTTTAAAAAAGCATTTTTTTTTAATTTAGCTATTGCAAGGGGCAAAATCATTCAATAGAATGCGCACCACTTATGCCGACTTAGCTCAGTAGGTAGAGCAACTGACTTGTAATCAGTAGGTCACCAGTTCGATTCCGGTAGTCGGCACCATTTTCCTGCTTTTGGTTGTAAATCAACCGAGTAATGAGAATGGCTTTGAAAATTTGGAGGGGTTCCCGAGTGGCCAAAGGGAGCAGACTGTAAATCTGCCGGCACTGCCTTCGATGGTTCGAATCCGTCCCCCTCCACCATATTCCAAAGGAAATAGCTCTCAGAGTTACGTGTGCGGGCATCGTATAATGGCTATTACCTCAGCCTTCCAAGCTGATGATGCGGGTTCGATTCCCGCTGCCCGCTCCACTCATTTAGAGTGCTGATATAGCTCAGGTGGTAGAGCGCATCCTTGGTAAGGATGAGGTCGGCAGTTCGAGTCTGCCTATCAGCACCAGCTCTAAGCAAAGTTTTCCTTTTGATACTTTCTTTCGACTAAACTAAGTTTAGTGATTGAGAGTAAGTTTATTACCAATAATTTTTGGTTGCGTGGTCATTCAAGCCACCTAAATCCGTACCTAGAGGGACAACTCATGTCTAAAGAAAAATTTGAACGTACGAAACCGCACGTAAACGTTGGTACTATCGGCCACGTTGACCACGGTAAAACAACTCTAACTGCAGCTATCTG
>NZ_JBHMEP010000108.1:0-562 GCF_042428525.1 Vibrio olivae
GGTACAGGAACGAGTTCAGGAATGTGCCCCCGCCCGAATGGCCGGAAAAGGGAACGCCGGCGCAGTTGAAGCTGTCCGCGGACAAGAAGGTGATCAGCCCGGCGGACGGCACGGACGACGTGCATGTCATGGTGAAGGTGGCGGATGCCTCCGGGCGGCAGCTTTCCAATTCCGTTCCCGTGACGCTGGCGGTGGAGTCCGGCCCCGGAGAGTTTCCCACCGGGAAGAGCATCACGTTTGAGCCCGGAACGGATATCGATATCGTTGACGGCTGTGCGGCCATTGAATTCAGGTCCTATTACGCGGGGGAAACGGTGATCCGCGCCTCTTCCCCCGGGTTGAGGGGGGATGCTATCCGGATTGTTTCCAGGAATGCTCCGGCCTACGTGTCCGGAAAGAGTGCGGAAACGAGGGAACGGCCTTACAAACGCTTTACCGTGCAGGACAGGGATGCCCGGCTTCAGGCCCGCGGAGGGAAAGAAAAGGGCGGGGAAGAACCGAATCTGGCCGCGTTTCGCCCCTGTGCCGCGTCTTCCAACGCTCAGGACGCCATGAAAGCTTC
>NZ_JBHMEP010000030.1:0-4011 GCF_042428525.1 Vibrio olivae
GCGTGACATCCGTGACGAGTACGATGGTACGGAACCTTATATGCGTAGAGGTAGGAGAAGTCGTTACTACTGAGGAGCAGACGCTGATGACCCGGATTATAAGCGGTATATAGACACCCATGGATATCACTTTTCCAAGGAGTTGGCTAGGGAGGCCGCCGATAAGATGCTTAACGCCGACGGATCCAAGAGAAGATGGACGATGGAGGATGCTAAGCAGATGTTCGATAAATGCGGGGCCAAGAAACCTGATAACGCCACTTGGGGAGATGTCCAATATCTGTTCGCTATATTCTATAGCGACTACTTTCCTAAGGTATTGGACTGCGACCAGAAAATAGTCAAGGCTGTCTTGGCTTATCTGGAAGACCCTGACGCCCCTGAAGGGGCGGCGTTTGTAAGGTATCTGGCGGTGCGGTGCTTCGTCGGTGACACAATCAAATGGAGTGAGATGATATGATTTGATACAACGTTGGAGAACCCTGTCGGCGATAGAATACCGATGGGGTTTCTTTTTTTGTCAAGTATCTTATTATCGTTACATTTGTCAGGAGTAGGTCTTTTTGTTCATAGGTAGGGCGGGCGGGAATGAAAAAAAGGATATCCTCACGGACACCCTTCCCCTTGGTTGAAAATCACTTAAAACATTATGAGTTACTACTACACCGCAAATATAGATAAATAAACGTGAATAGCAATGGGTAAGGGGTATTATTGGATAGAACCTGTGGATCGGACGTTAAATGATTTTCAGTTTTATAAGGCTCGTATCGTGGGTGACCCTGAATATGACGAGAAGCATCATCGTGTTATATTAAGGACGGATAAGTATTTCCCGGTAGGAAGTATCTTCCATGTCCTTAATGATCCGGAGATGTTCGTTATAGAGAGGAAATTTAAGACATGGGGGAATAAGTATGTCATTAAGCCTTGTGAAGGTGAATGGGAATGGGAGTCTGTCCAGAAACTTAAAGACAAGGCTATTATATTCCGTAGCGGATTCCTGCACGGGGATGGTGGTTTATAACACTACCCGTATCTCCCCCCCCCCTATATTTCTTGGTGTGTATGTATATAGCTATATTTGAGCAAAAATAATTATGATATGGAAGATTTTCAAGGTAAATATAATGGCAAGCAGATAGAGCAGCTTTTGGATAAGGCTAATGATATTGATCTTTCCAAATACGCTCTTAAGACGGATAACGCTCCTACCGCCACAAAATTACAGGCAGCTAGGACTATAGTGCTGTCCGGGGCTGTTAGCGGTAGTGTCTCATCGGACTTTGGAAGTAATGTTACTATCTCCACGACATTGTCGAATTTCGACGCCTCTAAGATCACGTCCGGTACCATTAATATAGACAGGTTGCCTAAAGCAGCCTTAGAGAGAATGGTCGTGGTTGCTGATGATACGGCAAGGTTTAAACTTACTACAGCCACGGCTCAGGTCGGGGACACGGTTAAGGTAACGGCCACGAATAAGATGTATCTGGTCAAGGATGATAGTAAGTTGAATACCGAGGATGGTTACGAGCCTTATACGGCAAGTTCGGCGTCATCTGTGCCATGGTCTGGAGTGACCGGCAAACCTAGCACCTTCGCTCCACCTACGGCGGCGGCCTCCACCTTAGGTGGCGTAAAGGTAGGATACACGACTTCTGGCAAGAACTATAAGTTACAGGTTGACGCTTCTGGTAACGCTTTTGTTAATGTTCCATGGACAGATAATAATACGACCTATAATCAGGCCACGGCTGACACTTTAGGATTGGTTAAGATCGGTTATACCTCTAGTGGGAAGAACTATGCCGTATCCTTGGATGCTAATGGTAAGATGTATGTGAATGTCCCTTGGACTGACAATAACACGACTTACACCCAAGCCACGAGCGATAATCTGGGTCTTGTTAAGATCGGATACTCTGCCAATGGCAAGAACTATCCCGTTGTTCTTGACGGTAGCGGCAAGATGTACGTGAACGTTCCGTGGACGGACACCAACACCACATATTCCAATATGGGGGCGGCGACCTCCTCGGCTGCGGGAAAGGCCGGTTTGGTTCCCGCTCCTGCCGCTGGAGCGCAAGATAAGTATCTTCGTGGCGATGGAACATGGGTCGTGCCTACCGATACCACGTACGGGTTGGCCTCCACTTCCGCCAACGGCTTATTGAGACAGCTTAATGGTAGCACCTCTAATTTTATGCGTGGAGATGGTACATGGGCTACCCCTCCTAACACGACATATGCCGTGGCCAACGAATCCACTAATGGATTGATGGCGGCCGCCGATAAGAAGACCGTGAACAGGCTTATAGGAGTTAATACGGTCACGACATTAGCCGACCTGCCTATCACCAAGAGAAGTATCACGGCCACGCTATCAGCGGCTACCACCCTATCCGTGGCGTCAGGTATGCAGATAGGAGAGGAGCTGATGATCAGGTGTGTCCCGTCTGCGGCCTTTACTCAAGCCATACCAAATTCAGGAGCTTATGTAAGCATGAGTGGTACTTCTATAACCACTACAGCTAACAAGCCTTTCGAGATAAATATCTGGTGTTACGCTTCAGGCAAGTATAGCATCGCCGTTAAAGAACAAGATTAAAGAATAGATTATGGCATATACATATATAAACAGGGAAATATATCCCAATATGTTGGTTTTAGACGAACCTCTTGATGATAATTACGCTAAGGGTAATAGCTATGATGATTATATTAATGGCAATCCGATTCCATGGATAGAGCTGGGAGAGGAGCAATTGGCGTTCAAGGAAGCTAATCCTAAAGCCACGGTTAAGGAGATCATTGAAGCTAGGCTAGATGAGTCGAGGATTCTTAACGAGGAGAAATCGGCTAAATATGAGGAGCTGAGATCTTATGAGACTGAAAATCTCCATGAGTTTTTCTTGGATGATCAAGATATTTATATTCCTGAATATGACAGACGTAGCGCTTTGGCTGATGGGGCTATAGTCGGTAAGATAACGATTATGGGTCTGGAGTTCGATATGACGGAAGGCAAGATCTTGATCGGGATGATGGATAAGTACGATAACGATCTGACAACGGCGTTAGGGGACAAGCAAAAGCAGATCAGTATAGCCACTACCGTAGAACAGGTGAGAGCTGTCGATGTTCAGTCCGGCTATCCTGATAAGGTAAGTGTTACCACGGCGTACATCCAGCAACAGGCGAAGGAGAAGGATGCTCTCGATCCTCAAAAAGTAGCTGTCGAGTTTTCTAGGATGTTGGTTAATGACAAATCTTTATCCTTATCATCCAACGAGAAATTGGATGTTAAGGTCCTATTTCCTACATGGGGACAAAAAGGAGCGGAGTTCGGGCTATCCGTGGATACCGGATTTTGTCTTAGGGTAGTTAAGGAGGATACGGATATCCTTTACGAGGTTATCCAGCCTCATACGTTATCGTCAGAATGGGAGCCTGGACTCAGTACGGCCTCCTTATATAAGGTTGTTGACAAGGAGCATGCCGGGACTATAGGTGATCCTATCCCTTATTTCCCTCCTATGGAGATATTTAAGGATAAATATTACATTCAGAACGCTGACGTGTATAAATGCACAAGGGATAGTGGAACTCCTCTTAGTCATAATTTAAAGGACTTAGTAGGGTTGTATGTTGAGGTTGTACAGGGCTAGTCGTATCTACCCCCCCCTATATTTGGCTTGTGATATGATACAAGTTATTTTTGGCATAATAAAATGACATTTATAAATAAATAGATTATGGCTTCACAAAAATTTGGTTTCGTAACCGTCGACCCGGTATCAGGATCAGGAGATCAGGCGGTTAATTTCTCCGGTGAGAAACACACCGGTCGTCTTCAACGCACTATCAACCTTACGGTCACCACGAACGGCGGGGCTAAGAAGGCGTTGGTAGTTAATCAGGCAGCGGCTGCTGAGGTGGTAAGATCAGACAGCCCTAACGCTTCCGTACAAAAGACAGGTGGTAATGTTACCATCACCGGTAAGTCTA
>NZ_JBHMEP010000063.1:0-720 GCF_042428525.1 Vibrio olivae
TGACAATAGATAACAACGTATTTTGCAAAATTACTCCGGTAATCTGTTGATTGCCATTTGTTTTTATAACATCCGCAATCGCTTGTTTTAATTTTTGATAATTCGGCATAACTAATTAATTTAATCGTTATTAAAATCATTATTGTAATCGCTGTTAAAATCGCCAATATTTGCCCCTAAATATCCACGACCTATTTTTTTAACGACGATTGCTGTCTGAAATTCTATTTCCACGCTCGCCAAATCTCCCTGCGTCTGCCATTTTGGGGTAATTAGAAACGTATCGCAATCGTATTCCCTGCCGTATTTATCCGTTATGTGTATATAATCAGCCATACGAATAAAACGCATAACATCGCATAAGTATTCCGGTGCCAATATAGTACATTTGAACGTCTTTACCGAAATTTGTTTTTCCGGGAAAAAATAACCGTCCCTATCTTCCCCCTCTTCCTCAAACTGATATTCGGGTTTTCCTAACTCGGTGCAAAGATATAACATGTTTTTGAATGTCGGATTTTTATAAACTATTTGTCCGCCGTCAAACACTAAATTTTCAATGTCCCACCAATCAATTTTCAAATAACCGGAAACGTCCTGCACAACCGTAAACATTTCAGAATACCACGTTTGAACGCCATCAGATAACCGCAAATAATAAATTCCGTCAAACTGATTTAACGGCATGGGTAATATTGCCGGGTATAATATTACATCATA
>NZ_JBHMEP010000139.1:0-511 GCF_042428525.1 Vibrio olivae
CGCAACCGGGCAAGAAATGATATGCTCTGCACTACGCATTATATCCGCAAAAGCGTATTGAAAGAACTTGTCCTTGCAGACTTGCAGCGAGTAACGTCTTATGTGAAAGAGCATGAACAGGAGTTTATCGAAACAGCCAACGAGTGCAGCGCAAAGGCAGTACAAAAGACGCTGACACAGCAGCGGAAAGAGCTTGACAAGGCGCAGAACCGTATTAACGAGCTGAACATCTTATTCCGCAAGCTCTACGAGGACAACGCTTTAGGGAAACTTTCTGATGAACAGTTTGCTTTTTTGACTTCCGGCTATGATGAAGAAAAAAAGACGCTGACCCGGAGGATTGCGGAGCTGTCACAGGAAATCGACAACGCCACCGAGCGCAGCGCGGACGTGAAAAGGTTTGTTGCACTGGTACGCAAGTACACCGCCATTACCGAACTGACCTACGAAAACGTCCATGAATTTGTTGACCGTATTCTTATTCACGAACTGGATAAGGAAACGAACACCC
>NZ_JBHMEP010000066.1:0-705 GCF_042428525.1 Vibrio olivae
ACCGTCGGTAATGAGAGTTACACGAACAAATACCACGTCGAAAGTGCAAAGGACATACACCCGGATTTGCGCAATTGCTTTGACAGGTTGCGCCCGATTATGGGGCGTATTTTCAATATCACGTCGTTTTTGTCCCTTATAGATACGCCGGATATGAAAGCCAACCAAAAGCAGAAAGACGCCGCCCATAACTTTGCGGACGAAATGTTGAAAAACATTGAGGTTCGGGGCGTATCCCTTTCCGGTCAAGATGATAACGTTGGTTGCGTCCTTACGGGGTTGTTCACGGTATCCAATAACCAAAAGACGGCGATAAATTCGCCCCGTCTGAAATTCAATATCGAAACGTTCGGTTTTGAGGAAGAATTGGAAAAAATTATTGGCGACATTGAAAACGAGGTTTACGCATTTTTGTTCAAAGGCAAAAAGGCGCAATTGGAGTTGTTCGGGGCTGATGGCGAACCCGCACCGGGTTTGAGTGCCGAAAAGGTAGAGGACAACGGATTGTTCCCGAACGTTGACGACCCGGCGGACGAAAACGAGGAAAACGACGAAACCGGGGATATGTAAGGCAATGGAACCGTATTTGCTAACAGACCGGGACGAATACCAATATTGTATCAATCGGGGGTATAATCCCCTGATTGATATTAAACACTTTACAATGGATATTCGTTTGAGGGTTGAGATACAACGGGAATTGTT
>NZ_JBHMEP010000128.1:0-528 GCF_042428525.1 Vibrio olivae
CGACCGAAGAGGACACCGCCGCACCGGAACCATCTCCTGTGCAACCCGTAACACGGGAAAAAGCGCAGAGGGAAAGTGGACGCCGGAAAAGGCAGGACGAGGACTACAACGAGCTATTCCTGCGCCGCAACGAGATAAAGACCCGCCAATGTGTCTATATCAGCCGTGACGTCCACGGCAAGATCCTCAGAATCGTGAACGACATCGCCGGAGGGGAAATCTCAGTAGGCGGATATGTGGATACCGTGCTGCGCCAGCATCTGGAACAGCACAAGGAGAGAATCAACGAACTGTACAAGAAACAACGTGAAGACTTGATTTGAATATGGAAAAGAACCGGAAAAACAGAAGTCCGCAGCATGACGGCGGCGGTATGCTTGCCCAAGTGCAGGCGAGTGTGGAAATCCTGTCCCCCGTGCCGTTAGGCGGCAAATGCGGTGAGAAGGACTATGAACGCCTGTTCATCCGCGACCCGGAAGTAAAGGCACGTGAGGGGAAGATGGCGTATGTGCGCCCGGAGTACCACGA
>NZ_JBHMEP010000010.1:0-95586 GCF_042428525.1 Vibrio olivae
GAATACCGGCCTGTCACGCCGGGGGTCGCGGGTTCGAGTCCCGTCCACTCCGCCATTTATTAAATCCCTAGTAGCAATACTGGGGATTTTTTGTATGGAAGAACGCAGAGCGGTCGTTCAGTGGGTTCGCTTATTGACCTTGAAAGAAGCGCCCAGTCACGCTGACGAAGGCATTCGTGGATTCGAGTCTCGCTGGAGTGCCAGTCCAACCGCTTCGCCATTTATACTAAGCCTCAGACTAGGCGTCCCCACCGAAATGTTGGCGCTTTTCTCAGTCTATAAAAAATAGTTAGTTTACTTATCTTGAAACAAGCGCCTTCAGTTCTTGATCTCGAGCTTGTTCATTCGGCCCAAGGTGTTTTCGCCGCATTACTTACGCTCTATTCGGTGAGTTATGATTATCCAACGTGTTGGGATCGATCGCTAAGTGTTGATGAACATAGCGACGAATAAAAGGAATGACTTCTTCCTCGAACCAAGGATTTTTCCTTAACCAAAGCGTATTTCGCGGCGAAGGGTGGGGCAACGGTAAGTATTGTGGTGCCCACTTCTCCCATTGCTTTACAGTTTCCGTTAGTGTCTTGGGCTTGTCGGACAAATAATAGCTTTGTGCATACTGACCAATAAGCAGCGTCATACCAATATTCGGCAGGCAATTCAGTACGGGTTGATGCCAAAGCGGCGCGCACTCTTTACGAGGTGGTAAATCACCACTTTTGGCCTTTCCTGGGTAACACAGACCCATCGGCATGATGGCAATATTGTCTGGATCATAAAATGCGTCTTTACCAAGCTCAAGCCATTGCCTTAGTCGATCGCCGCTAGGATCATTCCAAGGGATTGAGGTTTTGTGTACTCGAGTACCAGGGGCCTGACCAATAATCATTAGCTTAGCACTCTCGCTCGCTTGTATCACTGGATTAGCGCCAAGCGGTAGTTCCGGTTCGCATACTCTGCATTGACGAATTTGGTTTAATAATTGGTCAAGCATCAATAGCCTCGAATAAAATCGACTTGATGATTGAGAGTGAATCCATCTCGCCATTGTAAATAATTATCGGCAAAGATGCCCGCGACCTGTTTGGGAAAGCTTGGGGCTGCGACGTGAGGCGTAATCGTTATTGCTGGATGGTGCCATAAAGGGCTATCTTGAGGTAGCGGTTCTTGGTCGAATACATCAAGGTACGCATGAGCAATATTCTGCTGTTCAATGGCGGATAGCAACCCTGTAATTTCCAGCGTATTCCCTCGTCCAACATTAAACAGCAAAGCTTGCTTGGCAAAAGACAATGACTCTTGGTTAAGTAAATGATGCGTTTGCTCGGTATTGGGTAATGTGTTGACGATGATATCCGCATTCTCCAGTGCTAATTCCAGCTGCTGAATATGATAAACAGTATCAAAGGGTGAGTCCTTTGGTGGAATACCACTGCGATTGATACCCATTGTTTTGATGCCAAAATGATTTGAAGCGTGAGCTAAGTGCGCCCCAATCGAGCCTGTTCCTAGTATGACCATTGTTTTGGTCGCTAAAGAGTCAAACGAGTAAGCATGCCATTCTTGATTGCTTTGTTGCTGCTTATACTGAACAAAATGACGATAATACTGGAGGCTATAGCCGAGAACATATTCGGCAATCAGCGGGCCAAATATGCCTTTGATATTGGTAAGTTGGTAATCTTGACGCAGTGATGGCGTCATCAGAGGTTCAACTCCTGCATAAACCGACTGCAACCATTGTAGATTAGGGAACTCATCCAACTGCTTGGCTGCTAGAGGTGGCGCTGCCAGTAAGATTGTGGCTTGTTGTTTGTCTTCAGTGATCTCAAGATCCTCAAGATCACGCTCAGCAAGCAATTGGCGGTAAGTTTGGTCTTGTTTAGTCAGAATATAGAGCTTATGAGTAAAATTGTTCATGTTCTTCGCTTTTTTCCATTCGGTAGATCAAGTACACTTCCGCTGTCTTCTTCAGCAACGAATGAGTAACCATGCTACAGAATCCACTTCAGGTTCGTCTAGAAAAGTTAGAACCTTGGCAACAGATTACCTTTATGGCTTGCCTATGTGAGCGTATGTATCCCAACTTTGCGATGTTTTGTGAGCAAACGGAGTTCGCTGAAGCCCGAGTTTATCGTGATATTTTAGATAGTGTTTGGGAAATACTGACGGTTAAAAATGCCAAAGTGAATTTTGAACGTCAGCTTGAAAAGCTGGAAGACGTCATTCCGAGTTCTGAAGATTTTGATATTTATGGTGTGCTACCAGCGATTGATGCCTGTGTCGCACTGTCTAGCTTACTTCATGGCTTACTTGACCGTGAGGAAGGTTTGTATGAAAGCATGCAAGAAATTAGTCAACAGTCGGTGTTAACAGTCGCTCAGTTGGAGCTTGCCAATACGGGTGTCGAGATTACCAACGACAATCAAAAACAAAATGAAGCGGTGTGTGAAGAGTGGGATGTCCAGTGGGCTATTTTCCGCCCGTTACGTGAGGCGACAGAGCGCGACATCGATCTGATTAAAGATTTACGTCAGGAACTCAGAGATGAATGCGTGAGTAATATCGGTATTGAGTTATAAAAAAGGAGCCTTCAGGCTCCTTTTTACTCTTTGGCTTACTCTTCTTCTTTTTCATCACGGCTTTCTATGACGCCGTGAGTTTGTTTCCATTGCTCCCACTTCTGAAAAGCAAGCTGCTGCATGTCGGTGGTTTTGTCTGCTTCATCGATGATTTCTTCACCCAGTAAGTATTCAAAGATATCTTCTAAAGTGACAATGCCTTGCACCGTGCCATATTCATCAACCACAAGGGCAAGTTGTAGACGCTGTGCCATCATCTGCTCAAACACTTTAGGCAGAGACAAGGTATTCAGTACCACATGGATAGGACGCATAATCGCACCAAGTTGCTTTTCTCCCATCCCTGCCTGTTGCAGCTTAAATAACTCCAAACGATGAGCAAAGCCGATGATGTTATCCTTGGATTGACTGTAAATGAGCGGTCTTGAGAACGGCGTTTCTTTATAGTCTTTGAGGAAGCGGTTGATGGTCATCTCTGCTTTTACTCGAAACAGTACCGTTCTTGGTGTCATCACTTGAGTAATCGGAACGTTTTGAATACGCAGTAAGTTATCAAGAATTTTCGATTCTCCTTCGGCAAATTCCCCGCTCTCTCTCGCTAGGATTGCCATTGCCGATAATTCATCTCGCATTAGCGGTGTGCTTTGTTCTTTGGAGAGACGTTTCGTTATCAACTCGGAGAACCACACGAAGGGTTTTAGCCACCAGATCATCGCAATCAAGACACTCGCAGTAAGTGGAGCGAGCTCTCGCCAATAAGTCGCACCGAGCGTTTTCGGTACGATTTCAGAAAGTAGAAGAATCCCCAGGGTTAACACCGCTGAAAATAGTCCAAGCCACTGACTGCCAAAGACGACAGCAGCTTGTGCACCAGCGCTCGCTGCGCCAATGGTATGGGCAATGGTATTGAGGGTCAGGATGGAAGCCAGTGGGCGATCAATATCCTGTTTTAGGCGTTCAAGTTTTTCAGCAGAGCCATGAGACTGCTGTTTAAGTTGAGCGATATAAGTAGGAGTGATACTTAATAACGTGGCTTCAAGTACCGAACAAATAAACGAAATGCCAATAGCGATGGAGACATAAAGTGTCAGCAGCAGCATATAATTCCTTACAGAGTAATCGACCCGAAAGGGTAGAAAGTTCCGCTATGTAGACCGATTTTAGGTGCGGAAACGTATTATATTTGAGAGTAAAAATAGGTGAAAGCCCTTATTTCGTAGGGGCTCCAGAGCTCTCCACCTTAGTACATATGGTTTGAATGTCATGAAATCAAGTATGCTTTTTAACCAGCTCTATGACAAATTGTGAGTTGATGCTCAGAATATGGTTAAAAGTACGTCATGAAAGTCAAAGATCGGCTACAAACCTTTGCCAGATGGGGCGTTTATGCTTTAGAGTGAGGAGAATTCAATAACATATAAGAAGGGAAACCTAATGAACAAGACCCAATTAATCGACTTTATCGCAGAGAAAGCAGACCTTTCAAAAGCTCAAGCGAAAGCTGCTCTTGAAGCTACTCTTGACGGTGTGACTGGCGCACTTACAGAGGGTGACCAAGTTCAACTAATTGGTTTTGGTACATTCAAAGTTAACCACCGTGCAGCACGTACTGGTCGTAACCCTAAAACTGGTGCTGAAATCCAAATCGCCGCTGCAAACGTTCCTGCATTTGTTGCTGGTAAAGCACTGAAAGATTCAGTGAAGTAATTTATAAACTGCACTAAGCTTGTCTTAGTGCAGTTCTTTTTGGAACACTATGAAAAAGATCCTTCTTCCTTCATTAATAAGTTTATTCTTGCTTGGCTGCTCCTCAGCCGTCGTCCCTACTAAAAATCCCGATTTATATGTTAATTATACGGGTGGACAAACCATGGGCGACACCACCAGTTTCTACTGGTATACCGAAAAATCCTCCAATCCTGATTCCGCCGCCGATTACGTTTTTTCGGGAAATTACGGTTGGTATAAATCGGATTATCGTTGGGAAGGCAACCAAGTCCGTGAATTTATTCGTGAAGGTGAACAAATCAAGCCGGAAGAGGGGTTAGTCCCTTATAAAATCCATGCTCGCTTTAATAAAGCGGGAGAGGCGGTTTATCAGCAATACCGAATTGATGGTAAGGTATTGCCCTTAAGTTCTGAGCAATTACTTCGCTATCAACAAGAAGCTAAGACGCTACAACAAACCTCTGTCGCCCAAGAAGAGGTCGGTTTAGAGTTATTGCAAGGGGTTTGGGATGGTTCTTCACTTGAATTGTGCTCCGGGCAGACATACGAGCGTGTTGAGTTCAACCAAACGCTACCAAGCTTTGTGATTAATCGGTTAGCCACTATCGATAGCTACGTGGCATTTATGGGGTCTTTGCGAAGCAATCGAGTCGTGGTTGCTGAGCTACTTAGCTTAGCCGATGAAGACCATGGGTGTGTGGAACGCCCAGTGCTGATAGAAGATTAAATAGATAGAATAAAAAAGGCGCTCATTGAGCGCCTTTTTTTGTCACGATAATAAAGAGTTAGCTGTTTTGTTCACGAGCAATGGCACGGTAGCCAATATCATTCCGATAGAAGACGCCATCCCACGAAATTTGCTTGCTGAGTGCATAAGCGCGTTGCTGAGCTTCTAGCACCGTGTTACCTAGAGCGGTGGCACACAGTACGCGTCCGCCACTGGTCACGACATCACCGTTATTCTCGCTTGTTCCAGCGTGGAAGACTTTTTCGCCGTCGATTTCCTGCTGCGGCAGACCAGAAATGACATCACCTTTTTGATAATCACCTGGATAGCCGCCAGCCGCCAATACGATGCCAATAGAAGCGCGTGGGTCCCATTTGGACTCCGCTTGATCCAATTTGCCATCAATTGCGGTTAAGCACAGCTCAACTAAATCGGATTGCATGCGCATCATGATAGGTTGAGTCTCTGGGTCACCAAAACGGCAGTTATACTCAATCACTTTTGGAGTGCCGTCTTTATCGATCATCAAGCCAGCGTATAAGAAACCTGTGTATGGATGACCTTCCTGAGCCATTCCATTTACGGTTGGATAAATCACTTCTTGCATGATGCGATCATGAATTTCTTGCGTGACTACTGGAGCAGGTGAATACGCGCCCATCCCACCAGTGTTAGGCCCAGTGTCTTTATCGCCTACTCGTTTATGATCTTGGCTCGTCGCCATTGGCAATACGTTTTTGCCGTCAACCATCACGATAAAGCTTGCTTCCTCGCCATCGAGGAATTCTTCAATAACCACGCGGTTGCCTGCATCGCCAAAGGCATTGCCAGCAAGCATGTCTTTGATTGCGTCTTCGGCTTCTTCTAGCGTCATGGCCACAATAACGCCTTTACCTGCGGCCAAGCCGTCGGCTTTAACCACAATCGGCGCACCTTGAGCTCGTACGTACTCGATGGCTGGTTCGATTTCAGTAAAGTTGGCGTAAGCGGCTGTTGGAATCTTATGGCGTGCTAAGAAGTCTTTAGTGAACGCTTTTGAACCTTCCAATTGCGCAGCGGCTTGCGTTGGGCCAAAGATTTTCAGGCCAGCTTGACGAAACGCATCAACCACACCAATCACCAAAGGTGCCTCTGGACCGACAATGGTTAAATCGACCGCATTGTCTTTAGCGAATGCCACGAGCCTTTTGATGTCTTCAACCTGAATTGAAACATTGGTCAGCTTTGGCTCAAGCGCCGTTCCTGCGTTGCCTGGTGCAACAAAGATATTGTCAACTTCTGGGTTTTGCGCCACTTTCCAACCGAGAGCGTGCTCGCGACCGCCGCCACCAATAATCAATACATTCATTTTTTAATCCTTACTGCTGGGCCATTTCTAAGACCCCCGTATCAAGCATGTGGATTTATAGCGATAAACCGTACGTGCTTTTGTTGAGCTCTCAAAAATGGCTGTGCATTAAATTCTTAAAACGTTGCTTTAACGAATTTTTAAACTTATCTCATCTAAATGCTGAATTAGTGACGGAAGTGACGCATGCCTGTAAAGATCATTGCCATTCCGTGCTCGTCTGCCGCGGCAATGACTTCTTCGTCACGCATAGAACCGCCCGGCTGAATGACACATTTGATTCCCGCTTCTGCTGCCGCATCGATACCATCACGGAATGGGAAGAAAGCATCAGAAGCCATCACGCTACCAGCCACTTCAAGGCCTTCATCGGCCGCTTTAATACCAGCAATCTTAGCGGAATAAACACGGCTCATTTGGCCTGCTCCTACACCAATAGTCATGTCGCCTTTGGCGTAAACAATGGCATTCGATTTCACGTACTTCGCCACTTTCCAGCAGAACAGCGCATCTTTAAGCTCTTCAGCGCTTGGTTGGCGTTTAGAAACGACTTTGAGATCTTCCAAACCGACCATGCCTTGGTCACGGTCCTGAACCAATAAGCCGCCATTGACGCGTTTTAGATCAAAGCCAGAAGTCTTGGTCGACCACTCGCCACACTCAAGCAAGCGAACGTTTTTCTTCGCAGCAACCACCTCAGCAGCCTGAGCTGAAACGCTTGGTGCAATGATGACTTCAACGAACTGACGTTCAACAATCGCCGCCGCCGTATCTGCGTCTAACTCTTGGTTAAACGCGATGATGCCACCAAAAGCTGACGTTGGATCGGTTTGATACGCTCGGTTGTAGGCTTCAAGAATGTCGTTGCCTAGAGCGACGCCACATGGGTTCGCGTGTTTAACGATCACACAAGCCGGTTCTCTGAATTCTTTAACACACTCAAGTGCGGCGTCTGTGTCGGCAATGTTGTTGTAAGACAACGCTTTACCTTGTAATTGACGAGCCGTTGATACCGATGCTTCTTGAGGGTTCGCTTCAACATAGAAGGCCGCAGCTTGGTGACTATTTTCACCGTAGCGCATGTCTTGTTTTTTCTCGAATTGCTGATTGAAGGTGCGAGGGAATTTGGATTCTTGGTCACCTTCTTTATTTTCGCCGTAGCTAGGCACCATGGTACCGAAGTAGTTGGCGATCATACCGTCGTAGGCTGCGGTGTGTTCAAAGGCAGCGATGGCAAGGTCAAAGCGAGTATCCAGCGTAAGTGATTGGTTGTTGCTGTCCATTTCGCTAATTACACGCGTGTAATCTTTCGCATTCACGACGATGGTGACATCTTTATGGTTTTTCGCTGCCGAGCGCACCATAGTTGGTCCGCCGATATCAATGTTTTCAACGGCATCTTCGAGTGTGCAACCGTCTTTAGCCACGGTTTCTGCGAAAGGGTATAGGTTGACGACAACCATATCAATTGGGTTAATGCCGTGCTCTGCCATGATGGCATCATCTTGACCACGACGGCCCAGTACACCACCGTGTACTTTTGGGTGGAGCGTTTTTACACGCCCGTCCATCATTTCTGGAAATCCGGTATAGTCAGAAACTTCAGTCACTGATAAACCGTTGTCGGCAAGTAGGCGAGCGGTGCCGCCAGTAGAAAGAATATCGACGCCACGCTCTGCTAGAGCGGTAGCGAACTCAACAATACCGGTTTTGTCTGATACGCTGATCAAAGCGCGACGAATAGGACGAGCGTTGTTCATGCTTCCTTGTTCCTCAAAATAAGTGGAGTTTTAAGATGTTTGCCAAAAGTGAACATGGGTTACTTGAGCGGTAACAACTTGGCCAATTTTGGTAAAAACCTTAGTCTGGGTTTTCATCCGTGAAGTGAAAGTGTTGCAGACAATCCAAATTTTGATGGCGCGTATTCTAACTAATTTATTACAAAAAAGCTCGCGCAATCGTTTGGCATGATGAAATTATTTGCAAATCCCACGATATTTCGCGTTTTAGATAACAACAATGCAAAAAGGTATCACGATGTTCCAAATAGGTGAATTAGCGAAACGCTGCGGCGTAAGTACTGATACGTTGCGCTTTTATGAAAAGAACCAATTGATCAAACCAGCAGGGCGAAGTGAATCTGGTTATCGTTTGTATAACGATAACAATCAACAGCAAGTGGCATTTATTCTCAAAGCCAAAGCGTTAGGCTTAAGTTTGGAGGACATTCGGGAGTTACTGGAGATCAAATTGGAAGCGACGGAGCACAGCTGTGCCGAAGTTAAGGCCATTACCTCGAGCAAACTCGAGATCATCGACAACAAAATTGCTGAGCTGAGAGAGATTCGCAGCGCGTTGAGTAAAATTAATAGTGCGTGTTGTGGTGGTGTGGATGAAGACGCAACCCATTGTTCGATTCTTGCTGCATTGGAGAAGTAACGGCAGTTTATACTTGCCTTTCGCTGCGGCTACTGCAAAATACGCTCACTTCAACATGCTAACATGACTTTATTTCTTATGCTGCTGATTATCGATAACTACGATTCATTTACCTATAACCTTTACCAATACTTTTGTGAGTTGGGCGCTGAGGTTAAAGTGGTTCGTAATGACGAGATTGATATCGCGGGTATTGAGGCTCTTGCTCCTTCTCACTTAGTTATTTCTCCTGGGCCATGCACACCCAATGAAGCGGGTATTTCATTGGCGGCGATTCAGTACTTTGCTGGTAAGTTACCGATTCTAGGTGTTTGTCTCGGCCACCAAGCGATCGCACAAGCCTTTGGTGGTGAGGTGGTCAGAGCCCGTCAAGTTATGCATGGAAAAACCTCCCCGATTGTTCACACCGGAAACAGTGTGTTTAAGCAGCTCAATAACCCCTTAACTGTCACGCGGTATCACTCACTGGTGGTGAAAAACGGGACATTGCCTGATGAATTTGAGTTGACGGCTTGGACGCAATTCGCGGACGGTTCGATGGATGAAATCATGGGCTATCAGCATAAAACGCTGGCAATAGATGCCGTACAATTTCACCCTGAATCGATCAAAACGGAACAAGGGCACCAACTTTTGGCCAACTTTTTAGCGCGTTAACTCCCTCAGAACTCTGATAACGATCACCTTTCTCAACATTCCTCAGCTCTCTTTTCCGTGGTTGTCTTGGTTGCAATTCTATGCGCAGCTGAGTACGTTGCTTTACTTCAACCTAATGATTTATCGATGGTTTGAAATTTTTTTTTGCGCCAGTTCAAAAAAACACTTCATAAAAGAAGTGGCATGATGCATAAATAATCATAGGCGTCTCAAAAGACGCTAAGTGGTTGCTAGTAAAAAGAATAAATCACTATTGAAATGGTTAATTAAATGTAAATACAATGCTGCATCAAGCAAAAGTCGAAACAATCTCCGTTAAACTTAGTTTATAAGACAATGGATTACTCGACTCGCGGTGCGGTATTGAGAGGGAATGTGCAATGACAATGGAACAAAACATAGAGCGCGGTTTATTCGATGAGGTAATGGTGCCTTGTTATAACCCGATGGAAATGATCCCAGTGAAAGGGGAAGGCTCTCGAGTATGGGACCAGCAGGGTAACGAATACATCGACTTTGCTGGCGGGATCGCGGTGAGCTGTCTAGGACATTGTCACCCAGCGATGGTCAAAGCACTGAACGAACAAGGCAACAAGTTGTGGCACCTGAGCAACGTGATGACCAATGAGCCCGCACTGCGTTTAGCCAAAAAACTGACTGACATCAGCTTTGCCGAGAAAGTGTTTTTTGCTAACTCTGGCGCCGAAGCTAATGAAGCGGCATTAAAATTAGCTCGTCGCTATGCCGCCGATGTGTATGGTTCAGAGAAGTCAGAAATTATTGCGTTTAAGCAAGGGTTCCATGGACGTACTTTCTTCACTGTCACGGTGGGCGGACAAGAAGCTTATTCTGATGGCTTTGGGCCAAAGCCAGGTAACGTAACCCATTTGCCATATAATGATATCGAAGCGCTCACTCAGCACATTTCTGATCGCACTTGCGCGATTATGATGGAACCCCTTCAAGGTGAGGGGGGAATTGTGTCTCCAACACCTGAGTTTGTACAAGCTGTGCGAGAATTATGCGATAAGCACAATGCATTACTGATTTTTGATGAAGTGCAAACGGGCAATGGCCGTACGGGTGATTTTTATGCGTATCAAGGGCTTGGTATTACACCTGATATTCTCAGTACGGCAAAATCGTTGGGGGGCGGGTTCCCAATTGGCGCAATGTTAACAACGACCAAACTAGCTCAGCACATGAAAGTGGGCGTACATGGTTCGACATATGGCGGTAATCCCCTCGCATGTGCGGTGGCCGAAGCGGTGGTTGATATCACGAGCCAGCCAGACACCCTAGCGGGTGTTAAGCAGCGTGAAGCTTTAATGCGTGAAGGCTTAGAGAAGATTAATCAAAAATACCAAATTTTCAGTGAAATTCGCGGTAAAGGTCTATTACTGGGTGGCGCTCTAACCGAGCAGTGGCAAGGCCGAGCTCGCGATGTTTTGGTGGCAGCAGGAAAACATGGCCTATTGATGCTGGTAGCAGGTGCCAATGTCGTGCGCTTTACACCATCATTAGTGATCAGTGAACAAGAAATTGAACAAGGTTTAGCGAAACTGGATAAGGCGATAGCCTCTTTGGTTTAACTAAGCATATCGCCCCTTGCGCGGAAGCGAGGGGCGCATCCATCACCTGAGAATCGACTCAGGAGCTACTTGCATCAGGAGGGAAGTAACGATGCTGGTTGTTCGTCCTATTGCGATGTCTGATTATGACTCGCTGCATACTTGTGCCGTTGAATCCGGACACGGTTTTACCTCTTTACCCGTCAACGAAGAACTATTAACCAATCGCATTCAGCACTCGGAATACAGCTTTAGTAAATCCAGCGTGACTGAGCCCGGTGATGAAGGTTATTTGATGGTTGGTTTTGATAGTGAAACGGGTGAGGTTGCAGGGTGTACTGGCATCGAAGCATCCATTGGCTGGGATGTGCCATTTTACTCGTATCACATCAGTACCATTGTGCACTCTTCGCAGAAGCTGGGTGTCAATAATGTGGTTAAGTTGCTGACATTTGGCAATAACTACACGGGATGTTCGGAGATCTGCACGCTCTTTTTGCGTCCTACGTTTCGCGGTGGATTAAATGGACGATTAATGTCCAAATGCCGTTTTTTAATGATGGCAGAACATCCGCATCGTTTCTCGAAGACCATTTTTGCTGAAATGCGTGGCGTTTCTGATGAAGAGGGCAATTCACCTTTCTGGCAGTGGCTACAAGAGCACTTTTTCTCGATTGACTTCACTATGGCTGATTACCTGACGGGGATCGGCAATAAAGGCTTTATTGCCGACCTGATGCCTAAGCTACCGATTTACATCAACTTATTGAGTAAAGAGGCGCAGGCGGTGATCGGTCAAGTTCACGAGAATACTCGTCCAGCGTTAAAGCTGCTGGAAAATGAAGGTTTCACTTGCCGTAACTACGTCGATATTTTTGATGCGGGCCCAACCGTCGAATGCGATTTAAAAAACATTAACTCGGTGCGTGACTCGTTTCGTGCCAAGGTGCAAATCGCTGAACACTCGAGTTCACAAGATTATTTAATTGCGAATACGTTGTTTGAAGATTTTCGTGCGACTGCGGCGAAAGCGGCGTATGACAAAGAATCTGAGAGTGTGATTATTTCTCCTCAGGTCGCCGAAGCGTTGAACTTAGGCGTGGGTGATTATGTGCGTATGCTCGCGCAATAAATGGTTCGAATAATACAAGGATACTAAGATGACACATTGGATTGCAGGTCAATGGGTAGAAGGACAAGGTGAACAACTGCATTCAACCAGTCCATACAATGAACAGACAGTTTGGCAAGGTAAAGCCGCCAGTGCTATTCAAGTTGATCAAGCCGTGAGTGCGGCTCGTCATGCCTTAATTGAATGGAAGCGATTAAGCTTCGAGCAACGTGAAAAGGTAGTGTTGACCTTTGCGGAATTGGTGAAAACCAATAGCGAGCAAATTGCCGAAATCATTGCCCAAGAAACCGGTAAGCCATTGTGGGAAACTCGAACCGAAGCCGCGGCGATGGCTGGCAAGATAGCCATTTCTATTCGTGCTTATCACGAACGCACCGGAGAAAGCACGCGAGAAGCCAATGGTAACCAAATTGTATTGCGTCATCGTCCACTAGGGGTCATGGCAGTGTTCGGTCCTTATAACTTCCCTGGTCACCTGCCGAATGGTCATATCGTGCCTGCGCTTCTGGCTGGCAATACCGTGGTATTTAAGCCTTCTGAACAAACGCCAATGACGGGCGAGTTTGCCATGAAACTTTGGCAACAAGCCGGTATTCCAAATGGTGTAATTAACTTAGTCCAAGGCGCAAAAGAAACAGGTATCGCTCTGGCAGAGTCTAAGGGTATTGATGGCTTACTGTTCACGGGCAGCGCGAACACAGGTCATGTTTTGCACCGCCAGTTTGCCGGGCAACCGGGTAAGATGCTGGCATTAGAAATGGGGGGGAATAACCCCATGGTAATCTCCGAACACTATGGCGATCTTGATGCCGCGGTTTATACCATTATCCAATCCGCGTTTATCAGTGCTGGGCAGCGCTGTACCTGCGCGCGTCGCTTGTATATTCCGCAAGGTGAAAAAGGCGATCGGCTTTTGGAAAAGCTGGTGGTTGCGACAAAAAACATTCGAGTGGATCAGCCTTTTGCTGAACCTGCGCCATTTATGGGGTCGCAAATCTCAAAAGCGGCGGCTGATTTTATTTTAGCAGCGCAAGCCAATTTACTCTCATTGGGCGCCACGAGTTTAGTCGACGCTCGCGCTGGTGATGCCGCATTTGTTACTCCCGGGATTATTGATGTCACTGCGATTGAACAGTTGCCAGATGAAGAGTACTTCGGCCCGCTGCTGCAAGTCGTCCGTTATCAACACTTAGAGCAAGCCGTAGAGATGGCCAACGACACGCGATTTGGCCTCTCTGCGGGGCTGGTTTCGACACAAGACAGTGAGTGGGACTATTTTGTTGAACATATTCGTGCTGGGATTGTGAATCGTAATCGCCAACTGACAGGTGCCAGTGGTGATGCGCCATTTGGGGGGCCTGGAGCGTCAGGAAACTTACGTCCAAGCGCGTATTACGCAGCAGATTATTGTGCTTATCCGATGGCATCGATGGAAGGCGAAACGCCGGTACTTCCAGCAACCTTTAGCCCCGGCTTGTCGCTTGACTAAACCGATTAGCCTGCGACTCAGTGAGCGATAACACTCAGCGCAGGCTTAATGATATAGAAGATCGTCACAGGCTGATGATTGTGGATCTCAGCAAATCTTACCTCTCTTTTTGCGTGAATAAATGAGGAGGCGATATGACGCCCTGCGCTCTGTTTGATTGTTTATGGCAAGACTATATTAAGCGCTTGTGCCCATCGGCGCAGCGTGTACACCAATTGCTTGAAGAAGACCAAGCTCTGATTAATGATCATATTGCTCTGCGTACGTTTAACCTAGCGCCGCTCGGGCTGGCAACATTGGCCAAACCTTTTCTTGAACTCGGTTATCGAGAAGGAGGCGATTATGTGTTTGAAAGCAAAAAGCTGGTCGCTAAGCATTTTGAACATGATGACCCATCCTTACCTAAGGTGTTCATTAGCGAGTTAAAGGTTGAAGAGTGCTCATCTGAGCTGCAGGAAATTGTTACACGTTTAGTGGCTCAGGTTGATAGTGCGTATTTCGCTGGGAACCAGTTTCTCTATCAAGGTCGCCCTTGGTCGTTAAGTTTTGCAGAGTATCAAACACTGGCCTTGGAAAGTGAATACGCCGCATGGTTAGCTGCGCATGGGTACGGAGCCAATCATTTTACGGTGAGTGTCAATCAGCTCAATCGCTTTGAGCAAGTGAAACAAGTGAATGACTATCTACGTGAATCAGGGTTTACCATCAATACGTCAGGTGGTGAAGTTAAAGGCACGCCGGATGTTCTGTTAGAGCAATCATCGACGATGGCGGATAAGGTCATGGTGTCATTTGCTGATGAGTCACAGGAGATTCCCGGGGGCTTTATGAGTTCGCCAAGCGTTATCCGCAAGCGGATGGCAAATTGTATTCTGGCTTTGTAGCGGCTTCAGCCGACAAAATTTTTGAGAGTACCGACCGCTAAGATTGACTTTCCCCAATCGTTATTCGTTAAAGCCTCGCAATCGCGAGGCTTTTTTGTTGCGTATTGGTTCTCTACCATAACCTCAATATGACCTTTTTTGACCTCTCAATAACCACACGTTTTCCCTTCATTTACCTTACTGTTACCTAGCCATTTTAGCCATCAGTGCGCTAGCTCAAAAAATATTGGCATTCGATAGCCAAAAAGTATCCGCTGATCACAATTTATAAAAATCATATATAAATGGAATTGATCAAATATGAATAAGTGGTACTTTTTGCTCACCAAGGAGGCTGCGATGCACATTAATTACAACAGTAACCCTACCGATGCGAAATCTTACGACACTGATCGTTTACGCGCGGAATTTCTGACTGAAGAGTTTTTCAAACCTGGTGAGATCACCATGGTGTATAGCCACATTGATCGTATTGTTGCCATGGGCGTTAGCCCAAGTGAACAAGCATTAAAGCTGGACGATGTTGCTGATAAAAAAGCATTTGGTACTGACTTTTTCTTGCAGCGACGTGAGCTAGGCATTGTGAATTTAGGTCAGCGAGCGATGGTGAAAACCAGTACCAGCGAATACACGCTTGAGCATCTTGACGCGCTTTACTTAGGACAAGGCGAGCAAGAGATTGAATTCGTATCTTTGGTCGATGGTGAGTATGCAACGCTTTATTGCTTGAGTGCGCCAGCACATCACGCTTACCCAACACGAATGATTTTACGTGATCAAGCACGCCAAGTGGATTTAGGTGCACAAGAGAATGCCAATGCACGTTTGATCACTCAGTACCTCCATCCAGATGTATTGCCAACTTGCCAGCTATGCATGGGCGTCACCCATCTTAAGCCGGGTAGTGTTTGGAATACGATGCCGGCTCATACTCATGAACGTCGTATGGAGGCGTATCTCTACTTCAATATTAAGCCTGAACAAGTGGTGTTCCACTTTATGGGCGAACCGACTGAGACGCGCCACATCATTGTTCGTGATAAGCAGCTCGTATTGTCACCCAGTTGGTCTATTCACTCAGGCTGCGGCACACAAAACTACAGTTTCGTGTGGGGCATGCTGGGTGAAAACCAGACCTTTGATGATATGGATTTTGTCGATATGAACGCGATTCGCTAATTAGGCATCACATAGTCACAGATGCAGTGCATTTTTAGCGCATAACTTTATTCGTCATAAGTCGTTATCTGCGTTGATATCGCAATCCATTTTCATCAAAGCGTATTTGTCCTCGACGCGAAATGATTAGAACAACATAAAGATTTGTACCCTACGGAGACTTTTTCATGTTTAAATCTTCTGCCCTAAAGCTCGCAACTATTGCGACAGTTATCGCCAGTTCTCTAAGCTATTCAAGCTTAGTGAGTGCCGCCACTGAGTTAAAAGCGGCGTTTAACCAATCTGATAAACACCCTCAGTATCAGGCGCTGAAAGATTTTGGTGACAAACTGAGTGAGCAAACAGACGGCCGCTACAAGCTGACCATTTATCCTAATGAATTGCTTGGTGACCAACGTGCCGCGCTTGAACTCGTACAAAACGGGGCTATCCAAATGGCCGTGGTGGCCAACCCATTGGTTGAAAACTACGACAAGACGTTCCGCGTGATTGGGATGCCTTATGTCTACTCAGGTTCCGAACATCAAGAAAAAGTCTTCACATCGGGTGCGCTTGATGAGTTGTTCGCCTCGACACAAAAGTTTGGTTTTGAGGTGCTAACGGCTTATACCGCAGGTGCCCGTAGCATGTATACCAAAGGTGGGGCAGTCACTTCCGTAGAGGACATGAAAGGTAAGAAGATTCGTGTCATGCAATCTGACACCATGATCAAGATGCTTTCATGCATGGGTGGTACTGGTGTGCCAATGAGCCAAGGGGAAGTGTACACCGCAGTACAACAAGGGGTTCTTGATGGTGCGGAAAACAACGAAATCACCTATGCCGATTTGAAACAATATGAAGTCGCGCCTTACTTTTCAACCACTCGCCATCTGATGGTGCCCGATTTAGTGGTTATCAGTAGCTACTTCTTGTCTACGATGTCTGCAGAAGACCAGGCGACCATCAAACGCTTAGCCAAAGAGAGCACGCCAGAAGAGTTTAAGATCTGGAATCAGCAAATCACTGAAGCGAAGAAAGTGGCGCAAGATAAGGGTGCAACGTTCACTGAAGTGGATATCAAGCCGTTCCAAGAAGCTTGCCATTCTTTGCAAGACCAACTGTTAGAAACACCGGCTCAAAAAGCGTTATTTGAAAAAATCACCGCATTGCAATAATTGCGCGTGTATCGATGTGGTCGAGGCGAATGCCTCGGCCTGATAAAGGTTAAGAAGTTATGTTGAACAATGATCAAAGTGGCCTACTTGGTGTCGTGTCTATGCTCAAGCGTTGGCTCGATAAGCTGGTTGCGAGTACATGCATTGCCATTGTTGCGGCGATGACCGTTCTGGTGACTTACCAAGTCGTAGTGCGATACCTGTTTAATAGTCCTAGTGCCGTTAGTGAAGTGATGTCGCGCTACCTGTTTATTTGGTTAGTGCTGATTGGTAGTGCGTACGTGTTTGGGTTGAAAGAGCACATGGCGATTTCGTTCGTGAAAGAAAAGTTCTCTGCCAAAGCGCAAGTGATTGTCGAAATGTTTATTGAATTGACCACGGTCGTTTTCGCTCTGGCAATTATGCTGGTGGGGGGCTACAACAGCGCCGTTCGACAAATGTGGCAGTTGGACTCTGCACTGCAAATTCCAATGGGGGCTATTTATGCCGCGATTCCAATCAGTGGCGGTTTGATGGTGTTTTACTTTTTACATAATGAATTGCAGCTGTTCTCGCGTTGGAAGCAATTGCGTTCTTCAACGGTGAACTAGGGGTAGGGTATGGACATTGCTTTAACAGCTGCCTTAATCATGTTTTGTGGTGTGGTGTTCTTTTTAGTCATTGGCGCGCCAATCGCGATTAGTGTGGGTATTTCTTCTTTTGCGGCCATGATGATGATCTTGCCTGCGCAAGGTGCGATGGTAACCTCTGCGCAGCGCATGTTTGTTGGCCTTGACTCATTTGCTTTATTGGCGATTCCCTTCTTTATTCTGGCTGGCAATATTATGAATAACGGGGGCATCGCGATACGGCTTATTAACTTTTCAAAGATTGTTAGTGGTTTCTTCCCGGGCTCTTTAGCGCAAACCAATGTGGTTTCAAACATGTTGTTTGGGTCGATCAGTGGCTCTGGTGTTGCTTCTGCGGCGGCAGTCGGCGGGATCATGTCACCGATTCAGCAAAAAGAAGGCTATGACAAAGCGTATAGTACCGCGGTGAATATCGCGTCAGCGCCTACCGGAATGTTAATTCCACCAAGCAATACCTTAATCGTCTATGCAACGGTTGCAGGTAGTGTCTCTGTCTCGGCTCTATTTATGGGCGGTTACATTCCCGGTATTTTATGGGGATTGGGCGTGATGATTGTCGCGGGTATCATGGCAAAACGCCGCGGGTACATCGCCAAAAATCGAATGACGTTGGCAGAGTGTATCAAAGTCTCATTGGAAGCGATTCCAAGTTTATCACTGATCATCGTGGTCATTGGTGGGATATTGGGGGGAATATTTACTGCAACCGAAGCTTCAGCGATTGCCGTGGTGTACGCCTTATTCTTGAGCCTATGTTATCGTTCCCTAGATTTTCGCACTTTGCCAAATATCTTTTTACAAACTGCGAAAATGTCGGCGATTGTGATTTTCATGCTGGCAACCTCTTCGATTATGTCGTGGGTAATGGCGTTCACGCAAATTCCAGGCATGATTGCGGATTTCTTATTGTCGCTGACCGACAACCCAATCATCATCTTACTGATCATCAATATTGTGCTGTTGTTTATCGGTACCTTTATGGACCCAACCCCAGCCGTATTGATCTTTACACCCATCTTCCTACCCATTTGTATGGGGTTAGGCATGGATCCCGTGCAGTTTGGTATTTTGTTGGTATTCAACTTATCGCTTGGTACGATCACACCGCCCGTTGGGCCGATACTGTTTACCGGCTGTAAGGTGAGTGGTATCAGTATTGATGCAGTGATTAAAACCTTACTACCGTTTTTCATCGTTATCTTTGGCGTGTTAATGCTGGTTACCTATATTCCAGCAATTTCGATGACGCTGCCTGAGTTGATGGGACTGATTAAGTAATCAATGAAACGTGAATAACACTTTGTTTATAGCCCCAATTTCGATTGGGGTTATTTGTTTTTTTGCTTGTTATTCAAGCCTGCAGGAATGATTGCAGGCAAAGAGTAGTGTAATCTAAGCCAACATTTGTCAAACGAACCTATCTATGGAACCGAGTAAAAAGACTGAGTATCGCGCGCCTGCCTTAGAGAAAGGGCTCGATATTCTTGAATTGCTGGCAGCCCATGGCGAGCCTTTAACTAAAAAGCAGATTGCTGACAGTCTAAATCGCAGCGTGAACGAGATCTTTCGAATGCTGTCGGTATTAGTAGAAAGGCAATACATTGAGTTTGATGCTTGGAGCTCAGGCTACTCGTTAACCTTAAAAATGTTTGCGTTGTCGAATCAACATCCACCAACATCACAACTACTAAAGCGCGCCGCGCCGCTGATGGAAGAGTTGTGCAGCAAAGTGAATCAATCTTGCCATTTGAGCAGTTATAAAAACGGTGAAATGGTGGTGATTGCTCGCGAAGAAAGCCCTTATAAAATGGGCTTTGGTTTGCGTTTAGGCTCAAAAATCGACATTTGCTCCTCAGGCTCCGGTATTGTTTACTTAAGCTTTAGCTCTGAGCAGCAACGTCAGCAAGTGTTAAGCCGTGTTGATGCGACTGAAGAAGAAATCGCGCATGCGCTTAGCCATGTTGAAGGGACTCAACAGCAAGGTTATTACGTGGGGGATAGCCCCCAGATCTCCGGGGTAACCAACATCAGTGTCCCAATCATTGGGGTGCAAGGGGACGTGTTAGCGGTGATTACGATTCCGTATATGACTTTGAATTCACGGACGGTTCACCATCACATTGAAGATATTGAAAATACCAAGCAAGAGTTGCTCAGTGTGGCTCAGCAGTTGAATCAAGATCTCTGCTAGCAGGCTTACCAATGCTTAGAAACACAAAAGCCACCTGAGCGGTGGCTTTTTCTGACAGCAAATTGCTTAGCGAGTACCGTAAACCACGATGGTTTTACCGTGCGCTGAAATCAAGTTTTGCTCTTCAAGCATTTTCAAGATACGACCAACGGTCTCACGTGAACAACCAACAATTTGGCCGATCTCTTGGCGAGTGATCTTAATTTGCATACCGTCAGGGTGAGTCATTGCATCTGGCTGTTTTGCTAGGTTAAGTAGCGTTTGCGCGATGCGACCAGTCACGTCAAGGAATGCTAGGTCACCAACTTTTTGGCTTGTCACTTGTAAGCGGCTTGCCATTTGCGCTGATAGGCGCATTAGGATGTCCGGATTCACTTGAATCAACTGACGGAATTTTTTGAATGAAATTTCTGCCACTTCACATGGTGATTTTGCACGAACCCAAGCGGTACGCTCTTGGCCTTCTTCAAACAAGCCAAGCTCACCGATGAAGTCACCTTGGTTTAGGTAAGAGAGAATCATCTCTTTACCTTCTTCATCTTTGATTAATACCGCAACAGAACCTTTAACGATGTAGTACAAGGTCTCTGCTTTTTCGCCCGCATGAATCAGCGTGCTCTTTGAAGGGTATTTATGAATATGACAGTGTGAAAGAAACCACTCTAATGTTGGGTCGGTTTGAGGTTTACCTAGAACCATAATATCTCACTTCCTCTGCAGGGTACGCTTGCTTCTTTTCCATATTGTAGCGAAGCTTTTAATACGAGCTTCCTAGAATAAGAGCACTTTAACAATGCTGCAAGCTATCTTGTGTTTCGGTAAGAAATAGTATCCTTTTTAGAAAACGATTTCTTGATTTTAATCGGGTCATACACCGATAAATCTACGCAAAAATGTGCACATGATCACGGTATGAAAAGTAATCACCAAATGTAGGAAAAATTACCCTATCTTTCCTGTCTCTATGAGCTGCTGTAGGAGAGGTCTAACGATCAACTCCATGGCAAAACTCATCTTACCGCCAGGCACCACGATGGTGTTATGACGCGACATAAACGACCCATCAATCATCGCAAGTAAGTACGGATAGTCAACATTTTTAATCCCTCTGAGGCGAATGACGACGAAACTTTCGTCCAAACTTGGAATCCCTTTGGCATTAAGTGGGTTGGAGGTGTCGACTGTGGGAACGCGTTGGAAGTTGATATGGGTTCGTGAAAACTGCGGAGTAATGTAGTTAAGGTAGTCATCCATCGAGCGTACGATGGAATCCATCACAGCTTCACGCGAGTGACCTCGATCGCGTGTATCGCGGACAAATTTCTGAATCCACTCTAAGTTGACTATCGGCACCATGCCAATCAAAAAATCGACGTGCTGCGAGACATTCACGTCACCATCTACCACACCACCGTGCAAGCCTTCGTAGAATAAGACATCGGTATCACTAGGGAGTTCTTGCCAGGGAGTAAAGGTGCCCGGCATTTGGTTGTATGGGACGGCTTCATCAAAAGTATGTAAATAGCGGCGGATTTGTCCAACACCTTCATGGCCGTATTTACGAAAGAACTCCGCTAAGGCTTCGAAATCATTCGCCGCAGGACCAAAGTAGCTGATATGACGCCCCTGTTCGCGCGCTTTACGAATTTCAACGTCCATTTCCGGACGCGTAAAACGGTGGAAGCTATCACCTTCAACCCAAGCGGGTTTAATGTTCATCATATTGAACATTTTGCGAAACGCTTCTGAAGTTGTGGTTGTACCGGCACCGGAAGAGCCCGTTACCGCAATGATCGGATGTTTTGCTGACATGACAAACCTTGTCTAATTGAATACCTTCCTGAAAGCCACCAAGTGTCGGCGACGATAAGTCGCTGGGTGATTTTTAACCCAGCCACTATAGCACGAAGTTATCGCATGTCATCGAATGGTATTCTGTAAATGAAATGAGACGCGTAAAAACGGCCAAAATGAAGTGCTAGAATTTATTTTTAACTTGAATATCAACTGATTCGTGCAGCTCTGAATAAACCACTACCGCTTGGTTGGTTCTAAGTTGATGTTTGACCTGCTCTATTTTACGGTCAAGAGAGACTTCGGAACTGCCGTAATCAGTCCCTTCCCGCAGAACAAACTCACGAATTAAGTTATCCAATGTTTCTGGCGCGATGTCTTGCCATGGAACAATCATAAATACCTCGTTCTTTTATGATAAGTAACCCGTCGAGTTCTATTATGCCGTCTTTAAACTGCGATAGTAAGCGGGGAGTGTATCCTCAAGCCAAAATCGCGGTTTGAAAGCACTACCTGAAACAAAGCCGACATGACCGCCATGGTCAAACAAGCGATAGTCGATATTCTCGGGTAGGACAAACTTAGGAATCACGGCATCGGTCATAAAAGGATCGTCTTTAGCGTGAATGATTTGAGTGGGCAGGGTGATGTCTTTGAGGCGATGGATGCCTGAGCACTTCTGATAGTAATCTTGAGCGTCATTAAAGCCATGCAGCGGGGCGGTAATCAAATCATCAAACTCAAACATGCGAGTAACGCGCTTGATGCTTTGATAGGTTACACCCAATTCACCTTTGAGCAGCTGATGTTTGCGTAAGGCATTGCTTTTCATTGAGCGCAATAAATAAGTGCGATAAACCTTAGAAAAGCCCACTTCCATCTGTTGAGAACAGGCGGAGAGATCCAACGGTGCAGAGATGAGCGTTGCTGCATCTAAAAGTGGTGTGGTGGCGTAGTTAGCTAGATAGTTGGCGAGCATGTTGCCACCAAGCGAAATGCCTGCGGCGACTTTACGCTGCTGAGGAAAGAGCTGGTGGAGGTACTCTAAGAATAATCGCGCATCTTCCACTTCCCCGGAATGGTAAGCGCGGGCAAGACGATTGGGCTTACCGCTGCAGCCTCGAAAATGCATCATTACCGCTAGCCAACCTTCCTCGGCGAAGGCGTGCATTAACCCATTGGCATACGGACTGTAAAAACAGCCTTCTAACCCGTGAAATAAAACAAAAATCGGCTTGTTTTGAGCACCATCACTTTGCCAGTCCTCACTCCAAGCAAGATCGAGAAAATCGCCATCGGGCGTATCAATGGTTTGCCAATGAGGTTCAAACAGAGCACGCTTTCGAATAAAACGCGGCGCTAAGGTTTGTAAATGTGAGTTGGTTAATCCAGTTGCTGCGATAAAGTGCGTCATAAGTATCCGTTTACAAATGAGGGTTTTCAGCCGGAGGCGTGCAAAACGCTGTATAAAGGTGCTCCCCTCCTAATTGGCGACAGTAGCGCAGTGTCAGAGAGTCACCGTGATTGGTGGTCAGCCCAAGTTGATTGATGCAATCGACTAGGTCTGACTGTTGCTGACGCTCCAGTTGCAATTCAAATTGTAGTGATTCGCGATACAGTGTATCTGGCAGGTGCGATTTGAGCTTTTTACGCAGTTCACGGTAACTATGCAGTAAGGTCTCAGACCGGCCAAGACAGGCTTCGAGCTGAAGCCACTGCTGATCATGGATAGTGATGTGCTGAACGTCGAGCCATTTCAGCAACATCAATAAATTCACGTTACCATTGAACTGGTTTTGTAGCTTTAAGCATGCTTCTTTGACTTCTCTAACACTGTAATATTGTAAGCTAAATTGCCATAAACGCTCTAAGGTTAAAGAAACTCGAACCTGCTCATCACTCATTCGTCATTGAACTCCTCTTCCATGGTTTCCAGCGTTTCTTGCTCGGTCATCCACTCCATTTCAACACTTTCTAGTTCCGCTTTCGCCTGAGCTTGCAGCGAAAGTATCTCATTCAGTTTAGCCTTATTTTCGAGTTCATACAGACTGTTGTCTGCAAGCTGAGACTCTGCTTCGGCTAATTGCTGGTTGAGTTTGTCCATCTGCGCTTCCAGTTTTGTTAACTGTTTACGAATTGGTGCGGTTAATTTACGGAACTCCGCCTCGCGACGTTTTTGCTCTTTACGATTGGCTGCGCTGTTGGCGGTATTCTTTTCGGGTTGTTGTGCTTGTGCTTCTTTGCGCAGTACTTTTTGTTGTTCTGTCAGCCACTTGTAGTAATCGTTGAGATCGCCATTAAAAGGGGCGACTTGGCGATCATGGACGAGGTACAAATCGTCGGCAGTCGCGCGCAGTAAGTAGCGATCGTGACTGACAATTACCATTGCTCCCTCAAAGGTTTGCAGCGCCATCGTTAAGGCTTGACGCATATCGAGATCCAAATGGTTAGTCGGTTCATCGAGGAGTAACAGGTTCGGCTTTTGCCACACAATCAAAGCCAGCACTAAGCGAGCTTTTTCCCCGCCAGAAAAAGGGGCTACTTTTTCCAGTGCTTTGTCACCTTGAAACCCAAAACTACCTAAGTAATCACGCAGTTGCTGCTCGGTGTGACTCGGGGCGATTTGCATCATGTGCTGCAATGGTGTTTCTTCGGGGTGCAGGGTTTCCAATTGATGCTGAGCAAAGTAGCCAATTTTCACACCTTGTGAATAGCGAAATTCACCAGACATCGGGTTTAAGTCGCCAGACAACAATTTAATCAGCGTTGATTTACCTGCGCCATTTCGCCCGAGAAGTCCAATGCGGCTACCCGGGACCAAATTCAGGCGGATTTTATCTAGAATCAGATTATCGTCATAGCCGGCTGATACCTCATCCATCATCAAAATTGGGTTGGGCAGAGCGGCTGGTTCACGAAACTCAAAACTAAATGGGTTATCAAATTGAGCTGGTAACACTTTCTCTAAGCGATCAAGGGCTTTAATTCGGCTTTGAGCTTGGCGAGCTTTTGACGCTTTATAGCGGAAACGGTCGATATAACTTTGCATGTGAACCATTTGTTTTTGCTGTTTCTCAAACTGGGCTTGTTGGAGAATCATTTTTTGTGCGCGCTGCTCTTCAAAAGACGAGTAGTTGCCGGTGTATTCGTTCAGTTGCTGGTTTTCGACGTGAATGATTCGTCCAACAATGGGATCAAGAAAGTCACGGTCGTGAGAGATGAGAATCAGAGTACCAGGGTACGTTTGCAGCCAGCGTTCGAGCCACATTACCGCATCAAGATCTAAGTGGTTGGTTGGCTCATCGAGAAGCAGTAAGTCAGAGCGACACAATAGGGCTTGAGCTAGGTTAAGACGCATCCGCCACCCACCCGAGAATTGGGTGAGGTTCCAATCCATTTGTTCTTGGCGAAAGCCCAAACCATCGAGCAACTCAGCAGCTCGAGCTCGAATACTGTAACCCCCAATGGTTTCGATTTTGCCATGCAGTTCGGCCACCAATGTGCCGTTATCTTGTTGCTCGGCCACCGCTAATTGGCTTTCGAGCGCGCGATATTCACGGTCACCGTCGATCACATACTCCAGAGCCGTGCGTTCTAAGGCGGGGGTTTCCTGTGCAACCCAAGCTAATTCCCAATGACTCGGCAGGTTAAATGACCCGGCATCAATGCTTAGTTCATCTTTCATTAAGGCAAACAGTGTAGACTTACCACAACCGTTTTTGCCAACCAGGCCGATTTTGTCACCTGGATGGATGGTCGCGCTGGCCTGATCAAGAAGAGGTTTGCCACCGCGCAGTAATTGGATGTCAGAGAAGATAATCATAGTGTGTCGACTTTTGGTTTCCGCTTATCGTCCCGCATAGTAGGGGCATTGACTGAAAAAGTCGATTATTGCGTTATTGATGACAAAAACGTATAACAAACTGATAACCAAGATCGAATTCATTTATAGGGTGGGCGAATAAGGGAATGACACAGGCACGTACTACGCAACCCAAGGTGTTGGTGATTTATGCGCATCCAGAACCTAATAGCTCCATAGTCAATCAAGTATTGATAAATCGCATTCAAGCGCTCGATCATGTCACGGTGCATGATCTTTACGGTAATTATCCTGATTTCTTTATTGATGTGCATATCGAACAACAAAAATTGCTCGAACACGATGTGATTGTGTTTCAGCATCCTCTCTATATGTATTCGTGCCCAGCGCTGTTGAAAGAGTGGCTTGACCGCGTACTGAGTAAAGGCTTTGCTTTCGGCGGGGGGAATGCCATGCAGGGCAAGATTTGGCGGAGCGTCATTTCGACCGGGGGGCGCGAAGAAGCCTTTGGTGAAGAAGGCTATAACAAGTACCCGCTCGAACAGATTCTTCAACCTTTCGAGTTGACGGCCGCGTTGTGTCGTATGACTTGGCTTGATCCTTTGGTGCTGTACTGGTCGCGTAATGTTTCTGATCTCGAGCGAGAGCAGCACGCTGAACAATATTGTCACTGGTTACAAAGTCTCTCGCCATTCGGAGGTCAGAATGCAGGCTGAAAGTGATTTCCTCGTTATTGCAATGGTGTTTTTAACCGCGGCAGTAGTGGCGGTACCCGTCGCTCAGCGGATGGGAATGGGCTCAGTGATTGGTTACTTACTCGCGGGTGTGACTATCGGGCCTTGGGGACTAGGGCTCATCAACGACGTTGAAGCCATTCTCCATTTTGCTGAATTTGGTGTGGTGCTGTTACTGTTTTTGATTGGTCTTGAGCTGAATCCGAAAAAATTGTGGCAAATGCGAGGTCCTATTTTAGGCCTTGGGGGCGCACAGGTGGTGGTAACCACGGCGATGATCGCCAGTGTCGTTAACTTAATGGGGCTGAGCTGGCAAATTAGCCTCGTGATTGGTATGGGTCTGGCACTGTCTTCTACCGCCATTGCTTTGCGGGTGATCGAGGAGCAAGGCTTAGCGCGCACTGAAACTGGGCACTCGGGTTTTGCGGTATTGTTATTTCAAGATATTGCCGTGATTCCAATGCTGGCCTTTATGCCGTTGTTGGCGGGCAGTTCCGGTGGTGATTGGCAAGATGCCGTCTGGATGCTGGTTGGCGTGATCGGACTGATGTTCGGAGGGCACTTCTTACTGCGACCACTTTTCCGTTATGTGATAGCCAGTGGCGTACAAGAATTATTTACGGTAGCGGCTCTATTGATGGTTATTGGCATCGCGTTAATGATGCAAAAGCTTGGTCTTTCTATGGCGTTAGGTGCCTTTCTAGCGGGGGTGCTTTTGGCCGAGAGTGAATACCGGCATGAGCTAGAAATTACCATTGAGCCGTTTAAAGGCTTGCTCTTAGGGCTGTTTTTTATTGCGATTGGTATGGCGGTCAACTTGGGCTTGTTAGTTGACCAGCCCTTGCTGATTATTCTATCGGTCATTGGCTTGGTGGTAGCAAAGGGTCTAGTGCTGTACCTGCTTGCGAGAATCACCGGAACGCGCTCTAAAGCGCGTAGTCGTATGGCGGCGATATTAAGTCAAGGCGGTGAGTTTGCCTTTGTTATCTTTACCGCGGCGAGTTCAGAAGGATTACTCGATAAATCACAAACAGAACTGCTGCTGGTGATTGTGAGCTTGTCGATGGTGACCACTCCTCTTTTGCTCACCGCGCAAAACCGTTGGTATGCGCGAGGCTTTAACCAGCAAGAGGATGATGAAGACGTTAAGCATAACGAGCTGCCTAATAGTCAACCTAGAGTGATTATTGCCGGGTTTGGGCGCTTTGGGCAGATCGTTGGTCGTTTGATGTATGCCAACAAAATTAAGTTGACGGTATTGGAAAGCGATCCTAGTCAAATTCGTCTGCTTAGAAAATATGGCTACAAAGTATTTTATGGAGATGCCACTCAGTTACATTTACTGCGTTCAGCGGGCGCCGATGAAGCTGAAGCACTGGTCATATGTACGGATTCGCCGGATGAGATCGTAAAAATTGTCGAACTGTGTCAGCAGCATTTTCCCCATCTCAAACTGCTGTCTCGAGCTCGAAGCCGCGTCGAAGCTTATCAGCTTCTGAGCTACGGCGTGGTGAATTACTCACGAGAAACGTATCTGGGCGCGTTAGATTTAGGACGCCAAGCTTTGGTTGAACTTGGGATGCATCCATATCAAGCGAAGCGCGCCGAAGCACATTTTCGTAAGTTAGATAATGCTATGCTTAAAGAGTTAATTCCTCAGCATAATGAGGATAAGAAGTTAGCTCTGCGCGCTAAAGAAGCACGTAAAGAGTTGGAAGAGATCTTTGGTCGCGAAATGGAAAGCGACCAACAATCAAAGCATTATTGGAATTAGGAAGTAGGTACTTAAGGTGGCCAAAAAGAGATTCATTGCTGGAGCCAGTTGTCCCAAATGTCAGCAACAGGATACGTTGCGCTGGTGGATCGAAAATAACATCGAGTTAGTTGAATGTGTTGACTGCGATTATACCGAACAGCGAAAACCCCAGTCTGTGGAACAAGCGGGTCATAGTGAACAACAAATGATCGGAATTTTTAAGCCAGATTGATTGAGTTTCGCTGTCGGATCTTCATAATACGCGGGTAAATACATTGATCTTGAGTCCAATCCTCAAGCCAGATGCCTCGGAGCAAATATGAAAATTGAAAATAACGTAGTCGTTAGTCTTGCGTACCAAGTGAAGTTAGAAGATGGTGCGGTTGTTGACCAATCAACAGTAGACGCGCCACTTGATTACCTACACGGTAACAACAATCTGATCCCTGGTCTTGAGAAAGCCCTTGAAGGTCAAGCGGCAGGTGATAAGTTCTCTGTGACTGTAGGTCCAGAAGAAGCGTACGGTGAACACAGCGATGCGCTTGTTCAACGCGTTCCTGCGAACGTTTTCCAAGGCGTAGACCAAATCGAAGTGGGTATGCGTTTCCTTGCGGATACCGATCAAGGTCCAATCCCAGTTGAAGTTACTGACGTTGATGGCGACGAAGTCGTGGTTGACGGTAACCACATGCTAGCGGGCCAAACCCTAACATTTGACGTAGAAGTGGTTGCAGTTCGTGAAGCGACTCAAGAAGAGCTAGACCACGGTCACGTTCACCAAGCGGGTGATCACGACCACGGTCATGAGCATGGCGAAGGTTGTGGCTGCGGGCACTAATTCGCAACTCGCTTAATCACATCGAGTTTCAAAAAAGGCGCACTGGGTAACCTGTTGCGCCTTTTTTGTGTCTGTGTTTGGCCCCACTTTACTACTTGCAATCGTTTTGCTTTAGCCGCATCCTCAAATAAAGGACTTTTTCTATTTGTCAGGAGCTTATATGACACAGCCATTCTCAATCGCCATTCATGGCGGAGCAGGAACTATCGTTCGCGAACAGATGAGCGAAACGTTAAAAACCGAGATTTTATCCGCGTTAGAAACGTCAGTCCGGGCTGGTTATAAGATACTTGAGCAAGGTGGCGATGCGCTGGATGCGGTTACCGCAGCCGTTCTAATACTTGAAGACTCACCTCATTTCAATGCCGGGAAGGGCTCTGTGTTTACTCACCAAGAGATCGTTGAGATGGATGCGTCCGTGATGCATGGTGCGCATAAACAAGCAGGTGCCATTGCTGGCGTTCGGCATATCAAAAATCCCGTGTGCTTGGCGCGCGATGTTTTACGTAATAGCCAACATGTATTTTTGATCGGAGAAGGCGCAGAGGCGTTTGCTTTTGAGCAAGGCTATTCATTTACCGAGCAAGATTACTTCTATACCGACCGTCGGTATGAGCAGCTACAAACGATGAAAGAAAAAGGGGCATTTGCCTTATCGGAATCGAAATTTCCCGATGATCGTAAGTACGGAACGGTTGGCGCAGTTGCACTTGATCAGGCTGGTAATCTTGCTGCCGCGACCAGTACCGGGGGAATCACCAATAAGAAATACGGACGTGTTGGTGACTCTGCACTGATTGGGGCTGGAACGTATGCAGAAAACGGTAATGTCGCTGTCTCAACGACGGGAATGGGCGAGTATTTTATTCGACAAACCGTCGCGGGCGATGTCGCGGCACGTATGCGCTATCTTAAGCAAGATTTGCAAACGGCGTGTGATACGGTGATTAATGGTGAGCTCAAGGCGATGGGGGGAGAAGGCGGCTTAATCGCTGTGGATGGTGCCGGTCAAATTCATTTTGCGATGAATAGCTCTGGTATGTACCGAGCATCTATTGATGCTCAAGGGGAAGTTAGTATAAAAATCTATGCAGACGAGTAACTCCATTTCTCAGCAGTATGAAATATTGTCCAATCAGACTGTTACTGCTGAGATGGTTTTTTATGCTTAAAAAATGACTGCATCCTGCGCTTATCGGTGCTAGAATCCATTTTTAACTAGCAATCAGACTTGGAAAGATGGGAAATAACGTAGTCGTTCTAGGCACCCAATGGGGTGACGAAGGGAAAGGTAAAATCGTAGACCTTTTAACGGAAGATGCAAAATACGTGGTTCGTTACCAAGGCGGACACAACGCAGGCCACACTCTAGTTATTGACGGTGAAAAAACCGTTCTTCACTTAATTCCATCCGGTATTCTTCGCAATAATGTGAAATGCATTATTGGTAATGGTGTTGTTCTCTCACCGGAAGCCCTAATCAATGAAATGAAACCTTTGGAAGAGCGTGGTATTCCAGTACGCGAACGTCTTTTCATTTCTGAAGCTTGCCCACTTATTTTGCCTTACCACATTGCTCTAGACCAAGCTCGCGAAGCGGCGCGTGGTAAAAAAGCCATTGGTACAACTGGCCGTGGTATCGGTCCTGCCTATGAAGATAAAGTCGCACGTCGCGGTCTTCGTGTTGGCGATCTATTTGATAAAGAAGTGTTTGCTGAAAAACTGAAAGAAGTGATGGAATTCCATAACTTCCAGTTAGAGCACTTCTACAAGACAGAACCAGTGAGCTACGAAGCCGTGCTTGAACAAGCGATGGGCTATGCAGACTTACTGACTTCGATGGTGATTGATGTTACTGACGAACTTGATGCTGCGCGTAAACGCGGTGATAAAATCATGTTCGAGGGAGCACAAGGCACTATGCTTGATATCGACCATGGTACTTACCCGTATGTGACTTCTTCAAATACCACCGCGGGTGGTGTTGCTGCAGGGTCAGGTTTTGGTCCTCGCCACTTAGGTTACATTCTTGGTATCGTAAAAGCTTACTGTACTCGCGTTGGTGCGGGGCCGTTTACGACTGAGCTTGATGATGAAATTGGGAGCCATTTAGGCACGAAAGGTGCTGAGTTTGGTGCAACTACAGGGCGTAAGCGCCGTTGTGGTTGGTTTGATGCGGTCGCACTGCGCCGTGCTATTCAAATTAACTCAGTGACTGGCTTCTGCTTAACTAAGCTTGACGTATTAGATGGCTTGGAAGAGCTTAAGATCTGTACAGGTTACAAAACTGAAGATGGTACTATTCTTGAAGTGTCGCCAATGGCCGCTGATGCCTTTGACAAAGTGACACCAGTTTACGAAACCATGCCTGGTTGGTCTGAGAATACATTTGGTGCGAAGAAGCTGGAAGATCTTCCTCAAGCTGCTCTAAATTACATCAAACGTATTGAAGAGTTAACTGGCGTGCCCGTTGATATTATTTCAACTGGCCCAGATCGTAACGAAACGATTATCAAGGTGCACCCATTTGCATCATAATCGTGTTTAACGTTGCTCTGTGAGAACTTTCAACGAGTTAGAAAAAGCCGGCCGATGAGCCGGTTTTTTATGCTCAATTTGCTGCTATGTTGAACAAACGCGGCAAAAGTTTGCCAGCTAAAGGCAAAAAGTGACTAAAGAGTGAGTGGCTATTGCCGATACCTTTATCAAGCCTGCCAGTTTAAATAAGGCGGAAGATTTGAAAAGAGTGACAATATGAAGCTACGAACGGTGGCTGCTTCGTTATTGTTTGCCCTGAGTTCCTCATTGAGCCAAGCCAATGTTCTCGATGTCGGGGAGCCAGTGCCGATCTATACAGAAGCTGAGCTAATCAAACTGATTGAACAAAATAAACATCTAGAGCGGGTGCGAGCAGACAATTGCCAGTTAGTGGAAGATATCGTGGCGCGTGCTACACGTATTAACCTTCCATCTTACGAATTTTTATATGGCGATATGTTGGCGTGGGGCGTGTGTGTTGACCAAGACGTTGAGCTGGGCTTGTACTATATGGAAAATGCAGCGCATCAAGGCCTACCAGTAGCGCTTGAGCAATTGGGTCGCTATTATTCACATGGCACCTTAGTTCAACAAGATAAAGAACGTGCGATTCCCTACCTGCGCGAAGCGGCCGCCATGGGAAATTTGAATGCGCGTATTCATCTTGCCGAGCTTTTGTTGCGAGATTACGGTAGTCCACTCGATTACGAAGATGCGTATCGTTGGCTTTATAACTCAGTGACCGCGGATCAGCGTCAGCATAAGCGCATTTCAAGTTTACGTCATGGTTTAGAGCAACGAATGCCACAAAACATCATTGCTCGAGCCAAAAAACGCGATACGTTTTGGTAAGCTCAGTCACTTTGTTGTTAAAGCCCACTCCGTTCGGTGGGCTTTTTTGTAGGTATGAATATGAATCACCTTAGCGTATAGAATCTGAGCTTTTATAAAGCAATTCTGTAGGTTAGGCTGTGAGTCAGATATACTTACTAAAACCTTCCCCTGTTAACAGGCGCAATTATGTCAAATACCACTTCGAATGATCCTTTTGCCGAGCGCGAATCCCAAAATTACGAAAATCCGATTCCAAGCCGTGAGTTTATTCTCGATTATCTCTCGAAAGCGGGGGTACCTCTGAATCGTAATGATCTCTTTGAAGCTCTGAAACTTGAGGGCGAAGATCAATACGAAGGATTACGCCGTCGTTTGCGTGCCATGGAGCGTGATGGTCAGTTAGTGTTTACTCGTCGTCAGTGCTACGCACTACCAGATAAGCTTGAGATGATTAAAGGGTACGTGATTGGTCATAAAGATGGCCATGGTTGGGTTCGTCCTGAAGGTAGCCTGAATAAAGAAAATGATATCGTGCTGCCACATCATCAAATGCGCACGTTGATTCATGGCGACTTCGTCTTGGTGCAACCGACAGATAATAGCAAACGGGGACGCAAGGAAGGGCGTCTGGTTCGCGTTTTAGAAGAGCGTCAATCACAAATCGTGGGGCGTTTCTTTCTCGAGCAAGGTTACGGGTATGTTGTCGCGGATGATTCACGTATTTCCCAAGATATCCTAATTCCTAATGATGCTCGCAATGGCGCGCGAATGGGCAATGTTGTGGTGATAGAAGTCACTGATCGCGGTGCGCGTTCGCGTGGCATGATGGGACGTGTGGTGGAAGTTCTAGGTGAAAATATGGCGCCAGGCATGGAAACCCAAATCGCTATCCGTACCCATCAAATTCCTCATGAGTGGCCTGAAACGGTCGAAAAACAAATTCAGGGTTTAGGCGAGGAAGTCCCCGAAGACGCAAAAGTAGGACGCGTTGATTTGCGTACCTTACCTTTGGTGACAATTGATGGCGAAGACGCTCGAGATTTTGATGATGCCGTGTATTGTGAAGCGAAAAAAGGTGGCGGCTGGCGCCTGTGGGTTGCGATCGCTGATGTGAGCTATTACGTCCGTCCAGATAGCGCGTTAGATAAAGAAGCGATCAATCGTGGTAACTCAGTGTATTTCCCATCTCAAGTCGTTCCTATGCTACCGGAAGTTTTGTCGAACGGGCTATGCTCGCTGAACCCACAAGTCGATCGCCTGTGTATGGTGTGTGAAATGACCATTTCTGAAAATGGCAAGCTTTCCGGCTACAAGCATTATGAAGCGGTCATGAATTCCCATGCACGCCTTACTTACAACAAGGTTGGCGATATTCTTGAAGGGGATGAAGCACTGCGTGAGCGTTATCAGCCATTGGTTGGGCATCTTGAAGAGCTCCACAAAATGTACAAAGTCCTCAAGGCTGCGCGTGATCAGCGCGGCGCCATTGAGTTTGAAACGGTTGAAACTAAGTTCATTTTTAACGCGGAGCGTAAGATTGACCGTATTGAACCTGTGATTCGTAATGATGCCCATAAGATCATCGAAGAATGTATGATTTTGGCCAATATCGCCTCAGCATCATTTGTGGAAAAAGCCAAAGAGCCGGCACTGTACCGAATTCATGAAACGCCAGGGGAACTTAAGCTCCAAGGCTTTCGAGATTTCCTTGGTGAACTTGGCTTGAACTTAGGTGGTGGGCTAGAGCCATCGCCGACCGATTACGCGAACTTGGTTCGCCAAATTGGTGAGCGCCAAGATAAAGAACTGATTCAAACCATGCTATTGCGCTCAATGAAGCAAGCCATCTACAGCGCCGATAATGCTGGCCACTTTGGCTTGGCACTGAAACGCTACGCGCACTTTACCTCGCCAATTCGTCGTTACCCTGACCTGCTGTTACACCGTGCAATTAAGTATCTGATCGCCAAGCAACAAGGGCGCAACCAAGACCGCTGGACACCAACGGGTGGCTATCATTACTCATTTGATGACATGGACTTTTATGGCGAGCAGTGCTCGATGACAGAGCGCCGCGCTGATGATGCGACTCGAGATGTTTCTGATTGGCTCAAATGTGAGTACATGCAAGATCATGTTGGAGAAGAGTTAGAAGGGGTGATTGCCAATGTGACAGGCTTTGGCTTCTTTGTACGCCTCAGTGAACTGCATATTGATGGCCTGGTGCATATTTCAACCCTTGCCAATGATTACTATCAATTTGATCCCGTTGGTCAGCGCTTAATTGGAGAAAGCTTCGGACTTATTTATCGTTTAGGTGATGCTGTCAAAGTGAAAGTCCTCGCGGTGAACTTAAATGATCGTCAAATTGACTTTGAATTGGTCGAAACAAGTCGTAAGCTACGCGGCAAAGGCAAGACGGCGAAAAAACGGGCTGCAGAAGCGCAGCAAAAAGCCAAAGCCAAAAAGCGTGCATCGAGTAAAGGCGAAGCTAAAGCCTCGCCAGGCATTGAGCCAACCGTAAGGCCTGAACCTGCACAGCGCGGAGAAGAAGGCAAAAAAAACAAAGCCACTAAAGCTCGCAAGAAGAAGCCGAGTAGTAAGCCCAAAAGCAGAAGAAAACCTAAAGCGCAGGAATAACACAGGTTTAATTAATGAGTAATGAATTTATCTACGGCATTCATGCCGTCAAAGCTGTATTAGAACGAGAGCCAGAGCGTTTTATTGAAGCCATGGTACTAAAAGGCCGTCAAGACGAGCGGTTAATGCCAATACTAAATGACTTGCAAGCCATGGGTGTCTCTATTCAACAGATGGGCCGAAAAGCGCTTGATGACAAGGCGAGAGGTGCGAACCATCAAGGTGTCATCGCTCGTGTTAAACCTGCAAAGCAGTTGAACGAGCATGACTTAGATGCCATTGTTGCCAAGCATGACCAGCCACTGTTATTGGTGCTCGATGGTGTGACTGACCCTCATAATTTAGGTGCGTGTTTGCGTAACGCTGATGCCGCGGGCGTTGCTGCCGTGATCGTACCAAAAGACAAATCGGCGCCTCTGACGGCAACCGTTAGTAAAGTGGCGTGTGGCGCGGCAGAAACCGTGCCTTTAGTCCGAGTGACGAACTTAGCCCGTACCATGCGTGCTTTACAAGAGCAGGGAGTTTGGTTTGTCGGTACTGCCGGTGAGGCGACCCATGATATCTACGAGGCGAAACTAACTGGTCCATTAGCTATCGTGATGGGCGCAGAAGGGGATGGTATGCGCCGATTAACTCGAGAAACTTGCGATGACCTCATCAAGATTCCAATGGCGGGAAGTGTGTCTAGTCTGAATGTTTCTGTGGCGTCGGGCGTATGCTTATTTGAAGCGGTTCGTCAGCGCTTGAGCAAAGCAGCCTCTTAACCCCCGTTTACTTATCATTTCAATGTTGAGCCTTTCACTTTAGTGGAAGGCTTTATTTTTAGGGCTTTGCATGGACAGGAAGATTAATTCGTTTAATTTTCGCTCAATGCTTGCATGTGAAGTCGCGATCTGTATAATGCAGCGCACTGGTTAAGCCAGTTGTGAACCAATGAGCATCGAGGAGCTGATTTATCTTAGGATAATGAAGGTAATGTATACTCAGCTTATGTTCGCAGTTAATAAAAATTTAGCTTAAAACTGTCGTTATGATAGTTCAGGTTAATCACCTATTAGCTGACAATGCGTCCTAATCTTGGATGCTACGGTTTCACATAAATCAATCGGCATTCTCTCGTCTTAGACGTGTATGAGTGGCGATATTGTTTGTGTAATTTATTAATTTGGAGCTCTGTCTCATGCAGAACCAACGTATTCGTATCCGCCTTAAAGCTTTCGATTACAAACTAATCGATGCTTCAACTGCGGAAATCGTTGAAACAGCTAAGCGCACAGGCGCACAGGTTCGTGGTCCAATCCCACTACCTACTCGTAAAGAGCGTTTCACAGTTCTTATCTCTCCACACGTAAACAAAGATGCTCGTGATCAGTACGAAATCCGTACTCACAAACGTCTAATCGACATCGTTGAACCAACAGACAAAACTGTTGATGCACTGATGCGTCTAGACCTTGCTGCGGGCGTTGACGTACAAATTAGCCTAGGTTAAGGGGAGATTAGAATATGATTGGTCTAGTCGGACGTAAAGTGGGTATGACCCGCGTATTTACCGAAGAAGGCGTTTCTATCCCAGTAACTGTTGTTGAGGTTGAAGCGAACCGTGTTTCTCAAGTTAAAACTCTTGAAAGCGACGGCTACGCAGCAATCCAGGTTACTGCTGGTGCTAAGAAAGCTAACCGTGTATCTAAGCCAGAAGCTGGTCACTTTGCGAAAGCAGGTGTTGAAGCTGGCCGCGGTCTTTGGGAATTCCGTTTAGAAAACGGCGAAGAGTTTGAAGTTGGTGCTGAGCTAACTGTTGAACTATTCAACGAAACTAAAAAAGTAGACGTTACTGGTACATCTAAAGGTAAAGGTTTCCAAGGCGCTGTTAAGCGTTGGAACTTCCGCACTCAAGATATGACTCACGGTAACTCATTGTCTCACCGTGCTCCTGGTTCTATCGGTCAATGTCAGACTCCAGGTCGCGTATTTAAAGGCAAGAAAATGGCTGGTCACATGGGTGCTGAGCGTGTTACGACTCAAAACCTAGAGATCGTTCGTGTTGACGCTGAACGCAATCTGCTTCTTATTAAAGGTGCAGTACCTGGCTCAACTGGCGGAAACGTCATCGTTAAACCAGCTGTAAAAGCATAACGTCTAGGAGTAAGTAATGGAATTGATGGTTAAAGGTGCTGATGCACTAACTGTTTCCGAAACTACTTTCGGACGTGAGTTCAACGAAGCTCTTGTTCATCAAGTAGTTGTTGCGTACGCAGCAGGTGCTCGTCAAGGTACTCGTGCTCAAAAAACACGTTCAGAAGTTTCTGGCGGTGGCGCTAAGCCATGGCGTCAAAAAGGTACTGGCCGTGCACGTGCTGGTACTATTCGTAGCCCAATCTGGCGTACAGGTGGTGTTACTTTTGCTGCGAAACCACAAGATCACAGCCAAAAAGTAAACAAAAAAATGTACCGCGGTGCTATGAAAAGCATTTTCTCTGAGCTAGTTCGTCAAGAGCGTCTAATCGTTGTTGATAACTTCTCAGTAGAAGCACCAAAAACAAAAGAACTTGTTTCTAAGCTTAAAGATCTTGAGCTAAGCGATGTTCTTATTGTTACTGGTGAAGTAGACGAGAATCTATTCTTAGCTGCTCGCAACCTATACAAAGTTGACGTGCGTGACGTTGCTGGTATCGACCCAGTAAGCCTAATCGCATTTGACAAGGTTCTAATGACTGCAGACGCAGTTAAGCAAGTTGAGGAGATGCTAGCATGATCACTGAAGAGCGTATCCTAAAAGTTCTACGTGCTCCGCACATCTCTGAAAAAGCAACTATGGCTGCTGAAAAAGCAAACACTATCGTGTTTAAAGTAGCTAAAGATGCAACTAAGAAAGAGATCAAAGCAGCTGTAGAAAAGCTATTTGAAGTTGAAGTTAAGTCTGTAAACACCCTTATCACTAAGGGTAAGACCAAACGTCAAGGTCTACGCCAAGGTCGTCGTTCAGACGTTAAGAAAGCGTACGTTACTTTGAAAGAAGGTCAAGACCTTGACTTCGTTGGCGGCGCGGAATAACAGGAGTAGTTGAAAAATGGCTATTGTTAAATGTAAGCCGACTTCGGCTGGTCGTCGTCACGTTGTTAAAGTTGTTAACGCTGACCTATACAAAGGTAAGCCTTACGCACCTCTTCTAGAGAAAAACTCTAAGAATGGTGGTCGTAATAACAACGGTCGTATTACAGTACGTCACATCGGTGGTGGCCACAAACAGCACTACCGTGTAATCGACTTTAAACGTACTAAAGACGGTATCCCAGCGAAAGTTGAGCGTATCGAGTACGATCCAAACCGTAGTGCAAACATTGCACTAGTGCTTTATGCAGACGGTGAGCGTCGTTACATCATTGCACCTAAAGGTATCCAAGCTGGTGATGCAATCCAGTCTGGTGTTGATGCGCCTATCAAAGCGGGTAACGCTTTGCCAATGCGTAACATCCCTGTAGGTTCTACTATTCACAACGTTGAGCTTAAACCTGGTAAAGGTGCTCAGCTAGCTCGTTCTGCTGGTGCATACGCACAGTTAGTAGCACGTGATGGTTCTTACGTAACTATCCGTCTACGTTCTGGCGAAATGCGCAAAGTGCTTTCTGAAGGCCGTGCAACAATCGGTGAAGTTGGCAATGCAGAGCACATGCTACGTGAACTAGGTAAAGCTGGTGCTAGCCGTTGGCGCGGTGTTCGTCCTACCGTTCGCGGTGTGGTAATGAACCCAGTAGACCACCCACACGGTGGTGGTGAAGGCCGTACTTCTGGTGGTCGTCACCCAGTATCTCCTTGGGGTATGCCTACTAAAGGCTTTAAGACCCGTAAGAACAAACGCACCGACAAGTACATCGTACGTCGTCGTAATAAGTAATCTATATAAGAGGATAAGCCATGCCACGTTCTCTCAAGAAAGGTCCATTTATTGACCTACACTTGCTGAAGAAGGTAGAGAAAGCGGTGGAAAGCGGAGACAAAAAGCCTATTAAGACTTGGTCCCGTCGTTCAATGATCATTCCATCAATGATTGGTTTGACCATCGCTGTCCATAATGGTCGTCAGCACGTTCCAGTTTTCGTTACCGATGAAATGATTGGTCACAAACTGGGTGAATTCGCACCAACACGCACTTACCGCGGTCACGCTGCGGATAAGAAAGCGAAGAAGCGCTAAGGAGTAAATAAATGGAAGCATTAGCTAAACATAACTTTGCTCGCATTTCGCCTCAGAAAGCTCGCTTAGTTGCGGATCAAATTCGTGGAAAATCTGTTGACCAAGCTCTAGAAATCTTAACTTTCAGCAACAAAAAAGCGGCTGAACTAGTTAAGAAAGTTCTTGAGTCAGCAATCGCGAACGCGGAGCACAACGAAGGTGCGGATATCGACGATCTATCAGTCGCTAAAATCTTCGTAGATGAAGGCCCAACCATGAAGCGTATTATGCCTCGTGCAAAAGGTCGTGCGGATCGTATCTTGAAGCGTTCAAGCCACATCACTGTTGTTGTAGCAGATCGCTAAGAGACTAGGAGAGTAAGCAATGGGTCAAAAAGTACATCCAAATGGTATTCGTCTAGGCATCGTTAAGCCTTGGAATGCTACATGGTTTGCTAACACCAAAGATTTCGCTGACAACCTAGACGGCGACTTCAAGGTACGTCAGTTCCTTACTAAGGAACTACAAAAAGCATCTTTATCACGCATCGTTATCGAGCGTCCTGCTAAGAGTATCCGTGTGACTATTCACACTGCTCGTCCAGGCGTTGTTATCGGTAAGAAAGGTGAAGATGTAGAGAAACTACGCACAGCTGTTGCGAAAATTGCAGGTGTACCAGCGCAAATTAACATCGCTGAAGTACGTAAACCTGAGCTGGACGCACAACTTGTGGGTGACAGTATCGCGTCTCAGCTAGAGCGTCGTGTAATGTTCCGTCGTGCTATGAAGCGTGCGGTACAAAACGCAATGCGTCTAGGTGCTAAAGGTATCAAAGTGGAAGTAAGCGGTCGTCTAGGCGGCGCTGAAATTGCACGTTCTGAGTGGTATCGTGAAGGCCGTGTGCCTCTACATACTCTACGTGCTGACATTGATTACGCAACTTCTTCGGCTCACACTCAATACGGTGTAATCGGCATTAAAACTTGGATCTTCAAAGGTGAGATCCTAGGCGGTATGCCAGCAGCTAACGCTGTAGAGCCTAAAGGCGACAAGCCTAAGAAGCAGCGCAAAGGCCGTAAGTAAGGAGTCGACAGATGCTACAACCTAAACGTACTAAGTTCCGTAAGGTTCATACTGGTCGCAACCGTGGTCTAGCAAAAGGTACAGACGTAAGCTTCGGCACATACGGCTTGAAAGCTGTTGGTCGTGGTCGTCTTACTGCTCGCCAGATCGAAGCGGCACGTCGTGCGATGACACGTCACGTTAAGCGTCAAGGTAAAATCTGGATTCGTGTATTCCCAGACAAACCTATCACAGAAAAACCACTAGAAGTTCGTCAAGGTAAGGGTAAAGGTAACGTTGAGTACTGGGTAGCCCAAATCCAACCTGGTAAGGTTATGTACGAAATGGACGGTGTACCTGAAGAGTTGGCACGTGAAGCGTTCCGCCTAGCGGCTCGTAAACTGCCATTCAAAACTACTTTTGTAACTAAGCAGGTGATGTGATGAAAGCACTAGATTTACGCGAAAAAAGCGTTGAAGAGCTTAATGCAGAACTATTGAATTTGCTTCGTGAACAGTTCAACTTGCGTATGCAAGCTGCGACTGGTCAACTACAGCAAACTCATACTCTGAAAGCTGTACGCCGCGATATCGCACGTGTGAAAACTGTTTTGACTGAGAAGGCAGGCGCATAATGAGCGACAAAATTCGTACTCAACAAGGTCGTGTCGTTAGCGACAAGATGGACAAGTCTATCGTAGTTGCAATTGATCGTTTCGTAAAACACCCAATCTACGGGAAGTTCGTACGTAAAACGACTAAACTGCACGCCCACGATGAAAACAACGAGTGTGGCATTGGCGACACAGTTGAGATCAGTGAATGTCGTCCACTGTCTAAGAAAAAATCTTGGACATTGGTACGCGTTGTAGAAAAAGCGAAGATTTAATCTCGGTTTATCTACGATAAAGAAAGCGGCTCCAAGACTTTTTTGGAGCCGTTTATTTTTTGACTACCCAATCTCAAAAAAGGGTGGTACAATTCGCGTCCCTTTTAAAGAGGCAGCCCGACCCGAGATGGGTCTAGTTTTAATATTTAGCGGAGCACTAACATGATCCAAATGCAAAGTATGCTGGACGCAGCTGATAACTCAGGCGCTCGCAGCGTAATGTGTATTAAGGTTCTGGGTGGCTCTCACCGTCGTTATGCACACATCGGTGACATCATCAAAGTTACTGTTAAGGAAGCAATTCCACGCGGTAAAGTTAAAAAAGGTGATGTACTGAAGGCGGTGGTAGTTCGCACCCGTAAAGGCGTACGTCGTCCAGACGGTTCTGTCATTCGCTTCGACCGAAATGCTTGCGTATTGTTGAACAACACAACTGAGCAACCAGTCGGTACACGTATCTTTGGTCCAGTGACTCGTGAACTTCGTAATGCGAAATTCATGAAAATTGTTTCACTGGCTCCAGAAGTTCTGTAAGGAGCACGTAAAGATGGCAGCTAAAATCCGTCGTAATGACGAAGTAATCGTTCTTGCTGGTAAAGATAAAGGCAAGAAAGGTAAAGTAAACAAGGTTCTCGCAACTGGTAAAGTTATCGTTGAAGGTATCAATCTAGTTAAGAAGCACCAAAAACCTGTTCCAGCTCTAGGTATCCAAGGCGGTATCGTTGAGCAAGAAGCAGCTATTGATGTTTCTAACGTTGCAATTTTCAACGCAGCAACTGGTAAAGCGGACCGTATCGGTTTCCGTTTTGAAGAAGGCAAAAAAGTGCGTTTCTTCAAGTCTAACGGCGAAACAATTAAGTAATTTGGAGTTCTACTATGGCGAAACTGCATGATTACTACAAGTCGTCTGTAGTCGCTGAATTGACCAAACAATTCAGCTACACAAGCGTCATGCAAGTCCCTAGGATTGAGAAAATCACCCTAAACATGGGCGTTGGTGAAGCAATCAACGATAAGAAACTTCTAGAAAACGCAGCAGCGGACATGGCAACGATCTCTGGTCAAAAGCCACTTGTTACTAAAGCGCGTAAATCTGTAGCAGGTTTCAAAATTCGTGAAGGCTACCCAATTGGTTGTAAAGTAACCTTACGTGGCGAACGTATGTGGGATTTCTTAGAGCGTTTAATCTCTATTGCACTTCCACGTGTACGTGACTTCCGTGGTGTTAGCGCTAAGTCTTTTGACGGACGCGGTAACTATAGCATGGGCGTTCGCGAGCAAATCATCTTCCCGGAAATCGACTTTGATAAAGTTGATCGAGTACGCGGTCTAGACATCACTATTACGACGTCTGCTGGTACTGATGAGGAAGGCCGTGCTCTGCTGGCTGCCTTTAACTTCCCATTCCGTAAGTAAGGTGAAGGGTTACTGTTATGGCTAAAAATTCAATGAAAGCACGTGAAGCAAAACGTGCGAAGCTAGTAGCTAAGTTCGCTGAAAAGCGTGCTGCGCTAAAAGCTACTATCAGCGATGTTAATGCATCTGAAGAAGACCGTTGGAACGCAGTTCTTAAACTGCAAACTCTTCCACGTGATTCAAGTGCGTCACGTCAGCGCAACCGTTGCAACCAAACTGGTCGTCCACACGGTTACCTACGTAAATTCGGTCTAAGCCGTATCAAAGTTCGTGAAGCTTGCATGAAAGGCGAGATTCCTGGACTTCGTAAGGCTAGCTGGTAATTGCCACTTAATCATTTGGAGTAATACATATGAGCATGCAAGATCCGATTTCGGATATGCTGACCCGCATTCGTAACGGTCAGGCAGCAGATAAAGTTGCTGTTAAGATGCCTTCTTCAAAGCTTAAAGTTGCAATTGCTGCACTATTAAAAGCTGAAGGTTACATCACTGACTTCGCTGTTGAAGGCGAAGAAAAACCTGAGCTAGAAGTTACTCTTAAGTACTTCCAAGCGAAACCAGTAATCGAGCAACTAAAACGTGTTTCTCGTCCAGGTCTGCGCGTCTATAAGAAAAAAGGCGAGCTACCATCTGTGATGGGTGGACTTGGTGTTGCCATCGTTTCAACTTCCAAAGGTCTTATGTCTGACCGTGCTGCACGTAAAGCAGGCCTTGGTGGTGAAATTCTTTGCTACGTAGCTTAAGGAGTAGAATATGTCTCGTGTTGCTAAAGCACCTGTCGCTATTCCAGCTGGCGTAGAGGTGAAACTGAATGGCCAAGAAGTCACTGTAAAAGGTGCGAAAGGTGAACTATCACGCGTTCTTAACAACGCTGTCGTAGTTTCTCAGGAAGAAAATAACCTGACTTTCGGTCCACGCGAAGGTGTTGTTAATGCATGGGCACAAGCAGGTACTGCTCGTGCGCTAGTAAACAACATGGTTGTGGGTGTTACTGAAGGCTTTACTAAGAAGCTTACTCTTAAGGGTGTAGGTTACCGTGCTGCTATTAAAGGCAACGCTGTTTCTCTAACTCTAGGCTTCTCTCACCCAGTTGAGCATGAATTGCCAGCGGGTATTAAAGCTGAGTGTCCAAGCCAAACTGAGATCGTTGTAACTGGTTGTGATAAACAACTAGTCGGTCAAGTTGCTGCGGATATTCGTTCTTATCGTGAGCCTGAGCCTTATAAAGGTAAAGGTGTTCGTTACGCAGATGAAAATGTGCGTACTAAAGAAGCTAAGAAGAAGTAAGGTAACACTATGGATAAGAAAGCATCTCGCATCCGTCGTGCTACACGCGCACGTCGTAAGATTGCAGAACTGGGTGCAACTCGCCTAGTAGTACACCGTACTCCGCGTCACGTGTACGCTCAGGTTATCGCATCAAACGGCTCAGAGGTTATCGTTTCAGCTTCTACTGTAGAAAAAGCGATCCGTGAGCAATTGAAATACACCGGTAACATCGATGCTGCTAAAGCAGTAGGTAAAGCTATTGCTGAGCGCGCTCTTGAAAAAGGCGTAACTGCAGTTGCATTCGATCGTTCTGGTTTCCAATACCACGGTCGAGTAGCGGCGCTAGCAGAATCTGCTCGCGAAGCTGGTCTGAAATTCTAAGGTAGGGTTGGAAGATGGCTAAAGAACAACAACAAGCTAATGATTTGCAAGAAAAGCTAATCGCTGTTAACCGTGTTTCTAAAACGGTTAAAGGTGGTCGAATCATGAGCTTTACTGCACTAACAGTAGTTGGTGATGGTAATGGTCGTGTAGGTTTCGGTTACGGTAAAGCCCGTGAAGTACCTGCTGCGATTCAAAAAGCAATGGAAAAAGCGCGTCGTAACATGACTACTATCGCGCTTAACGAAGGCACACTTCACCACCCAGTGAAAGGTCGCCATTCGGGCTCTAAAGTTTACATGCAGCCTGCGACAGAAGGTACTGGTGTAATCGCAGGTGGTGCGATGCGTGCAGTTCTTGAAGTTGCTGGTGTACACAACGTACTATCTAAAGCATACGGTTCTACGAACCCTATCAACATCGTTCGTGCAACGATCGATGCGCTAGGTAGTGTGAAGTCGCCAGAAATGGTTGCTGCTAAACGTGGTCTAACTGTTGAATCTATTTCGGAGTAAGAACACCATGGCAACTATTAAAGTAACTCAAACTAAAAGCTCAATTGGTCGCCTACCGAAGCACAAAGCTACTTTGCGCGGTCTGGGCCTTCGTAAAATCAACCACACAGTAGAACTTGAAGATACTCCGTGCGTACGCGGTATGATCAACAAGGTTTACTACATGGTTAAAGTTGAGGAGTAATCAGAATGCGTTTGAATACTCTATCACCGGCTGCGGGCTCTAAACCTTCTAAGAAGCGTTTAGGTCGTGGTATCGGTTCGGGCCTTGGTAAAACCGGTGGCCGTGGCCACAAAGGTCAAAAATCGCGTTCTGGCGGCAGTGTCCGTCCAGGTTTTGAAGGTGGTCAAATGCCTTTGAAACAACGTCTACCTAAATTCGGTTTCACTTCTCGTAAGAGCCTAGTGTCTGCTGAAGTTCGTCTAGGTGAACTAGCGAAAGTAACAGGTGATGTTGTTGATCTAAACAGCCTTAAAGCTGCTAACGTTGTCACTAAGAACATCGAATTTGTTAAAGTTGTTCTTTCAGGTGAAATCAACAAAGCAGTGACTGTTAAAGGTCTACGCGTAACTAAAGGCGCTAAAGCTGCAATCGAAGCTGCAGGCGGTAAAATCGAGGAATAATCTCGAGGATTGAGGTACAGATGGCTAAGAAACCAGGACAAGATTTTCGTAGTGCTCAAAGCGGCTTGAGTGAATTGAAGTCGCGCTTATTATTCGTATTAGGTGCACTTTTAGTTTTCCGAGCAGGCTCTTTTGTGCCGATTCCTGGTATTGACGCTGCTGTACTTGCCGATTTGTTCGAACAGCAAAAAGGTACCATCATTGAAATGTTTAACATGTTCTCTGGTGGTGCTCTTTCGCGTGCATCTATTTTCGCATTGGGCATCATGCCGTATATTTCGGCTTCTATTGTTGTCCAATTGTTGACTGTAGTTCATCCAGCGTTAGCGGAGCTCAAGAAAGAGGGTGAAGCAGGCCGTCGTAAGATAAGCCAATATACGCGCTACGGCACGCTTGTACTTGCAACATTCCAAGCAATAGGTATCGCAACTGGCCTACCAAACATGGTCGACAATCTGGTTGTTATCAACCAAACCATGTTTACGCTAATTGCAACCGTGAGTTTAGTAACTGGCACCATGTTCTTAATGTGGTTAGGTGAACAAATCACAGAGCGAGGAATTGGTAACGGTATTTCGTTACTTATTTTTGCAGGTATTGTTGCTGGATTGCCTTCTGCAATCGGTCAAACAATCGAGCAAGCGCGTCAAGGTGAATTGCATGTGCTTCTTCTGCTATTAATCGCTGTTGTTGCGTTTGCAGTAATCTATTTCGTTGTTTTCATGGAGCGTGGTCAGCGTCGAATCGTCGTTAACTATGCAAAACGTCAACAAGGTCGTAAGGTTTTTGCAGCGCAAAGTACACACCTACCATTAAAAATTAATATGGCAGGCGTGATCCCAGCGATTTTTGCATCTAGTATTATCTTGTTCCCAGGAACATTGGCTCAATGGTTCGGCCAGAACGGTGAGAGCAGCACATTTGGTTGGTTAACTGATGTGTCTTTGGCTCTTAGCCCAGGTCAACCGTTGTATGTAATGCTTTATGCTGCAGCAATTATTTTCTTCTGTTTCTTCTACACGGCGTTGGTTTTCAACCCGCGTGAAACAGCAGATAACTTGAAGAAGTCTGGTGCATTCGTACCCGGAATCCGCCCAGGTGAGCAGACAGCCAAGTATATTGATAAAGTGATGACACGTTTAACCCTAGCGGGTGCGTTGTATATTACTTTTATCTGTCTGATTCCAGAGTTCATGATGGTCGCGTGGAACGTTCGTTTCTACTTCGGCGGAACATCACTACTTATCGTAGTGGTCGTGATTATGGACTTTATGGCACAGGTACAGACTCATATGATGTCTCAACAGTATGATTCTGTGTTGAAAAAGGCAAATCTGAAAGGCTACGGTCGTTAATACGATCAAAGCATCAGATTCCATTTACGGAGTTTAGCAATGAAAGTTCGTGCTTCCGTTAAAAAAATCTGCCGTAACTGTAAAGTTATCAAGCGTAACGGTGTTGTTCGCGTGATTTGCAGTGAGCCAAAGCATAAACAGCGCCAAGGCTAAGCAGCAGAAATTTTTACTTGAAATATAAGGTAGTGTCGAGTATATTCCTCGGCCTACCTTTTGCGTGCAAAAGAAGTAGTAACCGCAACGTATCCTCAACGGGCTTTGTTGTGGTTGATTTCTTTATTTAAAGTACTAGGAGTGAATAGTGGCCCGTATAGCAGGCATTAACATTCCTGATCAAAAACACGCTGTAATCGCGCTAACTGCGATCTACGGTATCGGTAAAACTCGCTCTCAAGCTATCCTAGCTGAAGTGGGTATTGCTGAAAATGTTAAGATCAGTGAACTAACTGAAGAGCAGATCAATCAACTGCGTGATGGTGTAGCTAAGTACACTGTAGAGGGTGATCTACGTCGTGAAGTTTCCATGAATATCAAGCGTCTGATGGACCTTGGTTGTTACCGTGGTCTTCGTCATCGTCGCAGTCTACCACTACGTGGACAGCGTACTAAAACCAACGCTCGCACCCGTAAGGGTCCGCGCAAGCCGATCAAGAAATAATCGGGAAGGTAGAGTACAATGGCTAAACAACCAACACGCGCTCGTAAGCGCGTACGCAAGCAAGTTGCTGATGGCGTAGCGCACATCCATGCATCTTTCAATAACACAATCGTTACTATCACTGACCGTCAAGGTAATGCTCTAGCTTGGGCTACAGCAGGTGGTTCCGGTTTCCGTGGTTCTCGTAAGTCAACTCCGTTCGCTGCACAGGTTGCTGCTGAGCGTTGTGCTGAAATGGCTAAAGAATACGGTCTAAAGAACTTGGAAGTTATGGTTAAGGGTCCTGGTCCAGGCCGTGAATCTACTGTTCGCGCTCTGAACGCCGCAGGTTTCCGCATCACAAACATTGTTGACGCGACTCCTATCCCTCATAACGGTTGTCGTCCGCCTAAGAAACGTCGCGTTTAACGTTTCTGGGAAGATTGGAGAAAGATCATGGCAAGATATTTGGGTCCTAAGCTGAAGCTTAGCCGTCGCGAAGGCACTGACTTGTTCCTTAAGTCTGGTGTTCGCGCGATCGATACCAAGTGTAAAATTGATAACGCCCCAGGTGTACACGGCGCTCGTCGCGGTCGTCTATCTGAATATGGCGTTCAGCTTCGTGAGAAGCAAAAAGTTCGTCGTATGTATGGCGTTCTAGAAAAACAATTCCGTAACTACTACAAAGAAGCAGCTCGTATAAAAGGCAACACTGGTGAAAACCTACTTCAACTTCTTGAAGGTCGTCTTGATAACGTAGTTTACCGCATGGGCTACGGCGCAACTCGCGCAGAAGCACGCCAACTAGTTAGCCACAAAGCTATCCTAGTTAACGGTAAAGTTGTAAACGTTCCTTCTTTCAAAGTTGCGGCTAATGACGTTGTTTCTATTCGTGAGAAAGCTAAAACTCAAGCTCGTATCAAAGCAGCTCTAGAAGTTGCAGAACAACGCGAAAAACCAACTTGGATTGAAGTAGATGCCGGTAAGATGGAAGGTACTTTCAAGCGTATGCCTGAACGTTCTGATCTATCAGCTGACATCAACGAACAATTGATCGTCGAGCTTTACTCTAAGTAAGGTTTAAACTAAAGAGAGGACACAATGCAGGGTTCTGTAACAGAATTTCTTAAGCCACGTCTTGTTGACATCGAACAGATCAGCACGACTCACGCAAAAGTAACTCTTGAGCCGTTAGAGCGTGGTTTTGGCCATACTCTGGGTAATGCACTTCGCCGTATTCTCCTATCTTCTATGCCGGGTTGTGCGGTAACAGAAGTAGAGATTGAAGGCGTTCTACACGAATACAGCACGAAAGAAGGCGTTCAAGAAGATATTCTTGAGGTTCTTCTTAACCTGAAAGGTTTGGCTGTGCGCGTTGCCGAAGGCAAAGATGAAGTGTACATTACGCTGAACAAATCAGGCTCGGGCCCTGTGGTTGCAGGTGACATCACCCATGATGGTGATGTAGAGATCGCTAACCCTGAACACGTTATTTGTCACCTAACTGATGACAACGCTGAGATCGCAATGCGTATCAAAGTAGAACGTGGTCGTGGTTATGTTCCGGCTTCAGCTCGTATCCATACTGAAGAAGATGAGCGTCCTATTGGTCGCCTACTGGTTGACGCAACTTACAGCCCAGTAGACAAAATCGCTTACTCAGTTGAAGCGGCTCGTGTAGAGCAGCGTACTGACTTAGATAAGCTAGTCATCGATATGGAAACGAACGGTACTCTTGAACCTGAGGAAGCTATCCGTCGTGCAGCAACAGTGCTTGCTGAACAATTGGATGCGTTCGTAGATCTACGTGATGTACGAGTTCCAGAAGAGAAAGAAGAGAAGCCTGAATTCGATCCGATCCTACTGCGTCCTGTAGACGATCTTGAACTAACAGTTCGCTCTGCTAACTGTTTGAAAGCAGAAGCGATTCACTACATCGGTGATCTTGTACAGCGCACTGAGGTTGAGCTACTTAAAACGCCAAACCTTGGTAAAAAATCTCTTACAGAGATTAAAGACGTACTTGCATCACGTGGCTTGTCTCTGGGTATGCGCCTAGAAAACTGGCCGCCAGCGTCTATCGCTGAAGATTAATCGATACTAGTTAGAAGGATTAGGTCATGCGCCATCGTAAGAGTGGTCGTCAACTCAACCGCAACAGCAGTCATCGCAAAGCGATGTTCAGCAACATGGCTAGCTCTCTAGTACGTCATGAAGTTATCAAGACTACTTTGCCAAAAGCAAAAGAGCTACGTCGCGTCGTTGAGCCTTTGATTACACTAGCTAAGACAGACAGTGTTGCTAACCGTCGTCTAGCATTTGCTCGTACTCGTGACAACGAAGTCGTTGCAAAACTATTCAACGAACTAGGTCCACGTTTTGCTGCTCGTCAGGGCGGTTATACACGTATCCTAAAAGCTGGCTTCCGTGCTGGCGATAAAGCTCCAATGGCTTTCATTGAGCTTGTTGATCGCCCAGCTGCTGAAGAAGCTGCTGAGTAATCAGTTCGTAATCTAAAAAAGCCGAGCGAAAGCTCGGCTTTTTTGTTTTTCTATTCCCCTAGTTTTTAACTTTTCCACAGGCTACTTAGCGCACTAATCAGGTCACTGCTCGCATCTTGTTGGCTCAAGTACTGAAGTACAACAGGAGCAAATTGAGTAATCATCGCTGGGTCCAATCCTAATTCCGTAAATACTTTATTGACCTGACTTAAAGAATCGACGCTGCTAAGTAGGTTGTTATCACCACTCAGGTTCAAGCTTGTAAGTTGGTCAATCCCTGGAATCAACTGACCTAACTCTTGATTATTCCCCTCGCTGAGTTGGTTTTGAGCTAATGCTAATAGCGCACCAGCACCACCTGCGGCTTGCGCTGGACTGACATCAAGTTGCTCAGTGAGTTGTGAGGTCAATTGGGTGTTACTCTGTACTTGGCTGAGTGCGCCATTTAATGCACTCGTAATGCTGTCGTTACTGTCACTGTTACCAAAATTGAGTAATGCATAGCTGGGTGCGCTAGTAATGCAGGCGCTGAGAATCAGCGTATAGATGATAGAGCGTTTCATTGTCGGTTTGTTTCCTCAATTAACGAGTGAGCCAACCCTTACTTTAAAACAAAAAAAGCGGCGCAATGCGCCGCTTGAAGTTAAATGTTTGCGAATTTTCTTACAGGATATCTAGAAGCTCAACTTCAAAGACTAGTGCTGCGAATGGAGGAATAGCGGCACCTGCACCACGCTCACCGTAAGCAAGATCGTGAGGGACATAAAGCTTCCATTTTGAGCCAACAGGCATCATCTGTAGTGCTTCAACCCAGCCTTTGATTACGCCTGTTACAGGGAATTCTGCTGGTTGGCCACGAGATACTGAGCTGTCAAATACAGTGCCATCAGTCAATTGACCGTGGTAGTGAACACGAACTTGCTTATCAGACGTTGGAATTTCGCCGTTGCCTTCAGTCAATACTTCGTATTGAAGACCTGAATCAAGAACAGTCACCTCTGGACGCAGTGCGTTATCTTTAAGGAACGCTTCACCATCTTCCGCTGCTGCTTTAGCTGCTTCTTGACGTGCTTGTTCCGCTTTTTGATGCATCGCTTGCAATGCTTGATTGATTTCGTCAATCTCGATGCTTGGCTCTGAACCAGTAAGCGCAGTGGCGATACCTGCAGCAATGGCGTCTACACTAAGACCTTCTAAGCCGCTGCCTGCGAGTTGTTGGCCCATTTGAATACCAATGCCGTAGCTTGCTTTTTGCTCTACAGTTTCGAATTTTACTTCAGACATGACTGTCTCTCTTTCAGTTACGTATAGAATCGCACAGGATACCAGTTCTCAACCCTTGATAAAACCGTCGAGCCTGTCTGTTTTGGCTTACGGTGTGCAATGAGACTTAGATCCGGTTTTGGGCGCGACGAATGCGAGAATTTACGTTTAATTCACCGAATAAGATGAAATTCACTATACGTAACAACGTGCTTGTTTTTATACTGGTAATCAATCACTAAGTGGAGGTTAGCTAAGAATGAATCGCCGTAGGAAAAAGCCAAAGGCTGATTTTAGCCAAGTCGTAAAACAAAAACTGTCCCAGTTTGATTGGCATTCTTACGTTCAATCTATTCGTCAATTGTGGGCTCGGTTACCAACGTTTCATCAGCGAGCTCTTTGTGTATTAGCGCTGGTTGTCATAGTGCTACTGGTGATTCCCGTTCCGAGCCCAAGTCAGGATTCTCAACCTGAACCTAATCAGCGAATTGAAGTGGACCTCAATGCGCAAGGGTTAAGCGAACAAACCGTGAGTGGTCAAGCGGCGCTTAAATCGAAAGCTTGGAAAGAGTATACGGTGAAGCGTGGTGATACTTTATCTCAAGTGTTTCGCAATAACGGTTTACCGATGTCTGATTTGAATGCGTTGGTTAAAGTCGAAGGTTCGGATAAGCCGCTGAGTTACATTAAGCAAGGGCAGTTAGTCCGTTTTAAACTGACCGCGAACGGTCAGTTGGATATCCTTCAATTGGATAAGGGAGGGCATTCTGTGATGTTTTTCCGTCTTTCTGATGGCGGTTTTGGGCGCAGTAAATAAAGTTAACGGTCAACCTCGCTTACATCTCTTTGCATGTCAATGTGGGGAATGCCATCTTCTAAATAAGTGTCTGAAGACTTAACAAAGCCGTGTTGCGCATAAAATCGCTCAAGATGCGCTTGTGCCCCGATCTCAATACGGTCTTGAGGCCAGAGTGCTGAACAGTGCGCGACGGCTTGCTGCATCAACTCGTGTCCTAACCCCCCTCCACGGTGCAGAGCGGAAGTCGCTACTCGGCCAATACTGGCACTCGGATAGCTAATGCCAGGGGCGAGCAACCGAGCGCACGCAACAATTTCCCGATCTTTTATGCCAATCAATTGATAGACCTCTGCCGCTAAATCCTTATTATCCAGCTCCGGATAAGGACATGTTTGTTCGACAACAAAAACATCCACTCTGAGCTTCAATAGCTGATAAAGCTGAACATTTGTTAACTGTTCAAAGCGCATTCTTTGCCACTCAATCATGGTCAATCTCTTCCTTTTATTATGTCCTACTGGCATTTCACTGACTGTAGGGTATCCAAGCTCATGTGAAGTGAGGTTGCAAGTTGGTGTTCAGGAACTTGTTTCACTAAATGAGGAAATTGTTCGGTTATGATTTGATAACGCTGTTGTGATGTGTAAATCGAGAGAAATTGCTGTTTGTAGGTCACTTGAAGTTGAGCACGTTCAAGTAGGCGCACATACAATGGATGATGTTGAGCTCGCCAGTCCTGTATAGCGCTGACTGGCACACACAGCAGCAATGCCGGGGTTAGGGTTTCTAATAAGATTTTACTGCACGTATTGTTGAGCAAGCTATCGATATCCAATATCAACTCTTGTGGCCAATAACTGTCTCGAAGAGTTGCCTGAGTCGGAGTGAGGTAACTCTCTATAACGAGACCGTTGAGCACCAGGTAGATATCGTTTGACCTTTCTCCCTGTTGAACCAATATATGACGAGTGGGAAGCTCGAGTGGGGAACTGACTTCTAAGAGCTGCTGGGCTTCCTCGTGGGAAAAACCGAAGGATTCAAGTTGATGGTTAAGGGAGGGGGAGTGCATAGTCTCTCGATATTTATTAGTTGCAACGTTAGCTAATATGAAAAAGCCACGAATAAATCCGTGGCTTTACTTTAGAGAACTCTGGATCAGTTTTGAAGATCTATTCGATAAATATCAAAGCCGACGTCATCATTGGCGACTTTGTGCATTGGGTATTGTCCCTTCATTTTAATAAATTGCGCTGCTTTATCACTTGGTGATGTCTCAAAGCGAATATCTAACTTTGTCTCACTATGAATTGGTGCAAAAGACCAATTATTATCAGCGCTCGGGGTCACTTCGCCCTCTTCATGACTAACTCGGCTAATGTAACTCGCAACCACTGAGCGGTTTTCATCTGGGGAGTCAAAAGCGACATGATCGCTACCCGTTCCTGCAAATTTTTCTCCATAAGCACGATAGTTATTGGTTGCCACTAAGAAAGTTTGGCTAAGATCCAGAGGTTTACCTTGATAGGCCAAATTAACGATACGCTGTGCTTTCGGATGCGTTATCTGGCAATCACCGTCATACTTCGCGGGTTGAGTGACATCAATCTGGTACTGAATGCCGTCAATGACATCAAAGTTGTAGGTTCTAAACCCGTTCCAATCAATCAGTGATTGTGGCGCCGTTGTGTTGGTATCGATCTGATTAAATTGACCTGCACTGCACTCTAACCACTCTTTGACTTCTTTACCTGATACTTTGAGCGCAACCAGTGTATTTGGGTATAGGTAGAGATCGGCGGCGTTACGGAACGTCAATTGACCTGATTCGACTTCAGTAAAGTTAGAAGGGTCATTCTTGCGACCCCCGACTTTGAAGGGCGCTGCCGCTGATAACACGGGTAACTCAGCCAAGTCGGGATCGCCTTGGATAAATTGTTCGACATAATCTTGTTGAGCAAGGTTAACAATTTGAATCGTTGGATCGTCCTGTACTAATGCTAAATAGCTGTACATCACGTCATTCGCTTGGCCGATTGGCTTATTCACAAAATCACGGGTTGCTTTATGATCGCTGTCTAATGCTGCGACCATCTCAGCGTCTGGTTTCGCGAGAGATTTTTGGGTTTTCTTATCAAAAATAGGTCGAGCTTCACTTTGGCTTGTCATCACCTGCCACTGACCTTGTATGTGCTCTAAGGTAAGATCAATCACACCCACATGGCTTCCCCAGCGTCCAGGCATCACTGCGGCGACGCCGTTGATTGTTCCTTTTTGATTGTCGATACCCTGAATATTATCAAAGCCGTCACCGGGGAAGACCGCATGCGAATGACCAAAGGTGATGGCATCAATGCCATTGACTTCTGAAAGATAATACGTCGAGTTTTCTGCGCCTGATTGATAAGGTTGAGAAGACACGCCAGAGTGAGGAATGGCAACAATTAAATCCGCGCCTTTTTGTTTCATTTCGGGTACAAACTTCTCTGCGGTGGCTTTGATATCCTCAACAAAAACCTTGCCTTCTAGGTTCTTTTTATCCCAGACCATCACTTGTGGGGGGACAAAACCGATATAACCGATACGCAGAGTCTGAGTCTGACCATCAGTATCTTTGAAACGGTATGTCTTGATAACATAGGGCGTGAAATAGTGTTGACGGCTTTGCTGATCATAAACGTTAGCGTTCACATAGGGAAAATTGGCATCGTTTAGTGTTTCTTTAAGAAAATTTAAGCCGTAATTAAATTCGTGATTACCGATATTGCCGACGTCATAACCCAGTTGATTCATGGCTTTATAGACTGGATGAACATCGCCTGGCTGAATCCCTTTTGCCGCCATGTAGTCACCCATTGGGCTGCCTTGAATGAGATCGCCATTGTCCACCAAGACACTATTATCGACTTCCCCTTGTGCTTGTTTGACCAGTGTGGCAGCGCGGGTTAGGCCAATTTTTTTTGAGGCTTGATCCTTGTAGTAGTCATAGTCCATGACATTGGTTGGATGTCGGTGGTTTCGATGACTCGCAGTTTTAAAGTCTGCGCCATAAGACCGCTGGACATCGTCAACATAGAGCTGATGATCGCCAAAGTGAGTGGTTTCACTGCCAATTTCATTAGTTAACTCCGTTTTTTGTAAAACTCTGCTGCGAGTAATTTAACAAACTGCATGGAAATGCTAGTTTAATTAGACGGTGAACTGTGAGCTATTCCTCTCTTAATACCGATTATTCCTTTGTATATCTCAATTCTGCATTCGTTATTCCTCTTTGGTCTTTCCGTGCTTATCAGTATTTCGAATAAAAAATGAAATTTTAGAATTTCAGGTAATATGTTGTCAGCGCCATAATGCTTGCAAGCATTTGGGTTGGATCACACTAATGATAAGCAAGGACACTATCTCTCAATTCCCAACTGATCGTCAGAGCCAAGCTCGTTTGACGCCAGTTTCAGGCCCATTGAGACAAGGAACACAGCTAAATCGCGGCGAAGTTGCGCTGATTGGAGCAGGCCCGGGCGACCCGGATCTACTCACGGTGAAAGCCTTGCGTTACTTACAGCAAGCTGATGTTGTGCTTTATGACTACTTAGTGTCTGAAGACATCATGTCTTTAGTGCCATCCGATACCATTTTAGTGTGCGTTGGCAAGCGAGCGGGTCACCATAGTGTGCCGCAAGAAAAAACCAATCAACTCTTGGTGGACTTTGCGAAGCAAGGTCATCGAGTTGTGCGCATGAAAGGTGGCGATCCGTTTATTTTCGGACGTGGTGGGGAAGAACTGGAAGAGTTGTTTGATGCAGGCGTTTCTTTTCAAGTGGTTCCAGGAATCACTGCCGCCGCCGGGGCAACGGCTTACGCGGGGATTCCTCTCACGCATCGCGATCATGCGCAATCAGCGATGTTTATCACCGGCCACCTTAAAGCCGAAAGCGATGACCTCGATTGGTCGACGCTGGCTCGTGGTCAGCAAACATTAGTGATTTATATGGGGCTGATGAAGTCTGAGTACATTCAGCAACAGTTGATTGAACATGGACGCCACGCTTCAACTCCGATTGCGATCATTGAACGCGGTACCCAAAGCACACAGAAAGTTTTTAAAGGTCAGCTCTCACAACTGTCTGAACTGGCGAAAGATGCACAATCACCTTCATTGATTGTGGTCGGGGAAGTGGTTGCGCTGTCCGACAAATTGCAATGGTTTGGTGTCGAACCTCAAGATGCATCGCGCCAATACGCTTAACAAAATTGATAACGGTTAGCCAGCAGGCTCAGTGTTCTGAGTCAGAGCAGCAAAGGAAGCAAACAATGGATCAACAACGCTTAACGCACTTGAAAAAGCTCGAAGCGGAAAGTATTCACATTATTCGTGAAGTCGCTGCCGAGTTTGGTAATCCAGTCATGATGTACTCCATCGGTAAAGATTCATCGGTGATGCTGCACTTGGCTCGCAAAGCCTTTTACCCTGGAAAAATCCCTTTTCCACTTCTCCATGTCGATACCAACTGGAAATTCAAAGAGATGATTGAATTCCGTGATCGGACAGCAGAGAAATACGGCTTTGAGCTTTTGGTTCACAAGAACCCAGAAGGTCTGGCGATGGGGATTAATCCATTTGTTCACGGCTCATCAAAACATACCGACATCATGAAAACTCAAGGCTTGAAGCAAGCGTTGAATCAATACGGATTTGATGCAGCCTTTGGTGGTGCGCGTCGTGATGAAGAGAAGTCGCGCGCAAAAGAACGTGTCTACTCATTCCGTGACAAAAACCATACTTGGGATCCTAAAAACCAACGTCCAGAGCTTTGGCACACTTACAACAGCCAAATTAATAAAGGTGAGAGCATTCGTGTCTTCCCACTTTCAAACTGGACCGAGTTGGATATTTGGCAATACATCTATCTAGAGAATATTGAAATTGTACCGCTCTATCTCGCAGAAAAACGCCCTGTCGTTGAGCGTGATGGCATGCTGATTATGGTTGATGATGATCGCATGGAGTTACAGCCAGGTGAGAAAATCGAAGAGAAAAGCGTGCGTTTCCGTACTTTGGGTTGTTATCCATTAACGGGAGCGATCGAGTCAGAAGCCAATACGCTGACCGGCATCATTGAAGAGATGCTGATTGCAACATCGAGTGAACGTCAAGGTCGTGCGATCGACCATGATCAGTCCGGATCGATGGAATTGAAAAAGCGTCAAGGTTACTTCTAAGGATCGAAGGAAAGCAAAATGAATAGTGCAGTTGAAGCGCAACTGAATGAGTTGGGCATTGAAGGTTACTTGAAACAGCATCAATACAAATCGTTGCTTAGATTCTTAACCTGTGGGTCAGTTGATGACGGTAAAAGTACGTTAATCGGTCGTTTGCTCCATGACTCCAAACAAATTTATGAAGACCAACTAGCGGCCGTTCACTCTGACAGCCAGCGAGTGGGCACCACAGGCGAGCGCCCTGACTTAGCGCTACTGGTTGATGGTTTGCAAGCAGAACGCGAGCAAGGTATCACCATCGATGTGGCTTACCGTTATTTCTCCACTCAGAAACGTAAGTTCATCATTGCAGATACACCAGGACATGAGCAGTACACACGCAACATGGCGACGGGTGCCTCGACCTGTGACTTAGCGGTTATTTTGATTGATGCGCGTAAAGGTGTGCTGGATCAAACTCGCCGTCACTCATTTATTTCAGATCTACTGGGCATCAAACACTTTGTGGTTGCCGTCAACAAGATGGATTTGGTCGATTATTCTCAGCAACGCTTTGAAGAAATTCGTACTGAGTACCAAGAGTTTGCGAAAAACCTGCAAGGTGATATCAACATTCAAATCATCCCAATCTCTGCATTGGAAGGTGACAACGTGGTTGAACCAAGCCAAAAAATGGCATGGTTCCAAGGTTCGCCGCTGCTTGAAATGTTAGAAGATGTTGATGTTGACCAATTGCGTGGCACTGGCGAATTGCGTTTCCCTGTGCAATATGTGAATCGACCTAATCTCGACTTCCGTGGCTTTGCCGGTACGTTGGCATCCGGCGTAGTGAAAGTGGGCGACAGCATTAAAGCACTGCCTTCAGGTAAAACGTCAAAAGTAGCGCGTATCGTGACGTTTGATGGTGATCTTGAACAGGCTCAATCAGGTCAGGCGGTTACCATCACGTTGGAAGATGAAATCGATATTAGCCGCGGTGATTTAATTATTCACCAACAGGCCAATGTTGAAATCAGTAATCACGTACTCGCCGATGTGGTTTGGATGACCGAACAGCCATTGCAACCGGGGCGTGACTACGATATCAAAGTGGCAGGTAAGAAAACGGTAGGTCGTATCGAAGCCGTACGTCATCAATATGACATCAACAACCTATCGAGCTTTGACGCCAGTGAATTGCCGCTTAATGGGATTGGTTTATGTGAGTGGTCACTTAATGAATCGATTGCGGTAGATAAGTACACAGACTGTGCTGATACCGGTGGCTTTATCATTATTGACCGTTTAACCAATGTCACGGTTGGTGCTGGCTTGATTCGCGAAAGCCTCGCACAAGTGGCGCAGCAAACCGGTGATTTCTCGGCATTTGAATTAGAACTCAATGCGCTCGTGCGCAAGCACTTCCCTCACTGGGAAGCAAAAGATCTGAGTCAATTACTTAAGTAGATTGATTTTCAATCGGTCGAGGCGAGGGGGCGAAGGCCCCCTTTTATTAGGATTCGCATATGTGGCAGCAAGGTTTTGTGTTAGCGATTTTACTTGGTGTAATCGCAATGTTAGTGACGACTCGCATTAAACCAAGTTTCATTTTTGCTGGCGCGGCATTTATCGCTTTTTTGGGCGGCATGATTGAGCTCAATGAGGTTGCCACAAACTTTACTAACTCGTCATTACTGACCTTAGTGTTATTAATACTGGCATCGAGTGCACTAGAAAAAACGCGTCTTATCAGCTGGATCAGCCGCAGTTTATCCAGTGGACGATTAGCCAGTGTCGTTGCCAAGCTCGGGTTTTCAACCGCGCTTCTCTCGTCATTTACCAACAATACCGCAGTCGTGGTATCGTTAATTGGCGCAATCAAACGCAATCAAACTCATGCACCTTCCCGTTTGTTGATTCCATTGTCATACGCCGCTATTTTGGGCGGAACGTTGACTCTAATCGGAACCTCCACCAACTTGATCATCAACAGTTTCGTTGAAGATGCAGGTTTGCCAAGTTTGAACTTTTTTACCCCGACCTTAATCGGATTATCGGTGCTGGTGGGTGGAATGGCGATTCTTATTCCGCTCAGTTACTGGCTGCCCAACCATGAAGATGCAGGCCAAGAAGATTTGCCTTATTTTTTGGAAGCTCGCGTCGAGCCAGGTTCTCCGTTGGTTGGAAAAAGTATTGCCGAAAATAACCTGCGTGCCTTACGTAAGCTATTCCTCGCTGAAGTGATTCGGGAAGGACAAACGGTACCGTCGGTCAAACCAGACTTTGAACTGCAAGCGCGTGATCGACTTCTGTTTTGTGGTGACATAGAAAGTGTTGCGACCTTACAAGAGATCAAAGGCTTAACCCTGTTTGGCCAGCACCATTTAAATGGCCAGCATTTGATTGAAGTGGTGGTGAGCTCATCTGCCAGCATTTGTAACAGCACCTTGAAGTCTAGCCATTTTCGTGAACGCTTTGATGCGGTAGTGGTGGCAATCAGACGAGGACATGAACGCTTAGAGGGCGGTTTAGGTAACGTTGTCCTTAACGCTGGTGATACGCTGGTGTTGGTTCCGGGGAAGCGTTTTAATACCGAGCGCCGTGTCCATCGTAAAGAGTTTGTCCAAGTTAATGATTTAGACTCCAGCGCGAAATTAGACAGTCAAAAATCGATGGCAGTCATTGCGGGATTCATCGGAGTGATCGCCCTGTCGCTGCTGGATATCTTCCCTTTGATTAAAGGGTTATCGATTTATCTTATTGCTCTGCTTTTTACTGGAGTGGTGCAACTAAGCGAGCTCAGACGCCGCTTCCCTGTTGATATCGTTGTGATTGTAGGCTCGGCGTTATCCATTGCTCAACTGATGCTATCAACAGGCTTATCTGCGCGATTAGGCCAACTGTTTATGGAGACGTTCAACGGTTGGGGGGTGTATGGCGCACTATTAGCCACTTACTTACTGACCTTGATTCTAACTGAACTGATTACTAACAACGCGGCGGCGGCGCTAGCGTTCCCGATTGGATACAGTATGTCAATCAGCTACGGCGTTGATCCAATGCCGTTTATTATGGCGGTACTGTTTGGCGCCAGTGCGAGCTTTATTTCACCTTATGGCTATCAAACCAATTTGCTGGTTTTTAGCGTAGGAAATTACCAATTAAAAGATTATTTACGCATGGGGATTCCACTGTCGGTGGTGTATTCCGTCTTGGTAATGGCCTTGATTCCCCAGTTTTTCCCGTTTTAAAAGGATGAAGTGTTATGACATCTGAGAAAGATGAAAACGTCGTATGGCATCAGCATGTTATCGACAAAACCTATCGAGCGAAACTCAAGCATCAGCGACCCGCTGTGTTGTGGTTCACTGGTTTATCTGGCGCGGGAAAATCAACCATTGCTGGTGCGCTTGAGAATAAGCTTGCCGAAATGGGTTATCACACCTATTTACTGGATGGCGACAATGTGCGTCACGGCTTATGTAGTGATCTTGGCTTTTCAGAGCAAGACCGTCGTGAGAACATTCGCCGCATTGGTGAATTATCCAAACTGATGGCGGATGCGGGCCTAATTGTACTTTCAGCGTTTATTTCCCCGCATCGTGAAGAGCGAGCACTGGTTCGGAATATGTTGCCACAAGGCGAGTTCTTAGAAGTGTTTGTTAATACCTCGCTGGATGTCTGTGAGCAACGTGATCCGAAAGGTTTGTACAAAAAAGCGCGAGCAGGAGAAATCCCGAACTTTACCGGTATCGACTCTGAATATCAGGCTCCTCTTGAGCCTGAATTGGACCTTCCTGCGGGGCAAGCAAGCGTTGATGAACTTGTTGAGCTATGCTTGGTCGATCTTAAACAGCGTGGCATCATCAAATAAAATAATAACAACGTACGTTGGCTAAAATAAAAAAGCTTCCATGAAGGAAGCTTTTTTATTGGTCTCGGCTGAGAAAGCAGGTTTATTCGAAACAGATTTCAATAAACGCATTTCCCCACTGAGAGTTAAACGGCATGATGATAATCGCCCCTTCACATTTGTGGCGAATCGTATGGCCCTTACCAGAAACAACAACTGGGGTCGCCATATCGAAATCAAACCCACTTTCTGCGAGGATACGTTTGGCTCCACCTGTCACCATATTGGTAATTTCACCGACCATATCAGTGACTTCGTCATTCAGACCATTTGGTCTTTCACCCAACATGTTCTCCATGATTTCCAGCGCCAGGCTTTCATCAAAGGTAATCGACATCGACCCTTTGGTCTGTGGGCCAACTAAACCAATTAAGCCAGACACATCACCGCGGGCGATCTCATCTTTTTTGACTCTTGGTTTCTGTGGCTTCAAATCAAGAGAAGCCATGGTTTTTAGCACATTCATCAAAGAAGCTAAAAATGGGTTTACAAATTCAGCGCGCATAAATCTTCTTCTTTAGCTTTATTGTGTTTTCTCGGCGGAGCAGGTGGCACAGATGCCGTGAGATTCAATCACATGGTTGGTGATTTGAAATTGATGCTTCTCCGCATTTTCTTCTAGCAAGGCTACTAAGCTATCATTTTGTAGCTCAATTACGTTTGCACAGCGATCACAGATCAGTAAGTGCGAGTAATGCTTATGTGCATTACATGAACAGCAAGAGATAAAACTATTGGTTGATTCTACTCTATGAATAAACCCTTGCTCCATCAAAAAATCAAGTGCTCGATAAACCGTTGGTGGCTTAGCTTGAGGTTCACTCAATTTTAGCTCATCCAAAAGTTCGTAGGCACTAGAGGCTTTTTTGCTTGCGCATATCAGCTCAAAAACGCGTTTTCGTTGCGGTGTAAGCCGTACACCTCGTGCAACGCAGATATCTTCAATTTGCTTTATTAGCTGTTGGTCCAAACTAATCACCATCACCATTGGACTGCATTAATCATATACTATTTTCGAATGACAAGAGGTTTTGCCCATGTAATCAGTCACCAAAACCGCCATCCATCCCTACTGTACGCTAAAGCACCTTGCCTATCCAATACTATAAGCCACCAAAGCGTGATCGGAAACGAGTCACTGCTTTTTTGTTGTTTATTGCACCTATTTTTGTATCTAGGAGCTCAAAATAGTGGCCATACTTCCGAATTGATAGTACCTGAGCCGTTGAGTTTTTCAGGCAACCCAATGAGCTAAAAAACGAGAAGATGCTGTGTGTCTTAGTACTGCTATTTTTAATATTGCTTTTGACGTGCTACATGTATTGCGACCACTTTGCTTCATTCAAAAAATGTCATCGATGCGGCTTTGTTTTAAAACCGTACCTTTATCTGTGTATAATGCGCCCACTCTTTTTACTCTGTCGTTTTACAGCGGAGTTCGCGGCCTATGAGGTTCGCGAATTTTAGGGAAATTCCATGAGATTGACGGCAATAACTGAACAAAAAATATTGAGGTAAACCAGTGTCTAACCCCGATAAAACCAAGCAATTCGAACCTTGCCGCTTTTCCGTTGCACCCATGCTCGATGGGAGTGATTGTTTGATTAAAGCTCTGAAATGATTGTGTTTTTTATTTTTAAGGGACACATAGGGGGGCACGTTCACTTTCACATGTGAAAGTGGGACAGATAGTTACGCTAATCAAAAACTTGATGACAGATAAAACAAAACCCGCTGATAACGGAGTTGGCGCTCCTCGCGGGTTTAGTCTTTCATTCGAGGATTAGTGTAGCAAAATGTGGATTTTTAACAAGTCAAATTTGTTGAGATTGCACTACTTCTCCAGAGCGGAGAAGTGCCAAGGTGTATTCTAATAACGTAAAATTAGCAGGAAGGGGAGCGAGCTCTCACTCCAATGGCTTGTGTTGTAAAAGTACCAAACGCAAGAGAGGAACTCACAGCACCTGTTGCTTAAACCCAAAGCCCGTTTACGTCCGTCCTGCATCTTGGAAGAATTTACCGGGTGAGCTGGGTAAAACGTTCAACTTCTGTCGTAAGCGCGACATTTCCCGTGATCCTCACTTTGTCCACTTGCGTCAGGCCGCAGGCCGTCAGCGTGACTTCAAAGACGTGCGCCGTAACCTCATCAACCCGATGTTTCAAATGCTGCTTTCACGCCATGATCTGGCTACAGGTATCGTGGAACTCGATCTGGAAGATATGGCCGCCGAACTATCCAAAATGTGGGTAACAGACCCGGAAACAGGTGAGCAATACATCACTGAAAGCAAAGTAACCGTAAGCCGGATCAGCCGCTTCATTGATGAAGTCATGATCCCGTTTGGCCTTTGTTACGTTCACGCTGATGGTGATGAAGCCAACCCGAAAAGCGGCATGGTATGGGATCAGGCTAATGGCTTTTGGTTCCCTAAAGTTCTGGTGCTTACTAGCGAGTTTTACCGCCTTGCGGGGGCTGATTTAGATAAACTTTACACTCAGGCTGATGAGCAACTGGCTTTGCGTAATAGCGGACTCACTGAGGCGGGCGAGGTTATCACCCTAAGAGAAGCGCGTAACCGTAAGCGTAAACAAATTTTCAAACGTGCATGGGATGCCCGAAAGCAGAACGCTGGCGCTCAACGCCGCCGCAACAAGCTGGCATCCAAGAGCTTGGACGAACGCAAGCATGAAGTGGCTACGGCCCTTACCAAGTCTATGCCTGCCCATGAGCTTGCCCAGCTAAGCAGTAAGCAGTTCAATAAGCTAGTTTGGGAACGCCTGAACAGCATGGATATAGGCATTAGTCACCCGCCACCTGATACCATTCAATAAATCCAATCGGATTAAACCTAACCGGGCACATGCCCGGCATTTGTCGTTCCTGTAAGCCAAGATCCGGCAAGATCTCCCCACCTTTTAACCTTACCCCCTCTTATTATTGATGCGCTCAGGGGCTTTCTGCGGCCTTCCTTGTGGATTATTTTTGTTATCCACTCTTATCTGCAAGCGGGTAGATTAGTTTATCTGCGACCATAACGAAGTTATGCGCAAAACCCGCTCTTTCATATCTTTCTAATAAATACATATATATTTCTATATCTCACTTTCTGTGAGTTATGAGGAAAAGAAAATAATGCCTGGCCATTTCCTAGCTAAAGCTAGGGGCCAGTGATACCCCCCTCCGCCCCCCAAGGGGGGAACCCCTCGCCGCCGGGGACTCAGGAGGATGGCGCGGCCTTCGGCCTAAAGCCAACCTCCTAAGTCAAGGCTATTACGTTCCAATCCAGTCAAGGGGTGGCCGCTTTAGCTTATAGAGCGCGTTTAGTTCATTTTTCCATAGCAGCGCAAGGCTGGCGCTTTAAAGCCCGGAGAACGGCCACTGGAACCCTTGACAGGCTTTCCACTTAAAAAACGTCTCTAAGTGCCTAGAAAGGGCAGATCCGCGGTATGTCTCGCATGTTGAAATAAACGAAAATGATGGCGTTTAGTTGAGGAATGGATATTGGTCTTTCTATGAATACACTTTTTTTACTGATGGCGGAATTTAATACACCAGTTGTACCTTTAGGACAAATATGTGAGAAATATTTTGGCTTAGCGCCACGTACTGCGAAAGATCGCGCAACGGCAAATCGATTACCTATCCCAGCTTGGCGTGAGTCGCAAAAGGCGGAGTATTTAGTTAGCTTAATTGACTTAGCTAATTACATCGATGAAAAACGGAAAGAGGTAAACATGTGAATACGAAAACTAGATTGAAATTTTCTTTGATTACGAGGGATGAGGCTATTACAGAGACTCCAAATAAACAGTATTTTTCAACAAGCTTTAGTTCACTTTAAGAACTAGATATGTAGTACTTTTGTAAAGTGGTGCTGAATAATGTTGAAAGATGCTCCTGTATTGCATTTTGTTATCGAGAAGAAAAGCCACTCTTAGATGCTCCACATCACAGGTAGTTAGAATCGATCGTAGCCAACCAGCAAGCGAAGTATCTAATAGAGCGTCGCAGTTGGTAAACCAAACCCAAGTCGGTTGTTCATTGTTCCTGATGATATTTAAGATTTGTGACGCATTTCTATAATTCTCGCCTAAGGTAAGAAGGTCAATGTAAACCGTATTTACACCTATTCTATGATTAATTTCATTGTACGTTTCCTGGAGCGTTTCGCCACACTCATTGGTGAACGTATGGAGCCTCATAATGCTCAACAGCCAGCATCCATGTATTAAGCGTTCTGCCGAACCTACAGGCCACATATCAAGATTAGGGGGAAAAGACTGTCGAGTTGCGTTGTATTTCAAGCTATCACCTCTATCAATCATAGCCTGTGTAATAAATAGCAAATGGCTTCAAGGTTTCAATGACCTAAATTTTTATAAAATAGCTCATAATTGAGCTACTTGACTTGCTCTCTAGCTCAAGCTTTACCGTTAAAGAGTAAAGTCTGCGGCTTCATAAGTTATTTTCTTTAAGCATACAGCCCTTATTTTGACTGCATTCAGATTTATGCCCAATGGTATGTTTCTTAGTATTCTTTGGTAGCACTGTTTTCGTTGCTCATTTGTGGCTCCTGGCCAATTTCCTGCATTATAGCCATCAACTATCTTGTACGATGCTGTTTTTCCTTTTCCTTCTTTCGTTAAAAATCCAACACCTTCCCAAGCTCCTAATAGGGCTGCTGCTTGCGCTTGGCTTTTAGGGGTTCCTATCCCATTCATTAATCGCGATTTTTCTATTGACGATGTTGTAGCCCAGCATTGAAGTGTAGCAAATAGTAAGCGGTGAATGAGTGTATAAGAGAGCATTGTTTGATTCGGCATTCTTTGTCTATCCGCAGGGAGCATTGGGTAATTAAATTCGCTAAAATTTTCAATCGATAGCGACCACCAAAAGGAGGTGAAAAATTTAGGTTCAGAGCTTCCATATCTCACAGCTTTTTCACTTGGCTGAATGTTCGACCAGCTTTTCGTAATCAATGGTGTGGCACTCACCCAGTTTTTCGTAGCACCATTGGCGATTTTTCTGGGTATTTGCCTGCTTCCCAAGCCACCAAGTAACGTCAATTCCTGCTTTTCTGTAATCATTCGTTCTCTCCTCTAACTCATTGGGTGTGATCGCACTTAACTGAACTTCATGGGCAACAACCCATCCATTAGGGAAGATAAAAGCAACATCAATGATTCGCTTTATGGATTCAACAGGACATTCGAGCTCTACACGTGCATTGCTATACTCATCAAGATCTTTGGCTAAGTCCCTTGAAAGGAGCTCTTTAAAGAATAAGTGTTCGGGACTTTCTGGATGATGTTTGTATTCTCCTTTGCACTCATTTGATAGGTGCATGAAGTGTATTTTGGGTACGCTTATTCTAGAGTTTCCTCTGATCACCAATTCCTCTTTACAGTATCGACATACTATTTGACCTCGTTTAAATATTGCTCTCGGGTCTTCGTAGTTAAGGATGTTGACACGTTTGTCATTAATCGTGTCATGTCCAATAAACGGCATATGTATTTTCCTTCGCAGCGTAGCTTCATGTTTCTCATGTCAAAATACTATCTCAAGATAGTATTTTGATTAAGGCAACAGGTATGTTTGTATGTGTATGTTTGAGAGCCCTCGAAAAGTTGCTTTTGGATTAACAGTTGTGACGATAGGACTGAAAATTACGTCGAAAAGCAACCTAAAAAGCCTCTTTTGATAGCAGTTGACACACAGACTAACGAAACTATCATAAAAGATGGAATACCGCTCAAAGTCGGTCGTTGATAGCTAGTCATCGTTACCAAGAAATAGCATAAACCACTTCAAAATACTTACAGCCGAATGGCTATACATAGTTAACCCATCTGGGGGATGTGACCCCTGATAGGGCACTCCTCCGCCTGAAATCTAACAGAACGGAGGAAACATCATGTTTCTATTCTTATTGTTTGCAGCGTTGTGCTGCTGCATTGCTGTATGCGTTTTGCGCAGCACAATGCTTCTTACCTGCGATCAACCAAAGGTCTCAGCTTCTAGGCTCCCTCCTGAGCCAGTCAAAAGTGCTCGATCTCCTCCTGAGCAACAACCTGTAACTGATGTTGCTATTGCTGTGGAGCTGATGCTTCGCCCCCGTCTCTGTCTACCGTCAGGGAACAGAGACGGGGGGCTAGCCACCCGACGAAAGCCTTGCGCCTCAATGGCGCTAGGCTTTCGACCCGCGCGGGAAAACGCGCGAAAAATCCCGGCTTCGCCGGGTCCTTTCCAGTATTGGGAAGGAATCAGAGACGATGACATCAGCCGGATCTGCCGTCAGTTTGCCATTTCAGGCAGGCCAGACGGTTGAGAGCAGAGCCCCTGCCATAGCAATGTTTGGTCGTAATAAAGTAGACGTGGGCATCGTCTTATCTGCCCTTTGAAGCGGCGAGAACCGCTTAGCCAGCAGCACGCAGAGCTGCCATCAAAAACTGCATATCACTTAACACCAGTTAGGGGCATGGCTAATGAGGACAGAACAACTAAGAGGGGAGCATCAGTGCGATGTGAACGAACGAATCCGGATGCCAAAAACTTTGGCCTTAAAAGTCGTGACATGGGCTATGCCGGGTTAAATGCGCTGAAAGAAGAGTACAAGTCATTTGAGTCTATTAGCACGATCCATGACCGCTGGAATGTATTTTGCTCCTGGGTCAAAGCTGAACAGGGAATTAAAGATCTTAGAAAAGTTGAAGTTTCACACTTAATGCAGTACGCGGATCATTTAAGAGATCGTTTTGAAAATGGTGAGATAAAAGCATCAACTGCACAAAACTATTTAAGTGCGGTTAATAGAGTAATGGAAATCGCTCGTGGAGATAATAAGGTTCGTGTTGATCCAGTAAAACAAGGTGATTTACCTAAGCGGAGTGGCATTAGTGAAGGGGACAAAAGTATTTCTCAGGAGCGTCACGATAAAGCAACTTACATTGCAACTGAGCGAACTGGAGCATTGTTAAATTTGCAACGAGAACTAGGTCTCAGGTTTGAAGAGTCTGCAAAATTGAATGCAGATAAAGCTCTGGCTCAAGCCCAGAGTAAAGGATGTGTAGAAATAAGAGACGGAACGAAAGGAGGTCGCCCTCGTTTTGTTCCTATTTTTGAGCAATCACAAATTAAAGCGCTAGAACATGCCAGGGATATTCAAAATGGTCGCAGTATGATCCCAGCCGAACAGAGCTATAAAGAGTTTCGGCAGGATGCTTACAAAGAAGCGGCAAGATTGGGTGTTAAATTCCACGGTGAGCGTCATGCGTATGCTCAAAATAGGTATGAGAAATTATCTGGTGTGAAATGTCCAGTCAAAGCGGGAATAAAACATGGCAACGCACATCATAAATATATTTCCAGAGAAAAGGGAATTAGCGTTGAAACAGCAAAGTCTCTTGATCGTGAGGTCAGGATGCAAATAGCAAGAGAACTGGGTCACGGTCGTGTCGACGTGACAAATTCGTACTTGGGGTGAGCGGATATGGAAAAATGGATTAAAGAACGGTCGCATTCATATCTACGCCACGGTGGTAAGCAGACAAGGAGAGCTCAGATCCGGCTGCTGGTAAATGCGTGCAATGACATTGCGGCCAATGAACCAGGGGTGAGTACGCCACCTCAAATCGGTCGGGCACACATCCACCGATACTATGCCAGAAAGTCAGATCTGACACAGAAAACACTGGCGACTCACTTTTATGCTTTTCGTGTGCTCTGGCAGGTGCTGCTAAAGCGCCCCGGAGATCCACCGAGACCTCCGGAACTGTGAATTGATTACATGAAGTAGATGTCACGCTCACGGTTAAATTCACGAAGGATCGATGATGCTTCGGAAGGGTGTTCCATCGGTGTGATCAGAGTTTTCCAGAACTCTTCGTCAAACGAACGCTCCAGGTACAAGTAACGGCAAATCTTGATGAGGTCGACGCGATCCCATTCACTACCATAGCCACCGTGAACGCCTAGCTCATCTTCCAGGGCATAGAAAGTCAGTTCTTCTTTGGCGTCCCATGCTGTACATAAGCGATCAAATAGCCGTTGCACTTTGTCTTTTGGGGTCTTGAAGAACTCGGCATAGGGTTCATGAGGCATCCTGATCACACTGCCATCGGTGTCTTGTAGGAGCGGATAAGTGCCAGACTCCCAAGCGTGCAGGTAAGAGTCAGAAAACTCGTCATGATGCACGCCCAGATTCATGATTTGCAGGCGCTGCTGGATGAACAGTGCTTCCATTACTGTATTGTCGGTCATAGGTACTCCAGAGGTTAATTATCCCTATGTTATATGGAGGGTAAAGTTGCTGATTTCAATGACGGACTGGATTCACTTTCACATGTGAAAGTCGCTGTTCTGACTGAGCTGAGACGTAATTGGTGTTCAAATGGGGTTAATCGCTTTCTTGGGGGAGGGATGCTGAACAGTTTGTCGCCCCAAAAGGGCAGTTGGAGCGATTTGTCTAAGTAGAACAGCCTGTTATCTTGGAAGCTTATTCAGCTCTTGTAGCTGATAAGTGCGATAGCTGGTCGCCAAAAACAAACAGCAAATTAACTTTAAACCCACTCGGGAGCGAATCCCATGTGGGGATAGCTCCCTCAACAATATGAGGTGAAGCTATGTCTGCAACCACTTTCTTCTTAGTCATGATCGTTACCGTCGCACTATTTGCGGCTTCAGCAACCCTGCTTGCTCGCGGAATGCTGTATCTGCTCAAAACTGCGTTAGGTCTTTCTAAGAAGCGGCCTGTAAAGGCCGTCATGCCTACCCAAGTGAGTGACAACTCGGTTGTTGGTGAGTGGCTCAGCCGCGAGCCTAAAACTCACAAAACGCCTAGTGCTTTCATCGAGTCTGCGCCAATCGACGGCCAGATTGGTCGTGAGCCACGCCGCTTATCAGCGTTTAACCGCTGCCTAGAGGTATGCTAATGAGCCTGTTCGATGTGATCACTGAGGAAACTGCTCTGGATATGATGAAAACCACCTATCAACAAGCAACTGGAGACGAGATTGGCGCTTTGTTCAATCAAGTCTCTCCGCTTCCTGATAGTGATGGACGTCTGTTCTTGGGGATTTATGAAGATGAGTACGGCCTGCCTAAGCAGGTCACTGACCGTACTTATGACTCGTATATTGATGCAATGGCCGCTTTTGGCGCGTTGGTCGATAAAGTAATTTATTAAATCAAACAGCACCCTTGCCGGGAAAATCCCGGTGGGGATTCCCGGCCTAACCGTATTAGGAGACTGTTATGTCGGTACAAACTCAATGCGCTACGCGCAACTACGATGTTGTTGGCACCATATTTTACGCTTTCAACACTCACAAACATCAGGAACTGTTTTCAGAGACGATTTCAGCGACATCTCACGATGAAGCTGAAAACCGTTACCGAGAGCTGGTTGCTGAACAATGTGAAATGCGGTCGCTGGAACTGGATCGCATCGAGCTGGAATTCGTTATCGACCTAGATGCTGCTGAAAGTGGTGAATCCTGGGAGAAAGCGTTCGGTGTCGATGAAACTGTTCATTGATCTTGAAAAAGCCGGGGAAACCCGGCTTTTTTCGTTTCTGGTCTAGCGTTTGTAGGCGGTAACGAGTGTTCTGGTGCCCTGATCGTTCAGTACTAGGAAGTGGAACTCACTGCTCGGGTGCCCCCACTCCTCCACGTTATCAGCAGTGCCATATTTCTTGGCTTTACGACGGCGCTCTCGTTCCGCAAGAGGGTAAATGCGAAGCTCCGGGTTCTGGATGCGTTTGACCAGTGACAGCCACGGGGCTTTGGGTTTACCTGAGGTGATCCGTTGACTGTATCGTGATACAGCGTGATCTGTTACCAAGACCGTGCCCATTGCAGGTGTTTCGATAGCATCAAAGGTGCCTGCGTAGCGTTTACGTTCAGCAAGCAGTTGCTCTGTTGCCTCCTTTTCGGTGTCGGCCATGAACTCCGTTTTAGTAGAGACCTCGATCAGCACTCCAGCCAAGCGAGATTGCAGGAAGGCGGCAAACTTTTGGGCGTACTTCTTGTCGGATCTTCCTCGTGCCAGCTTTTTAATTGCACCTTTTGATACAACCAGTTTGTAGCCCTTTCCTGTACCTGGCACACGGCCAAACACTTGGCTCTCAATTAGTAAGTGGCGGATAGCACATAGCTCGCAGAGTAAGGCGCTATCGTCGTTTTCAAAATCGAGGGTGACATTGAGTATGCCTTTTCGTTGGGTACCCACACGCCAAAATACTCGGCTCTGGGTACTACTGAGTTGTTCTGATACGGTCGTTAATGTCATCATAGTTTTGTTTCCATCGAGGAACTGGTATGCATCGTCGCCAGTTCCGCCCTTATATGGTTTCAGTTAGCTTTGAGGAGTTACGAACATAAGCTGTTGACCATGTTCATAAAGCACCGGGTAAGGTAGTGTTTGCCCATCCTTAAAGACGGTATTGGGAGGAAAGTACATAGCTGACCATGCAGGGAGGCTGGCACTTAACTGCCGATAGAATTCATCGACCGGAAAGGAAACCTTTTCAGTTGTCTGCTGGAAAATAATTCGGCTGTATTGACTAGGGTGATTAGAATCTAGAATAAAACTTGCACCTGGCCCAGAAGTGATAAATTCAGGTGTTTGCCAATCATTTATCCGAGCAACGTGAGTTGCAATTACGCAATGCTCAGGTTTGCAGCCGAACTGAGGCGCATCCACTGTCCATATATTGATATCCCAGCCATTCAGTTTTGGCATCGTAATACCTTTGTCGGCCAGTTTTTCAACGATTATTCCCATATTCTGGGCTGTATTTATTAGGCTTGCATCCACAAGTTCCTCGAATTTGATACGTGCATTATCTTTATTACTAGCTTCTGTTTTGGGCATCCAGGCCATTAACGATGGGCGAGCGGACGGGTTATCAGGTGTCGCCATGATATTTCCTGCATTGAATGCTAGAGTCTGAGCGCCAGTCATCCCAGACAATGGCGCATCGAGTGAAGTTAGTAGGGCTGTTGCATTTAGTGCGCGAAGCAAAAGTGATTTTTTGTAGGAGTTAGTACCATCTGAGGAGTCTTGTAAATCTTGATCGTAAATCCCGCCAGCTCTAGCAATGTTTAGTGCTCTACTCTGTTGTGTATCGTATTGCTTTGGTGATACAGCGCAGCCGTTTAAAAAAAGGCTGCAAATGATAGTTGATAATAACAGTGTCAATTTTTGGTTCATTCGTCATTCTCCATTTGGTGAGATTTGTTTCATATATAACATCTCATGGAAAACCATAAACGCAAGTCTAAGAAAGTGGCTTTTTCAAATGTTTTTAACCTGTCACGAAAGAACAATTTAAAGTTAATCCCGATTACTCCCAAAGTGGGCAATTAGAGCGCTAAGGAATAGCGCTAATGATTGAGAAAATAGAAACTCAAAGTCGGATGGAGAGTTTCTATTATGCGGAAAACAATTTTGGCGGCGATTATCGCTGCATCGACAGTAACCGCCCCGGTTTCCGCCGGGGGACTACAGTCTGAAATGGATCGCTTATTCAATGAAATGAGCAATACCACTTTGCCTGGTGTTCATGAGTCACAGCGTCGCGGAGTCTTCACTGGGGGGCGCTATACAGTTAAGTCACGCATCTATGAGCAGAACCTTGTTTCCTTTACTCCACCATCCTGGAAGGCGGGATGTGGTGGGGTTGATATGTTTGGCGGGTCGTTCTCATTTATTAACGCTGAGCAGCTAGTCACGATGATGCGAGCAGTTGCGGCCAACGCAAAAGGTTATGCGTTCCAGTTGGCTCTGGATAACGTTTTCCCGGATGGAGCGAAGTGGATGGAGAACTTTCAGAAAAAGGTTCAAGCATTAAACCAGCACTTAGCGAATAGCTGCCAATTGGCGCAAGGGATTGTTAATGACGCGACGTCAGCATTTGATATTCAGCATAAAACCAAGGCATCTATTAAGGCAACGGGGGCTGGGCTTTATGACGATATGTTCGGTTCGGTACAAGAACAAGACGGGGAAACTCCACTACGGAAATTGAAGAATAACGATCCAGCCAAATATCAAGAAATGATCGGTAATATTGTTTGGAAGCAACTGAAAGCTAACTCTGTAAGTACCTGGTTTCAATATGGTGACACTGCCCTGCTTGAGGCGATGCTTTCACTTACTGGTTCGGTGATTGTTGGCGATTTGGTGGCAGATGCCAGTGGAGGTGATACCAACCCTGTCTCACGCCTCCCAGGAGGCTTAGTCTCCCTTTCAGATCTTGTAGGCGGCGGTCAAGTTAAAATCTATGACTGTGACGATGATTGCTTGGCTCCAGCGAGACAAACTGTCACCTTAACTAGCGTTCGTCAAAAAATTTATGAAGCGCTCACAGGAACAGATTCTCGACCAGGAATCATTTTCAAGTATAGAAGTAATATTGGTCCAATCACTTCCGATGAGCAAGCACTGATCACAAACCTTCCAGCCTCAGTAGGCACAATTATTCGTAACTTGGCTGCTCTTTCTGACAGTGTTGCTAATTCATTTGCAGATGAAAATGCTACTGTTATTGCCAATGCGATCGTGTACGACCTAGCGACACAGATGATTTCCGCGGCAGAATTAGCAGTATCTAATGCCGACTCACCGCATAAAAATGAGGTAATGGGTCAGTTAGAGCGAGCGCGTATAAACATCGAGAACGAACATCGGCAGATGGTCGAGCAGTACGGTTCAGTCAGTGAGATTGTGACTCGCTACAACCAAATCATAAAAAATGTTCAGGCGCAACGTCTCAGCCTCACCAGCTCTAGGGGAGGTGCATGATGCCTGAGTTTACGATTTATAGCATCGGTGATTCGGAACTACTAGAGCAGGTACTGATTGCCGTTGCGATGATCACTGGGACGAATGACTTCACTAAAATGGCTTCCATCGGTCTTCTGGTGTCCGTGGTTATTGTGTGCGTTAAGGGGGTAGTACAGGGAGGGCGTGGTATTGAGATCCAGCAGGTGCTTATCGGCTGGATTGTATATGCAATGTTTTTCGGGGCATCAGCTCTGGTCAAAATCGAGGATGCCTACACTGGTGATGTCCGTGTTGTTGCCAACGTACCCTTGGGACCAGCCGCGATTGGGGGAATGATCTCGAATATCGGCTATGTCCTGACCGACAAGTTCGAGACCGGGTTTGCGACTATTACACCTCAGATAACGCGGAAAGGGTTTCTGTCCTCATTAGAGTTGATCAGTGCGCAACGCCAGCTTGCGGGAAATGCCGCACTCTGGGCTAGCTGGGATAGTGCTGTCGGAGGTGGCTCAGCAGACATGCAGCGTAGCTGGCGAAACTACGTTGCTGACTGTACCGCTATCCGTTATCAGTTGGCTGACGTATCCGAATCGAATTTGAAGAATCTGACCTGGCGCGAGGCATTGCGCTTTTCGTCAACGGTCTATGGTACTGAGATTTTTGTGTCACCTAGTGGGTCGACAACTCCAAATTGTACTGACGCCTGGACTGATCTAATGGTTGCCACGGATACGGCATTCGACTCTGGAACTTCTCATGAATCGATCAATTACCTACTGGGTCTGACTGTCGCTGGTACAAGTGGCGTTAATCCTGTGGCGGAAACAAACAACGCGCTTAATGACCTGTCGGCAACAGGAATCATTAGCTCTGACATGCTTAAGGCAGCGATCCTAACCCCGGTGCTAACCGAGGGCATGGGGCAATATTACGAGTCCATACAGCAAGGCACTGCCTCACTGATGATTGAGCAGGCGGTGCAGCAGCGAAATACTCAGTGGACTGCGGAGCAATCGGTATTTGCTACTGTTGTCAGGCCGATGCTGACATTTATCGAAGCTCTGGTATACGCCATTGTGCCGCTAATGGGGCTGCTCATCGTGCTGGGAATGATGGGGATTCAACTGGTCTTTAAATACTTTATGACGTTGATCTGGATTCAGCTATGGATGCCCGTTTTGGCAGTGGTGAATCTCTTTATCTATAATCGCAGCACTGCCTCCTTACAGGACTACATCACTTCTGGCGGTGATCCAACAAGCTTCGAGGGGATTCTTCACGTAACGGATATGATGAGCAATGATCTTGCTGTAGGTGGAATGATGGCTTCTGCCATACCAGTCCTTACTTTGTTCATTGTTTCTGGGTCAATTTACTCACTGAACTCTCTGGCTGGCCGCATGAGTGGTGGTGATCATATCAATGAGAAGATCTCTTCCCCTGACTTACTGCAACCTGCGCCGTTAGCCCAACAAATGCCAGCCCACGCTTTCAATGCTCTTCAGGGCGGCTTACAGGGAGGTGCTAATGGCCTAATTGATAAAATGAATTTCTCTAAAATGTCTTCTGAAATGGTAAGCAGTGGACATGCAAGAGCTGCGGTTGCCCAAGACGCTTTTCAGAATCAGCTCTCGAACTCATTCTTCTCTGGGAATAGTGCTGACAAGTCCTATCAACGACTCCAGAGTTTTGGGCAGATGCTGAGGGCATCTGATAGCAGTCAAGCCAAAGCGATAGTGAATGCTGGTCAACAGTACGCTAAAGAGCATGGCCTTGATGGATCTCAGACCAACGCAGTTATTGGTGCGATTGGTGCCAGAATGAGTGCTGGCGTGGATGCAGGAAAGTTGGTTTCAACTTTAATGGGGCCAGCTGGTTCGGTTGCCAGAAAAGCTGCTAAAGCGGCTGGAGCAGAAAATCCTGTAGATATGAGAGGAGACCTCAGTGCAAATGCTGAAACCCGCTCAACTGCCGCAAGAACTCAAATGACGAAGGATTTGGATCGAATTGCTAATGACATTGGATTCTCCAAGGATGATACAGCAGCACTGACCAATGATGTTGCTAATCAGATTAGTGACGATAAAACGCAGCGGTTTACTGAGTCTGTTGGTGAGGATCAGCGTCGTGGACTGACTCATACTGCCTCCCAGATGCTGACTGCTCAGGATACCTATCAGCGATTAGCAAGTGCTCAAGAAGTGCTGGGCAGTGTGACGTCAGCAGACATGCAAGCTATTGCTGGATCGGTTTTGAGTGATCAGGCGTCAATGGCGAATTTGAGCCAATACATGCGGCAGGCTCCTAGTGAGTTACGCCAGGCCGCAACTAATCGAGCACGACATTATAAAGGTCTTGGTATGGACGGAGACCGGGCTTCAGTGGGTGGGGCTCTGTATGCGATGCTTAACTCAGAAGATTTGCAACATAGAACTCAGGCAGCGGAAATTGTTGCAGGAACAATTGGAGCTAAAAACCCGATTGCAAATGCCAGTGAGGCGCAAAGGCACAGCCATTTAGATAACGGGGCTCCCCAAATAGATAGCACACTAATCACCCAAGGGGAGAAAAACTTGAACGCCCCTAAATTGATGACAGCTGAGCAGAAAGCCAAACCTAAAACGGATCTTCCCGGAGGAGATAGCGATGTTTATGCCGCTCACGGTGAGAACCTGGATAACGTAAACGCGCAACACGGTCAAAATCGGAGCGATTTTACAGGGCAACGTTTAGGGGAGCTACGCAACCGCATTATGGCTAATGATGTTGCTCCCTCAACTTCATCTCAGGTTTTCGCTACAGCCGAAGGAGCTGGCCGATTTATCGAGAAATTATTTGGTGGAGCAGGAGCTGCTGTAGATGGCTTCTCTGATAATTTTGTAAGCTCAATGGGTCGTCTTGCCAGTATGACCTCTGAGCAGCGTGATCAATTCATTGAAGATGCTAAGCGTGGTGATGAATACGTTGAGCAGGAATGGGGGGTTGCAGGTAAGGCATTAACAGGAATGGCTTCCCTTGGTCGCGGTATTATGGGAGCGGGCGTATCAGGATACAACGCAGCTAAAGAGTGGCTGACTGGTGAATCGGATCTCTCCGAAGCAGCTAAAGGAATGAGTCTCCAGGAGAGAGGGATGTTTTTTGCGTCAGCATTGGCTGCTGCTAGTGAACACAGTGTTGAAGCTGCGGAACAGTTTGTTGAGCAATATGGTGATGAGTTTAGGAGTATGGCTACGGTTGCCGGGGCCGAAGCCGGGCTCAATCAAACAGGTGCTCAGTTGTTCGCGGCTTCATTGACAGGGGATGATCAGCAAGTCGCCAACTTGAGGGAGCAGATGCGAACTGAGGTTGGCGACACTGAACTTGCTGACCGTATGAGCGACATCATCCAGACTTCCGCAGACGCGGGTAAAGATCAAACTGCTGGGTATCTTAATCCAGTGGCGCGATATATGAGTGTAAGCAGAGGTCAGTAGGTTCGTTCAACCGAGCTAATGTGCGGATCGTATGGGTGCTCATTCGGTCCGTAACAGTAGCTTGATGAGTAGGATTGAGTGTCTCTAAGCTTGTTTGTTGTGTCTCTATCTTCAACATTATTGATATTCAGTGTTGAAGATGGGGAGCGGCCATTGAGCCATTGGGCATAGAAGCACACGGCAATGATTAAAACAATCAGACCAAAAATTCCGGCTACTTTGACACAAAAGAACAAAGCGGCCATGAAGGCTGAAAACTTAATTGTTTCTCTGAACATTACTGATCCCCTATTAATTTAGATGTCCCTAATTGACATTTAACATGGAATTTATTTTTGTCAATGCGAGTGGAGGAATTTAGATGATGAATAAAAATAGAGATTTAGGTTATTTACTTGAAGAACTTAAAATACAAATGATTAGGGGGAGAGGTCCTTGGCTTGTAGGAAGAGTATCGCTTGAATATGAGGGAAAAGTGATTGTGGCAAGCGGGAAAGCCCTAGAGCTTATGTTGGAAAAAACAGAGTCTATATTGTCGATGATACATGTTCGGGCGACTATCATCGCTGGACAAAGACGGAATCCTTTTCTCTTGTATTCAAAGGAGTATGAGAAATTATTTCTCATCATAGTGAAAGAGAATGAAGAATGCTTAGCTTTAAGAGACAAAATAAGGTCAGACTATAAAATTAAAAGACCATAAAATGATTTCATGAAAAAATATCATGTGTGTTTTTTGATTCCCCCACTTGACCCCCAAACGGGAAGGTATAAATTTATATTTAGGTTGTTTATGAAACATGTTGATTTATTAAAAATGTTCCGTCAGAACAAAGTTGAAATTGTAATTCTGAGGGAAGTCAGAAAAAACTATTTTCAGATTGAAGTTAACGCTGAGATTCTTATTTCAAAAAGAGGAGGTAGGCGCGAATTGAAAATTGAGACAGCTAAAAAATATTTGGAACAGCTAGGGTGTGAAAAATTTGTCGTATTACTAAAGGATGAAAATAATGAAGAGGTTAATTTATTGGGTAGGAGTTAGCTATACGCTGGGTGTAGCAGCAACTGTAACATTCAGCGGTATTGAGACAAAGCAATGGTTATATGCACTAGCGTTTCCGGCCGTTGTTACAGCACTGTTTATTGCTCGTCCTAGCTTAGTCAGAAAAAACTGATAGAGGAGAGCGTTTCAATGACATGTAATAGCAGCTCCTTGATTCCGAAAATGATAGATCATGCTCAAAAGAGTTTTGGTGTAGCCCGATTTAATGAAAACGTATTTGAATTTGATCTGTGCCTATGGACGCTTTTGAAAAGCCTGTCTAGCCTTTATCCGAAAGAAGTCTCCGAGCAATTTTCTCTTCCATTGGATACTGTGGCCGCTTTGGCTTCGGCAAGCGAAAGTCAACTCAAACTGTTGTCATCTGGTGCCATAATCTCCTTCAAACTCTCTGGTTGTGAAAAGGACTACATCGAGTACCTAGAAGGTCACTATGATCACGTCAGTCTTATAAATAATCAGGATGCTGGGCTCAGCTCCGCCTATTGGCTGCTCATGGGCCGAATAGCACATGACAATACGGACATAGCAGCCCAGATATTTGATGTAACTACATCCCTAACCAAATCGGTGGCCGCAGCCACCGACAACCAGCTTCGTAGCTTAGCCTGTGACAAGGATATGCCATTTGTAATCCGTTTCTCTCCCGAACTGGTGAAAGAAATTCTGGAGAGTGACGAATGCCACGTTACTCATCTCATCTTAAAAAAACATCAACAATCTTTAAGCACTGGAGGCAGATATGAGCTGTAACAGTAACTTGTCACGATGGGGCATAGCTAGGAATATGGCACTCATAGGCTACATAAGCCAAATTATCATGATCGAAACCGGGCTCACTTATAAGCAGATTCGCAGATTATACAAAGAACTCAAAGATGAAGGACTTACGATCCGTAGGAAGAGCCACAAAGTTCGTGGTGGTGCAACAATTATCCATAGTCACACCTCAAAGATAGAAGCATCACTGCTAATGCAGCTCTATTTTAATATCACAGGAAAAGCAGCATTGCGATCTATCAACATCAATACTCTTCATTCTGCGTATAAACTTTACAGCGCAGTCAGAAGTGAAACGCTTGGTATGCATGGAGCGCGCTGGCAGATGCTAGATATTACAGACGCATGGTGTTTAGCCCAAGAGCTGCGGTCTGGTGAAGCGATGATAGAGACATGTCCTAGCTGTAAGTGCAATTACTTTACATCAGTGAATCAACGAACATCTGTGAATTGCCCTTTCTGCTTAAGCTCACCACAAGCTAGTAGCACAAAAAAAGAAGCAACGATTACGACAGTTTGATGCCAAATACACCCCAAATGGGCAATTACAGGTGCGTAAGAATTTTAAATACTGAAATAGCATGAACCATTGAAAACGGAGGTATCGTCTATGGTTCATCACCCCACATCAAGGTTTATCTCGTGTGTGCTTATTGTCACAATGTCACTGTTGCCAACCCACGGATATACAAATCAACCAACAAATCCTGCTAAGACTGGTCGAGAAGCTCAAAATTTTGGTCTTGAAATGGCCGCAGAGTTTGAGCAGCCCTCATATGAGGCTGGCAATGTTCACTTTAGCGGCGGTGAAGCCATCAATGTGAATGATCTTTTCCCTGGCACATCAGGCCAGAACGATGATCCGTTAAGTGACTATTTTGCAGACGGTACACAACCTAATGTGGACGCGCTGAAAAATATCTGGGACTCCAGTGATGGGATGGATGATGTAGGGAGCAACACTAAAAGCTCCCTGTGGCATGATGCTAACAGCGATAACCCTTCGGTTTCTGGAGCTGCTTATAAGGTTCTCCTCGATGCCACGAACCAGTCCAAGCCCGATTTCAGCAATGATCCGTTGATGAATCTTAGCCGAGAGACCTACGACAATATCGACATAATAGCCGAGGGGTTTGGGGATTGTTCGGCTGAAACCATTATCAAAGATAAAACCATTAAGTCACATGTGCCTGATTATTATACATGTGACCGACTGTATAAGCCTAAAGGTAACTGTGCTATCACTCATACGATAGAGATTGCCGCAGAGCCAGCTGATATTGTCTTTCTTATTGATAATTCGGGTTCAATGGGTGGGGTCATTCACGATTTAAGGAACAACGTAGGGGCTTTTGCTCAATTGCTAACACAAGATGGTAGTGATGATTTAAGGCTTGGAGGTGCTGTTTACAGGCACAGTGATTATATCTTTAATCGTGTGGAATTGACTCCGGATTTTAACGCTTTTAAAACTTGGCTAGATGGCGTGAATGCAGCTAGCGCACCTACTTACCCATTTGATGCTATTACATGGGCTGCGAATCATTACCAATGGCGTGGAGGGGATATTCGAAAGGTTCTTGTGTTAGTGGGGAACGATGATTCCGCTGGAAATAAGTCAGCAGCAATCTCTGCACTAGCTTCAAATCAAGTAGAGCTTTTTTCTTTTCACAACAGTGGGGAAGTAAAGAGCATTGGTACACCATTAGCTGATTACTTCTCAGGGCCTTTACTTTTAAAGTTTGCGCAGAATCTTACCGTTGTCTCCGATAGATGGACGCCTCAAAGTTGCATTGAGAATGGGATTGCTTCATTAGAGGAGTTCTGTACGGGTTCTTATAGTGCTTCACCATCTAATGATGATACGTGCGTAATGCTTTCTGGCTTCCAAGTATGTAAAGGCGATCCTGTTTATAATTTACTTGGTGAACCGCCTTTGCCCAATGTACCGAAGTTAGCTGCACGAGTAGATGTCTCACAATTAGAATGTTCATTTAACCAGGGGCAAGGAACTTGTTGGTTCGATAAAGATGGCAACGAGCAATGTCTGGAAAATTACCAAGATATTGAGCAGTGTAAAAAATATGAAGATAACCCCCAATGTGGTTTCATTAGCTCAGAGTGTGTTGATGGAGCGAGAGGCTCACAAGGTAACTGTTATGTACATGAAGAGAAATATGATTGTGGTTACGATGTAGAAGTACCTAGCTTAGAAAAAGAAACCGAGTATTCATGTGGTGGGCCAATCCGATGTATGGGGGATGATTGCCTTGATATAAACAAAACTCAGAGTGCTGATTTTGCAAGAGCTTCTGCATTGTTAAATGCGGCACAGTTCATGACTCAGGATATGAGCTGTGAAGATATTACAGGAGAGAACAACACATATTGTAAAGCGTTTAGCGGTGATCAAGGCGAGTGTAAGGTAGCGGTTGGCGGCGCTCAGGATTGTTGTGAAAAGCCTAGCGGCTTATCGATGGGGGATTATCTCACACTTATCATGTCAGTGCCGAAACTGGACGGTGCAATTCTTTCTCTTCAAGATGGCAGTGCAATAAAAGGTGCATATCAGGCTATCCGTGATCCTGCTATAAGTGGGTGGACAGAGATAACGAAACCTTTCACGTCTTATATGGAAAATATTACAGGTGCTATTGATAACTTTACTAAGCCAATAACCGACTTAGCTAAAGAGGCTATCCAAGCGTTAAAGGATGAAATCGCCAAAATTACAGGTAAGGCTCTTGGTAATGCATCTGCTACGGGGAGCACAGGTGTTGCTGTTGATGCACCCGAGGGGATGATGGAACAAATAGTCGGAGAACAAGCGGCGAGTATGCTCAGCGGCATTATGGCCGCATATACCGCTTACGTCGTGGCAATGATGATCATTCAGATTGTGTGGAAATGTGAAGAAGAAGAATTTGAGCTTAATGCAAAAAGAGCTTTGAATAGTTGCCATCAGGTTGGGTCATATTGCAAAACAAAAGTGCTTGGTGCTTGTATCGAGAAGCGCCAAACTTACTGTTGTTTCAGTTCGCCATTATCAAAAATTATCCAGCAACAAATCAGACCGCAGTTGGGGTTGAGTTGGGGTTCTGCGAAGACTCCTCAATGTGACGGCATTCCTTTGAACCGTTTGGCTGAGGTTGACTGGGAGCAAGTAAACCTCGATGAATGGTTAGGATTGTTACAGGCGAATGGTAAGTTTCCAGAGTCATCTGCGATTGACCTTGATAGCTTAACTGGTGCTGGGAGTATTTTTAATACCGATGGCACTCGTTTGAATGCGGTAGAGAGAACACACAAAAGGCTTGATGGGGTCGATTTAGAACGTATTCGACGAGAGAGTACTAGTTCAATTTTGATTGATACTGGAGCAAGTAATTAGAGTTCGGGGAGAGGGATTATGGAACTTTGGATTTGGTTCATGGGTTTGTTAACTGTGATCGCTATTGTTGGAGGGATCTTCTTATATACAAAGCGTATTTATGACAAATCCCGTTCAGAGTGGAGGGTAGGCACTATGGGTAAGCAGAAGGCTCGCTATCGTGTAGCCGTTCAATACTTAGAGACAGGCGATGCATTTATTGAGTTGCCAAACGATTTATTGAAGCAAGTTGGTTGGGGGGAAGGAGACGAACTGGAATGGAAAGCGCTGGAAAATGGTTCATTTGAGTTGGGGAAAATCACAAAGTTAGAAGATTAATAATGTGACATTTAGGTATACTCTATGGTCACAGGTGAAAAGTGGCAGTTTTGATATATTCGTCATAACCTATATGTCACACCACATTAGATCATAACTTAAATGTCACTTAGGGCAGATTATGTATATATTTGGCTACCTTAGAGCATCAACAAGTGACCAAAATGCAAAACGAGCGCAGAGTACCTTACAGAAGTTTGTACAGGATAAGGGATTTCGTATCGCTGGATGGTACATCGAAAATGAATCAGGAGCTTCGCTGCAAAGACCTGAACTTCTTCGTTTACTTGATGATGCTGCGAAAGGCGATGCAATCATCATTGAACAGATAGACAGGCTTTCTCGTCTGGATGAGAAAAGCTGGTTCACATTAAAAGAAATGCTGCACGAAAAACAGCTCAAAGTGATTAGCCTGGATTTGCCAACTAGCCATATTGCATTCTCTCCCCAAATCACTGATGAATTTACCGGATCGATGATCAAAGCGATAAATAGCATGATGATGGATATGCTCGCCGCTATCGCGAGAAAAGATTATCAAGATCGCCGCCGCCGTCAGGCTGAAGGAATTCATAAGGCGAAAGAGGAAGGGAAATACCGAGGACGACAGGCTGACGCAGATCTACACGAAAGCATCTATCAGCTAAGAGTCATCAACAAGCTGAGTATTCGTGATACGGCCAAACTGACTAATGTGTCAGATCGTACGGTAATTCGGGTTGCTAAGAAGTTGGCAAGTGAGCGAGCAGTGGGGTAAGAAGCTTAATGCATGCTCTCGTTCCATTGGGCTCCAGACCCCGATATTTATTATGCTTGCCCTTTTGCTATTGCAAGTACATGTTCCACACTATTGATCAATATTGCCTGATGAGAAGAAAATTGAGTATCAAGTGGTGATTTCAGATTGTTGTATGTCCCAAAATCATCTTTATTCGCAGTGACAAATATAATTTTTTCATTGAAACCAGCCGCCCTTAACTCTTGACATAATTCTAAAAAGCACTCAACAATCTCGCAGTCTTTTGGTTCAAGTTTTCCTTTCCTAGCTGGAGCTTCTAGTTTGCGAACCCTTTGCATAGCTTTCAGTGTATGATCATTAGTTCTCTCAATACTGCGACAAGATTTTAGAAAATGCTCAGATAAAGATCTTATTTTGCTAGATATGCTTAGATCTGAAAATTTTGGTGGCATAGAGTGATTGGTATTTAACACCAAGTTTGTCACATTAATTATCGAACTTATACTACGGTCTAATTTTTTTATTTCTTTGTCCATGGTAGAGAGAACAACTTCAATATTATCCGCCCACTCCTCGTTAACGTTTTGGCAGGATATTAACCAACATGACTTTTCATTTATTTTTATGAGTTCAAGCATATTGCTTGCGTAAGAATCTGGCAATCCATGTAAATGAAGAGAGTTTAAAATATCTAATATTGAACATGTGTCGAAGAATAACACTGGTTGTTCATTTTCCAACAATTCATCTTTAACTTTTCTTGTTGATAAATACATGAATCATTGCTCCATGTACGTTATTAAATCTCTTGCAAATTCATACTCTATCACCAGCTTTTGTGCTGAATTTTCACTCCAACCTTGTTCGCATAACACTCGGGCTAGATCAGAAGAATTTACATATTTATTCTGTTTACATGTTTCCAAAATAAAGGCGAACCACCTTTTTTGATCACTAGGATGTGAGCTTCCTGTTGACTTGTTTGCTAAAGATGAAAATTGTTCTAGTAAATTTCCTGCTTTAGTCCCTACAACATCTTCTGCTGTTAAGGAATCCGAAGTTATTTCGACATCAATATCTAACTCTAACGCAACTGGTGTTAAGCATGAGTTATAGAAATCTGTAATTATTGCGTTATATTCGTCATAGCTTAGTTGTCCTTTTTCTAAAGGTACAACGTTAGGAATATACCAAGTATTATTTTCTTTCTGAAAAATGCTTAGGCCGGCATCAGGTAAAATACTATCCCCTGACCTTTTAAAGCTAAAAGCTATTTCACCTAAATATTTAGAGTTTTCTTCACTTTCATATGAGCGACTCCAATAAGATTTCACGTTATCAGTGACTTTTGAAATAAAATCAACTATTGATTTATCATCAAGCTTTATAAATACATCTTTAAATGTTTGCATTTTCTCTCCGAATATGAATTAACTCACAGAAGGTATTACAATATCTTAATAATCTTTAAGAAAACACAGACATTGAGTTCTTAATGCTGTTGTAACTAGAGTTTATAATTCAACAGCTTACAGCGAATGTCTGTGTAAACCTTTCTGGCCAACTAGTCTCATAATCTGCTATTAGGTTCAGGCGGTCAAGAACTGACGTGAGAAAGTGGTTAGTAACGTTAGTTTGAACGATTTTAGGTACTGTTAAGCTAGGATCTTACTTCTACTAGACAGAAAAGGCAGAGTCATACAACTCTGCCTTTTCTGTCTAATCTGATGACTGCATATTAAAGTTATATAAAGTTTTTCTAATGTAAAGATTGCAATAAAAAGTCACTTCAGAATACAAAACCATAGCGGGGCCTGTCAGCGCTCGAATTTAAAGGCTACTGATGGTGCTGGCAAATCCAACTAAAGGTAGCTATTAAGACATTCCATAAATAAAACAAATAACTGAGGTTCTACATCTTTGTCATTAGCTATGTTAGCAATTGAGCGAGGGCAATAACCCGATTTACCAATTTGTGTCCAGACTCTCTGAACATCCTTTGAAGTGATCGGAGGTGCAAATTTTTCCGTGGCACTCATACCAAGAATTGCTTTTCTTAACCGAGTCGGACGATCCAAATCTCCGTCTATAACGACAAAAGATGCTGACATAAATTACTCCGAAACTAAAGAATATTTCTCAACTAAGTGAGTCCATTCTGATGCTGTTAACTCATCTCCAGCAGCATCCATATTGTGTTTATTTTCTTCATCGATGAGTATCACTAGATAAAAATCATCGTCTTCCTCACCAATAACATCTTCTACGTAAAAACGCATTCCTTTTGGTGTTGTAGATACATATGTTGTTTCAGGTAACGGTCGTTCAGTTTTGACGGTAAGCATTTCGTTACTATGCGTTTGTGGTGTGCTTTCTTTCTCTAAAGCATTATTTAGGCGTATGGTGAAATCCGGATTTGCAGCAAGAATATAAGTCATTTCTTTGATGTCATCGGTCGTAAACTTATCGTGTAGCCCCCAACAAAGGTAAGTCGCAGATATTGTAACTGCTTGTTCAGTATATAGATTTTTTCCGAACTGCGCTTTTGCAAAATTAACGATAGGTACTATATATTCAAAGTCATCATTCGGAAGTGGTAGAGATTTAAATAGCGATAGCATCGGTTCTTGAATGTAAACGAAGTCTGCATAATTTTTTTCATCTCGTACTTTCTGTTTACTTAGTCGAGCTTGTTTAGCTTTTTGCTTTGCTCGTTTTTGACGTTTGTCTTGCTTCGCCATCGTTCACCTTACCCTATATACGTTAGATTTGCTCATGTGCTTAGAGTAACCTGCAAAAGCAAAGCATTCAATTATTTTGCTGTATAAATAAACACTAATCTTGAGGCATATCTCTAACAGTATTTCGATGATATGCCCAGGGAGGTAGGCGACAAGTGAACAGAGACTCTGAGCATAGATACCCTATGTGATGATTGTGAGATCCAGTTAATATTCAAGTGTGAGCATATTGTCGGACTCTATAAGCTTCAAGTTGCGCGCTGTGATGATGCATAACTTTCTGTTTGATAATAAATTATGTGCTTTTCTTGTTCGCTCATTATTGATGCCTTGACTTTTTAAGTTATTTGATTTGAGAATGAACTCAGAATTTTATGCAGGTGAATGAATATGATGGAGGTAAGAATGATGAAAAAAGTAGGGATTGTTCTAGCAACTGTAGCTGCGTTTTCTGTTCAAGCTAGCGTGTTTCCAAGAACAGAAGTAGATGCATATTTGCTAGCAATGAACTCAATGGCTCCGGTAAACGGCAAATACACAATTCAGTATAAAGCAGCTGTGGAAAGTAGTTGTAAAACAAAATTGACGATTGAGCAGTTAAACTCACGGGGCTTCACTAACGTTGTTCAGGCACTTGTTAGTAGTGAAACAGTCGATAAGTTGGGACTAGATGCTAGTGGTGGTTCACTTTCTGATACGCTTCAATTGATAGGGGCTAATATCAGCTGTTCTGACCTTAGTGCTCCGTACAAGGCTGTATTGAACAGCACTGAGTTTAATAAAAAGCATCAGCACTTATCGAAGGTATTGCATACTTGGGATGAAGTGGTTTCTCAGAGCGAAGCAATCCAATAAAGGCTAATCCAAAGGCTAAATTTCCGTGAAGCAAAGGAGGTTAGGTGTAATGCTCGATTGTAGCATTAAAGCTCTTGATCCATTTGTTTTAGCCTTTGGAGTGAATTGAATTTTTCATGCACGCGATTTGGAAAAAGCTCAGTGTAAATTTGCCAAAGGGTGTTTAGATTCCTATGACCAGTCACTTGAGCTACTTCCTCAATGGAAAAGCCTTGTTCAAATAAACGGCTTGCTCCCTCCCTCCTAAGATCATGATATCTAAGGTCTTGGATTCCTAGTGAGCTTCTTACACGTTGGAAGCCAGCGGAAACACTTTTGCTGTTGTAGGGAAAGATACGGTCGCAGGTCTTCGGCTGTCTATTCAGGATTTCCCAGGCCTCTCCTAAAAGTGGAACCCACATATGATTCCCTTCTTTTTTACGAGGGTCTTTACGATCTCGTACCTTAACAGCTCTAGTTCCTTCGTCTACGTCTTCCCATAGAATTTTGCACACTTCACCAATCCGCATACAGCTCAAAATAGAAAAATCCAAAATATCTAAAAACGGGATATGAGCAGCACGATGTTCTTGTCTTTTCCGAAGTTCTACCTTGATTCTGTTCAACTCCGACGTATCAGGGCGTCGGCTTCTTCGGTTTGATTTGGCAATTAGATTGTGTTGATAAAGAGTATAGTAAGCTTCCTGTACGACAGAATCGTTAACATCTATACCAAAAATTGGCTTTGCTGCTCTAAGAACACTGCGAAGATATGAAATATCACCGGACACTGTTTGAGGGCTTGTTCCCGCGTCATTACGATCTTTACAGTGCTGAACAAGGTTGGCTACGGTCAACTTGTTCGCTTGAATTTTCGCTAATTCTGTATCGATTAGCATGTTAAGACCATAACGTTTTGAACGACCAATACCTTTCGCAATGTGAGGTTCATTTAAGTACATGATGATCAGCTCTCGAAGAGTAACTTCCGGGGTTTTACCTGGTAGGCCATGCGTTTCGAGTTTAGATACAAGCGCCGTCCCCCAAGCTTTTGCGTCGGCTTTTTTCCCGAAAGTACGAGATTCACGATATACTACGTCATTACCTTTTTTTAATCGAACAACACATCTATATCGCAGTACCCCTTTGCTGGTTTTACGTTTCTCCAATGTAAAGCTGGCCATCTATGGTTCCTTGATAGTTGTTCGAATGCGTGCCCCATATGATACTGGGATACATATGGGGCACGCAATAGCGAAAAATGATTGAGAATAATTGAAAATGAACCGAGAACAGAAAACAGATAATTCTTTGCAAAATATAGACTTGTCTAGTAATATTGATGTGTCAAAGAGTGGGAGATTTAGCGTAGCACCCATGCTCGATTGGACGGATCGTCATTGCCGTTATTTTCACCGTTTGCTCTCTCAGCAAACACTGCTTTATACCGAGATGGTGACGACGGGAGCGATCATTCATGGTAAAGGTGATTTCCTGGCTTACAACCAACAAGAGCATCCGCTGGCACTGCAGCTTGGAGGATCGAATCCACAGGATTTAGCACGCTGTGCAAAATTGGCTGAGGAGCGCGGCTATGATGAGGTTAACCTCAATGTTGGTTGTCCGTCTGATCGCGTACAAAATGGGCGTTTCGGTGCGTGCTTAATGGCTGAGCCTGAGCTGGTGGCTGAGTGCGTTGCTGAGATGAAAGCGGTGGTGAATATACCCGTGACGGTCAAAACACGCATCGGTATTGATGAGCAAGATTCATATGAGTTTCTGACCGCATTTGTTTCAACTGTGGCGGAAAAGGGTGGATGTGAGCAATTTACCATTCATGCCCGTAAAGCTTGGCTCTCTGGGTTAAGTCCGAAGCAGAACCGCGAAATTCCACCGCTCGATTATCCACGCGCTTATCAGATTAAAAAAGATTTTCCCGATTTGGTGATTGCAGTGAATGGTGGGATTAAAACGCTAGAAGAAGCAAAGCTGCATCTTGAACACCTAGATGGTGTCATGGTGGGTCGTGAGGCGTATCAAAATCCGTATATTTTGGCGGAAGTTGACCAACAGTTATTCTGCTCCAAGGCGCCAGTGAAAAAGCGTCGCCAAATTGTGGAAGAGATGTACCCATATATCGAGCAGCAATTATCACAGGGTTCGTATCTTGGTCATATCACACGTCATATGTTGGGGTTATTCCAAAATATGCCCGGTGCGCGTCAATGGCGTCGTTATATTAGTGAAAATGCGCATAAGCCGGGCTCCGGCATTGAAGTGGTGCAAGCTGCATTGGCAAAAATTCCTCAAGAGTTAGATGTGTAATTTTCGCCAAATACTGGTGATTTTTACCAGTTAAATTGGAGTGACAAACGGGGCTCATCATAATGGCTCCGTTTTTTTATTTTATATTCAAAGGGTTGTGTTGTTTTCTGAGTTGGCGCGCTTTCTGCTTTATCAATAAGGATAACTTTAAGGAGAACGCGAGAATGTTTGAAGTCATTTTTGTTTTAGTGTTTGTCGCAACGTTAATGGTAACAGGGGTAACGTTTGTGACTCTCATTGCTGCTGCCGGTTTTGCATTTGTTGTGATGTCATTGGTTGGCATGCTTGGCTTAGCATTGAAACTGTTACCATGGATTTTAGTGGTCATGGTGGGCGTATGGTTTTTCAAAAACTATGTATATCAACCCAGAGGTTAAACTCGTTCGATTGTAAGATGTGAGAATATAAGTAGTGCTACTATAGTCATCGTAAAGACATACCCTGAGATCGTTTTTCTTCTAGGTAGGAGCGCAGATGAAAATCAAAGTGGCACACCTTATTGCGAGCGGCTTCGGAGCGTTGCTTGCTTGTTCCGCGTCAGCTGAGCCGATGTTGCAGGCTCATGTTGGTGTCGACATGTGGTTTGGGGACAGCAAAATTAACGACATTCGACGCGAAGATGAAGCGCTTCCCAGCGGTTACCTTACCATTGAAAATCAGCTTCCGTATCTTCCACATCTAAGGCTACGTTACACCACATTTGACACTCATTACCTCTCATTTGATAAATACGACCTCACTTTTTATTACCATGTACTTGAGCATGATCTGATGCACTTTGATGCGGGTATCGCTTTACTCAATTTTTCAGACACTCAATATCGTGATGGAGCGACGAATCAAACCAACGATTTTGATAAAACGGCGATGACATGGTTTCTCGCCGCGGAGCTCAATATTCCAAGTACTCCAGCGGATATCCTCGGTGAGGTTAGCTTTTCAGATAATGATGGTTTCAAAACCACCGATTTTATTGCCGGTGTTCAATACCGTATCCCAACAGGGGAAAATGAGTTAGCACTTAGAACGGGCTACCGAGTCATTGATCTTGAATCCTCAAGTAAGTTTTCTTCATCTTTAGGGGATGATTACGTCTTTATAGATGGCTGGTTCCTCGGCATGCGTTACCAATTTTAATACTTTCTCATTCGATTATTGACCGATGGATTAAAACGTCACGATCTAAAGTGGCGTTTTTTTATACATATTGCTTATATAGAAGCAAATTTAACAGCAAGTCGGCGTAGATTGACCATGCTTAATAAGCAGAGATCGAAACAGGACTGGACTCTATGACGATCAACGAATTGAGAAATTTATATCGTGAAAACCAGCTGGTGGAAGCGATAATTGAACCCTCTGCTCTCGAAGGGAGTTGGATTGTTGAGTTTCGACACTCTAAAGGGGGCTTTGTTTTACTCACAGATTCGCAGGGAGAAGAGTGTCAGTATATCGACCTAGATCTTGCCTCAAGATCAGCTATGGCGGTCGGTTTCAAACAAGTAAGAGTGGAAAGCAAGTAGTTGCTGTTCACTCTTACCCCGCTTTTTAATTCGAATTGTTATAAAACATTCTCTTCTATTCTTTCTTGTTATTAGTTGAAGTGGTTAATCTATCGTCACGCAATGAAGAGGGATGTCGTGACCATGTCTTCCAACGGAAACACGAAATTACAAGAAATGCCGGTGCTAGCTAGCCCGCTTAATGACCAGCAGCTTAATCAGCTGCAACAAACGGTTTCTCAATTATCTCCACAGCAGCTTGCATGGGTAAGCGGCTATTTTTGGGGGATTAGTCAAGCTCAACCTGCGGGTAGTGCAGTGGCTGGTGCGCAAGCCGTTCCCGCTGCAGCCGCGCAGCCAGCAGGTAAGCTCACCATTATTTATGCTTCTCAAACCGGTAATGCAAAAGGTGTTGCGGAAGCGTTAGAGCAACAAGCTAAATCGTCAGGTATTGACGCGCAGTTGTTTGATGCCAGTGATTACAAAGGTAAGGACTTAGCGAAAGAAACACACGTGATCATCGTTGCATCAACCAATGGTGAAGGGGAAGCCCCTGACAACGCGTTGGAACTTCATGAGTTTCTTCAATCAAAGAAGGCGCCAAAGCTGCCTGAATTGCAATATGGTGTTATTGGTCTTGGTGATTCTAGTTATGAATTTTTCTGCCAAACCGGTAAAGACTTTGATGCATTCTTGGCGAAACAAGGTGCGACGCCATTCATCGATCGTGTTGATTGCGATGTTGATTACGAAGCGGATGTTGAGCAGTGGTCTAAAGCTGCGTTAGAAAAAGTTAAAGATGCGCTTTCTGCAAACAATGCAGAAGTAGTACAGCTGCCTGTTGGCCAAGTCCCTAATGCTCAAGGTGAGCAATATACTAAGCAGAATCCATATACCGCTACACTACTAACCAATCAGAAGATTACTGGTCGCGATTCAGGTAAAGATGTACGTCATATCGAAATTGACCTTGATGGCTCTGGTATTTCTTATCAACCAGGCGACGCGCTGGGAGTCTGGTATGAAAACAGTTCAGAACTTGCCAATCAAATTCTAAACCGTGTTGGTTTGTCGGGAGTGGAAAGCCTTGAGGTTGATGGTGAGAGCATCTCGATTCATAGCGCATTAGTGAGCAAGTATGAAATCACTGCCGCAAACCCACAATTGGTGACTAAATTTGCAGAGCTATCTGGTAGTAAGAAACTGCAGAAGCTAGTGGAAGATAAAGACGCGCTCCGTGAGTATGCCGCTAAAACGCAAGTCGTTGACGTACTAAGCGAGAAGAAAACACAGCTTACCGCTGAGCAACTGGTTGGTTTACTTCGCCGTTTGACGCCGCGTTTATACTCAATTGCTTCTTCACAAGCTGAAGTTGAGGACGAAGTGCACTTAACTCTTGCTTTGGTGGAATACCAGCAAGGAGAAGAATCACGTTATGGTGGCGCTTCTAGCTACCTTTCACATCGTGTAGAAGAAGGTGATGAAGTCAAAGTGTTCATTGAGCACAACAATAACTTCAAATTGCCAGCGGATGACAATACACCGGTGATCATGATTGGACCAGGTACAGGGATTGCGCCATTCCGCAGCTTTATCCAAGAGCGCGAAAACCGCGATGCCGAAGGTAAAAACTGGTTGTTCTTTGGTGATCGTACCTTTACACAAGATTTCTTATACCAAGTTGAATGGCAGAAATACCTTAAGTCAGGCATTTTGAGTCAACTGGACGTGGCCTTCAGCCGCGATCAAAAAGAAAAAGTGTATGTACAACACCGTATCCTAGAAAACGCAGAACAAGTTTGGCAGTGGATACAAGATGGGGCATACATCTACGTATGTGGTGATGCTACTCATATGGCAAAAGACGTACATGAAGCATTGATTGAAGTGGCAGTAAACCATGGCAATCTCGCTCGTGAAGACGCAGAAGAATTTATTAACAACCTACGTAAAGAAAAACGTTATCAAAGGGATGTGTACTAATGAGTGAACAGCAAGAAGTATTAGGTCAAGTGCTCGGTCCACTTTCGGATAACGAACGCCTAAAGAAAGAAAGCAATTTTTTGCGTGGTACGATCGAGCAAGATCTGCAAGATCGCATTACTGGCGGCTTTACAGCAGATAACTTCCAGTTGATCCGTTTCCACGGTATGTATCAACAAGATGACCGTGATATTCGAGCCGAGCGTACAAAACAGAAACTGGAACCGCTGCATAACGTGATGTTACGTGCACGTATGCCAGGCGGAATCATTAAGCCAGAACAATGGTTAGCAATTGATAAGTTTGCAACCGAACATTCTTTATATGGCAGTATTCGCCTGACCACACGTCAAACTTTCCAGTTTCACGGTGTGTTAAAGCCGGATGTGAAGTTGATGCACCAAACGCTAAATAGCATTGGGATTGATTCTATCGCGACAGCTGGTGACGTTAACCGTAACGTTTTATGTACTTCAAACCCTGTCGAGTCTGAATTGCATCAAGAGGCTTACGAGTGGGCGACTAAAATTAGTGAGCACCTGCTTCCTAAAACTCGAGCTTATGCCGAAATTTGGCTTGATGGCGAAAAAGTCGAAACCACAGACGAAGAACCGATTCTAGGTAGTACTTATCTACCTCGTAAGTTTAAAACCACAGTTGTGATTCCACCGCACAATGATATTGATGTGCATGCGAACGATCTTAACTTCGTCGCGATTGCGGATAACGGTAAGCTGGTGGGCTTTAACGTGTTAGTCGGTGGTGGGCTTGCAATGACACACGGTGACACTTCGACTTACCCACGTCGCGCTGATGATTTTGGTTTTATTCCATTGGATAAAACACTGGATATCGCAGCAGCGGTCGTTACAACTCAACGTGATTGGGGTAACCGTTCAAACCGTAAAAATGCCAAAACTAAGTATACGCTTGACCGTGTCGGTATCGATGTCTTTAAAGCTGAAGTCGAAAAGCGTGCGGGCATTGCGTTTGAAGCCTCTCGTCCTTATGAGTTCACTAGCCGTGGTGACCGTATCGGTTGGGTAGAAGGTATTGATGGTAAGCATCATCTGGCTTTATTCATCGAGAATGGACGCCTACTCGATTATCCAGGTAAACCCCTAAAAACAGGCGTAGCGGAAATAGCGAAAATTCACCAAGGGGATTTTCGCATGACGGCAAACCAGAACTTAATTGTGGCGGGTGTACCTGCTGAACAAAAACAAGCGATTGAAAAAATCGCACGTGACCATGGTCTGATGGACGATGGTGTGAGCGAACAGCGTAAAAACTCAATGGCGTGTGTGGCGTTCCCAACGTGTCCTCTTGCCATGGCGGAAGCTGAACGTTTTCTGCCGCAATTTGTTACTGATGTAGAACAAATCTTAGAGAAACATGACCTGCCAAAAGAAGAGAACATTATTCTTCGTGTCACAGGGTGTCCTAACGGGTGTGGCCGTGCCATGTTGGCCGAAATTGGTCTCGTGGGTAAAGCTCCAGGGCGTTACAACCTTCATCTAGGAGGTAACCGAGCTGGAACGCGCGTGCCAAAAATGTACAAAGAGAACATCACTGATGCTCAGATCTTAGAAGAGATCGATCAATTGGTTGGACGCTGGGCGACAGAACGTCAACCAGGCGAAGCGTTTGGTGATTTCACTATCAGAACAGGGATCATTGAAGAAGTCGTGATCTCTAGAAGGGATTTCCATGCATAATTCTGTAGCTGTAAAACCTCAGCTTCAAGAGTTGCTTTCAATGACCAAGACGGAGCAAATCCTCCGTCTTGCGGAAATAAACTCTGAACTTGAGAAAATGACAGCCCATGAGCGTGTCGAATGGGCTGTAGAAAACTTGCAAGGCGAACATGCGGTTTCAAGTAGTTTTGGAATTCAAGCCGCTGTTATGCTTCATTTGGTCACGCAAGTGAAACCTGACACGCCAGTGATTTTGACAGATACTGGATATTTGTTTCCTGAAACCTATCGCTTCATTGATGAGTTGACTGAAAAACTCAACCTGAATCTTAAAATTTATCGTGCTGAGCAGAGTGCTAACTGGCAAGAAGCTCGTTACGGTAAATTATGGGAGCAAGGTATAGAAGGTATCGAGAAGTACAACAAACTTAATAAAGTTGAACCAATGCGTCGTGCATTGAAAGAGTTAGATGTGCATACGTGGTTCTCCGGATTACGCCGCGAGCAGTCGAAGTCGCGTCAAAACCTACCTGTACTCTCGATTCAAAATGGCGTGTTTAAGTTTTTGCCAGTGATCGATTGGACCAATAAAGATGTGCACTACTATTTAGAAGAGCACGGGTTGTCTTATCATCCACTCTGGGATCAAGGTTACCTATCTGTTGGTGATACCCACACAACGAAGAAGTGGGAACCGGGTATGTCAGAAGAAGAAACACGCTTCTTTGGATTAAAACGGGAATGTGGTCTTCATGAAGATGATGGAGAACAGGATGGATCTGGAATCTAATTCAATTTGGATCCTCTCTATTTAAGACAAAAGGTCGCGAATTTATGCGACCTTTTCTATTTTTATGCCTTTCTGTGGGTAAGTCTGTGTATATCTTGTTGTGAAGTTTTGGGTAAAGTTGGATAAATAAGGCTTTGTGCGCTTATTGTTCACTTAACCTCTATTTTTGCAATTTTTCTAAAATAACACTTGCTAATGTGAAGCCGATCTCTATAATGCCTCCTCGTCGACAGGGCAAGGGCTCACAAGAGTTCAAAGCCAGTTAGACAGGCTAAAGAGAAATAAAATAATCCAATTGCTTTTCTTTTGAAAAATGAAAAATAAAAGCAAAAAGTGTTTGACACCACGGATTAACTCGCTAGAATAGCCGCCTCTTCCAAAGTGACTTCGGTCACAAAAGAAGAGAAGCTCTTTAACAATATAAACCTATCAATCTGTGTGGGCACTCGTTGATGATAATCAAAGATGATTCTAAAGAATCAACTGAGGTTTCAATGAACTG
>NZ_JBHMEP010000086.1:0-613 GCF_042428525.1 Vibrio olivae
GGGCGGGAGTGCCGAAGACATTGATTTCCGCGGCGGAAGCTCCGCTGCCGTCCAGCGCATTGGTTCCGGTAAAGCGGAAGTAGCGCACGGATTCGTCGACATTCTTGAGGTTGACGTTTTGTTCGATGGGATTGGCGCGGAGATTGGAGAATTCTCCCTCTGCCGCCTTTTTCCAGGTTTTGCCGTCCGCGCTTACTTCAAACTGGTACTTGTCCGTCATGCCTTCCGTCTTTCCGTCCTGGCGCGGCAGGTAGGAGAAGCTGGTGGCCCGGTAAGGCTTGCCCATGTCCACCACGAAGGACTGGGGAACGCCGGCAGTGGCGGTCCAGGAGGTTTCCGGGTTGTCGTCAATGGCGGCGGCCGCATTGCCGGAGGTGGAGCTTTTCACTTTCCATCCGGTTTTGCTGATTCCGAATTTTGCCTGGCTGACGGGGCCGAGCTTGCCGTTGGCAAACTGGCAGCGTGCCTTGACGACTCCGCTTTCGCTGAATTTGGCTCCCTGCGAATAGACAGGGGACCCGGCCTTGGGTTCGCTTCCGTCCGTCGTGTAGAGGATTTTGTTCTTGCCGTCCGCCAGGATGATCAGGTTGTCGCCGCGGCGGAAGATGGATGG
>NZ_JBHMEP010000095.1:0-585 GCF_042428525.1 Vibrio olivae
GCTGTTCCACCACATCCAGCAGGCGGGCGAGATCCCCGAGCGGGACATGTTCAACACCTTTAACATGGGCGTGGGCATGACGCTGATCGTGGCGCAAAAAGACGCGGCCCGGGCCCTTGAGCTCCTGCGGGCCGCGGGCGAGGACGCTTACTTATTGGGCCAGGTGGCCGCGGGCGAGGGGCTGGAGCTATGCTGAAGATCGCGGTGCTGGTGAGCGGCGGCGGCACCAACCTGCAGGCCATCCTGGAAAGCGAACGCCGCGGGGAGAACCCCAACGGTAAGGTTACCCTGGTGGTTGCCAGCAAACCTGGTGTGTATGCGTTGGAACGCGCTGCAAACTTCGGCGTGGAAACCGCCGTGGTGCGCCGCAAGGATTACGCCACCAGCGAGGAGTTTGACACTGCCCTGCTGAGTGTGCTGAAAGACCATGGCATTGAGCTGGTGGTTCTGGCAGGATTTTTGAGCGTGCTGGGCCCCAGCGTGATTGCCGCTTACCCCAACCGCATCCTGAACATCCACCCCAGCCTGATTCCCAGCTTTTCCGGCCCCGGCTACTATGGCCTGAAAGTGCATGAGGAAGCGCTG
>NZ_JBHMEP010000038.1:0-1932 GCF_042428525.1 Vibrio olivae
TGTAAATGGGTTTGGCGATAATCCTATAGCTAGGCTTAATAAGATTAGGTCAATGATAGATAGGTTAAATACCAACGATAACGTCTTAAATAACATCAGAGATACTATTGATGATATCATAGATATAAACATTAATGGTCTTGATAAGGATCAGGTTAAGGGGGCTATACAGACTTACAATGATCTTATGAATGATATTGACAACGGGAATGAAGTTGATCAGGATAAACTTAATGAGGCTATTGATATCATTAATAATTATTCTGATGATCCTCTTCTTCAATTCGTGGAATGGATGAGGTTGTATGATAACGGAAGTATAGCTGTCAAGGATTACGATAAATCCATACCTATGGGTGATGTCCTCACAGAGAGCGAACCCGGGACATCCACCGGCAGGACGGAAGTTAACGCCGCCCAGAACCCGGTGGTGTTGATGGCTCAAAAGAGAGAGATCGGTGGGGTCATGTATTATGAGGTTGGCGGAATGAGACTTGACAGGTTTATGGACGGTCTTGGGCTTAAAAGATCTGATGCCACTGATACTGATAATGGAAGGGTGATGGATTTCACCAACGGAATCGACATATTTACTGTCATAGAATCGGATAACCACTCAAGATGGATGATTAGCGAGGATGACGCTCAGGCTTTCGAGAACGCTACCGGTGTCATACTGGGGCGGCAGACCGCCTTATCTACCTCCAACTGGTTCATGGTGTATCGCAAGGGGCAGGACGGATCCGTTGTCCCTTATTATACGGGTGATACGTTTGGATCTAACAACGAGTCGGTGAATCAGGAAGCAGCGGCTAGCCTTCGCAAGGGTGATATGGTAAGGTTTAAGATGGATATGTCAGATCCATACACCAAGGGACTGTATGATAAATACAATAGACTTAACGCCGTTGATCCTAATTCTGATGAGACTAAGTCGGCTTACAGAGAGCTGGTTGATAATATGGTTATTAAGATCGTGGATAGCGATGGCAATTTCGTCTCGGTACTGAAAGCCAATGACCCGGACTCAAAAGGAAGTAACGCTGATTTAAGGAGTATGGCCTTTGAGTTGTATAGGGATAATGTAGGATCTGTCGCTGGCGAGATTGATATACCGTTCGTAGGCACAGTTACCAGTGTTTTGCCGGGAAGACCGAACTTCAGTGTAAGTGATGATAATGGTACGTTGATGGTATCCGAAAATGACTTTACCAATGAGACGGTTGGTAAGGTCGAGAGCGTAGGATATATAGAGAACGGGAAGGTTACGATGAGGGATGATATTAAGTATAATATATTTCCGTTCTGTACGGCTATCGTCAGGGACAAGTATGGTGATTATAAAAATTCACGTATCCCGGTCGTAGCTATAAAGACAGGAAATGGAAGAAATTACCTGTACCCCGTAAGATTGAAAAATCAGGATATATCATCATTCTCATCTATGATCGGATCGATGGCTGACAGAATTATAGAGGGTCTAGGTGGTGGAGTAAGTATTGATGATATAATGGATCTTAACAACGCTATAGCCAGATCCGGGTTGGATAACAAGACATATATGATTCCGTTGGCTGGAGACGTGGATGTTATCAAGGGACGGTTAAAGGCTGTCAAGGAAGCCGCTAGTAAGATGCCTATGACCGCTGACGTAAGAGGATGGATAGGCGATTCTAGGATCAAGGAGGATATTTTGATGAATGACGTTACGATCAACATCGATCTTAATAACGATCCTTTCATAGCTCCTAAGTTCAGGATGAGTATTAGGAGGGATGAGACGTTCTTCGAGGATACGGAGACCCCGTTCGCCAACCCGCCCGGTTTCCAATCGGAGTTCGCCTCGCCTACGAAGGCTGCCGAGGACAAGTCTTTGGCTTCCGAAGGTAATATAGTATCGGGAGAAAAAGAAGCCGATGATCCTTGCTAAAT
>NZ_JBHMEP010000089.1:0-598 GCF_042428525.1 Vibrio olivae
GCATCTTAAAACCATCAGCGACATTCCTCTGGGAACCATCGTGGGCCGTGGGGAGCAGATCGGCACCGTGGGCACGGCGCACGGCAATTATTTGGCTCATCTGCATTTTGAAATGATTGAGTCCATCGCCCATGAGGCGGGAATGCCGGGGTATGGCAAGACGACGTTCAACCGGATCAATCCGGACGAGGTGCTGGAAAAGTACGCTCCCGACCCCGCGATGATGATTCCGGACCCCGTGATTGCCCTGAAGGATGTTCAGCAGGCTGCCGGCTGGGAGAAATTGCTGGAAAACCTTTACCGGGACAACAGCATGGAGGCGCTGGACAAGATTCTGCCGAAGGAACAGCAGGAAGGCGTCCTGGAACCCGCACCGTAACCGGAAAAGCCGTTTATGGAAGTTTGTCCGCCTGTCTGGAGGCCAGTTCCCGCTGCATCCTGCTGATTTGGAGAACGGATATCAGCCACAGGATGCTGGCCGCGGTTATCAGGGAACCGATCAGGAAGAAGGCAACCAGATAATGTTCCACTCCGAAAGGGAAAAGCAGGGACAGCGTGAGGGCGGTTGCCGCGGTTAAGTACAGCCGCACGGCCAGGG
>NZ_JBHMEP010000064.1:0-714 GCF_042428525.1 Vibrio olivae
CTGCTTTACCATTTCCGCCAACTCTTTTGCCGTTATTTTTTCGGCATTTTCGATTTGCGGGGCTTTGTTATCGTCTGCCATACTCTTAACCATTTGGGAAATTAAAGCCGTGTATGGGCTTAAAATAAACGATTGTGCATTGGGGCGGGTAAATTTTCCAAAACCCAACGGGGGTTGTTGTGCAAAATGTACCGTCCAAAGTGCATTATCATAAGGGCGTCGGAATTCCACAACGTCGCCTTAACATCGGGGTAATAATCGGCGGCGGCTCGTTGGTATCGCTTTTTTCGCTCCGGCTTTTCCTCCCCCTTAACCCGCAATTTCAATTCGTTTTGCCATTTTTGGGGGTGTACCAAAACAAACGGTACGTCGCACATGGCAATTATAGTTTTCAATTTCTCGAACTCAGATAACAGTTTTTGAACCCGGAACGCCTTACCGGGGTTGTCGGTTATATCATCCGGGCGCAATTGCACCTTTTCGACAAATACCAACGGGCGGCAAATACTTTTCATGTACTCAAACCACTGTTTCAACTCCATAAGGTCGCCCGGCATTTTGATAACCTCGGTTTTGTGGTTCGGACGCCAAACAGCAATCCCCCCGGTTTTTCCGGGGTCAATTCCCACTACTGCTGATATTCTTATATTTTTTTCCATAAATAACCTCCTGCACTTTTTAATTTATTATTTACGCATCTATTTATATTTGATT
>NZ_JBHMEP010000134.1:0-515 GCF_042428525.1 Vibrio olivae
TATATTTGCATAATAAAATTAGTAGTATGGAAATTTGGAAAGAAATAAAAGACTATGAGGGGTTATATGAGGTAAGCAATTACGGGCGTATAAAGTCATTAGATAGCAATATAATTTTGACGCCTTGTAAACCCGCAACGTCCGGTTTATCTGTTACCTTATCAAAAAACAGAGTAAACACGAAGTTTCAAGTTAGCCGATTAGTTGCGGCGGCTTTTATTCCTAACCCGGACAACAAACCATACGTTGACCATATAGACGGGGTTAAGTATCATAATTTTGCAGACAATTTGCGTTGGTGTACACAAAAGGAAAATATGAACTATAAACCCGCAAGGCGAAATAAGATTAAATATAATTGCCAAATAGTCGGATATGGAGCGGACGGAAAAGAATGTGTTCGTTTTGATAATTATATAGATGCGGAAAAACGGGGTATGTATAGGCATTTGATAAAAAAGAGTGTTGATACCGGGAAACCATATAAGGGAATTTTGTATAAAGAAGAAAAATAA
>NZ_JBHMEP010000053.1:0-993 GCF_042428525.1 Vibrio olivae
TTGTAGAAGTTGTGGTTCTACTGTGGTAGATGGAAACGGGAAAGCAATTATAGTGAAAAATGGAAAAAAGGAAACGATTGTCCGTTTTGAACAATACAATCATATGCCTTTGGTTATGCGCCTAAAAAAGCAACGCTATACCTGTAAAAACTGTCGCACCCATTGGACGGCTCAAAGTTATTTTGTCCAACCCAGACATTCAATCGCAAATCATGTTAGATATAAAATTGCTTCTTTACTGACTGAAAAAGTATCTTTATCTTTTATTGCGAAAAGCTGTCAGGTATCTTTGACCACCGTTATTCGTACATTGAAAGAGTTTAAAAGCTATTTACCAAAGCAATCTAAGAAGATCCTCCCCAGAGTATTGATGGTTGACGAATTTCGTTCGCATGCTTCCATAGAAGATAAGATGAGCTTTATTTGCGCGGATGGCGAAACAGGAAAATTAATAGATGTTTTGCCTACGCGTAAATTACCTCGATTAACAAGCTATTTCTTAGGTTGTACCAATCCAGAAGAAGTAGAATTCTTGGTGACAGACATGAACGCCGCCTACTTCCAGCTCACCAAACGTGTTCTGCCAAATGCGAAAGTCGTGATTGATCGGTTTCATATTGTCAAACACATGAATCAAGCGTTCAATGAGTTGCGTATCCGTGAAATGAATGAACTTCGTAAAGCCGGACAGAAAAGCCAGGCAGAAAAACTGAAAAAGAACTGGCGCTTTTTGCTAAAAAATCGTGCAAACATCAACCATTATGAATACAAAACATGGAAAAGTTTCCGAGCACCAAAATACCCATTTCTTACTGAAGCAATGATGATTGATCGATTGCTTGACTTTTCTACGTCCCTGAAGGAGGCGTATCCCTTTTTTCATGAATTAGTTGAAGCCTTTCGAGACAAAGACCCTGACTTATTTTTCTCCTTATTGGCAGAACTTCCCGAAACGTTAGATGACGGCTTTCGGGAAAAGCTCCAAAACCTTCT